>JAITVY010000076.1 GCA_031285565.1 Tannerella sp. | reverse complement strand
TTTTTCAGTGCAGGGAGTTTATGAGTTATCTTCCTGCACTGTTTTTTTTGTAATATTCGATTAAAGATAATATATTTGAATTATAATAATGCTTGTGGTATTATTGCGGATAATCATATTTATAAAAATAACAACAGACATTGAATCCTATAAGATTTTTTCTACAGCCGGACACTACAAAGATCAAAATCATGTATATTGGGCATTTGAAATTATTCCCGGAGCAGATCCTTCCACTTACGACTATGTAAAAACGTTTTGGGGTTATGCTGATGACACACATGTTTTCTATAAAGGTCTCATGGTTAAAGATGCAGACCCTGAATCGATGGAAAGGATTAATTACGATTTCACGAAGGATAAAAGACATGTATACCGGAGATGGAAAATAATTGAAGGAGTAGATCCGACTCATTTCGGACAACTAAAAGACTACAAATACTATTATACCGATGGAGAAAAAATATACTATTGCGAGGATAATGAATATAATGAATTCTTTGAAGTGAAAGGAGCGGATATTAATACATTCAGGTATGACAGCCGGTCAAAAAGGTATAAGGATCGTCATGGTACATACTATGCCGGACAAAAAATAAGTTGAGGATAAAAAATAAACGATGAATAAATTTTCATTTGCTTGGCAAGGCAGTGGACATATTGGTAATAAAATAGTAGATGGTAAGAAGGTAATCAGTTCCATTACCTCTTGCTCAAATTTAAAAGGCATTTGGGCTGAGGGTTGCAAACATATCAGCAAAGACGGACAAAAATTAATTGATACAATAAATAATGAAAAATAAAACAAAAATGCACTGCCTACAACATGCGGTTTGGCACAAGGCAGAGCGATGAGCAAAACTCACCATTCGTGCCCCCACATCACCGTCCGTCTCGACAGATATCGAGGCAGAGCCGTGGAAACGGGCGGCAGACAACGGTGGACAGTGACGTGCGCTGCAATCCATCCCTCAGCCAGGCGGCGGCACATTGGGCATCAGCCCTATAGCACAGTAAAAGTTGAATGTTTTTGAACGCAATTTTTAATAAAACAGAATATGTGGATTCATTTTAGTAGAACAGGATATGGCTCGTATGGAAGCAGATTGGATGACCCGTTTAATCATATGGGAAGAATTATTTCGGACAAATTTCAAGCTGAAAAAATAGAATTCCCTTACGAAGAAATCGAAATTGGTTTAGTGTTTTTACCCCCGGAAGAGAAGAATGAAAAATACCGGGAGTGGTATAATAAATTGCCATACTATTACAGAGGAAAAAATATGGTACGTGTAAGTCTTTCTGTATTGGAAAAAGAAAAAACATTAGCCGATGTATTCAAATTTATTTACGGAGCATTCGATGTCATTATTTCAAAAAAGAAGAAAGGTGATGCTTTTGATACTGAAAAGCTAAAATCAACATTAGAAAATTTAGAGAAGGAGCTCGAAAGCGCTGATTTATGGGAATTAGATGCAATATATGAGAATATCTGGCGGCAAGAAACCATAGAAGCAAACCGCCAGGATAGAATTACCCGGGAACAGTCTGCTATTGAAAAAAAGAAACTGATATATGACTTACGGTTTATGTATAGCTTGCCCAATACCGGTTTGCGCTATTTTTCGCCCTATGAAACACGGTTTTGTGACAGGATATTAGACAAACTTCGGGCAAAAAAATTCCGGCTTCCCGGCTATACTCATTTGTACATCCAGGTTTCAGACTCTTTTGAAAATGCTCTATTCCACGCAACAAGACCATTGAATTGGTTTGTTTACGGAATTGCTGTGTTCGAAAATTATACCGATTATCCCACAATGAGAGAGGTAGACAAAAAACGCGTTGTTTTCGATTTGATAAAACAAGGTCTAAACGATATTGCCGCGGTTGATAAATTAGACACGAAAATACTTGATGAAGCTTTAGATGAGGCGGAACACGAGATTTTCAAGAAATATAAATATTTGGATAAGAAATGAAATTGAAAAAGTAAGACAAGGTGAAATACAAAGCAATTTTTTCTAATTTGAATGGAACCATAAATACGGAAGTTGAAGATTTAATAGAAAGTTCGTCAGATTATTTTTATCCCATAATAATTGATGGAGTGATAATTGAGACAGACGGATTTGAGGAGTTAAGCATTGATAATCCTGAACAATATTCTGAAAATCAGCTGACACGATTCGACTATGACATACAATATCCCTACAAGGACAAGGCAAAAAAATTGCTGGTATTAAAAAATTACCAACTGAAAACGCTTATACCGATACACATTTTGGAAATCAAATCGGGAAAAAGAATTGAAACAGAAATTCAAATTACAATGACTCGTAATGAAAAGAGCGTTAAGAGAGCATGTTCTCTTCTCGGAGTAATTTCAGAGAATTTCGATATGGAAGTAGCATTTGGAGAGGTACAGAGTAAATTGGCAGCATGTTACCGAATGGAAACATGCTCGAATTGTAAAAACTCTTTTTGGAATCCATACGGAGGAAGTGATTTTTTTAATCAATTGTGCTTTAAAAAGGAAGCGAAAGCATTTCAGGCAATACAAGACAAAGATAAGATGGCAGTAGTTCATTTTATGAAATACGATGATGACAAAAACTTTCAGAATGTTCGCCTGACAGATTACTGTGAAAAATTTGAACCCCGATAGACAAATACATGAACCGCCAACTTGCGGTCTGCTGCAAGCCCCAAAGCGCAACGAACAATTACGCTGGAAATTGAAAGTTAAACCAAATTAATAACCGTTCGACAGGATATAAAAAATAAAAAATGAGTACGAACAAACAAAAAATCCAAGTTGATAAGCAGGAAATAGAGTTTTCACGCGAAGAAAATTTATGGTTCTGCCAACTGAAAAAGGATTATGATCAGATTGAAGCTTCCATTGATACGGAAAAATATTGCAGTGAAATAGACTGGTCAAAAATTCGCGATTTCTTTATACACTTTAAGCAAAACAAAGAAAAATATATTGAAATATGTTATGCCCCTTTGAAAATGTTAGCAAAAACAACAACCTTTTTCTCTGATGAACAAATTCAGGATGGAGAGTTTGCGATTAGTGGAATTGAAATATTAGACAATCAACATTCCTTAGAAAATAAATGGGAGTTTGAACTACAATTTGAACTTTTAGATAGTGACCCTTATGGACTTTGGACTGTTACATTTCAATGTAATTGCATTGTTGGAATTAGACGGGAACAACTATGAAGTAGAAAATTAAAGATTGAATAATTATGACAATCAAAGAAATGAGAAATATTATTACAGCTACAATAGTAGCCATTATGTCGCTAACGGCTTCTGTGCTGCAAGCGCAAACAAGTACCACCGAAACGGTTTACAAAGGTCTGTTTGGCGATTACACCTATGCTCAGTTTAAGACTTGGCGCGACTCCACAAACTGTAAAGAAAGCGAACAAATAAGAAATGTACGCTCTATGCAAAACAGCCGAAAGCCGGGTGATGGCGAAGTCATATTCACAAAGAAAATGCAGATTTTCCCGATACTGATTCATTGTATTTCGCCACACGGTGTAATCACCGACTATAACGGCTTCCTTAAGATTATGGAGGGCGGAGCTCATATTTACCTTATCGTAAATGGACAAGAGCTGGCAAAAGTGAAACAGATGGCTCCTGCAACGGATATTATTTGCGCCTCACCAAAAGGCAGTATAAAAGGAAATGCCACTCAGGCACGTTTCCTTGCTGAAATGGCAGAGGCCGAACTGGACAATGAAGTAGTGCAATACCTGAAAAAGAATTCGCTTGTACTGCTCAAAGCCTTCGGCAAAGACATTGAGATGTGCGGCGAGCCGGTTATAGTAAAAGTAAAGCCGTAGCTAAAAGCATTTTGTCGCCTACCCACAAGTAAAAACGAAAAAGATTCTTTGGCATAACAGTCCTGTTGATTTTTTAGACTATAGCTGGAATAAAAAGACCGGTAGTCGCATAGACGATTTTGATCTTATCCGAACGATTATCAATAATTTTGAAAAAGAGTTTTATTTGAAAACCAATCAAATGGAGAATTCCGGATTATATGTTCAAAAAAATTGGTTGACATCAGAATAAATAAACCCGCAATGAAAAATGACATTGAAATTTTGACCGACGAAATAGTAAAAGCAGCAAGAAAATCATTTCTTGAACTCTTTGAAAATGGAGAAGAATATTATTATTGTTCCCTTGTGACTATTCCGGAAGGATTTTGCCCTATTGTTTCTGCATGGTCTTGGGAAGCGTTGAAACGTGAAGCCAAAAGACAAGGGTGTCAGGAAGCAAATATTAAATGGTCATATGCAGATTCGCCTTATTGCATTTTTGGAGAAGAGAACTTTAAAGATGTAACAAAATTGTTTTTTGAGCGACCAACAATGCAAGAACTTGACGATGACGATTGGGACAAAGAATTCAACCTTAGACTGCAATCGATGGAATTGGCTATGAAAAAGTTGGACGAAGAAGGATTGTTCGAAAAAAATCAATCAAGAGACAGTGTTTGCGTACTTGTTGAGATAATGACACCTGATGAGATAAATACGAAAATCGCTCTTCGTTTAAATGACCCTGAATCTAAAGCGATGAAATCGTGGTTAAGTGAAGCGGCCGAAACTTTTGAATAGTATGAAAGTTGACGAAATAAAAAGCACCAAAGATTTTTTGGGATTTCTTTCCAAACAAAACAACAATAATTTTCTTCCGCAAACAAACGATGAGTATTCCAAAAGCATTTGTGGAACAAATTTCACTTCTGAAGTCCTATACATTCTGCCGAGAACAGAAACGCTAAAAAACATCGAAAACTATAACAACTTAAGGTATATAACTATCAATAACTACAAGGTTGACAAAAAGGGAATCGAGATACTCAGAGAACATAAAGAAAAACTACTCAATGTAAACTTCCTCGATATTTGGAACATAAAACAAAATGATTTGGATATACTCGAATTGTTTCCCAATTTAACACATTTGCTGGTTTCTTATATCGGAAAACCGGACTTTTCATTTAACGGTTTAGACTATCTGAAGAAATTGGGAACACTCTGTTTTAGCAGTATAAACAAAATCACGGACTTTCATTTTCTGACTAAATCGCAAAAACAAATAATTAAAAACTTATCACTCACATACACAGCCAATCTAACACATTTAGACGGTATTGAAGATTTTGAAAATTTGGAAACGCGATCTCTTTTTGCGTCAACACCCGAAAGTAGAAAAAAAGTAACTCTTGAAAATTTAAACGGGCTTGAAAAATTATCAAAACTAAAATCATTTGACATTGGCTATTTCAAATTTGATATAGAAGAATTAAAATCAAAACTATTGCATTTAAAGCACTTAAAGCAATATTCGATTGACTATAAAACGTATGAGAACAGATGAAAGGGAAAATTGTAGTAAAAAATCTTTTGGTAAATGAAGATCTAATCCTCGAAGTGGGAAAATCGGTTGTTGAAATAACAATGGACACTCTTAGTATCAGAGTGGATTTTCCAGAAGTATATACAACAAAAGACATAACATGGGACGAAACCGGAAATCATATGATAAGCGAACCAGCCGATTATATATTCAAAGAAACGCCGGCTTTTCTTGAACTCGAAATGCCAATTAAAAAGGATGTATTTACTATTTTAAATCAACTTATTAAATTGGACCCTGATGAAGAACTTACGAACTTTTACATTGCAGAAAATCACCATCCGACTTTTGATGACGAAATTTTGATTACCTGTCAAAACTTAAAATACTTATTAACATGGATGGGTTCTGTTCCGGATATTCATTTTGGAGATTTTGAACAATCCATGCTAAAAGAATTTGAATTTACCTTAATAACAGAAACTGACTTGATTGAATAATAATATTAGCTACCAACTGACAGTCTGGATTCAGGTGGAAGTGATGAGCATAAAATGAAACCAATCAACAAGCATAATAACAAAAAATAAAATACCATGGATAAAGAAGCCAGGAAAGCATTGAAAAAAGAGTTTAAAGAAAAAGAACTAAAAGCATTTAGAGAATCATTGCCAATGAAAGAAACTGATTTTCTTCCACTCTTTGATTTTCTTGACAGCGAATTATCCGAAAACGGATGTCGAGACGACTTTTCGTTACTTGAAAAATATTGCAAAAAGAAAAAACTTGATGCTTCAGCACTTGAAAAGTGGTTTAAGGAACATGGCGGATTTTGTGACTGTGAGATTTTTGCAAATGTCGAAGAACAATTCAGGTATTTAGAAAAGCCTGCAACGCCGGGGATACAACCCCAAAAAGTACAGACAGTACAACGGCAGAAACTGGACTCATTGACAACCGACTTCGGTTTTTCGATTAAGAAAATTCCATCACCATGGATACTTACTGCAATTTCGCAAGGAAATGAGATAACTTATCAATTTCAAATCGGCAAAAAGTCTAATTTTCCTGTGACTTTAGAAAGAGATTTTCCGCTTGATAAATTATCAGACGACAAATTTCTGCAAGACTATTGGATAGCGAAAACAGAATTAGATTACGACCTGGAATTTTCCATAGAAAGACAACGTATTCGGGACTTTGAAACGGTGCAAATTACAACAAAGAGATGGGCGCCGACTTTCGTATTTGTGTACAGGCAAGGAATAACCTGGTGTTTATTCATGCGGACAGAGACAGCGCGACTACGAAACGATTTGAAAGAATTGGAACGACTGTTGACAGAAATATAAACTGTTCTAACAAAGACATAAAAATGACTATATTCATGTATTTGCTGATACCTATCATAGTGTTGTTGGCACTATTGCTTTACAAAGGCAGCAGTCTCATCATAAAATTAACACTATTAATCGTTCCATTTGGAATACTTGTAGCATGGTTTGCCCACGAGGGCGCTCTTCAGGGCACAAGAAACATGGGATTATCCGATATGTACGCTGCTTTTTGGATAGGTGTATTTCTACTTTGCTATGAAACCGGTATACTTATTCACCGTTGGTTCCTTTCCCATAAAGGACTAAACACAAGGGAAGATAATATATTCCTTGCCATTGGGCTGGTTTTGTTATTAGCATCGTTGATATATTTCTTATTAACGTTTTCGTGACAGCAAAACCACCATAAGCAAATAAATAAGTATAAAAATAAAAGTTATGATTGAAATTGCTAAAAAAGAAGACATCGTTATTCCGTTCGATAAAATAGGAGAAAAGAACTGGGAAACAGAAACGAGAGAAATTATCCAATCGTTGGCAGAAATGTGGAATGATGACCTTCCTGAACCTAAAACAGATGAAGAAATAAAAAGTCTTGAAGACAAGTTGGGAGCAAAACTTCCGGATAGTTTAAAATTGTTTTATAAAACATTTGGCATTGCACCAATTGGAGAACAACTCATGGACTTTAATGAAATCGGCTGGATAAAAGATATATGGGCAGAAGCGCCTGAATATGGCCCCGATTTTACAGATGGGGACAAAGAGGTCTTACCCTTTTTGATAACTTTCAGTGACTATCTGGGAAATGGGAATATGTTTTGTTTTCATCGGGATACAAAAGAAGTCTACTATTTCGACCATGACGACCAACCGTATCTCACGAAACTTTTCGATACAGTAGATGATTATCTGAAAGGTTGCCTGATTTTTTGTCAGACAGATTTATTTAAAGACGGAATTAACCAAAGAGAAGTCGAACAATGGACAGAAGAAATTGTGAGCGGACTTTATGGACAAAAAACGCTGAAAAAGTGGAGGTATTAACAGTTTCCAATTCGCAGTGTCTTCCAGTGGGCAAAAAGAGTGTAACCTAATTAAAAAGAAAATATGGACGCAGACAAAAAATCACTTGATACTTTTATACAATTAGCCGAAGGACAATTAAGCCCAGGCGATTGGCTACTTTGGTTTGAACAAAATAAGGAACTTGTTGAAACAATTTGTGGGAGAATTGTCTTCTTAAAAACAAAACCAAAATCAAGTTCCAGTGACGTACGAAATACTCATTACGCACAAGTAGCCATTTGCAATTGGTTGAATTCTAAAAATATATCTTTTGCCCCAAGCGATGTTTATGCTCAATCCGAGAAAAAAGAATTTGATGATTTTTGTGAAAAGCAACAGAAAAAGGAAAAGAAATTGAGACAATTAGTTGAGAGCAAATTGGGGTATTTAAAAGACTGTTTTCCGAAATTTTACAAGCAATTACTCAAATCATACCATGAGGGAGACCATATCGAACAAGGTGTAGCTTTATCTGAATTAGAGAAAAAGGCACAACAACTTTCAATTACTTTCCCGGAAGACTTGACACTATTCTTTAAAAACATATCGCAACTTGAACTTGAAGGGCTTAGTATATCTTTTGAAGAACTCGGATTTGTGACGCAATATGGAGACAAACTTTTAATGTTAGGCGAATATTGGAGATATGGCGATGGGGATAAACTCTTATACAACTTGACAACAAATAATGTATTTGTTTTGGCCCATGAACTCAGGCCACCGGAATTAATAAAACAGACAAACTCTATCGTGGAATTTGTTGAAAAGGAAATTGTAAAACATCTAAAATTGTATGAGGAATAAGCCCAAGCCGTGGTTTCCAATGTGAGTAAAGTTCAGTTAGCAAAGCCTGTCGCCAATAAATAACAAAAAATTATGGATTATTTATCAAAGGTAAAAGAATTACGAAAAAGAATACCAATTCCAATCACTGAAGCAATGGAGTTGCTAAAGAAAAATAATAGTGATATTGTGCTATGTGAACAAATTTTTATTGACAGTAATATTTTGGAAATTCGCAGGCAAACAAATTGTTCAGAAGAAATGGCACGACAAAGATATAGGGAACACCAATTTGACATAGCAAAAACAATCGGCATAATCCGGGAAGAATTATATGATAAAAATGAAAGTATAAGTGATCCCGAAAATTACAAGGATGCTTTATCTAAATTAGATTTTAGTGATATTTCATTTGAAGATATGCCTGTAGAGGTTGGGAATAAAGTGAATAATATTATCCTTAAATTCGGAGAGTTCAGAGATGAGATTATTAATTCTCTTCCTGAAAATGTAAAAACCATATATTGGGTTGGAGAATTTGAAAGTGCAATTCTTTGTGACGGATTGCTATCAATATTTTACAACAATAACCTCAGCGAAATAATGAGATTCAGAACTGCGGTTGAAAAAACAGGTTCAAAAAAGTTATTGAATCTCTTTGATGAAGCGAAGTCTTTAGTAGAGGAAAAATATATTCTAAAGTCTGATATAAATTTTGTGGACGAGTTTCCGGATAAAGACCCTTTCAAATTTTTCGGCAACAAACTGAACAACAAAATAGAAAAAATAGCTGAAAAGATTGATGATTTACAGAGCAGCGGAGAGTATTGGGACAGAATCGAACTATTATTCAACGGGAACTAACATAAATGCCGACAGGAAACGATTCTACCATATAGAGTGTTATGGAAAATTGTCAATTTGGGCATCTTTATTTAAAAATAGTGTTGTGTTAACTCTGATTGTTGTTACTTCATTCCGGGAGTGACGGAGCTTTGCCATATCAGGAGCACTCGCAGGAATAGTGGACGCCATGCCTATTTGGTCGTAAGTAATTATAAAATACAGATAATGCGAAATTATGTCAACAGCATAGAATACGAAAAATACAGAGAAAGATATGAATATATCTTTGACAAAGCATATTTTATAAACTGCAAGGAAGTTGAACTTACCGAAAATCTGAGCGTTTTAGTCGAAAATTACAATCACACATATAAAACAAGCAAAAATTATGGCCATTCTATCAGTTGCCAGAAATTCAATTTAGTGAAATCAGACAAAGTTATATACCAATTGAAAATGGTGTTTGGAAAACCGTTTTTTCAATACATTAAACATTCAAATAATGATGAATATTTCATTTGCGGCAATGACATATTGGATTTTTCTGTTTTTAATATCTCAAAAAATATTGAAAACAGATTTGTTAGTGAATATATCGTCAACGATGATGCAAAAGGATATTTCAACAATGAGTTCTGGTATATTAAAGAGTGGATTTATAATCCTAAAAATAACCTTGTTGCAATAAATGGGCAGGATTAAACACAAATACACAACTATCCCCTCTGCTGTCAGTAAATGGTATCATCACTGTCGGTCGTCTCAAAAAGTAACCATCGAAACGCTGACAGCAATTAGCAAAGACTCTAAATAAAAATAGTCTGGAATATGATAAGCCAAAAAAAGGAAACGAAAACTTATTTATAAGGGTAGATTGTATTATTGGTTTGTGAAATTAGATGAAGACTACTTTAAACCATACTTGTGTATTATTTCTGATGATAGAAAATTGCAGTTGGTCTATCGTTTGAACCAAATCAATGACAAATTCATACATCCTAAAATTAGAGTGGCAGAAAGTGAAAAATTGAAAACAGGATGGTATCATTTCTTTCCGCCAATTGCTGACGAATCGATGTCTGCCCATAATGTTAGTGCAATATTGAATTGGCATGAAAAACAACATGAAAATATGAAACCTATTGAGGAAAAAAATGCAGGCCAATCCTCTGGAAAATATTGATTTTAGAGAAGGACTTGTTACTCACATTGAGACTGATTTTTCACGGGAGAATTTACGTGAAGACATGCTACAGGTTATTTATCCGAAGGATTATTTGTTAGATGTTGGTTGGTATGGGACAAGTAATGGATTCATTATTTCTATAATCAGGAATCAGGATTGGGAAAACCCTGTCGCAAGAACACGAAAAGGTCTTTATGATTTGCATGAAGCAGTTATTTGTGCAGTAGAAATAATAGAAAAATTGATACAGGAATGATAGAAAAAAAACTACACCTAACTTACGACCTGTTTTCAGATGGAGTGAATACGTGGTTTGCAGCTTTTGTAATCCACACCACCGTTCGTCCTGATCGACAGTAAAATTAAAATCCAACCTTATACAAAATGGACAAAAAGGAAGCAAAAATACAATTCATGCGGAAGCAACTTGAAGACCCGGATATAAGCGAATTCGAAAAGCAACGAATAAAGCAACGCCTGGGAATAGAAACAGTTTATTCAGAAGCGGATTTTTTGAATAAGCACGGATATGAATTTCAGAGAAGACGAGCATGTCGTGCATGAAATTGAAACAGAAGTTGAGGAATTTATCAGGGCTAATATCAGGGAAATTATCGAACTGCAAAATTTGCAATGACAAATGACATCAAAATAATTATGAATTTATTTAAAAGATTATCAGGTTATTTATGCCTGTTGTCAGCTGTGTTTTTAACAGCTTGCGGAGATAAAAGTAAAGAGAGTAAGGAGCAAATCAATATTTATGTTACTCCCTTCTATGACTCAACCCCCTTACAAATAAATATAGGGAAATATAGCGATGAACTAAAATCTGATAGTCCACGGAAAATGCTCGAACTGGCGGATGAAATTAAAGAGTGTATTGATGAAGTAAATGCGATAACGCTTTATGTTCTGGCTATTCGCTTATATAATTTAGGCGAAAAAGATGCGTCTGTTTACTGGTTTTATAATGCCCAGTTTCGTGGTAGAATACTATTGAATATGGCAAAAGGATTAAGTCCGACTGGTGCACCCGCTGCTTTAGACGCATTTCAGAGTTTGTCTGGCACATGGATTAACGGATACGCTTTTGGGGATCCGGATAAGACCTTATCAATATTGGAGCAGGTTATAAAAGATGTCCGTCACATGGGATATATACAGAATGCTTATCCCGGATATACATTCAGACCTGAAAGTGAGCAGCAGGAAATCGTAGATGAACAGATTGAAGGTTTACGGAAATTCATGAAATATATGGATGAAAACAGGGAAGAAATTCTACGACAACGAATAGAAAACGGAATAAAAGGAAAGTATTGACATCCTGAAAATAAATACTTGAATAACTTTATATAATGATACAAGCAATACCATTAAAACTTGACGGAGTACCGATGCGCTCCCATTCTATTGTCGGACTCTATGAATTACGGGATAAAATAGCCTGCATACATTTCGCTTTTGGCTTTGTATCGCCTGAAGAATATACAAAAGACAAACGTATGCCAAGTTATGTGCTATTGGATGCCTTTTCTGCGGATTTTACCGAACACAATCAATCTTACCTGGCATATCACGAATGTAAAACATTCTCCGCATTCGATGCAGTTTTTTATCAAAAAGACGGTAGTTTCTTCCTGAATACAAAACGTTATCAAGGATTTAGCGATTCTATAGCAAAGATACTTGAAGTTCGTGATACGAAATTGCTTGAAGCAGGCAATGCACCAGCTCCGGTCAAACAGATATATAATGATAGCAAGACCTATACCTTCGGTGATTATGCTGTCCGTATGGCATCACAGTTTATAATGGAGTGCCGGTCGCATACTTCCGGTGAGATAGTTTGGAAACTGAAGTTATCGGCCTATCTCTACACGGAAATTGATGAACGAAACGGTATTTTGTATTTTGGCACAGCGGGCAACGGAGGACGTTTTTATGGTGTTTCTCTTGCAGACGGAAGCATTGTATTCAATTACAACACAGGCGGTACGGTACGATTCGTCTGGTATAAAAATAACCCATTGTTGGCCGATCGCAAAGACCGGCCGGTATTGCTGAATCCGGAAGACGGCTCAGAAATAAGACAGATTGATTGTGGCAAATTCAAATTTACTTCCGACCAGCACATGATAGTCAAAAGCGACCGGCTTTATGCTATAGTAAACGATACTAAAGCAATGTATGCTATGTGTGTGGATTTATAAACTAAGAAATAAAAGACATGGAAATAAAACATATTTTAAAAATGCCTGGCATCATAATGCTACCACTGATTTTATCCACATTGTTTTCGTGTTCCGGCAACAAACAGAAAAGTGAGCAATTTATAAATTCCGGTAATATTTATGAGCTGTCCATTGAAAAGATTGTTGAATATCAGAATTTTTATGAAGAGGATACACTGCTTGTAAAAACTATAGTATTAACATTTCGGGATGACATCCATTATCATACTACCACACCCAATTATAAAGAAGTATGGATTTTCGAATATGACGACAACAATCAACGAATTAAAGAAACACACTATGACTGTAGTGATGGTCCGATGGAACTTACTTATATAAAGGAAACTTGTGGTGACCTGGAAAAAATAACCAGATTAAGTGAGGATGGGACAACATCGTTTCGACATACAAAATATGATTTGCAGGGAAATATAGTTTACAGCAGAGATTCCACAGATCTTTCAATATCTCCGGAAGCACTTAGTTATCTCGGACTTGATGCGGATGAATATGCAATAGAAAGCATCAATGATGAGTATTATAGCGAATATGATGACCAAAACAGAATAATCAGAACCGAGAGGAGAGATTATGGCAAAAATGAAACCTGGGTTCATCGGTATACATATGAAACTTCTGAAGATACTGTTATTCAGTATGGACTTATGGATGATACGTTGTCTATTATGGAAAAAACAATAAAATCGACAAACGATACTTCAGAAATATCTGAAACTTTTTCTTACGATCTTCCTGATTATACGTTGTCTTCCTATAGCAAGGAAATACAAACGAGTTATGATTCTTTGAAAATATATGAGGCATACTCTTACGACCTTCCTGGTTATATACTATCTTCTTATGACAAGAAAATAATATATGATATAAACAATTATATAGAAATATTTGACTATGGTACTTTTACCGATAGCATATTTGTCTCTGATGGAAAAAGAATTAAAGAAGTATTTCATTCAGCAATGCTGAAAGTAATTATCTACGAATACGATATGTATGGAAATCCTAAAAAAGAAACTCATTATACTCAATTATATGAAAATGAATAAAATGTATTATTAAACAAGCGAAAGTACAACAAATAGAGATTCAAACATAAATTAATAATATAAATGAGAATATTATGGATTTTTTAAAATGTATGGATAATTTTCCATGGAACAGATTTGGAACCGTTTATGAGACAAGCTCAAAAGACTTAAAAGAGAAGTTTATTAAAATATTTAATGGAAATGCAGAACCGTCGGATTATGAATTCATCATCCATAGACTTGAACACCAGGCAACATTATACAGAATAACGCCTTGGGGATTGAAATTTTATATTCAGTTGCTCAATGAAGAAAAATCAGATAAAAGCATATTATTACAAAATATTAAAGAACTTTTTGAGGCCGCAAACTACAATAGCCAAGGTAATATTGCAATGGAATACAAACCGACAAAAGGAAACTTAGCGAAATATGAACTAATAAAGAAAAAATTGTTTGATGATGAATTTGATGGGACAATGGATGCTGAATATTTGAAGACTTTCAAATCAATAGAGCGTAATTTCATGCAAATATGTATAATGGAATACATACAACAAAATAAACCGATCCTTGAAAAATTTATGGAGTCAAATAATAAAGACATTTCAGAAAGTGCCAAATTACTAATCAATTCCATTAACAATCCAAGACAATATATTTGAGATTAGTTATTAACAATGACGTGTGGAAGAAAAGAAGCAAGCGTAAAAAAACCCACCTTAGGTGTCCTGCGTTCCAAGAAACGCCGTGTTCTTTCGAATATACACACCATAGTGGGCTGTAATTTCAGTCTCTTTTGCATATCTCTTGGATAAAGATACATAAGAAAGTAATTATAGCAGGTATTATTCTTCTTATTTTAGCAATTCCGGAAGCATGCATCACTATCGGTAGTTATATAACAAAGAAAGAAGCTTCTGTCGAATTTTTAGGAGATTATAAGCTTAATAATCTCGATGGGGAAGATTGCGCCAACTGCAAGATAAGGCTCCACGAGAATTTTAAATATGATATTTATGTAGGCGACAAGATTGTGGGGCATGGAAAATGGGAAGTTAGGAGTGCGTATGATATTCCGGGTTGGTTTTTTTACGCTTGATGGTGATAATATAGTTAGGAGAAAAAATCAGACGATTGATTTTATTCGCAGAGAGTAAGTCGTATTTTCCTTAAGAGAATGTGTTATCAATCATTCCAATGTATGTCCGGAAGCATTGAACTTATCATATATCTCCGAAAATCCTTCTCCATACTGGCGCATGATCTTTACGGTTTCGGAAAAGGGAATATTAATTCTGCGGAGGGTGGAGGACGGTTTAAAAACGATTTCGCCTTCATAAGGATTGGGAACACCGGGAACATAAATCACACACAATTCATCTTTACGTTCCTGAATGATAAATCCTAATTTGAACTCGTTGTTATCTTCAACAATAACCGATTTCCATTCGTTTTGTATATTTTCCGATGGTTTTGTTTTCAGATAATTTCTATAGAAAGAAAATCCGGGAAACAGCAGGGTAAGCATAGCTTCTATCTTATTCGTCCAGTTTTTAAGAAAAGATTTTTTTGCAATCCAACCAACTAATATGCTGATCAGGATAATAATCAATACCCCAATTACGGAATCCATAATTTCACCTCCGATCGTATGGAAAGGTAGGATACGGGATATGGGTTTACTCAGCTTCTCTATCAACGGCCAGATTGTCTTAACAACATGAATGATAAGTGTCAGGGGTATCCAGAAAGTCAATAACCCAGCCCACAGGTATTGTAGCAAATTCTTTTTCATAACGAACTGTTCTTTGTAATAAACAACAATCGGATTCATTTTTTGTTGGAAAAATAAAAGACTCATTTTAACAGATTACAAAAAAGACAAATGTTTTACATTCAAAAGAAATAATTATGAACACAACAAAATGTCCATCCAGAGCGCCAAGACTATTTGGCTTGTTTCTTATCATATTTATAGCTCCTGCAATTTTTGTGCTTGGATTCGGAGCCAATAAGAAACATCAGTCAACACCTCGCAAAGCCGCTGTACAAAGGATTGCCTCAACAGAAAGCGCTGAAATCACAACACAAAAAGATGAACCTGTGTTTATTTATGCAGATGCATATACTGTATCCCGTAACGATGCTATTTACAAAGTAGAGGATGCAGAAGGGAATGAGATCACGGCAACAACTCTACATAATCAAAGGCCAGTAGTTTTAGATGGTCAGTTATTTAATCAATTTTCACCTGTAGCATCGTTTAAAACAACTGGAGGAAAAGTTTCAGTGTATTGCGATACGGAAAACGCTGCCCGGGGAGAGTTTTTCGTTGGGGAAAAAGTTTCTTCTCTGAGAATTTCATGGCTTATGCTGGTTTGTTTCGCATTGGGTATTCTGGTAATGGTACTAGGGCTATATATTGCTATCAGGAATATATTTGCACGAAAAAAGTGGTTTGAGGAGCATACTGTATAAAAATCAGAATATATGGATTTTACAGAAAGATTTAATAGTTACTCAAATTCCCAATTACTGGGAATTATTGAAAACCCAAATGATTACCAACCTGAAGCTGTTGAGACAGCGAAAGCGATCATTTCACACAGGCAATTGACTGATAACGAGCTTGAAATTGCTAAAAACGAACTTGATGCGGAAAAGCAGAAAATAATAAGTAAAGAACAGCAGGAAAAAGAAATGTATGAAGAATTAAAAAACTTTGGAGAATCTGTCCTCGAAAATATAAGTCCCGTACAACGTAAATCTTTCAATGCAAACAAAACCATAAAAATTATTTCTATCCTGCTCGGGGTCATGTTCTTATTTCGCTTATACAGCGAGTTTAAAATGATCCGTTTTATATTTACGGATTATGCGACAGAATGGGATTTGAGCATGGTTTTTAATTATTTACCACTATTGATTCTTGCAATATCAGCAATTTTATTCTGGATGAAGAAAAAAGCAGGTTGGATTCTGGCCGGCGTTTCCCTGACTCATGACGCATTTGGTGCTATTCAAATGTTTTATATTCTTTGGAGTAGACAGTCTAAGGAACCTAACCTTTTAATAGATTTTATGTTGCCATCCGTACCTCCGGTATATCATATAGGGGCGTTTCTGTTTTTTATGGGAATGATTATTGTAATCTGCAGAAAAAATATTAGGGCGATTTTTTCAGTTGAAAAGCTAACAATGATTCTGACAATCGCATTAACGGTCCTTATTATATGGCTGACAATTTATTTGGTATCCTGATTCTATTCTTAAAATTGGTAAGTTTTATGGACAATCAATTGGACTATTTTTTAGTTGTTTTAATCGGAGTTGCTTTTATTACGTTTGTTACATTTATCATTAGCCCCGGAAAAAAGAAGCCTCTTACAAAGAAACAACTTGATGAAATAGAAAAGAAACAAAAAGAATGGGCTGAAAATAGGCGTATTGAACTGGAAAACGACAAGGAGCGTGTAACTGAATCTGAAATCCGCAAACTTATTCTTGATTTGAAATTACCTGCAGTAGTTTTAGACTTCTTCAATGAAACATACAACGATGAAGCAATGGAGTATGAATTGCATGAAGATTATGCTATTCCTTATGCGATATTGGAACTGACTAAAAAACAACAGGACGAATATCTGATCGACAGATATAAACCGATTCTTGCATATCTTCATTCGACTGTATTTGCATATGATTCAAAATTAAAGGGTTTTATTGTCTATGATATTGAAGATAAGATCATAGAGAAGGAAGAATGTTTGACCTGGGATGGTATATTTGTCAATGAAGTTTTACGTTGGTGGGAGAACGATATAAGCGATGAAGATATTTTACATATCGGCAATTTGTTTGGATTAAAACATACCAAAGAAATCCTGGATAGTATTTACTCAACAACAGAAGGAAAAGGTTTCCCTACATTTGAAGATACTTATAAATGGGAAGAAGCGATGATTGATCAATTGAATGCAAGGATTAAATAAGTTCGTTCAGAAAATGAGAACAACAACTATTCTATCATTATTAATTGTCTTATTGGGTTGTTCTAACAAGCAATCCGAACAAACGACCAACGAAGTCTCATTAACCGCAATCAGTGCGGAATTCCCACTGTATTTAGGCGAAATTGATCTCAGCGACAAAAGTAAAGAGATTCACTTAAGTGATAATGTTTCTTCAAGAATCGATATGACGATTAAGAATTTTGCAGATGAGATTGATTCACTTTCTCCCTACTCGTATATGGATCTTTACATAAATACCATTTGCTTACAGAACGAATCGAATACAGTGTACCTGGTGCTTTTAGAATCTTTTCCAATGGTTGGGTGGGCTATCGGTGTGACCCTGTTTTATGACAACCGGAAGGAGGAATTTATCGAAGGCTCTTTTTACTTGGGTCTATCCGAATTGTACCACTACCACGACAACAAATTCAATCCAATAGATTTACGCATTACTTCACCCGAAATCGAGCTTACCGATTTCGACATGGATGGGATAAATGATTACAAATTCACAGAACTTATCTATAACAGAACTTATGATGCTATAGAAACAATAATACTAACGACTAAAAACGCGACTATCGACACTTTATATTTTGATAAAAAGAGCCTGTTTCGATAAAGAAAATCACCCCGCAATATTATTTACCCAATCAGATAAAATAAAAAAATAGAATATGGAAGAAATTGTTGCAATGTTTGTCGGAGGAGGCATACGCTATCTGCTTTTCAAAGTTTTGAGGAGTAAAAAAAAGTTTTACAGATCTTACAACCGGCAAAACTCAGGAGAGGATCAATGGTCTGATCACCCTTCTCGTTGTTTTACTTATCGGAGCACTTATCGCATATATATTAAATTAAAATAAACTTCCAACAAAAAAGCAGGAATAAGCAGAGCGTAGCGAATTAGCTGACAGGGCGTTCATTACGCTCTGTTTTGCTTTATATGGCTACCTATGAAAAGCCATATTTAAGCAGAGTAAAGCAAGAGATATCTTCCCACCTCGTTACTTGAAGTAGAGCGGAAAAACTTTGATATACGATTATTATTCAGTGGTTTGCGTAAATTTGCATACCGTCTTATAACTCAATGATAACTAATTTTGACCGGAAAGAAAAAAACGAGTTAGGCGGGTAAAAAATGTTTAGGTTATATATTAAACTCTATCCTCATTAAGGAAAAGGTTTGCGGATCAAGTAAAATTAACCGCATTAATTCACCATTACTTTCTTTGTTTTATTGCCGATGCGTATGATGTAGATCTGATTGGACGGAACATTGTAAGATGCGAAACCGCTTATCACTTCATTGCGCACCAGGTGTCCGGAAACGGTGTAGATCGCGATCTGCTGTTGGTCGAAAGTATTCAAATCAATTTGTATTGATCCTTTTCCCGTAGAGATGGAAATATTATTTTGTTCGATATCTTCGTTGGCTGTAGTTATTGATTTCAGGCCTGAAAAAAAGTCTGAACGAGTTTTTTTATGAAGTTTCCAACCTAGATCCTGGAAGATACCTAAAGCGAAATTTCCGAAAAAGCGTGTACTGACACCATAAGTTGTCCCGGTGATAAGAAGACGGCCCCTTTCATCATTTTCATATATCATATCGAAATGACAGATGCTTGCTGAAGATAAAGTAGAAGGCATATGCAGCCGGATCGGTTGGTCGCCGTTTGACTTTTTGCCCAGAGCGCCACAGTAATATAAATCAGTGTCAGTCAGTTCGCTTGCGATATTCGCCTTTGTTGCCGCGTAAAGATCATCTGTTATTTGCTCGCCCCTTTCGTTACAGATATATTTATCAAAGATATAAGGCATTTTCTCGTCGTTTTTATTGAAGCTGCTGTTTATGCCAAACCCGTGAGACAATTCGTGTAATGTTACAGTGATCAGGTCCTGTTGGTATACAGCCGGTTTTTTTGAGGAAGAGTAGCACCAATTTTTAACCGAATTGAATGCAATTACAATATTGATATCATCATAGACCGGGTTACCAACCAACTGATGAATAAGCTCTGCAGGATATTTATAGTCTTCATACAGGTCTACCCCGAATCCGGAGAATCCTTTTATATTAACATAAGAACTATGAGTTACAGCAAGATACCTTTTATTATCCAAGTCGGGAGTCCAGATAAAAGCAACATGCATGGTATGTTTTATCTGTAATGTGTTTTCAGTAATAACCATGGCTTCCATAACAGCTTGTTTGGCTTCTTCCGGCCAATTCATCAATTCATATTTATAGTTTGTTTTACCATTGTCGGCAGCATCGTAGAATGTAACTTCAGACAGGCCGGAAGCAGTAGTCCGTATATCAATACCGTGGGCAATCGAAGTCGGGAAA
>JAITVY010000040.1 GCA_031285565.1 Tannerella sp. | reverse complement strand
TCGTATTGGTTCTTAAGATGACTTATAGTCTTTTCCTTAAGATGGCTTTAGCCTTAACAGGACTTTTAGTCCGTTACAGTAACCCACCGCCTCTTTAGGCGTGTGGTTGTTTAGTTATAAAAACCTGAATGTCGGAATGAAATATGAGTTCAGGACAAGTCTGAATCTTGAAAGCAAAACGGTTGACGGAAAGGATGGAGGCCTGGAACAATTTAAGAATGGTGTAAATACCCCTCATGATATTCCGGCCCTGTTTACGATTGGGGCATCTTATCAAATAACACCTCAATTGATGGCAAGTGTCGGATATCATCATTTCTTTGATTCGGATGCCGATATGGCTGATGATAAACAACAGTTTATTGATGGTGGGATTAATGAATATCTGGCCGGTGTGGAATATCGTATTAATAAGATGTTTCTGGTCAGTGGCGGAGTACAATTTACGCGAACCGGAGTTACTGATGATTACCAGAAAGATTTGAACTATTCTTTGCATTCTTACTCTGTAGGTTTTGGCGGGGCGGTTAATGTCTCAAAAAATGTTACCATAAATATCGGTTATTTCTGGACAACCTATTCTGATTGGACAATAGAAAAAGACCACTATACAAGCGTTGCAGGCTCCAATCCTGCTGTTTATCTTCCGGGGAAGGATGTGTTTTCGCGAACGAATAAAGTTTTTGCGGCAGGAGTAGATTTTTCTTTCTGAACTTCCGGCAATTACCCTGAAATAAATCTTTTTCAGTTATACATAAGAAGCCCATAGATATTCAAACCTGCAAGTTTGAATATCTATGGGATATATTTATTTTTCTTTTTGCTTTGCTATTTCCAGAGCATGTGTTGTTACATAATATTTAGCAATCATATTAGGTACTTCCCACTCCGGAAGCGTACCTTCTTTCAGGTATTTTAAAAAGTTTTCCGTTACCTGTCCGAAATGCGCTTCGTGTCCGTTATGATATTTGTCGGGAACGACAACTTCCCATTTATCACGCTCCAGCTTTTTCAGGCTGATACCCGGATATTTGTCTGTGATGATTTTCAATGAGTTTTGCAACTCATTTTCGTAGCTGTCCGGATCAGCAACTACAGTTTTAATATATAATACGGGTCTGTAGTTCTGTTCCTTGCCTTGTTCAATAACCAGGTTTGCATTTGTTCCTTTCATGATGGAATAGTGTGTATCACCTCCTCCTTCGGGAAATGTATAATTCCATATAACGGAAACCTTGGCATGAACTCCACGAATTTTATAATAGATATCACCGTTTGCATATACATATAGTGTATCTCCGGAAATATCTTTTCTGAGAAAATCAGGATATGAATCGAAGCCTGTTACTTCCTTAAACTGGGCAGATGACATTGCTGTTGACCAGTGATTAGCATCCAGAAGCTCGATATCTGTCTGATAATTGATAATCTGTCCGGGAAAACATTCCCATTGCACTAAATCGACTAAATGGG
Organism: Tannerella sp.; assembly: GCA_031285565.1. Classification (GTDB taxonomy): domain Bacteria; phylum Bacteroidota; class Bacteroidia; order Bacteroidales; family Tannerellaceae; genus Tannerella. The sequence continues at coordinate 8,499 of JAITVY010000040.1, read as the reverse complement.
TTGTAACGTCAACAATACCTTCTCCCTGTTGATTTACATCGAAAAACCAGGACGGACGAATAAGCGGGTTGCCTGAAACGGTTTTGAAAAAATGGTGGACACTTTCTTTTACAATACCGGGATCGTCGACAGAACCTTTCTGTTGCTCGCCATATACAGCCGGAATCATTGAAAACTCTTTCTGTAACATTGTTGTGATTTCGAAGCGCTCAGTCATGATATCATACAATAACATGTTTTTCTGTTCTGCAATTTGAAAGCATTCTTTCAGTTTCTCGAAGTCAGATACATTAATAGCCATAGGCTTGTCTGCTAGAACATTTATTCCAGCCGAAAGCGTACTTTTTATATAGTCTGTTTTCTTACCATTATTACCGGCCGTAACCATCACATTCCCTTTCTTTTCCTGTAACATCTTATCCAGAAAGTCGGGACCGGTATATATTATTTCATTCCAATCCGTCGGATTTTCAGCTCTGGTATTGTAACCCTCTATTCTTTTCAGGTGTTCATCCAAATCGGCTCCTCCGGGTGCATATACATACACGTCTTTACTAACGTCGGGATAAGACGTTTTTTGAACTAAAGCGGCATGAAAATGTCCGGGATCAAGCGTTATAAGTTTTACTTCGCTTGTTTCATCTGAAGTTTTCTTTGTATTCATGGTGCATGATACTGTTAACATAAACAGGCTTGTAATAAGAAGAAATAGATTTTTCATTTTTAGATTAATTATATTCGTTATTTTTTACTATGTATGCAAAGATAATGTATTCTGTAAATGAATAATTGTTTTTTATTAATTTTGATGTTACGTTTTGGGTATCTCGATTGTCATTAATATAGTAATGGGACAGGAACAATTTAAACAAGAGGTGGTACCTTTGCGAGGGCAGTTACTTTTTTACGCACAACGAATGTTGGACGATACGGCTGATGCAGAAGATATTATTCAGGAAGTATACCTGAAACTATGGTATATGCGTAATGAATTGAATACATATAACAGTATTCCTGCTTTATCGGTGCAAATAACGAAACGTCTTTGTTTGAACAGACTGAAAGAACAACTCTGTAAGCAAAAAGAATCATATCCTTTAACATTGGCAAGTCAGGAGCTTACACCCGATATTAAGTTGGAAGAAAAAGATCAGGTATCGCATGTAATGCGGATTATTGACACACTTCCCAGTTTGCAGCAAACCATCCTTCGAATGAAGCATGTAGATGGTTTTGAAGTAGAGGAGATCGCAGAGTTAACGGGTAGTAACCCGGAAGCAATACGGATGAATCTTTCGCGCGCCCGGAAAAAGGTGAGAGAACATTTTAAGTAATGAGTGCAAAATGACAGATAAAAATAAATATATAGAAGAATTGTTGGAACGTTTTTTTGAAGGAGAAACGTCGAATACTGAAGAGCAGTTTTTATACCGGTTCTTTGCCGGAGAAGACGTGCCGGAGCACTTACTTCCATATAAATCGGCTTTTACTTATTTTGAGTCCGGTTTGAAAAACGAATTTACTGAAGAAGTAGTTCCTGTTCGCCGGATCCGCAAGTCGAAATGGATATTGTGGACAGGTATAGCTGCTGCATTGCTGGCATTGGTTTTATTAGGTCAGCTATACATGCAGAAACCGTTTGATCCGTATGAAGGAAGTTATATCGTGCGTAATGGTGTACGGATAACTGATCCGAAAATTATTCGTCCTGAATTGGAAGCTACAGTTCAACGAGTACTACAACAGGAAGAAAAAATGGAAGGTATAGTTGTTAGTTTAATGGAAAAAGAAAATTATTCGCAATCAATTGAAGAGCAAATTCAATTGCAAAAGAATGAGATTTTAGAGCACTTCCAGGATGAAAACATACGGAAAGAAGTGGAAAGAATTATGAATTATGAATTATGAATTATGAATTTAATATATAAATAAAAATCATTATGAAAACAAGTCAGTTAATTGTAGTATTAGTCCTGTTGGTTGCAGGTTGCTTTTCCATGGATTTATCTGCACAGGAAACATTAAAAGCGCTGGTGAAGAAGTGTGAAAACATGGAAAATGTGAATGTAAATATTGTGCGAAACAAAGATAAAACAACAAGAAAGGTTTCTAAAGTAATCACGAGTATTAGTTTCAGTAATAACGAAGTATTGGTAAAAGAAATACTTGCAGCTTTTAATAAAGATAAAGATATGGCTGATCAGGAGATTGAAAACCGCTCAAATGGCAGAGTTAATAATTTGTTTTATCGTTTTGGTTCAGTTTCTTATTCATTTTCAGAAGATGGAAACGGCAGTGGTTCTTTATCGGTCATTGGTAAAGGGGATGAATAAGTAATACATGATCGCAAGATACTTTTTCATGGACAAATAGATTTGTAACTTATATTATTTAAGTACTATGATGCATCCTGCCTGTGAAGGTGGGATGTTTTTTTTATTTAAACCTCATTTTTTTTAAAGCCTTATTGGATCTGCCTTTTCAGCACTATTTTTTACCTCAAAATGAAGTCTGAATTTGTGCCGGTGTAAACCTTTTTACTTTTATTATGTTACATTCACGTATTAATGCCAAAATGAGGTGTTAGGTATATTGTGAAGTCAGATGGAGCAAAATTCTCATTTTAAACTAGTAAATATGAAAACAAAAACACTTATTGGGGTGGTTTCTGCATTGTCCTCGATAAGTATTGTCCTTCCACAAACAGATATTCCAGATGTTTATGTTACAATTATTGATGATAATGCTATCCCGGTAGCTTATCCCGGAAACATCGTTGAAACTACTTCCATAGAATAGATAATTACAGATATATTCATTTAATTAAAAAAATATGAGGAAAAAACTTACTTTATTAATCGTCTCGTTGGCATTTTTGCTGGGGAGTAGTACGGTTTGGGGACAACAAGGCAAAGGAATGTTGTTGCCCGAATATCAGGAACATATTCATGGAGAAGCATGTGGGGATGCTTGTTGTGGTGATTCTAGCGCAGAAGCTTTTGAACGGGATATGACGCTATCTTTACCAGTAGTAAAACGTTCGGAAACACTCAGGAGCTTTTTCCTGCAGCAATCCGGAAATGTTGCTCCAAGACGCGGAACTTTAGGTACAGTTTCTCCTGCTAATCCTTTATATCCCAATTGTGACACAATCGGTCTGTGGTATGATCCGATAGAACAATATTACGCAAATACAACCGGATATGAAAATGTAAATAATGAATTCGGGGCAGGTGAATCTTCTACCGTTTCAACCAATAAGGTAACATTTCCTTCAAAAGCATCCGGAGGACTGGCATTAGCCAACCTGCCGGCACTCAGGATTGGTAGTACACAATCCCAGAATATTGTGATAAATACGTATAATGCCGGAGGATATGCTTCCGGATGGCTGGATATTAATGTCTGGATTACGGCTTGTGGTACTTCGACAACATTCTATCCGTCTGAATCAAAAGCAACGATTATTGCAGACGGCTTATTGACGATACCTAACAGTACTTTAAATTCGCAGATTTCAGCCGGCTTAGCCGGACAGCATCAGGTACAGGCCGGCGACGTAGTCGTTTTAGCCAATGGTTATATGGGAACGCCAACTACAATGCAGGCTACAGCAAGTTTATCCTCACAGGGAGGGAATTTAGGTGATCTGGATGGTGTAATGGGTTATGCAACTATGGAAACGCTTAATGAGGTAACCTTGTATATGGTTCAACATTCAGGTGTGGGGAATGGAACAACAGGCGTATATACGTATAATAAAGCGATGTATGAAACCCCTTATACATCTACAGGGGGCTATGTATCTCATACTCCGACTCCGAATAATTTCCCGACTCTTCAGGATGATGGTATATGGTTGTTCCAGTATGCAGGTAATAAACTGATCAGTGATGTTACAGCTACTGCAGCATCTGTAGGAACAGCACCTGCTCCTACAGGTGCAAATCGTTATAAACGCCCTACTACAGTAGCCATAGCGGGTTCAAATACCTTTAACCGGATTGAATTCTCGGATGTGAACTGGTTTTATCAACAGCATGAAATCAGGCCTTTTGCCTCCGGACCATCTGCAGGACTTTATTACGATACGCAGGATTGGAGTAGTAGGCATGCGTGGGATTGTTGTCATTATGTAGGAAATGCGCAAGAAGCCAGTGATATAACAGCAGGACGCGATAAAATAGAAATCCTGGTTACCCGGATACCGGATTTTACACATCTTATGCCTCAAGTGGGCGATGGCTTTCTGGATGCTGCGGTTCAGCTATTGGAAGGTGCCCGTGTATGTGTTGAAGGAAGTGTATCGGATAACACAACTGCAACACCTACTCAGGCGGCAGCCGGTGATATAACGACTATGGCAGAAACCAATGCAATCATTACATTGCCTGTTGCAGATCGCGTAACGTTGCGTACGACTGGTAATTTTAAGGCAAATATGACCCACGAAAGAGATTCGGATATGACCCGTGCAGCTTACTATATCGCTACTGAGTTTCCGGATCCGGATCCTGATATTTATTTATATGTCGGATCATCAGCCCAGGGTATTGGTCAGACAATGAAAAGCTTCAGCAATCCTCAATATACAACAGTAACCACAAATGCGCCATATATCAGTACTTTATCTTCAGTTTTTGGAGTGAATGGTGATTATCAGCATACAGGTAATATGGCTGAAATCCATACAGACAGTGCTACAACATTTGCCTATGGAAATAAAGGGGTGATTGAAGTTGGAACTACAACGGCTGGAAAAACCCATTTCCATGTGTATGGTAATGGGATGTTGAAAAACTATGAAGGCTGTAATATCAGTGCTAACTTCCCGATGTACTTCGGAGATACCAGAGGTGGAACTCCTTCGTTACAAATTAATTCGGACGATACACTCTATATTGTAAACTTTGGTAATAATGGCGGAAGTAATTGTAATGCCGACTTATTATTCCATACCACTTCGGTTGATTCTGTAAACAATGCATTTGCGGGAGATGGAGCCGGTGCTTTGCAAATCCAGGCATTGAGTGATATGCGTTTACGGGGAGATGGAGTCTGGGATGCAACAGCCTATGGTAATAATATCTATTTATTATCCGATGGAGGAAATATCTCTACTCAGAAACTTGACATATCAAACGATAATATAGGAGGCGTTGGTCATGGCCTGGTAACAATCTGGGCAGAAACTGATAGCAAAACAGATGTCTGTGCCGGAAATGGAACCGGAAACCGTTTCTCCAAATCCGGAAATATATATTTCAACGATGCTGTAACGTTACTCCGTGCCGCATCAGAAACTACCCAAACGAATATCATTGCAGCCAATAATATCCGTACGGCGTCATTAACCAGTACCAATCTGAATGATGAAGATACAACCAATATTATATCCCGCATGGGTGATCTCTATTTAGGTTACAGTGCTAATGTTCCAATTTATAGTGGATCAGATGCTTATCCCACACAGAATGGGCTAACCGGAAATGGAAATATCTTCTCCTATAATGGAACCGGGATATCAGGAACTTTAAATATTCTGGCCGGTTATGACGATCAGGCAAATACCAGCCAGTTCGGTGGTGGAAATATCTATTTTACCCGCATCCATGCAGAGATGACGCAAGGCAATGCACATGAAACTAATATTACGATCCCGTTTTCGAATGAATATTATTGTAGCAGCGCCTGGGTAACCGGAATGCTTCATGAACGGGAAAGAGGAAACGGATCTATGGGACTATACGAACATGCCGGTATTATCGGTGGAGTAGGCCGTTGTGGAGAAGACGTTGATTTTAGCAGTTATGGAGGTCTACTTGAAGAACACGGAACAGCAGCAGCATTGGTTGTTGCCGATACCAGCCTGATCTATCGCGCCAATAAGGGAAACCTGTTGGTTGATGCCGGTCTTCGTGGAAATATCATTATGAACCAGGGAACCTATCTTGACTTCCAGAACGATGCGGCTAATGCATTCTTCCTGACGCGCAGCGGTGATATCGATATGCGCGGACAAACCAATATCGATAACCTGCAAAGTAATGTATTGTTTCTGGCCAGCAGTGAAGACGCCAATAAACAGAATACCGGTATTTGTGGTTGTACAGAGCAGCAGAACAATGTATACCTGCAAGACTTGCAACAACGTTTGTCCGGCTCAACGAAAGGAAGTATCTTCATTGGAGCCGATAACAATATCAAGCTGCAATACGGTGGACTGAAGAATATCGGCACACAAATAGACCCGTTCTTAAGTGAGAACAAAGGCTACAATGGAACAACTTGTGGAACTTCTTACCATTGTGATGCAGATACTATGGAAAATAAAGCGCGCGATCTGATTCTAGACTTTAAGGCTCAGAATGGCGTGGGAGGTATGGGTATCGTAGCTTCCGACTTAATTGATATCTATAAGAATATGATCTATACAGGTGGAAATGGCTCGGGTATGGGTGCAGTACCTACCTATAATACCTTACATGGCGAATCGGTAGCCGGTTACGGTTTATATATCAAGAGCCAGGGAAATAAAAACAACTGGACGAAAACCGACTTTGACGCGTTGGGCAAATGCGGCCGCGATTGTGATGCTGATGATTGTACAGATGCGTTTTTGCATCAGACAGCCCGCGTAACGTTTCATGCCGATGCTCATTTGTATCCAGAAAACCAACGCGTATATATAGGTTCTCCGGTATTGGATACATATGGAACACTGGAACTGAATACCACTCAGAACAAAGGGAGTAAAACGTCGATCATGATCCAGACCGACAGTCTGATCTGTCATGACAGCCTTGTTATTGATGGTACACTGGCAAACTTCAGCACATGGAGTAATTTATACCGTAATATACCGGTATTTAAGTTCGGCCATCAGCGTTTCACTCCTCCGTATACAGAAGATGCTTCTGTATGTCCATCTTGCCATACGCATACTAAGACAACCGGTTCGGTGGCTCAAGGAACAGCATTGGATAGTATCTTTGTGACATTCCGTAATGGAGCTCACATACCACGTCTGCATACATTGGTGGCAGACCATACAGTTCTTTCATTTCTGACCGACAGTTTCGACCATGTGAAAGGAAATCCTGTAATCAATGCTAAATTCTATACGGATACCTTCAAAGTTCGTAATCATGTAGAACTGTTTAAAACGGCTGACCATACACGTGACGGTCATTTTGAGTTGATTTCGGAAGCTCAGATGGAATCTAAAGACTATGCCGGTATTTATGCACGCCATTTACATATGGAGCCGATTAGCCCGACATGCAGTGGTACACTTTACAGTCAGTTATGGTTGCAAGACCCCTCATTGAGTGTGATAACAAGTTCAACATTGGGAGGATTCGGTACGATCCATGCCGATGTACATGTAGAGATTGAAGCTAAATTGGCGCCCGGTTATGCATCCTTAGGCAAGGAAGGACGTTGTTATGAGCAAAGAGCCGGAACACTGTCGATGCAGGACCTGCGTTTGGATAAAGGTGCTGAGATTCATTATACAATAGGTGATGTGGCTGGTTTTGAAGGTGAAGTGACGGATTGTATTGAAGTAGATGATTTAACCATGTATGGTTCGATAAATATCTATGTAGAGAAACGTGACTGTCAGAATTACGAACCCGGTTGTTACCCGATCATCCGTTACAAAATGGTTTCAAATGGCGATTCTCATCTGAATAACCTACAGTTAGGGACTAAAAAGATTGACGGAGTTACATTATCATTAAATACAGAGACTCCAGGTGTGGTTTACCTGTGTGTGGGTGAAAATTCTACTCCTCAAATATTACGGGAAGTTTATTTCCCTGAAACTCCGGGTGTAACCATGATCTCTCCGGCAGAATACGGAGCATATTATATTCCTTCACAAGGAAACTACAAATTCACAGTCAAATATGATACGGAGCAACCATTAAAAGTAACAACAAACCGTATGGTTGACGGAGTACCAGAAGAACTGACTGGTACGAAAAATGCAAACGGCGAATATGAATATGTAATCTATCACATATTTGAAAATATCGAATTAACATTCGGCCCGGATTTTGCAACAGACAATATTGAAATCGTTGATGGAACAGCAGTCTGGTCTCATGGCAATACAATTTATATTAAAGTTGAAAAAGAAGATATTGCCAGCATCTATTCAATAGCCGGACAGTTGGTGAAACGGATAGAGTTGTCGGAAGGAAGTACATCCATCCCAATGGAACGTGGTGTATATATCGTAACGTTGAAAGACGGCTCAATACATAAAGTGATAATCAAATAGGAAATAGGTAAAAGGAGATTCGGTCTTCTTTTAACCGGACAATGATTCTTATTAAGCCAGCCTTCAGGAGATTCTCCTGAAGGCTGTGTCTTTGTTCGCCCAGCATGTGTATATTCTAATGGGTGTAAGTCCCTGACACACCCTGATAGTGGGAAGTGTTTAGCCAAAGCCAAGGGTGTCCATTGCGAGATGGAATCTGAAGGAAGGTG
>JAITVY010000037.1 GCA_031285565.1 Tannerella sp. | reverse complement strand
CAAAGTATGCCTAAAGTGCCTTCATTTTGTGTCAGGCTTTCGATATTGGCGAGAGTCAAATCGCTAACTTCATGCTGCTCTTTAGCACTGGACTTCTTAAAACACAGGCAACAAAGAACTGCAATGCAAAATGCAAATAAAATCTTCTTCATATACTTATTTTGTTTGGCGCAAAAATAAAGTAGCTCAGACAAGCGGCAAAAAAAAATCGATGAAATAAGAATGAAATTCTGGTATTTCATCCAATTTTCATCAAAATTTCACTGATTTTCTTATTTTTGCCCCAAAAATTAGCGGCATAATTATGAAAAAGGAAATGATTGCTTTGTTCTTATTGTTCGCCATAACCTTATCTTTTGGCTTCGGATGTTATCTGATTTATCTGAAAACTATGGAAAAAACCATTATGCCCATACAAGATTTCTTTTACAATGTCCTTCGTTACGAGGAGGAAATGCGACTGGAAAAGTCCGGCCTGCCCTTTTTGTTTTCAAATGTACGGCCAAATGAAACCATGAATCCGGGAATTATCAGCCTTCAAACAGAAGATTCTGTTTCCTGTATCAAAAAGAATCCGGAACATTACGTTAAACCAATACTGGAAAGACAAAGCCATGCTATCCAAACCGCTTTAATGTTGTGTGGATATCCAATGAAAGCCATGGTCATCGATTCTCTGTTAACAGAAAAATTACACCTGCAAAATATCTATGCCGGTATTGGAATCCGTTATGTGAATAACCTGACTAAGGAGATAGAAGACAGTAAGCCAGGTAATTCAGTATATCACGAAACGTCAGCAGGCCTTATACCGTTAGGATTGAATGATGAAATCGGAGTACAGCTTTTTTATAAGATGTCTTTTCTCTCTATCCTTCGACAGGAACCAATACCATTTGTTTTGCTTACGGTTTTATGGCTGGCTATTCTTTCTGTTTCGATTGTATTCCTTTGCAGAAAATCTGAAAGAAAAGTGGCTTATATTCCTGTCTCAGAGATAAAAACAGCACAGGGTGAAGAACTTTTGCTACAAATCTGCCGGGCGGTTTATTTTGATTCGGTAAAATTGGAAATCCATTGTAATGATCAGGTAATATCCCTTCCCGGACAAGTGGCCAGATTATTTACCGCTTTTATGGAAGCTCCCGATTATTATCTGAGCAATGAACAAATCGAGGTGTTATTCTGGCCGGTATCGAATAATAATAATAATAGCTCTTGTACGCAATTAATCAGACGAACCCGAAAAACCATCAAGCCTGTTCACGAACTAAAAATTGAAAACCTCAACAGGAAAGGCTACCGGCTAAAAATCACAGAAGAATAAGTGAATCACAATGCGCCTCGACTTCTTCGGGCGATGAAAAACGGCTAATGTCCGGTCGGTATATCTCGCCGTCGGAAGATTGATAGTTTTCAATTTTGGAGAAATGGTAAGGCATATTTTCTATCAAAAAACACGCTGCCCGGTATTTCAATGAATCTTCCGGTGAACTGTAATAAGCCAAAACCTTTTCCAACTCCGGACGGTTTTCGCCGGCCATATTTAAAGCCAAATCCAAAGGAACAGAGTGCTGCGAACAACCTGTAACAATTAAAAGAGGAAGCCATAGAAGGGTTTTATATTTATCGGTGGCAACAGCCATATTCTTTAATGTGCGTTTCATAATACACGCTTTTTTGTAGAATTACTTCTTAAAAGTATATTTGATCAAAATCGGATTACTTTCTTCATTCAGTTGATTCAACTTTTCCCGGATTTCTTCCGTGATCAACGCTTCGGGTAAAACAGCTTCCAAAGACGGTAATGCCAGGCCGATAACAAAGTCGGCTGTCCAGTAAATCGGCCACATCGTTGCTCCTTCCATTGTTTTCTCAAAGAAAAAGGACTCTTCCGTCTTGCGATTGTAAAAGAGATTATAAGAAATATCTTTCCGCCATAATTGTGTGTAAATATATTGATCGTTCATCCCATGATTAAACATGAGATAGTTAATGATACGGGATGAATATGCATCTTTGGCAAACCTCATGATTTCTTCTCTGTTGTTATAATCCGGATAATCAATATCGGAAAGATCATTGTTCAATCTGCCGAAATCCCAGGTGTATAAGGGCTCCATACGACCCTTTTTCAAGCTGTAAATTGTATTCGTCATTCCCCGGCACAAGGCTTTGTCGATTTGAAATTCATAGCTGCAAAATATATCTCTGTCTGGTTCTTCAAATTCTTCCCGAAAGACTGTATTCGTACTTAAAGAATAATATTTCAATTTGTATGGATTGTCTGCATTCCAAAAAGCAATGGAATCTTTATTTAAAAATGTGAAACTTTTGTAAGCTCTGTTATATCTTGGTAGCCGGATTATTTCCAATAAATCCCCTTGGTAGTTATAAACAAAAAATTTGTAGTCTATCGCCGATAGCAGCCAAATGGTTTTACTGTCTATGTTTATCCTTACATCAGCAATATCGGAATATTCATCCGGCCCTTCTCCCAAAGTTCCTATCTGACGAATAAACTTACCGGAATTATCAAACAAAAGTACTCTCCCCAGATAAAAATGATCATATATGCAAATCATCTGATCCGTGAAAAATACCCGGTTTATTTCTTTGATGTAGGCACTGTCTTTTAGCTCGGGAATTATAACTTCTACCTTTTCAAATAAATCATATAATTCTATTTCGCGAGGCTGTGAGAGGTCTACGAGGATTCCCGATACAGTTTCTCTGTTTTCTTTATTTGAACATGATACCAATGTGACAAGCAATAATGTTATCATGTTAATAGAATATTTCATAATCAAATTATTAAGTATTTATAGGCTATCTGACCTGTAAGATCAGATAGCCTAAGTACGACAATAAGTATAATTCTACCAGAACTCCACACATCTGCTACTTGGATCATCAACTCGATAGCAAGTAATCACAAGAAGTGGAGATATTCTGTCAAGAGTCCAACAACGACCTTCTCCTTCAGGACGTTGATTGCATGTAACAACAACTTCACCTTCTCCACTTGCAAGTGCTTCAATATTTTCTATCGCAAACTCTGAAAGCTCAGCCTCACTTTTATTTTGGCTGACATTCCAGCCGGCAGCTACGACAATAGCTACTAATAATGTGAATTCCACAACATTTTTTTTCATGTTATTTAATCTTAATTGTTTGTTTGTAAAAAAATAATTTAATTCCATATTTGGCAAAATCCAAGCACTTGCCTGTTTTTTGCTTTCTGTTTTTCAGTTTTTTTCTTTTACTTTTGTCCAATCACCTCCTTACTTTTTTTAGGAAGACAGGCCGGGGGAGGTTGCTTTTCTGTTTTTGTGGACGTAGAGCAACTCTCCCTTTTTCTCTTTTCAGAGCACCTGTCCTTTAATTATCAACTTAATCCACTTATCCGTATTCGACTTTACCGTGATCATTTCACTGAAAAAGCCGCTATCCTTAGCCTGATAGTCCACTTTCACCAGCAAAATCTCACCGGATTTAGCCGGATGCTTGTCAAATGTTGGAGTAGCACAACCACAGGTAGTTGCTGCATCCACCAGGACAAGCGGATTGTTTCCCGTATTTTTAATGGTAAATACCGCTGTTTTCTTTTCCGACTGCTCAAAACTGCCGAGATTGATTTCCGTCTGTTCGGCTTCGGCTGTTGTTTTCAATGGTTGGTTATCGGCGGAAAGTTTGCCCACTGTAATTTGTTTCAGGTAAAGATCCTTTACCGCTAGGCTATGCACCGGATTGCCGATTACTGCTACCTTATTATCCTTATCCAGCAGGAAAGTTTGAAAAGTCATATCCGAAGGAAAAAGATTCAGTTTATTCAATTCGTCTTTAAGGTCAATACAAACCGGAAAATCAAATCGCTCCTGCTTAAAGATATGCTGAATTTCTCTACTGTCCTTCGGGTGGAAAAAGAAAAGGAATGGTACGGTTTCACCGGAAATAGAGTCTACCGTCGCAATCAGTTTCTTCCATAATCCGAGTTGCAGTTTACAACTTGTGCAACCGA
>JAITVY010000027.1 GCA_031285565.1 Tannerella sp. | reverse complement strand
AGTATTTTCTGCTTATTTTCGGGTAATTCGGCATCATATTGTAAAACCGTTCCGTTCTTCAATGCAGCGGCTACGATAGCCGATACATTGAATGTTTTCTTGCTTTTTGCTTTGCCGATAGATGCGCTGAAATTGCCCAACGTGCCGATGGGGGAGCCGTGTACGCGAAGAATTTCGGGAGCTGTTACATATTCGCCTGTAAGTGTAAGGCGAGAAGTTTGCCATAGGATGGCAATTTTTTCTTGGGCTTCCATTACTTGCGTCCTCCCGTTTTACGTCCTGCCAATTCAAGGGCAAGGTCGGCATCAATAATGATTTTTCGCCCTATCTGCGTAATCGCCTTTTCAATCTTCCCGCTTTGCTTGATACGGTTGGCAGTCGGTATACTGCACCCGAATAGTCGAGCGATACCCGCTATTCCATATACATACTTTTTAGAAGTGTCAATTACAGGTGTTACAGACTGTTCTTTTACGCCCTCTCTTTGTAATAAACAGAGCAATTCTTCGCCAGTCATTTGCCAAAGCGGCTTTTCTTTGAGTTCATTGATATTCATACTGAAAATACTTAAGTGTTAAACATATGCCTTGTACTTCGGCGGTTAATGTTCGAACACTACAAAGCTACAACCCAATTCAGGTGGTAATTGGGTGTTAATGCAAAATGAATATCACTGATAATCAGGTGATATGAAAATTATTTTCGGTGGTAAAAGTGGTAATCAAGTGGTATCATGGGATATTATTCGAATATTCTGTTGATACGTTGGGCAAAGCTCTCGGATTTACGGCTGGAGATTTCGGATTCCGGTTCTTTGTATTTGGAATTATAATATTTCTCATCAATACCGGCAACTTCCAATATGGCAGTGCGCCACTCTTTCTTATTATCCGTTTTCAGGTATTCATATAATTTATGGATAAGGAAACTCATCCTTGTTTTTTCGCCTGATTTTATGGATAATTTGGCGTTGGTAGGCTGTAAATTGAGGATAGCATAGAAATCGACTTCCGTTAGGTTCTCGAATTGAATGTTATTGCATTCATGGTGGATTGCCGAAACCCGCTTCATGTCAAAATACAGTCCGGGGTTTATTACAGGCTTTATCTCTTTTGGAGTCTTTTCTTTTTCGATTGGGAAGTAACTATCTAGGATTTTGCCAAAAGAACAACTTATGTCAGAAATCAGAGAGTAGTAATTTTGTCTAATACATAAAGATTCTGTTCGATAAAGTTCGTTCCGGTCATTGTCAAGTTGATTCAAATCAAATTGATTTTCTTCAAGTAACAGTTTCCGTTCTTGTTCTGTTGGATAATGATAGTCTTTGATTGTTTCCTTATCTTTAAGTAGAAGTTCTCGTTTATTATCAAACAGATATCTTTCCCAAAGCGGATAGAGTTTATCAAAATCAAATTGGTTAAAATCATCTTGACGAGTTTCGTAAATGCGGATATTTTCTGCAATCAGATTTCTTAATCGACCTAACACTGTTTCGTTTACGGAATCAGTTATGACTCTCAAAGCAAGACTCTCAATATTCGTGCTCTTCAATTTTTCGTAAGAATCACGATATTCTTTTTGTCGTGAAACTTGATAAACACTTACGGAACAGGTATCATTCAACCAACGATTATTAAGTTCTTCATACAAAGAAGATAGATTGGCAATTGTCTCATTAAGAGTCATTCTTTCCATATTGAATCAATTGAGTTTTAAAAGCATTAAATAATCCTCATCATCCTCCCGAATAACTTCAAATCCCATATTTTTGTAGAGTTTAACAGCGTAATTCTCTTTCTTCACATTCAAAGAAGTTTGTTTATATCCGCTGTCACGTAGATATTTTATCATTGTAGACATCAACTGGGAACCAATACCTCGATTTCGGTACTCTTTAAATAGAAAAATAGCAAATTTCGGTGTACTCTCATCTATATTCCCATAGCCCTTTATATCACCAGATATGATTCTAACCCAAACCGCTCCAATAATCATGTTATCTAATTCGGCAACTAAGCAATAATCATCTTTTCGGTAACCAAAATCTTTTATATAGGCTTCAACTTCGGGAATTTTGAGTACACTCCTTGGAATCAAGTTGTTTTCATCCGGTTGATAAATTGCTTCATAAAGCATTACTTCAAGTATGGGAATTTCGTTTGGCTTTAATTCTCAGATAAGAGTCTCATTCTTTTTTATGATTTCTATCACATGAACATTATCTGCATAAACTTGCCAATGTTTTATAAGACTATCTTCAACGATAGCTTTCCATGCGGCAGGAACACGGTAATAATTGCTGTTATTCTCATTTTTGAGGTTTTTATATGTTCTGCTGGCATATCCGAGAATGGCGTATGAAGAATCTCCCTCTATGATTTCGTCAACCTCAATTAGATAGTCCGGAAACATTTTGAAATATCCAATCCACGATTGTTTCATGGCATCTTTACCTAAAACCCTGTTGTCATGGGCATCAATAAAAATATGTTCTGGAGTCATTAACGAATATAACTTGTCAATATCAGCTTCGTTAATTGCTTTTATATATTTCAGAATTACTCGTTTCTTCATAATTAAAAGCTATTTATCATCTTCTTTCTCCAATAGATGCGTAAGTTCTTCTTCAACTTCTTCTATTGTTGGTAAAGCGGATTTTAATTCTTCTGGTATCGCTTTGCTTAATTGATAGTCGCTCACGCCGATAGGCTGATTATAGCCGGAAAGAGCATATTGAGCCATTATTTCATCTTTTCCCTTACAGAGCAATAGTCCGATAGTCTTATTGTCATTCGCTCCCCTCAACTTGTCATCCACAACATTAATGTAGAAATTAAGTTGTCCGGCATACTCTGGTTTGAATGGAGTAGCCTTTAATTCCACAACGACATATGCGTGAAGCTTGATATTATATAGAATCAAGTCAGCGTAAAAATCGCTGTCTCCAATTTGAAAATGTTTTTGTCTGGCAACAAAGGCGAAGCTATTACCCATTTCCAGTAGGTATTTCGTAACATGACCGACTAATTGTTCTTCGATGTCTCTTTCATCGGCACGCTCTTTTGTTCCTACTAAATCGAATATATACGGGTCTTTTAAAAGGTAATTAGCCAAATCGCTTTGTGGTTTTGGTAATGTTGCAGTAAAGTTATTTACTTTCTCCTTTTCTATTTGACGTTGAAATAAATCGCTCTCAATTTGTATTTTAAGGATTGTACTACTCCAGCCATGTTCAACAGATTGTTTCATATACCAGTATCTACTGCCCAATGGTAATTTGCTATCCATTAGTGCCATATGGCTTGCCCAATTTATTTTGGAAATGGGAGAACACATGAAACTATTCTCTATTTGTGGAATCGGGTAACGGGTTATCATTGCTAATGCTTTACCTACATCTTCAATTTGGGCAGAAACTTCCTGCGTAATTGTATTGTCCTAATTATTAGCTGATTGAATTTGGGCAGGAGCCTCCTGCCCAAATCGGATTTTATTCAAAGTGTCTGTTACAGAAAGAACTTTTTCTAATGTAGGGCTTTCTAATTCTTCATCTGCTCGTATTAATTCTTCAACTATTCCAGTTGGATATAATCTGGCAAACTGACACATGTATTTGAGATTTCGCGGTGAATACCCTTTCTTTTCCGGATGTAATTTCCGAAGAGCTTCCGAAGTTTGTTGGATAAACTTACTTCCCCAGCCTAATTTTTTCTGATTGAATAGGATGAAATGACCAACTTTCCAATAATGCAATAGCATTTGAATATTGGCGGCAGAAACGAGTTTAATCTGTGCCTGCTGAATCTCTACGCTAATAGCATGGATATATTTATCAAATTCTTTTCGTTCAGTATTTCTATCTGGTTTATTCATGATGACGGAATAATTACAAGTGTTAGGCAAAGGTACTCATTAATAATCACAACTGGTTGAATTTATCCATTACATTGGCTTTAATCTCATCAGCAATATCTATATAGGGCTTCATCGCTTTGTAATCGCTATGCCCTGTCCATTTCATTACCACCTGTGCGGGAATACCCAAAGAAAGTGCATTGCAAATAAACGTTCTGCGCCCCGCATGAGTTCCTAATAATGCATATTTGGGCATAGTTTCGTCAATTCGTTGATTCCCCTTATAGTAAGTTTCGCGAACAGGTTCGTTTATTTCTGCCAATTCAGCCAACTCTTTAAGATAATTGTTCATCTTTTGATTGGTGATAACGGGTAAGACTTTGTCATGTTCGAAATGAACATCTTTGTATTTGTCAAGAATCGCCTTGCTATGATTGTTCAATTCAATAATCAGACTATCTGCTGTTTTTACGGTCGTTATCTCAATATGATTTTCCTTTATATCACTTCTTCTCAAGTTGAATACATCGGAATACCGAAGTCCTGTGAAACATTGGAACAAAAATACATCTCTCACTCTATCGAGATATTTCTTGGCTTCCGGTATCTGATACTCTTTCAATTTGGTGAGTTCCGCCCATGTGAGGAATATTACTTTCTTTTGAGTTTTAAGTTTAGGCTTGAATGTTTCAAAAGCGAAATTGTTATTATATCCTTTCTTCTTACTCCAACGCAAAAACCATTTGAGAAAGCCCATCTGTTTTCCGATTGTACTATTGCGAAGATTTTTTGTGTCTCGAAGAAAGTTTACGTATTCAGTCAATTTGCTTTCATTCAGAATCTCAAGTGTCAAATTTATGTCGAAATCTTCCAAATGTTTCTTTGTGGCTGCAAATTTTTCGTATGTGGCATCAGTCCAATTGTTCTGTACGCCACATTCCCGAACGAACTCATCAAACATCTCCCAAAAAGAAACAACTGGGGTTTCTACTTCGGGTTCTTGCGGAGTGTTTTTCTTTTGTCTGTTGTTGAATGCTGTTTTTAGCTGCTCTGTAGTAGGAATTACGTCTATGACTTCAAATTCTTTGAATATATCTTGTATGTCGGCATAATATTTCAATAAATGTAGATAAAGCTATATTTATTGAAATATTATGCTTGTATTGTAGATTTATCTATATTTGTAAAGTGAATTTAAAAGATATGTACAGCGAATTATACGAAAAATCAGGAAGTGATATAATCCGAGAGCTGGGTAACCGATATAGCGACTACCGAAAACGGATGGGATATACACAGAAAGAAGTAGCGAAAAAATCCGGCTTGAGTGTTTTTACTATAAGTTCCTTTGAAAATGGTTCTTCTACCGGAATCACAATGGCTTCGTTCGTTAAGTTGCTTCGATCGATTGATAGTTTGGAAGAGATTGAAAAACTATTGCCCGAACTGCCTGTCAGCCCACGGGAAGTATTTAAGAAACAAAGTAAGAAATAGGATATGGAAACAAATGCAGTAAAGGTCAAATTGTGGGGGATGGACGTTGGTTATCTCTCATGGGATAAGAAACTGGGGGTAGCTGTTTTTGAATACGAGCCTTCCTTTCTTGAGCAAGGTTTGGATATAGCCCCATTAACAATGTCCGTAAACTCACCACGCAGCCAAAAACAACTGCCGTGGACAGGCGATAAGGATAAATTATATCAGGGACTTCCGTCTATGATTGCTGATTCGTTACCCGATAAATGGGGTAATTCTCTTTTCAGGGCATGGTTGCGGGACAATAATATTCCAGCGAAGAAAACAAGCCCTGTTGACCATCTTTCATTTATCGGAAGCCGGGCAATGGGTGCATTGGAATATGAGCCAGCACAAAAGTTGGGTGATAATGCCACTTTTTCGGTTGATGTACAACGGTTGTATGAATTTGCCAAACAGGTATTAAATGAAAGGGAAGCAACCATTTTAAATCAGGAAAACTCTATTTTATGGCAGGATTTGGTAAAGATAAGTTCTTCGCCGGGAGGTAAACGCCCGAAAGCTATTGTAGCATTGAATGATGCTACGGGTGAAGTTATTTCCGGTCAGGGGATAATACCGGAAGGCTTTCAGCATTATATCCTGAAATATGATGATAATTCGGCTTATCCGTTTGCCAAGTTGGAATATGTATATTACCGGATGGCGTTGAATGCTGGAATTAATATGATGCCTTCAGAACTTCGCACCTACGAAAATGTAACCCATTTCCTTACCCGGCGTTTCGACCGTGTAGGAAACGAAAAGATACATACGCAAACTTTGGCAGCCATGTCCCCATCAAGTGATAGTTACGAAGATATATTTGCTGTAATCCGGCGACTGAATCTTCCCTATGAAGATAACAAGCAACAATACCTACGGATGGTGTTTAACGTTATCGCCCGGAATGTAGACGACCATTCCAAGAACTTTTCATTTTGCATGAATCGTGATGGAGTTTGGTGCTTATCCCCAGCATACGATTTAACATATAGCGTAGACCTGACTGCACCTGCTTATTCAAACAGGCATTCATTGACAGTGAATGGTAAGAACGAAGATATTACCCGTGAGAATTTGGAAACGGTAGGGCAGAATAACGATATACAGGATTATAAGGCTTTAATAGATACCGTAGCAGATGCAGTTGCCAAATTCGAGGATTATGCAAGGGAATTGGGAATTGACGAAAAACTAATCACAGCTATTAAGGCTGATTTTATAAAGATCTAAGTCAAAGCCCAGTGCAAGGTGCAAGTATCTATATAGATAAGCTTGCACCTTGCACTGGTGATAAACATTTGATATACAGTATAGTTGTATATTCAAAAATAAATAGTAATTTTGAACCTAAGTTCTATAAGGACAAAGGTGGACAAATCGCCCGAAAAAGTGTTTTCAATGCTTAACCTATCTTGTACCCCCTGATAAAATCGAAATAATTAACGCGCTGAATAGTAGTTGTTTGGAGAAATTGATTCAGTTCCCTCTCTCCCCGCCAGATAAACCCGCAGAGATGCAGGTTTTCTTGTTTTAAGAGGGTTCTTGCAAGGTTTGATAGCGGGAATCATGGATCACCGTAAAAAATTGAAGGATTTTGAAACCCGTTGAATTGCGTCCGCATTGCGGTCGCAATTCAACGGGTTTGATAATTGAAATTTGTGCGGGGGATTAAAAATAGGGCGTTGTAGATAAAGGTTTTATGCCCTGCATGAGCCTTTAATAAAGTATACTTTGTTATGTTCGAAATGAATATCTTTATATTTTTAATTCGATTATTATACGTTTCCATCCGGTTGAAGCAATCGAGAACAAGTTAGTTCTATTTTTATTAAATATTTATTTGTGTTTTTGATTAAATGATTATATTTACCCTCGATAATTGAGTACTAACCCTTAAATATATAGAAAGGGTACAATCATGTTAGTCTGCAAATAAAAACATCGCGGGAACTAAGTTGATTCGTTGATATGACGAATCTTAACAATCTATTTAAACCAGCTTCCTTCCTCCAAATTGATTGAGAGGATTGTAATTGATTAGTTCCATAATTTCAAATTTCATTTTATTAATCCGGATAAATAGTTGTCGGGAAAGTTTGAATATTTCCCTACGCATATTATCCTAAAAAAAATGTTTATGGGTTATTTGACCGATGAGCAATGGCTCATCATACAAATTTTACAAAAATGTGCTACGAGTTATATTTATTAAATTTGTCCCTTTATAAAACAATAATATGAATGATTTTATGAAAGTAGGATTTTTTCAATACAATATCATTTGGCGTGACAGGGAGGCGAATCTCTCTTATATCCGTTCGAAAATAAAAGACTTAACCTTTGATTTACTGGTATTGCCGGAAATGTTTACCATTGGATATGCTTTTGAATCAAGAGATGAATTAATGCCTTTTGCCGAAAATTTAGAAGATAGTTATACCGTCAAATTTCTTACTGGATTGATGAAAGAATGTGGCGGATATATTACCGGTTCTATCCCTGAATTGTATAACGAAAAGTTATATAATACTTCGATTTTAGTAGGAGCCGAAGGGCTGATTGCTTCTTACAGGAAGATTCATTTGCCGGATTATGAAAAACGAGCTTTCGAAGCAGGGAATAAAGCCGTATCTTGTAGCTGCAATGAGACGAACGTAGGTTTGACTGTTTGCTTTGATGCATGGTTTGCTCCGTTGAGTTCGAGTTTGAAATTTCAGGGGGTGGATATCATTTGCCATTCAGCATGTTTCGGAGGCAAGGTTACTCCTATGATTATACCCATCAGGGCATTGGAAAACCAATGTTTCTATATCAGTTGCAATCGTATTGGTACGGAAATGTTCGGTGGCGAACCTGATTCTTATCGTGGCGAAAGCCAGATTGTCAATCCGGATGGAAAAGTGTTGATTAAAGCCGGAAATGAAGAGTCACTCTGTTTTATAGATATTGACCTTTCACAGGTAAATAACCCGTCTTTCGGTAGTTTGATAACAAAAGATTTTATTTCGGAACACGAAAAATATAATATAACAATAAACGCTAGTAATTAACAAGCGGTTTGCCGTCAGGTGGGCTGATAAGTGGGATTCTGGAAATTTGATCACACGTTCAGGTGTTCGTCCTGGTGGACAGGACAAAAGTACTACCTATAGTTGGATTGACGACAGACCATTGTGTTTCGACAACTGCAAGAATGGCAAATAATTTTGGCTATGATACTTTTGTGGTTTCAGACGCAACTGCAACATTTAATAATAAAGGTTTAGACGGACAAAATTATTCAGCAGAATTAATGCATGGAACTTCATTAGCCAGTTTGAATGAAGAATTTGCAACGATTGTTGCAACAGATGATTTGAAACAAAATATTTTGACACGCTAAAAATGAAAAGAATTGTTTTAATTGTACTTACACTCGCGCTTTTTACAATTACATCAAACGCGCAAACGATTGAGTTCAACCACAAAACAGGAGGATATCTTGAGGTCGATGGTGCAAATATATACTACGAAGAGATAGAAAACGTAGGAAAACCGACTTTGCTTTTTCTGCATGGTGGTTTTGGAAATATCGAAGATTTTAATTCGATACTGCCAATGTTTGCCAATGATTACCATATCGTAGGCATTGATAGTCGGGGACACGGGGAATCAACTTTGGGTTCTTGCAAATTAACATACAGGCAATTACAACTCGATGTTGAAGCTGTTATAAATCATTTACAACTGAAAGACATTCATATTATTGGTTTTAGCGATGGCGGGGTGGTAGCCTACCGGGTTGCCGCGGCGAACAGGATTCCACTACGGACAATCGTTACTATCGGTGCGACGTGGAGTTTGTCTGATGCAGAACTTGTGGCAGAAATGGTAGCTGATCTGGATCCTGAAGTTTGGAAAGTTATATTTGATTATTATCAGCTGCACAATCCCGAACCCGGTGTTGACCGGCCTGTAGAACGCGTAATTGAGATGTGGACGGACAAAACCGAAGACGGATACCCACTTGAAAGCGTTGAAAATATTACTGTTCCGACACTGATCATCCGAGGTAACTATGATAATTCGTTGCCTCTTGAAAGTGCTGTTGAACTTGCTGCAAAAATAAAAGGATCGTTGCTTTTCAACATCCCGTTTGCACCTCACGATGCACATAATAAATATCCGCAATTTTTTGAAGCGGTCACAAAAGAGTTTTTGAATAAACATGAGAATTAAAAAAATGAAAAAAGTACTATTGTTATTAGCAGATGGATTTGAGACATTTGAAGCAAGTGTCTTTATTGATGTTATCGGGTGGAATCTTGTTGAAGGCGATAAAACAACGGAATTATTTACATGTGGATTAAAAAAGGAAATAAAAAGTTCGTTCAACCAAAGGTTTATCGTGGATTACATGATTGATGAGATTGATATAGAATCATTTGATGCATTGGCAATTCCAGGAGGATTTGAAGTTTATGGATTTTACAATGATGCCTACAACGAAAAATTTTTAGATTTAATCAGGGCATTCAAGTCAAATAATAAGATGATTGCATCAATTTGTGTTGGAGCCTTACCAATAGGAAAGAGCGGTGTATTAAAGGATAAAAACGGGACAGTATATAATAGTGTGATTCGAAGAGAGGCACTAAAAGGATTTGGCGTAAATGTGATTCATCAGCCAATCGTAATAGACGATAATGTGATAACTTCATGGAATCCGTCAACAGCGATAGATGTTGCTTTATTATTACTGGAGAATTTGACAACAAAGGATAATGCCTGCAAAATTCGCCAATTAATGGGATTTGATGATCGAAAGAATTAACTCACAGGCAGGCTTATATTAAAGATTTGTGACTTTGATGTTGTTTATTGTGAGATGGTTATGATGAATTGTAAAGGCGGGTTTATATCTCAATTATTAATTTAGTGTTGTATCCATTATACTTTTCATGAATATAACCATGCGGATTGCAAATAACTCTTGTGCTGCCGATTTTATAATCTATAGGTGTGTGGATATGGCCATGTATCCAGAAATCAGGTTTGCGTTTCAAAATGATTGGCTCTAAATCAGAGGCATAAGCAGAAGATAACATGTCTTCTTTAAATTCATCCGGTATCGACTTCATACTGGGTGCATGATGTGTGATTACAACATTTATGGGTGTATCAGACCGGCTCAAGCTGTTTTCGAGCCAATTCAATGATTTTTTATGCATCTGATATGTATCAATTGAGCGTAATTTGGAATAGGTCGGTTCTAATCGTATCAATCTGTAATCATTCATTTTTGCCTGACAAATACTTCCATAGACCTGCGGATTTCCGAATAATTCAAAATCAGTCCATAATGTTGCTCCGTGAAAAGTGATGTTATTAATAACAACAGATTCATTTTCTAATACATGAATATTTGTTCCGAGGGATGCCGATTTTATCTTATTAAGTGTTTTCGGATAGCTACCTTTATAATATTCATGGTTTCCCAATACATAAATTATGGGAATGTTTTCAGTAATTTCTTTTAGCCATGTTATTCCCTTAATGCCCAGATCCAGATCTCCGGCAACAATTAGCATATCTATATTTTCAAATTTTAAATTAGATGTCCCAAATTCGTTATGCAAATCGCTTATTATCTGAATTTTCATAGCTGATTGAATTTGTTTGTTGCATTTACTTTAATAGCATCAGAGATGTGCTGAAATTACCGAATGTGCCAATTGGAGAGCCATGCATTCTCGTTCTTAGTCCTGTTTTAGTTTGTTTTTTGCAAGGGAGACAATGTCTTTTATTTTTACGTTTTTTATTGTTGCATGATTTTTAGTGCAAAATATCATAAATAAAATAACAAAACAATTCAGGTATAAGTCTTTCAAATCAAAAATAAATAATGGTTTTAGATATACATAATCCCAACTTCCACCAAAAAATATATTGTCGCACAAGGAGCATAGTAATCCTGCAAAACCAAATATAAACGTTACATCAATCAATTTCCCTTTTTCTGAAATTGTCCTCATACAAAAATAATATAGACATAATACTCCTGTAAGGATAATGGCTGTAGCCATACGTGCCCAACGTCCTACATCAATATTCATTAAGCTTAACCAATAAAAAGATTTATCGTTGAGTACTGGTTTAAACTCCAATAAAGACGGTATTATTTCAAAATTTATGTCCCGGTAGTTTGTGCTGATTATCAATTTAATAACTTGCTCTACCACTACCAACACTATTGTCCATAATATAACTGTTCTGATTCTCATAGCTGATTAAATTTGTACGTTGTGTTCTTGCCTCTTTCTTGCTACAATATACTTTTCAGGCAGGTTTGACAAATTGATGCTTTCTATAATCGAAAATCCTGTATCGGTTATTTCTTTTTCAATTTTATCAACGTTGAAGAAATAAGTCTCCGGCATTATACGCACCAATCTTAAAAACTTTACAACCAGTGCGGAAGAGGTGTTCATCCCGCCAAAACAGGGTACCGCAACTATCAAAACACCTTGAGGCCTGAGTAGCTTATAGAACTGTTTAAATAATTCTTTTCTGTTTTCTATATATTGTAAAACGTTGAAGATGGTAATAACCTGGAAAAAATTATCATGGAACATTTCCTCCAGCGTTGTTATTTTAATGAAAACGGTATTGTCTATATTTTGATTTTTCAGATTTTGCTGTGCCCGCTCTAACATCCCTCCGGATACATCTACTCCATAAACTTTCTTTGCATTTTGTGCTATCCGAAGTGTAATAGTTCCCGTTCCGCATCCGAAGTCAAGAACGGTATCATTAGGCATTATATGTATTCCGAATTTATTGTTTAAACATTTGACCAGGGTAGAGTTTGCCGCACTTTCAGCCTTGCTCCAACCGGATACTCTGTCCCAGAATTTATATGACTTTTCAGTTCTTGCCTTATCCATATATTGCTTCTAATCACCGTTCTATAGAATCTTACAAAGATAAAGCTTTTTCTCTGCTTCTTTTGTTGTAAGCTATTCTTTTTAGTGATTGAAAGAGCGCTAATCCAAGCTTATGTTCTTTTATAAAGAGAATAAATTAAAGAGAGGTTTTCTCCTGATTCTCTCCTTATCCTCTCCTTACCTGGTTCGATTGTAGAACAAGGAGAAGAACAGGCGGAATAATGGAGTGAATAGAATCAATTCGTAGCAGCAACCGACAATAACTGGAAATCCGGTGCGAAAGTGTCCCATTTTGGTACAGAAGTGTCTCAGAATGATACACTTTCTTTTGGATTCGGAGAAGAACTTGTATCTTTGTAATACGATCAGGATGAATAATTGAAAATAGACAATTAATCATTTTATTAATAATGCGAATCAGTAGTTGAAACTGTTCGCGGATTTATTTAGTTAAAATATTAGTTATCAATAAAATAAGCGTATTAAATATTTGCTCAATCTCCTGAAAATCATTAACTTAAAAGAATAAAACCACTTATTTTTTTAGTTATGATCCCCAGGAAGAAAGAGCTTAAACTGATAAAAATCTATATGTATATATGTGATTTATACAATTCAGAACTGAAGTATTACTGCCAAAGATACAGTAATAACTCAGAACCCGGGTTTACCGACCAGGAAATAATGACAATTTACATCTTTGCAGGTCATTGTCAAAAGTATTTCCAGATTAAGGATATACATACATTTGCATCGGAATATCTTTCTTGCTGGTTTCCTAAACTACCTTCCTATCAGACTTTTAACATCAGGTTAAACCGTCTGAGTGAGGCATTTAAGATATTATCCCAAAGATTGATAAGTTCATTCATACCAAAGACTTGCCTGATGGATATATCCCTGGTGGATTCCTATCCTGTTATGACCTGCACAGGACGCAACAGGACAGGTAAAGTAGCTACAGAAATAACATCTAAAGGATATTGTTCAACAAAAAATCAATATTATTACGGAATGAAACTACATGCCCTGACTTTTCGCAGGCAGGAGACGATCCCTTTTCCCGAGAGCATCATCTTTACCCCTGCATCTGATAACGACCTGACTGTTTTTAAGCAGGCATGGGGGGATAAAATCACTGACAGGACTATATTCGGGGATAAAATATACGCTGATTCCGACTACTTTAATGAGCTAAAGAAAGAATCCCTGCATATGGAAATGCTTACCCCCGTTAAGGCTGTTAAAGGACAGTCTGAGCAAATAAGGTGTATAGACAAAGCATATAACGACTTGTTTTCTTCTGCCGTTTCAAAGGTCAGGCAGCCTGTAGAATCATTCTTCAACTGGCTGAATGAACACACAAACATTCAAAGAGCGCATAAAGTAAGATCCACTCGTGGATTACTTGTACATACGATGGGGAAAATGGCCATCGCTTTTATTTATCTAATTTTTTAAATACTGATTCGCATGAATAAGTAAATCTAAAACTTCCTCTTTTGGCACTTCATATCCGAATGTCACTTTAGAGTGAATGATCAATCCATAATCACGGGCAGAGCTACTATAATTGGTTGTATGAGAAGACATTATGAAAGAGTTAGGTATTGTCACAACTTCATTTTTAGGCGTACGTATGCGGGTGACAAATGGAGTCTTCTCTATAACATTTCCTTCTGTCTCGCCTAATTTAATACGATCACCAATCCTGAAAGGACGCATATAAGTAATGACGAGACCTGCAATAATATTGGCAATAGCTGTACTCGATCCCAGAGAAACAATTAGTCCCACAAAAACCGAAATACCCTGAAACACACCGGAATTCGATCCCGGCAAATAAGGATATATCATTGCAATCATAAAGACGTACAACAGGAATCGTATAATATTGAAAGTCGGTTGAGCCCAGTCTGGATAAAAACCTGTAATTTTCAGCTTCTCACTTTCTATTTCTCCGGCAATATATTCTACCCCCTTTATCAAATACTTAATTGCATA
>JAITVY010000009.1 GCA_031285565.1 Tannerella sp. | reverse complement strand
TTTCGTATTGGTTCTTAAGATGACTTATAGTCTTTTCCTTAAGATGGCTTTAGCCTTAACAGGACTTTTAGTCCGTTACAGTAACCCACCGCCTCTTTAGGCGTGTGGTTGTTTAGTTTGACGTTTTAAATTTAATAATGAGTGAGGAACAGACATTAATAAAAACTTTTATTGCAGGGAATAATTATGCATTTTCATTGATATATAAAAGGTATGTCAATGAATTATTTGCTTATGGACTGGCCCTTGGATTTAATCGTGAAACCGTTAAAGATGCTGTGCAGGAAGTTTTTTATAAGCTGCATGAGAATAAAAAACACTTGGGCAAACTGGACAGTTTAAAATATTATTTGTTGAAAATGATGAAGAATCATTTAGTGGATATATACCGTTCTGAAATTGAAACGAGTAATATCGATTCGTATGAACTTTCTTTTTCAATAAAAACGACAGTTCTGGATGAACTGATTACTAAAGAAGAGCAGACCCAGTTGCAGGCTAAAATAGATTCTTTATTGAGTTTGCTTACTAACAGGCAAAGGGAGGCTGTTTACCTGCGTTTCATTCAGGAAATGGAATATGAAGAGATTGGGAAATTATTGGATTTGACACCTCATGCGTCCCGTAAACTGGTTTCCCGTGCGGTAAAAAGAATGAGGGAAGAAGCGTCAATCGCTATCCTGATTACAGTTTTGTGTATGATTAAGTTTTAACTTAAAAAAATAGACCAGTGTAAAGTATTATGAATTTAGGTGTCAGGTAGAGGACGTTGTTTAATTGTTGAGATCCTGAACCGTGTAAATAATCTTGAATCAAAAAAGCATGAGAAATCAAAATATATCATCTGTAGTGTTGTCATCTTTGTGTGTGACAATGAGTGCAAATAGTGTTTTTTGTCAACAGCAAAAAGTAAAAAAGCCTAATATTGTGATCATCCTCGCGGACGATTTAGGATGGGGTGATGTGGGGTATCACGGAAGTAAAATCAAGACACCTCATCTGGATCGCTTGTCGGATGATGGGATTCAAATGAACCGGTTTTATACAGCGCCTATCAGTTCGCCAACCAGAGCCGGATTATTGACAGGGAGATATCCAAACCGGTTTGGAATCAGGGAAAATGTTATACCACCCTGGAGAGATTTTGGTCTTGATCCTTCGGAAGAGACCTTACCGGAAATGTTGGAAAAAGCCGGGTATGCTAATCGTGCGATTATCGGCAAATGGCATCTGGGACATTCCCGTAAAGTTTATTATCCTTTGTCTAACGGTTTTACTCATTTTTACGGACATTTAAACGGTGCAATTGATTATTTTACACATGAACGGGAAGATGAATTAGACTGGCATAATGATTGGGAATCTTGCTATGATAAAGGGTATTCAACAGATTTGATTACGGATGAGGCGGTTAAATCTATTCAAACATATTCGAAAGAGGGGCCTTTCTTATTATATGTAGCATATAATGCACCTCACACGCCATTGCAGGCTAAGCCGGAAGATATAGCACTTTATACGAATGATCCGGAAAGCCTGTCACCTAAAGAAAAGAAAGTTGCCCTGTTTTCAGCTATGGTCACTTGTATGGATCGTGGAATCGGAAAAATAAGGGAAGCCCTTAAAAAAAATGGAATAGAAGATAATACATTGCTGATTTTTTTTAGTGATAATGGGGCTGAACCGAATGGTGGAGGAACGAATCTGCCTTTAAGGGGAGCCAAGTTTGAAGAATGGGATGGTGGTGTAAGAGTGCCGGCAATTGTTTCATATCCGGCCAGATATAAAGGAGGGAGACAAATCGATGCGATAACAGGTTTTGTAGATATAATGCCGACTATCAGGAGTATACTTAATATAACCGGTAAACCGGAGAAGCCTTTTGACGGAATGGATATTTCATCTGTCTTATCCGGTGAGACTTCTGATTTAAAACGGGATTTCTATTTAGGTTGCGGGGCTATTGTCAATCATGATTATAAGTTTATTTTACAGGGTAAGAATGACCGTATAAAGATTGATCGTGATTTCCTGAGTTATTATCCGGATGATCCTTATGAAAAGGATAATGTAATTGAAAAATTCGGAGAAGAAGCTTTGCGATTAAAGAAAATAACCGAAATGTATGATGTCATTGAACCTTCGTTTGAATTGTTACCTTATGCAGAAGGACGTGAAAGTTTCAAAGCTCCTTTTGAATGGAAAGTAACGGAATGATATTTCCGGAATTACACAGGCTTCATCAGAATCGTTTTCCTGTTTTTTTTCCGGGGGAACGATTTTTTTTCTAAAAAATGGGTACAAAAAAAAACGTTCTACGTTTGTTCAATACTATTTATAAAATAAATGAAAAAAGATCATACCGGAAAACAACTTTTACAGCAGGATTCATTTCTCCGGTGGAAACTGCTGGATGATTCGGATGCGAAAGCTTATTGGGAGAATTATATAAAAGAAAATCCCGGAGTAAAAGTGCATGTCGAAGAAGCGGAAGAAATCTTAAAAACAGTTGTTCGTTTTAATGATTATACGTTAACCGAACAGGAGTCTCTTGCAATCTCCCAGGCTATTCAGGAACGTCTGCACCAAAAGAGGAAAAAGAAGGTTCTCAAAATCATTTTTCCGTTATCAGTTGCTGCGGCATGTTTAGCCCTTATTGTATGGATGAACCCTTTTGCTGCAAAGGATAATGGCAATATTGCTTCAATGTTTATCGCGGAAAATCAGCAGGATAGTATAGACTCAAAAAATATCCGGATGATTATCGGAGAAGAGGAATACCTGCAATTTGAAGAAGATGCGGATATTAAGTACGATTCATCCGGACGTATGATTCATGCAGATGAAAAGCCGGTAGAGACAAAGCCGACTCCCTCCAATATAGCATCTGCCACGTTGAATAAATTGATTGTGCCTAAAGGCAGACGTTCTTCATTATTACTTGCAGACGGCACTAAGATCTGGGTTAATTCGGGAACAACTGTCGAGTTTCCAAATGTCTTTAATGAAGATAAAAGGGAAATCAAGGTAGATGGTGAAATCTACATTGAAGTAGCTAAAGATGCGGGAAAACCATTTTATGTAAATACTCCGGAGCTTTCGGTGATTGTATTAGGGACCCGCTTTAATATATCCAGCTATAAGGAGGATCGTTTCAGTAATGTTGCATTGGTAGAAGGGAAAGTCGAAATAGCTTATGAACATGAGAAATACACACTTTATCCGGATCAACTGGCATCTGTACAGGATAAAAATGTTGAAATAAAACAGGTCAATGTCTACGATTATATAAGCTGGAAAGATGGTTTGTTACAATTTAACAGCGAACCGTTGCCGGTAATACTTAAACGTATATCCCGCTATTATGATGTGTCTATTACGGCCGGAGAAGAAATAAACGATATGAAATGTACCGGCAAGCTTGTTTTGTTTGATGATATGGAAAAAGTTCTGGAAACCATCGCAAATGTGGTTCCTATACGCTTTGAAGTGAATCACGAGAATAAAATCTTAATTAATAAAAAATAATATGTCTCACTCTAAATCAGCTAATGCCTATGAAGTAGTCACTTGAATTCCTGATAAATAAGGTCGCGTGGGATGGATTAATCTGTTTTTTTAGCAAACCTTGTTTACAACAGTTCTAAAACACAAAATCTATGTAAATTAATTATTATCAAA
Organism: Tannerella sp.; assembly: GCA_031285565.1. Taxonomy (GTDB): domain Bacteria; phylum Bacteroidota; class Bacteroidia; order Bacteroidales; family Tannerellaceae; genus Tannerella. The sequence continues at coordinate 47,566 of JAITVY010000009.1, read as the reverse complement.
AAATCTATGTGAAGCATGAAAACAAAGCATTCAGATAAATTATCGGTTCATGATAATTTTAACCATCTATTTCGTACTATGAAATTTTTACTATTGTTTTTATTTTTGGGAGCAGGCAGTATTTATTCGAATACGTACTCCCAGATTACAGAAATTAACCTTGAAGTAAAACAAAAAGCGATCCGGGATGTCTTTAAAACCATTGAAGATCAAACCGAATATGTATTTTTCTTCTCGGATAAGATCGCGCATGATTTATCCAAAAAAGTGAATGTGAATGTTCGATCAAAAACACTTAACCAGGTATTAGACGAACTATTTGAAGGAACGGATCTTTCGTATAAGATAACGGATCGCCAGGTGTCAATCGTTCGTGATGTAAAACCGGCTAGTCCGGTTATTCAGCAGCCAAATCAATCGAAACGTATCCGTGGTGTTGTTTCTGACAAATCAGGAGAGCCGATTATCGGTGCAAATGTGGTTGAAAAGGGTACTACCAATGGTTTGATTACCGATCTTGACGGTGCATTTGAAATTACGATAGAAGCAGGCAAAGTACTTGTTATTTCTTATATCGGATATATAACCCGGGAAATACCAATTACTGAAAGTACACGTGCGCTGCTGAATATCGAATTAGTGGAAGATACGCAAACATTGGATGAAGTGGTCGTGGTAGGTTACGGGGTAATGAAGAAAAGTGATTTGACCGGTTCCGTATCTTCTTTTAAGAAAGATGCATTGAATAAAGGAGTAAGTTCTTCTTTATCCGGATTATTGGAAGGTAAGGCAGCCGGTGTTCAGATAACGCAGGCCAGTGCTGAACCCGGTGGAGGCATTAATGTGATGGTTCGGGGCGCCGGTTCAGTAAATGCCGGTTCAGGTCCTTTGTATGTAGTCGATGGCTTACCGATTGAAACGGGTAATGTGGTTGATGGTTACGGAGGTAGTATGCCCGGACAACGTGTTGCCCGTAGCCCGATCAGTAATATTAATCCGGCTGATATCGAATCAATTGAAATCCTGAAAGATGCATCGGCTACTGCAATCTATGGTGCGCGTGGTGCGAATGGGGTTGTATTGGTAACAACTAAAAAAGGTGCAACCGGAAAAATGCAGGTGAATTACAGCGGGTATATGGGGATACAATCGCCTAAAGATTTGATTGAAGTTTTGAATGCAGAGGATTATAAGCGTATATTGAACGAGATTCAGGCAACTCCCGGTTCAAATGTGGCTAAGAGTGAGATTGTCGGAGATATCCAGGGCAATGGAACAGACTGGCAGAAAGAAATGATACGATCTTCCATGGTACAGAGCCATAGCGTCTCATTTATGGGAGGTACGGAGCAATTGAAGTACTTTACTTCTCTCAATTATTTCGACCAGGAAGGTGTATTGAAAAATACAGGCTACGAACGTTATGACGGACGCGTAAATCTTGATTATAAAAATGACCGGGTGACTTTTGGAACGAATATCAACGCTTCGTATACTTACGATGATGCGGTTCCTATCGGGTTTTCCACTAACGAAGAAGGTAGCGCTTTATATGCCGCGCGTGGTTTTGATCCTACTTTAAGTGTTTTTGAAGAGGATGGAAAGACCTATCAGGTATCATCCATGCTAAATCTGGATAACCCGTTAGCATTACTGAACGGAAAAAGAAGCCAGACTGCAAATTATCGTACAATGGGAACTGTGTTTCTGGATTATATGATCTTAAAAGGCTGGACTGTAAAAGGGAATTTTGGTTTTGATTACAGGAATACCCGTCGCGACAGTTATGTTTCCCAATTAACAAAAGACGGTCGGGCTAATTCAGGAGTGGCAAATATACGCAGCGGTACGCGTAGCAATTACTTAGGTGAGTTAACTACGACATATATACAGCAATTGGAAAATAATAGTAACCTGAACTTAATGGGTGGTATTACGTATCAAAAGTTCTCGGCAAACCACCTTTATACTAAAGGGAGTGGTTTCCCGGTAGATGAAACGAAAACGAATAATATGGCTATGGCCGATGCAGCGTGTTACATGGTTGAAAGTGGCAGAAATAATAATAAACTTTTGTCGTATATCGGACGTGCTAACTTTAATTTGTGGGATAAATTCCTTTTCACGGCGACATTACGTGTGGATGGTTCGTCCCGTTTCGGAGAGAATAATAAATTCGGATATTTCCCATCCGGCGCTTTTGCCTGGAAAATGCATCAGCATGATTTTATAAAGAATCTGGATATTTTTTCTACACTGAAATTCAGGGCCAGTTACGGACGTACCGGTAATCAGGATATCGGTAATTTCCTTTCAATTACCACATTTGGTACAGGAGATCCGGTAATCCTGGATGATCAGAAATTGGTTTCCTTATCGCCCACCCGTATTGCGAATCCGGATTTGAAATGGGAGACAACGGAACAAATGAATATCGGTTTTGATATGGGATTTGTAGACAACCGGATTAATGTATCTATGGATTATTTCCAAAAGAAAACATACGATATGCTTTTTGAAAAGCCGGTTCCGGCTTCTACCGGATTTGCAAGTATTATGCAGAATATCGGAAATATCAACAACCGGGGTTTTGAATTTACAATAGATTCCCGGAATTTGGTTGGAGAATTTTCCTGGAATACTAGTCTGAACTTAAGTACGTTGAGAAACCGGGTGAGTGATTTGGGTGGAATTGCCGAAATTATTCATGGTGATGCAGGGCAATCAACTTCTCAATTCGCCCTTATCCGCGAAGGGGTTACCGTAAATTCATTCTATGGATATAAAACGGATGGTATATGGCAAACCGAAGAAGAAATAAAAGCGTCAGGGACAAAAGATCCGGTAAAACCCGGGGATGTGAAGTTTGTTGACCAAAATAATGACGGGGTGGTGAATACCTCCGATAGGGTAGTTTTGGGAAAATCCATACCTTCTTTGACTTTTGGTTTGACGAATGAATTGTCTTATAAAAACTTTACGCTCAATTTCTTCTTTGATGGCGCAACAGGGTTTAAGATATTGAATAACTCAATGGTTGAAACATATTATCCGGTGAGTCATCGCCGGAACCGGTATGCGGAACCTTATCTGAATCGCTGGACTGAAGCAAATCCAAGTAATAAATATCCTTCGTTTGTAAATCCTGCAGGACAAGGTAATAAAGCAACAAGTGACCTGACGGTAGAAGACGGTTCGTATATCCGTTTGCAAACCGTTCAATTGACATATAGCGTTCCGCTAAAGAACCGGAATATATTCCAGCATTTGTCTGTTTATGTGACCGGACAAAATCTGGCTACTTTTACCAATTATACCGGTCAGGATCCGGCTATGAATGCCAATGGAAGCAGTACCTTGAAGATCGATTCCAATTCATACCCGACATACCGTACGTTTCTTTTTGGCGTGGAAATAGGATTTTAATTATAAAAAATAAAACAGTATATCTTATGAAAATAAAATATTTTTCTTCATTATTGCTTGGAGTAATTATCCTGTTTAATAGTTGTGAGTCTGTGTTGGACGAAGACGTATATTCCCAGCTTGACCCTTCAACTTTATTTACCTCTGCCAATGGAGTAGAACGCGTGCTTTTCGGTGCATATCGCGATGCACAGATCAATGATAATTTCGGTGGTAATATCTGGTTTCAGGAAGAATGGACGTGCGATCAATTCTGGGAAACCGGTGGCGCTGTTAATTTGCAGGCGGTGGTTATGTTAGGCTATACCTGGGATGCATCTTATCCGGATCATTGGACCGGATTATGGCGCAATTTTTATAAATCGATCCGCAATTGTAATCTGGTACTCGAAAACATTGACCAGTCACCTGTAGATGGCGCGATCAAAGAAAAATTAATAGCTGAAGCACGTTTTGTGAGGGCAAGCGCTTACTATGGTCTTTATACCCGTTGGGGTGGAGTTCCTTTACGTTTGACAACAACCGGGGAACAGGAGTTAGAACGTGCATCAGAACAGGAAATGAGAGAATTTATAATCAAGGAATTTACGGAAGTTGCCCCGATTCTTCCTAACCAGGGTGAAATTGCTTACGGAAGGGCTACAAAAGGCGCTGCATTGGGTTACCTATGCAAGATTTATCTGAATGCGAAAGAATGGCAACTATGTGCGGACGTAGCTAAACAGATTATGGATATGAATTTCTATAAATTATGGCCTGAATATTATACGTTGTTTTCTGTAGAAGCAGAGATGCAACAAAAAGAATTTCTTTGGGTATATACCTGCAGCGCATTAGATCCCGGCAATCAATTTATCAATGGCGCCTTTCCTCCGGAATTTGCAAGGACAGTAGATGGCAGTATCGTTTTTACATCTAATATGCGTAATTGGGCCAGGATGGACCGTGTGCTGGATTCTTTTTATAATTCTTTTGATCCGGAAGATAAACGTAAAGATCTGATTATAACAGAGTACATTAATGCAAAAGGAGAGACAGTATCATTATTGAATAATGATAATACCCGTTCGTTTAAATTTCTTCCCGATCCCAATGCGATTGCGAATGCACATGGGAACGATATTCCTGTGATTCGCTATGCAGATATCTTACTTGCACGTGCAGAAGCATTGAATGAATTAAATGGTCCCAATCAGGAATCATTGGATTTAATCCAGCAGGTTCGCGACCGGGCAGGATTAACAACTCCATTGAAGGTGGGAGATTATACAAAAGAATCATTACGCAACCGTATTCTTGATGAAAGGGGTTGGGAATTTTATGGGGAAAATTTACGGAGACAAGATTTGCTCCGTCATGGCGTGTTTATCCAGAAAGCAAAAGAAAGAGGTATAAGCATAGCTGGCGAGCACCATAAATTGTTCCCGATTCCACAGGTTGAAATAGATGCAAATCCGCTTTGCAAACAAACGGAGGGGTATTAATTTTGTTAATAGAAGTACCGGTTGTTTCCGGTACTTCTATTATTAAATTATTTTATACATATGTCAGTAAAAAAAATAATTCTAACAGTAGCCGTTTATTTTCTTGTTTACATTGCTGCTAAGGGACAGAAGCCAAACCTGGTATTATTTATGGCCGATGACTGCTCTTATTATGATTTGGGCTGTTATGGTAGTGCTGATTCAAAAACACCTCATATTGACCGGTTTGCTTCAGATGGTATGCGTTTTACCAAAGCGTATCAGGCAGCGCCGATGTCATCGCCAACCCGGCATAATTTATATACCGGATTATGGCCTGTAAAAACAGGCGCTTACCCAAATCATACGATGGCTAAGGAAGGTACTCTTAGTATTGTCCAGCATTTGAAGCCTGCAGGTTATGAAGTGGCATTAATCGGTAAATCACATGTTCAACCTGCATCCGTTTTTCCATGGGATTTGTATATACCGCTGGATAAAAATGATGATATTGATTTTGATGCCGTTGATGCTTTCATCGATTCGTGTAAGTCGGTAAACAAACCTTTTTGTCTTTTTGTGATGTCGAAACAACCACATACACCCTGGAATAAAGGAAATCCGGGGATATTTTCACCCGAAAAAATAAAACTTCCGCCTTTTTATGTGGATATACCTGATACAAGAAAAGATTTTTGTCGCTATCTTGCGGAGATAAATTATATGGATCAGGAATTCGGGACATTGTTAGGTAAACTCAATAAATACCAAGTGGAGGAAAACTCTGTTGTGGTTTATCTGAGTGAGCAGGGAAACAGTCATCCTTTTGCCAAATGGACCTGTTATGATGCCGGTGTACATTCGGCATGCATTGTTCGTTGGCCGGGAGTTGTTAAGCCTCATTCAACTTCGGATGCTATGATAGAATATGTGGATATGGTTCCGACTTTTCTTGAAATGGCAGGAGCGACCCCGTTGGCTTCTCTGGATGGCGAAAGTTTTGTCCCTGTTTTGAAAGAACAGAAACAAACACACAAGCAATATACATTTTCATTACAGACAACCCGGGGGATATATAGCGGTAGTGATTATTACGGCATTCGTTCCGTTGCAGATAGTAAATATCGTTATATCGTTAATCTGACTCCGGAAATGACTTTCAAGAATACGGAGACTGCGCGTCCTTTCTTTAAAAAATGGATTGAGATAGGGCAAACAGATCCTCATGCTAAATGGATTACCGACAGGTATCAGCATAGACCGGCTATAGAACTTTATGATTTGGAGAACGATCCTTATTGCTTAACAAATATCGCTGAAAAAGAGGAACATAAAAATATTATTGCCCGGATGGATAAAGCGCTCAAAGAATGGATGGCAGCCTGTGGTGATAAAGGGCAGCAAACCGAGATGGAAGCGCTTGACCATCAGTACCGGAATGCTGACGGAAGAATAGGGGAGTGATTTATTAATTGAAAATTGAAAGTGGAAAATTGAAAATAAAATCATAAGTGGTAAAAATATAATTCATGGAGAAAATAACATCTTTGTACAAAACGATTCCTTTTGCAGCATTGGCGCTCGGTTTTGGAGCCTGCAAACAGGCGCAGAAAGAAGAACCGGATCAATCTGATAAGCGTCCGAATCTACTTGTCATTTTAGCTGATGATTTAGGCTATTCCGACCTGGGTTGTTATGGTGGAGAGATTCAGACGCCTAATCTGGATCGTTTGGCGCAAAATGGAATGCGTTTCAGCCGGTTTTATAATGCCGGGAGGAGTTGTCCGACACGCTCTTCATTGCTGACGGGACTTTATCCGCATCAATCCGGTATCGGACGTATGACTTTTGACCAACATCTACCCGGATACAGGGGTACAATGACTCACAATGGGGTCACGATTGCAGAAGTATTAAAAGGTGCAGGATACCAGACCGGAATGATTGGAAAATGGCATGTGGCGGAAACCCCATTGCGTCCGGATCAGCGTGAATGGTTGGCGCACCAGGTGTATCATGAAGAATTTGCTCCAAAAGAGAACTATCCGACATACAGGGGCTTTGATGATTTTTATGGAACTATTTATGGCGTAGTTAATTACTTTGATCCGTTCAGCTTGGTGAATGGGGAGGAACCGGTAAGGGAAGTCCCGGATGACTATTATAGTACTATTGCACTCTCGGATAGCGCCGTTTCGTATATAAACCGGTATTCTAAATCGGATAAACCATTCTTTATGTATCTGTCGTATCATGCTCCACACTGGCCTTTGCATGCATTGGAAGAAGATATCAAAAAGTATGAAGATACCTATACAGTAGGTTGGGAAGCTATCAGGGATGCCCGGTATGAGCGTATGAAAAAACTCGGTATCTTCAATGACCAGTCGGATTTCTTATCGAACCGTCAGTCTACCAAAGAATGGAATGATAATCCGGATAGGGAATGGGATGCACGTGCTATGGCTGTACATGCAGCTATGATTGACCGGATGGATCAGGAGATCGGAAGAGTTTTAAAAGCATTGGAAGAAAAAGGAGAATTGGAGAATACGATTATTTTGTTCATGTCGGATAACGGCTGTAGTCCTGAAATTTGCCAGAATTATTCTCCGGGAGAAAACGACCGTCCCGATATGCTCCGGGATGGAACACCAATGATTTATCCTAAGAATAAGGAAGTTTTGCCCGGACCTGAAGTTACATATGCTTCATTGGGACCTGAATGGGCTAATGTAGCCAATATGCCTTTCCGTTTCTGGAAAGCCAAAATGTATGAGGGTGGCATTTGTACGCCTATGATTGCACATTGGCCTGCCGGCATTGAAATGGGAAAAGGTTCGGTGGTCGATGCTCCCTGTCATGTGATTGATATCATGGCTACCAGCCTTGAAATTGCAAATGCCGAATATCCGGAGGTATACAACGAAAATGATATTATTCCCTACGAAGGGAAAAGTATCGTTCCGATACTTAAAACCGGTACACGCGAAGGACACCAGGTGCTCGGGTTCGAGCACTTCAATGAGAAAGCATTAATGAGTGACGATGGTTGGAAGATCATACAGCCCGGTAGTAAAGCCGAATGGGAGTTATATGATCTGAATACAGACCGGACGGAAATGCATAATGTGGCAACCCAATATCCTGAACGGCTGAATAAAATGATTGCCGAATACGAATCCTGGGCTGAAAGGACGATGGTGATGCCTAAGCCGGACTGAAAAAGCCTCTGAGAGGCTTTTTAATTGAAAATGGAAAATTGAAAGTTTAAAATGAAAGATACTGTCGTCATTCCGACCAATGGGAGGAATCGCATAGATGCAATGGTATCGTGTTTCTGCGATGTCTCATATACATTCGACATGACGAAGTTGTCTTAAATTCTACCAACTACTAACTACGATTAGATTATGCTACACAATAAATTAATATATGGATTAGCTTCGTCTGTTTCTGTTTTGCCTGCCCTCTATGGACAGGTAAAACAAGAGACGCCCAATATCATTATTCTGATGGCGGATCAGTTGCGTGTGGATTTAATGCAGCGGGAAGGATATCCGTTGAATACCATGCCATTTGCAGATAGTTTGGCACGAACCGGCACGTGGTTTAACAAAGCCTATACGGCAGCTCCGGCAAGCGGGCCAGCGCGTGTCTGTATGCTGACAGGGAGATTCCCTAAAGCAACACATGTCCGTTCCAATCATAATATTCAGGATGCGTTTTATACGAAAGATCTTTTTGATGTAGCCAGTGAACAAGGGTATAAAACAGCGTTGATCGGTAAAAATCATTCTCATTTGTCGAAAGAGAGAGTAGATTACTGGAGTCCTTACAATCATGGCGGGCAGGAATCGGATAAGAAAAATGAGAAAGGGCGGGCGTTTGATAAATACCTGGGAACATTAGATATGTACGCCAATATGGAACCTTCGCCGTATGGGGTTGAAGCGCAATTGCCTTACCGGATGGTAAATGATGCTTCACAATGGATCGCTTCATTAGACGGTTCTCCTTTCTGTATGTGGTTTTCTATTGCTGAACCGCATAATCCTTATCAGACGTGTGAACCTTATTATTCCATGTTCTCACCTGAATCCTTACCCCAGATGAGAAGCTCGGCCAAAGACCGGAAGACAAAAGGAGCAGAATATGAACTGCTTGCAGAGATGATGAATATGGGACATGTCGGATATGAAGATAATCTCCAGCGGTTGCGCTCTGTTTATCACGGAATGCTGCGCATGATTGATGATCAGTTTGCACGTCTTGTAAGCGAGCTGAAAAGGCAAAACATATACGACAATACGATTATAATCTTTATAGCGGATCATGGTGATTATGCGGGTGAGTACGGATTAATGAAAAAAGGGGTTGGGCTGGATGATGCAATTGCACGGATTCCGATGCAATGGAGCGGACCGGGAATTAATACTTCCGTTTCACCACATGATGCCCATGTAAGTATAGTAGATATATTTCCTACGATCTGTGAAATAATGGGCGCCCCGATACCAATTGGTGTACAGGGACGTAGCTTATGGCCTATGCTGCAGGGAAAATCGTACCCAAAACAGGAATTTGAAAGCGTGATTGCCGAAGATGGCTACGGAGGTATGTATTATACAAAAGAGGATGGTTCCGATTACAGGGAAGAAGGCGCAGTCGGGAAAAAGGGACTATTCTTTGATGAATTAAACACCTGGTCGCAAAGTGGAACAATGCGGATGCTCCGCAAAGGTGATTTTAAACTGGTATATGATATGGACGGAAACGGACAGTTGTATAATATGAAAGAAGATCCGTCAGAATTGAATAACCTTTTTGGAAACCCACAGCATATGGATATTCAAAATGAATTGATAAGTAATTTGTTACGTTGGGAAATCTCTACGGAGGATTATTTACCGGTTCCACGTAAGCGTTACCGTTTCAAGAGGAACGAGCATAATTATATTTTTAAGAAGTAGTATGAAAAACAAACATCTTCTCAGTCTTTCCTCATTAACCTTATTAGGAGGAGCAGGTCTGGCAGCAGCACAGGCACAGGATAATCGTCCGAATATTATATTGATCATGGTAGATGATATGGGATATTCGGATATCGGATGCTATGGCGGAGAGATACCTACGCCCAATATCGATCGTTTGGCGGAAAATGGGGTGCGCTATACGCAATTTTATAATACAGCCCGTTCATGCCCTACCCGAGCCAGTTTATTAACCGGTCTTTATCCACATCAGGCAGGGATAGGACAAATGTCGGAAGATCCGGGTACGACAGCAGAACAGTCTGAAACAAGACCTTTCGGATACAAGGGCTATCTCAATAAAAATTCTGTGACGATGGCAGAAGTTTTAAAAGAGTCCGGTTATCATACATATATGACCGGGAAATGGCATGTGGGTATGCATGGCATGGAAAAATGGCCTTTGCAAAGAGGCTTCGAACGGTATTACGGCATTCTGGCAGGTGCATGCAGTTACCTGCAACCCAGCGGGGGACGCGGGCTTACGTTGAATAATTCGCATCTGCCGGCTCCGCAGCCGCCTTATTACACAACAGATGCGTTTACCGATCATGCCATACAGTTTATCGATGAACCAAAGGATGATAAACCATTTTTCCTTTATCTGGCATTTAATGCTCCCCACTGGCCGTTGCAGGCTAAAGATAAGGATATAGAGAAGTTTATAGGGCAATATGAAGAAGGCTGGGAAAGCATCAGTGAAAAGCGCCACCAACGTATGATAGATATGGGATTGGTGAAAGAAGAGTGGGGGATAGCTGAATGGGAATCTCGTCATTGGAGTGACCTGACGGAAAAAGAAAGACACGATGCAGCTTTGCGTATGTCAGTATATGCCGCCCAGATTTACGCTATTGATTATAATGTCGGAAAATTGATTGATTATCTGGAAAAAAGTAATAAACTTGAAAATACACTGATCGTCTTTTTATCAGATAACGGAGCCTGTGCCGAACCTTATAGTGAAACAGGATTTGCTACTATTGCGGAAATTAATAATCCCGCTCAATGGATTCATCCGTCATACGGGTTACCCTGGGCGCAGGTATCCAATACTCCTTATCGCAAGTATAAAGTTCGTTCATATGAGGGAGGAATTTGTACACCGTTTATTCTTTCATGGCCTGCCAGGTATACACAATACAACAATCAGCTTCGGAATAATATTGCATTTCTTCCCGATATTATGGCAACATTTGTGGATGCTTCAAAATCAACATATCCGGAGACCTATCATAACGGAAGTAAAATATTTCCAATGGTGGGAAGTAGTATATTGCCGACCGTTTCGAGTCCTGATCTTTCCATCCATGACTACTTGTTTGGAGAGCATTTTGACAACCGGTATGTCAGGAAAGATAAGTGGAAAGCAGTAAAAGATGAGAAATCCGATCAATGGGAATTATATGATATGGAAAAAGACCGGACGGAGCGATTTGATCTGGCACAAAAACATCCAGCTATTTTAAAAGAGATGGTTACAGAATGGGATAACTGGGCAAAGCAAACATTCATTTATCCGAAACCTGAAAATAAGAAATAGGGAGGCAAAGATTGTTTTTTATTATTACAGAAGATGTTCCATTGGGGCGTCTTCTTTTTTTTTACTACTTTTGAAATGATATTTGGGCATAAACTAGTGAAACCGACCATCCGGCATGAAAAACATATTCTTCTTACTCTTTTTTCTATGGTTTGCACTCCCGGGCTTTGCGCAGTCGGGGAAACTCTTTTCTGCCGATAAAGAGATCTCGAATAGTCTTATTTATAATATCTATCAGGATCATAACGGTGTAGTCTGGATTTCTACGGAAGACGGCTTAAACCGCTACGATGGGGCTAAATTCACGATATACAAACATGATAAAAACGACTCACTATCAATAAAACACGACTTCGTACGTCTGTTTTTTGAGGATAGTAAAGGGCATTTCCTGGTAGGCTTCTATAATGGATTGCAATCATATGATTACGCTACAAATACGTTCCATAATATTCCTATGCTACTTGATAATGGGGAACCGTTTAAAGCGCATGTGGTATCTATAGTGGAAAGAAAAAACGGCGAAATCGTTATGGGTACATCCATTCAGGGGATCTATGTCTTATCAGCCGAAGACCGCGTGGTGACAGCTAAACAATCGAGCCGCTTTGTTCCCAGTAATTTTATATTGTATCTCTATGAAGATAAGGATGAGAATTTGTGGATTTCTACAGAAGACAAAGGACTTTTTCGCCTTAGTAAGGATAATAAACTAAAGAACTTTTTTAAGTATGATGATCTCGTTTTGAATAATATTTCATCTATTTGCGAAGATGGTGAAGGAAATGTACTGGTTGGGAGTCTGACGAAGGGGCTTTTCCGTCATGATAAAAACACAGATAAGTTTGTTCCGGTGGTTTATCCTGAAAATCCGAACCTCCCGATTAAAATATTGTATCCCAATAATCAGCATGAAGTATATATCGGTACCGACGGGAATGGAGTTAAGGTTTATCATGCTGATGAAAATAAGATAACGAACGCTGAGTTTAATGTAACAAGTTTTGATTTTGAAAAATCCAAAGTACATGCCATACTTAAGGATGAGGCTGGAAACATTTGGCTTGGTATTTACCAAAAGGGAGTATTACTTATTCCTACTCAAACGAATAATTTCAATTATATCGGATATAAGTTATTAAACAATAACACCATCGGATCCAATAGTGTAATGTCTTTATTAGAAGATCACAAAGGTGTGCTGTGGGTTGGAACGGATAATGACGGCGTTTATGCTGTTTCGTTGGCTGGCAAACAATATGCACATTTTACGCATGCAGGCGAACATTCTGTGTCGAATACAATTATGAGCATCTATGAGGATTCAAATAATGACCTGTGGGTAGGTTCTTATCTGAATGGCATGGCAAAACTTGACAGGAACACCGGTCGATGTGAATATGTAACAGATCTGGTAGATGAATATGGAAATCCTATTCAGCGTGTCTATGCAATGGTTGAGGATACCAGCAAGCAGCTCTGGATCGGAACAATGGGAGGCGGTCTTTTTTCGATGGATTTACGAAACGGGAAAATAACCAATCGGAATAAAATCAAAACAGATGCACATGAGGATGAAAAGAATGTGATCTATAATTACTGGATTAGTTCTTTGCTATATGATGATGAAAAAATATATGCCGGAACATATGATGGGTTAGTGTGCCTGGATCTGAAGACAAACAGTTATTTGACGACATTTGATGCTGATCATAAACTGACGGGAACCGTAGTATATAGTATCCTGAAAGATACGGATGGTAATATCTGGGCGGGAACTTCCGAAGGATTGGCGAGTATAAGTAAAGATAACCACGAAGTTATGGTTTATACGATCAATGACGGACTGCCTAGTAATGTTATTTGTGCGGTTAAAGAAGGCAATGACGGGAACCTTTGGATCAGCACACATTATGGTATCTCTCAATTTGTACGGGCAAGTAAGTCTTTTATTAATTATTATGCGAACGATGGTTTACAGGGTAATGAATTCAGTAAAGGAGCAGCTTACACAGATAAACAGGGGCATTTTATTTTCGGAGGTATTAACGGCATTACTTATTTTGATCCGGAAGAAATCAGGTTTCAGGAAAAGAGGCTTCATATACGCATCACAGACTTCTACATACACAATCAACCGGTAAGAAAAGGTATGAAATCGGGTTCCCATCAAATTATTGAGACTTCGGTAATGGAGGTCGGTCAATTCCGGTTGTCCTATAAAGATAATTCCTTTAGTATAGAATTTTCAGTAATGGAATTTAATAATCCGGAGCGTATTACTTATGTGTACAGTGTAAATGATGATACCTGGGTTACATTGCATCCTGGAACTAACCGTATCTCATTCAGCAATCTTGCACCGGGTAAATATAATTTTAAAGTAAAAGCCAAAGACTATAATTCTTATTCGGATGAGAAGTTTATTGCAGTCATTATATCTCCGCCCTGGTATGCTACTATCTGGGCTCAATTGATTTATTTCCTGATAGCTGCATCTGTTATATATTTGCTGGTTATGTATGTAAGGCAACGGTATCGCTCACGTCAGAAAATGCTGGAACATCAACATGCCGAAGAGATTAACGAAGCAAAATTGCAGTTTTTCATTAATATAGCTCATGAGATCAGAACGCCCATGTCGCTTATCATAAGCCCGTTAAAGAGATTGATTGCTACCGATTCCAACGAGGAGCGAAGTAAAAACTATCGCACCATATCCCGGAATGCAGATCGTATTCTTAACCTGATTAATCAATTGATGGACATCCGGAAAATTGATAAAGGAATCATGGTCTTGAAATTCCAGGAAGTTGAAATGGTTGGTTTTATCCGCGACTTGTATGCTTATTTTGAATACCAGGCGAAAGCGAAAAATATACAATTCGGGTTTCATCCCGGAGTGGAGGAGTTGCGTGCCTGGGTTGATCCTAAAAACTTTGATAAAGTAATCATGAATATTTTGTCAAACGCATTTAAGTATACCCCGGAAAACGGAAATATAGATATTTATTTGAACACAGTGGAGGTGCTTAGTGAAGAAAACAATATAAATAGTTATTTTGAAATAATTGTTGCAGACAATGGTATCGGCATTAAAGAGGAAGACCGGGAACGTATATTCGAACGGTTTTATCAGATCCGGAATAGTTATAATAATTCCAATATAAGTACCGGCGTTGGTCTTCACTTGACACGCTCTTTGGTTAATCTTCATCATGGAAATATCCGGGCAGAAAAGAATGATGATAAAGGTACACGCATGGTTGTACGTATACCTTTGGGTAAAGGTCATTTAAAAACAGAAGAATTGGAAGACAACCCTGAATTAATGCAACAAACCGGACATATTGGGGAGAAATCAGAAGGCCTGCCTGCTGATATGGATGCGAAGATCAAATCAAAAACGAAGTATAGGGTTGTCATTGTTGAAGATGATGAAGAAATCCGGGATTATATATATAATGAACTATCCGGTAATTATCATGTTACAAGCTTTGTGAATGGGAAAGAGGCATTTGCTGCTATATTGAAGAAAGTTCCGGATCTGATTATTAGTGATGTGATGATGCCGGAAATGGATGGTATCACGTTATGCCGGAAAATCAAACAGAATATACATATCAATCATGTTCCGGTAATCCTGCTGACTGCCAGGTCAAACGAGGAAGACAATCTGGAAGGATTAAGTACAGGGGCTGATGCCTATATCGTAAAGCCGTTTAATATGGAAATCCTGAAGAAAACGGTGGATAATCTCATACACAATCGTGAGATTTTACGTAATACCTTCAAAGGCAATCAGGAACAGGAAGATAAGGTTAAAAAGATACACCTGAAATCGGCTGACGAAAAGTTGATGGAAAAGGTTATGAAAATTATCAATGAATATATTGCTGATCCGGATTTAAGTGTGGAGATGATTGCGGATAAGGTGGGTTTGAGCCGTGTGCATCTTCATCGTAAATTAAAAGAGCTTACCAACCAGACGACCCGCGACTTTATCCGGAATATCCGGCTGAAGCAGGCAGCAGATTTGTTAGCAGGCAAAAACCTTACGATTTCAGAAGTTGCCGAAGCAACCGGTTTTAATAATCTGGGTTATTTCTCTAAAGTATTTAAGGAACTTTATGGTGTTTCGCCCAGTACGTATATGGAAGAGCAGCGGGGAAATAGTGATTAATGGTTACCTTTCTCCTTTTCCCTCCGCATACTCAGTCGGAGAAACGCCATAGTATTTCTTGAATGCCGTTGAAAATAAAGAAGGAGTGCTGTATCCTACTGCATAAGCTACCTGTGAGATATTTGTTTTCTTTGATTTCAGTAATTCGGCAGCTTGTGTTAGACGTATATTACGAATAAACTCGCTGGTTGAAATGCCCGTTATCTCTTTTAGTTTCCGGTGAAGATGCACCCTGCTGATTCCAATCTCTTTAGCCAGAAGCTCAACATTGAGTTCCGGGTTATCTAAATTTTTATTTATGATTTGCATCATACGTTCCATCAGTTGTTCTTCTGCTGATTTTAATTCAACAGGATTCACATTCTCTTTCTGATCCTGGATACCCGTGAACTTCCCTTTCAGGCGTAACCGTCCGGAAATAAGGTTTGTTGAAATCAGTAACAGTTCTTCTATATTGAACGGTTTGGTTAAAATTGCATCCGCTCCTTTATCCCATCCTTTCATACGATAACCGTATTCGGTTTGTGATGTCAGAAGGATAACCGGTATATGACTTATATTATTATTCTTTTTTATCTTTTTCAGTAGAGTGAATCCATCCATTTCGGGCATGACTATATCTGATATAATTAAATCGGGGATTATATCTAATGCTGTTTGCAGACCCTCTGCTCCATTATTACAGGTAAATATGCGGAAGTAGGGCTTTAGTTCCTGTTCCAGGTAAAGACAAATATCATCGCTATCATCGATAACCAATACTTTACTTTTAGTATTGCTCTTATGTTGTGATACCCTTAACGTATTTTTCTCATCTACGTAAGTTGCTTGTCCGGTGGGCTGGCGTAGAGATACATTTTGTTCTGCAATCTCATCCTGTTTTAAATGTTCATGTCCTTGTGGAATACGAACCGTAAAACAACTTCCTTGCATATCTTTCCGGTTAGCAGCAGTTATCTGTCCATGATGTAATTCAACTAATGTCTTACAAAGATGAAGCCCTATACCCGAACCCGATGAGGTTGTAGTGGCAAGTTGATAGAAACGTTCGAAAATTTTGTCCAGCTTCTTTTCGTCCAAACCAATACCTGAATCTTTTACACAAATCTCAACATAATGACGTAACGGTCCTTTTTGATTTGCATCTTCTCCTGTAGTAAGGGATATCGTAATGCTCCCGTCTTCCGGCGTAAATTTGAATGCATTACTGATCAGGTTAATAAGCACTTTGTCGAAATTGTTACGGTCAATCCATGCTGTCAGGGAATCCATAGAATGTTCGAATAAGAGGCTAACTTTCCATTTATCCGCTTGATATTCAAAACCCTTTATTGTTTCCTGAATAAAGTCAACAAGGTCTGTTTCACTATATGCAAGTTTCATCAGCCCTTTATCGATTTTACGGATATCCAGTAACTGATTTAGCAGGTTGACGATACGGTTTGCATTCCGGCTCATGGTCTGTAGCGCTTTCGTTGTAGCATCATCATATTCTCTTTTTAGCAGCATGGAGAGAGGGCTAATTATCAATGTGATGGGAGAACGTATTTCATGTGAGATATTGATGAAAAATTTCAGCTTCTCTTCGTTTATCTCTTCCTGGCGTAGCCGCTCAATCCTCCGCTGCAGGAAGTAAATAAATAGTCCTGCCAGCAAGAATAAAATAAGGATATAACACCCTTTTGCCACCGGTGATAAATACCAGGGCGGAATAATTGTGATGGAAATTGTTTTTAGGGGAGAATAGATACCGTTTTCCCGGGTTCGTACGTCCAGTGTATATTTTCCGGGAGGTAACCTGTTGTAGGTAACACTGTTTGTCCCGGCAAGTGTTTGCGACCATTTATTATTGATTCCGATCATACGGTATTCATAATGAATATTTTCAGGTTCATTATAATCCATTGTGGAAAACTCCAGTGAGAATGTATTATCTTTATACGACAGACAGATGGAAGAGGCTTTTGTTAGTAAAGTATCACTGATTGGTTTTCCGGCTGACAAAGTGTGCGGACTTACAGCCTGATTATTCAAGTATAGGCGGGTAATAACGGGTTCTTTTACAATATCCTGCCTGTGTATTGAATCCGGAAGAAAATGCGTTATGCCATATACACCTCCGAAATAAACATCACTATTATATTGATAGTAAACACCCCGGGAGTACTCTTTATCAAATAAACCATTTCCGGATGAATAAGGATGTATCTGTCCATTCTGCACATCTATTTTGCAAAGTCCCCTATAAGTGCTGCACCATATATTACCGAAACTGTCTTTTGCTAATCCGCAAATAACATTGTCGGGTAACCCATCGTCCATTGAATAATGTTCTAATTGATCCTTCTCACTGTGGTATTTATAAAGTCCGTTATTAGTTCCTATCCAAATGACATTTTGTTCTCCTTCGAGTAATGAATAGCAAATTGACGTGTATAATATAGAATCGCTTTTTATTTCAAGAAATTTATCCTTTTCGGGGTCATAACAATCTACCCCTTTGTAATGCCCGAACCAGACCTTTCCTCCGGAATCATTTATCATTGTATTGATCCAGTTATTTTTCAAAAAGACAGAATTATCGTTCGCTTTGTTTGCTATGGATTTCCATTCGTACGAATGAAAATTATATATCTTAAGCCCTTTTCCGAATACGGAGAAGTATATGTTGCTATAATTATCTTCCAGCATTGATTTAATATATTCTCCCTTAAAATCAGGTATATTTCTGAATGTACCGTTTTGTTTATCAAACTGTACCAGACCTCCCTGATAGGTTCCTATCCAAAACGTTCGCTCCGAATCTTCGAGGGTAGACGAAATCGTGTTTGATAAGGTGTAGGAAGTAATAATACGACCTTCCTGATTCAGTTTCATGATTTCACCGTTTTCTGCTCCTGCCCAGATTATACCATCCCTATCCCTGTAAACAGAAGATATGCAATTACCGGATTGATATTCCATTGCACTGAAATCCCAAAAGTTAAAGATAGCCGGTTCATTAGGTATCATCAACAAGCCTTTTCTGAAACATCCTATCCAAAGATTTTCGTTCAGGTCTTCTGTTAAAGAAACTATTTTTACCTTTTCAAGATTCACTTCACGGTTTACAATTTCATTTACAGGTTTTATCTCCAGAGACTTCGGATTGAAAGAATATAGTCCCTGTCCATAGGAACCAACATACATCAGATCCTTATTACTATATAGGATTTTAGGTTTCTGTAGTTGTGACGATAAATCTTTCAATAGAATAAACGATTGGTTTTCAGGGTTCCATTTGCTTATGCCGGAAGATGAGGAAAGATAAAGGTTCCCATCGTTGTCTTCAGCGAAAGATTCAGCTATACCGGGAATGCCGTATGTCCGGAATTCTTTCTTTTCTCCGGGTATGATCCTGAGCACTTTATTGTTTGAAACGGGAATCCAAATTGAGTTGTTGTTGTCTTCATAAATAATCGAAAGGAATAAACTTCCACAAGCATTATTCACATCGTCTAATGATGTTGCTTTCATGGTTTGGCTGTCTATAACAAAAACACCCCGTCCGGAAGTGGCAACCCAGATATCACCAGTCTTTAATTCGGTAATATCTTCAACTGACGGTTGCATATTATCCGGAAAAGTGACGGATTGAAAAGCGTCTTTGTAAGGTAAATAACATTGTAATCCTTTATTGCTCCCGATCCATACCGTGCCTTTGCTATCCGTATAAAGAGCATAGACATAGTTACTGCGTAACGAATTTGCATCATTGTTTTTATGGAAATACTGCGAGAATGTCCACCCGTCAAATTTATTCAGCCCGTTTGCCGTGCCTATCCAGATAAATCCATCGTTATCCTGACAAATATCCGTAATCAGGTTACATGATAATTCGCCTTTGCCATAAAAACGGAGTTGCTCGCTTTTGCAGCAAATAATTGTCAGGATATAAAAAGCCAGTAGAATAAAAACTCTTTTCACGTGTATTAGCTCTCAAAAATGTTAATTACTTATTGTTCATTTAAACAGCCTCTTAATAAAAGAGATGAATCTTTTGCCTACTATGGAACAAATACATATAAAAATGATACAATTTGAATAGGCATTGTTACGGATTATAAATGTAAAGAAACAATTGGTTATTATCAATTATTCTGCTATTTTTAACTTTGTGTTCAAAGATAGTAGACAGTAGTTAGTCGTATGTAGATAGTAGATGAAAAAAATAAAAAATATCATATGAAAAAGCAATATCTGACAATTATTATGCTATTATGTGCCATCCATGTTTTTGCACAGAAGAATGTACGTATAAAAGAAAGTTTTGACTTTGACTGGATGTTTATACTGGACGATAATCCGGCATATGCACAAAAAGACTTTTCAGTAACAAACTGGACTGAAATACAGTTACCCCATGACTGGAGTATCAAACTGGATTTTGATAAAGCTGCCGGTGGATCAGCCGGATTTCTTCCCGGAGGTATTGGCTGGTACCGTAAACGTTTTATGTTGCCTGCATCCTATAAAGACAAGAAAGTCTCGGTGTTCTTCGATGGTATATTTCATCAAAGCGATGTGTATATTAACGGGCATCACCTGGGGTTTCGTCCATATGGTTTTTGCAGTATTGAGTATGATCTTACTCCGTATCTGAAATCCGGCGAAGAAAACATAATAGCAGTACGAGTCGATAGAACAGGGGATGGGGCACGCTGGTATACCGGTTCGGGTATTTATCGACATGCCTGGCTTCAGGTTGTCAATCCGGTTCATATAGAGACATATGGTACCTACATTACGACTCCTGTTGTTTCTACGGAAAAAGCTGAGGTGAAAATCACAACGACTCTCGTTAACTCCGGAGATCAGCATGCCAATGTTACTGTATCGCAGCGGATTTTGAATGCCTTGGGAAAAGAAGTTGCAAAAAGCGAAGGAAAGAGTATCTCTCTCCAGGCAAATACGTCTACAGATGTAGATCAGATGTTATCACTCAAAAATCCGAAGTTATGGTCTGTTGAATCACCTGAGATGTATAGTATGGAAACGACTGTAAAAACCGGAAGCAAGGTTGTAGACGTTTACTCAACTCCTTTCGGCGTACGGACAATCAGGTTTGATAAGGATAAGGGCTTTTTCCTCAATGGTGAACATCTCAAATTAAAGGGTCTATGCCTGCATCAGGATGCCGGATCCCTGGGGACAGCAGTTCCTGACCGTGCAGACGAAAGGCGCCTGGAAATACTGAAAGAATATGGATGTAATGCTATCCGGTGTGCTCATAACCCCTATTCTCCTGAGTTTATGGATATGTGCGACCGTATGGGATTTGTTGTTATTGCCGAAGCTTTCGACAAGTGGAAGTCCGGGTATTATGAAAAATACTTTGATGAATGGTGGCAGAAAGACCTGGGAAATATGATATTGCGGGATCGTAATCATCCTTCGGTAATTCTTTGGAGCATTGGCAACGAAGTACAGGAAGCGTGGGAGGAGCCTTCGGTTAGTGTTCCCCGGGCAAAGATGTTACAGGATTTTGTGCATCAACTGGAACCAACGCGACCGGTTACGTTAGCAGCGCAGAATAATCATAAGGAAGAGTTTGCAGGGGTGACGGATGTTATCGGGTATAATTATCTGGAAGCCCGGATGCTTTCGGAAAAGAAGAAATATCCCGAACGTATCTGTTTGATTTCGGAAGAACTACCTTATTTCAGAGGCGAAGAAGGGAACATCCGGAGCTATACGCCATTAAATCCGTGGAATGTTGTTGCGGAAAATGATTTTGTAGCCGGAGGTTTTATCTGGTCGGGAGTCGATTACCTGGGAGAAGCAGTCGGCAATAGCCGGGGATGGCCAAACGGACTGTTTGATATATGTATGAATGAAAAGCCGCGTGCAGCATATCACCGTGCCATGTGGAACGCAGAGCCATTGGTTAGCATAGCTGTAATGGATGTATCGCTCGATATTGATCATGGACGTGACCTGTGGCAATGGCCCAAGATGGCATCGCATTGGAATTTCCCGCGGAGTTATATGGGACAGATCATGGAGATCCGGACTATATCCAATTGTGAAAGAGTAGAATTATTCTTTAATGATAAGTCGATGGGAAAAAGTAAGACTGCAGATTTCACAAATAATACTATCGTCTGGTACCTGCCTTATATTCCGGGAAAACTGGAAGCAAAGGGCTATAATGGTGATGAGGAAGTTGCAACATATACACTGGTTACTTCCAAACAGACAGACAAGGCGGTGCTGAAAGCAGATGTTACTGAAATAAAGGCAGACGGACAAGACCTGTCGCATATATCCATCCATCTGGAAGATGAAGATGGAAACCTGGTACAAACAGATGACCGGATGCTGACAGTTTCGGTTGAAGGAGAAGGCAAGTTTCTGGGAATTGATAACGGAGACCTGCGCCGTGAGAAAACGTTTGCAGTGAATGAACTGAAAACATACTTTGGCAAAGCCCTGGTGGTTGTACAGTCAACCCGGAAGGCAGGAAAAATGCGTGTAAGTGTCCGGATGGAAGGGGTGGATGAACCGTATGTCGTTGAAGTGCAGAGTAAAAATCCCTAAGTTCCTAATATTAAGAGTTCGGATTGCAAATCCTCACAACTAAGTGACTATATTACTGCACCCACCGGTATATCCATCTTATATCGTTTAGCAGGTAATATGCGGGATTCCCTTCATTGTCAATTGTCCACTGTCATTTGTCAACTAAAACTCCCCTGCTATACTCAAAAAAGTCCACATCCACATATCCACCGGCAGATTTGGTGGTATAATTATAGATAGCAAAGCGGTTACCCATAAAATGTTTAAGGTTGTAAATCATTTTGAATTCGGTTCCTAGCTTTTTCCAGTCTTTCTTATCCGTACTGTAAAAGAAATTGGCTTTATCCGTATTGAAATCACAGTCCATTCGCAGATAGATTGTGTTTTGATTCAGTTCCGTCCTGCCTTTCTCTTCACTTCTGTCTGTCATAACAAGGAACTTTTTATCATTATCCATGATAACAGAAATCAGTCCCGGTTCCGCACAAAAGGCTCCCAGTCCGGCAACATCGCCGTCTTTCATATGAGTGACATCTAATGAGATTATGCCACTGCATGCCGGTCCTTCTGTCCGTTGCGACAATGTATTACGGGCTTCAAAAATGGTTTCAACGACTTTGCCTGTTTTTAGCCTCATAAAACCAGGGCGTTCGGTTAACGACCATAGGCTATTATCCGGATTATGGTTCCATTGCCAGTTGAGTGCCAATCTGGATGAACTAAAATCATCACTGATTACTAAAGGTGTTTCCGGATAACCTTGCACCAGTTTTTCCATCACTTTAGGCACTTTTCCTTTTTCATCACCCAGCATCGGCCAACCGTCTTCCCAACGACAGGGCATCAGTACCGGAGTTCGCCCTACTGCTTCGTGATCCTGGAAAAGAAATCCATACCAGTCTCCGTTTTCCGCGTCAACAATGCAGCCCTGTGCTACACCATGATTAGGAAAGCCAAGGTCGTCTGAAAGAATCTCTTTCATTTCATATGGGCCTTCTATTTTATCCGAACGGAAACAAAGTTGAGTACGGATTCCACCCTGTGGCCACCATATCAGGAACATATAATACTTCCCGTTATATTTATTGATATGGGTTCCTTCCAGCAGGCCTTTCGGTTCACCATGAATCACTTCAACGTCTAATCCCTCGTCTTTAAAGGTTTTAAGATCTTTGTTTAATTCTTTTATCCGGATGTGGCTACCGCCAAAAGCAAGATATACCCTGTTGTCATCGTCGAACAGGAGGGAGGCATCATGATAATTACCGTCAAATGTCGCGATCTTTTCCCATTTTCCTGCCGGGTCTGTCGTTGAATAGATATACGACTTTTTCGGATTATTAGTCGCAAAAAAGACATAGAAGTGGTTGTTATGGTAGCGTAACGAAGAAGCCCATTGTCCCTGTCCGTAAACGTTGCCGCCTTCCAGGTCATATAGCGGACTATCTTTTATTTCGTCAAAAATATAGCTGATGATCTCCCAGTTTACCAGGTCTTTCGATTTCATAATCGGTGCGCCCGGCATCAGGTGCATTGTCGTGCTGACCATATAATAGTCGTTACCAACCCTGATAACATCGATATCCGGTACATCTGCATAAATAACCGGATTGGTAAATGTCTCGTTTTCATTATTGCCTGATTTTGCCAGGAGATTATTAGCAAAGAAGAGACTTAGTAATATAATAGAGATTTGTTTCATACGATGATAATTGTTTTTTTACACTTTGGTTGCATGAAACGAGTCATTCGAGTGATTAACGGTTAGTGATAAGCGGTTAATTAATCACTAATCATTAACAATTAACCACTAATTTACATGCTTCGTTTCATAATGTTTTATTTAAAGCTCTACTGTAATATCTACTTTTTTCTGTCCGGCATCGGCTGATGTACCACCGTACAAAATGGTATAACTGCCTGTTTTTGCTTTTAGTCCGTCACTAACTTCATCATAAAATTCAAACGATTCCGGAGTAATAGCCAATTCAACCTGCAGGGTTTGTCCCGGTTCTACATATACGCGTTTGAATGCCCGCAATGATTTAACAGGAGCCTGGGGGTCATTATTCCGTTTTACATATACCTGAACGACTTCATCTCCACCCTGGCTTGATGTGTTTGTTACCGGAATGGTTATCGAAACACTTTCACCGGCGCTGATCGTATTTGTTTTTATAACAGCATTGCCATAATCGAAAGTGGCATAACTAAGTCCATGTCCGAACGGGTAAAGAGGCGATTCTGTCATATAGCGATAGGTACGTCCGGTCATGTCGTAATTCTCAAAATCCTGGCGCGCCGGATCGTCCGTTTTGGCTAATGCATCATCAAGTTGTGCCAGCGTTTTATAGAACGTAACCGGCAGACGTCCGGCAGGATTGTAATCACCAAACAATACATCGGCTACTGCTGTTCCGGCTGCCTGACCACCATACCATGCACAAAGCAACGCATCGTAATTCTTTTCGTCCTGTTCCAGTGCAAGTGAACTTCCTGTGCAAAGCACAAAAATTACCGGTTTACCGGTTTTCTTCAGGTCGGATAGAATCCGGCGTTGTACTTCCGGCAGGTCGATAGATACTTTATCACCACCCTTAAAACCTTCATAGCTAACCGGCATCTCTTCACCCTCCAGTCGTGGGGATAATCCTCCGGCATAGATGATTGCATCAACATCTTTTATTTTCGCAGTAAGCCCGGAAAACTCAATCTGTTCTTTGTGATAAACAGAAAAATCGATCTGCACACGCCGACCTGTCTGTAAATGTTCCAGCTTTACATTGTATGACCGGTCTTTTACTACGTCCATAATGTATTCCGAGGGGATAAATGCTTCGCGTCCACTTTGCGACATCACTTCTTTGTCATCAATAAAAAGCTTGTATCCATCGGATGTACGTGCCGAAAAAGCTATTTGACCAGTATAAGGAGCCGTAAATATCCCGGATATGCGTGTAGAGGTATTATCCATATTTACTCCTTGTGCAAGGGCGGTTCCTCCGGAATTGTTGTAATTGATGCCGACAGCATTCACTAATGTTGCTACCGGATTGCCTTTCAGCTCGTTATTGTTGTAAAATTCAACGTTTAGTCCTTTCGTTCCTTTCGCATCACTTACAAAGTTTTCATAAAGGGATGTTCTTACCCATGGATCTACCAGGTCGCATCCTTTATCATAAATGATTTCGGCATCCGGCAATTTTGCTTTTATTCCGTCCAGAATTGTAACAGTAGACGATGGGAAACCATTATAATTTCCCCACAGCATGGTGCTGTCTGCTGCGTTCGGACCAATCACGGCTATTTTTTTGATATCTTTATGTAAAGGCAGTACACTGTTTTCGTTTTTCAATAATGTCATGGATTCGCGTGCAACTTTAAGCGCTTTTTCGCGATGCTTGCGGGAGACTACTATGGAGTAAGGTAAGTTGCTCCATGGAACGATTTCTTTCGGATCAAGCATTCCCAGTTCAAACCATCCCCGGAGTATACGGCGCATGGAAATATCTATCTGTTCCTGTGTGATCAGTCCCTCTTTCAGCGCTTCCAGCAGATT
This sequence comes from Tannerella sp., assembly GCA_031285565.1. Lineage (GTDB taxonomy): Bacteria > Bacteroidota > Bacteroidia > Bacteroidales > Tannerellaceae > Tannerella. The sequence continues at coordinate 21,798 of JAITVY010000009.1, read as the reverse complement.
TGCGTAAGCGCTTCCGCATTCCAGATCCGTTGTATGAATCACTGCATCGGCAGATGCTGCTGCAGGGGTAGGGTGGCTACCATGGTTTTCAGGGATAAAAAAGTCATTAATAGCCCAGCAGTCGGATACAACCATCCCTTTATATCCCCACTTATTACGCAGGATATCTGTCAGTAGGGCATCGCTGCCGCAACAAGGTTGTCCTTCGTAGGCATTATAGGCGCACATTACTTCCTGTACGTTTGCCTCATGTATAAGCGCTTTGAAAGCAGGCAGGTAAGTCTCCCATAGATCGCGTCCCGAAGCGATTGCATTGTATGAGTGCCGGTTCCACTCCGGTCCGCTGTGCACCGCATAATGTTTTGCACAGGCATGTGTCTTAAAATATTTCGGATCATTTCCTTGTAATCCTTTAACGGAAGCTACCCCGAGCCTCGCTGTAAGATATGGGTCTTCACCATATGTTTCCTGTCCGCGTCCCCAGCGCGGATCACGGAATATATTGATATTAGGCGTCCAGAATGTTAACCCGTAATAACGTCCGCGATTGTCGTTGCGAACCGCTTCGTTATATTTTGCACGTGCTTCATCAGAGATAATCTCAAATGTTTCCAGGTGACCCGGTTCATTCCAGGTCGCAGCCATCCCGATCGCCTGCGGAAAAACGGTTGCCAGTCCCGCACGTGCAACACCATGTAAGGCTTCATTCCACCAATCATAATCAGGGATTCCCAGGCGGGGTACTGCTTTTGAGGAATTCATCATTAATCCTACTTTTTCTTCGGGAGTGAGAATGGACAGCAGGTTCTCGATACGTTCTTCCGTTGTTAATTCCGGATTTTGAAAAGGATAATCATATTGATTACTACCATATAATACCATAGCCGTAACCAATAAAAGCAGAATAAAAAGGCTTTTCTTCATATCTAATTGATTTATTTGATGTTTCTAAACTTTGTACTATTATTAGTTAACTCCCTCTTGTAAAACGATATGTCTTTCCGGCTTCCGTTTGTACATCATACTCATAAATACGATACAGAGCCGGAAGTTGGGGTGTAGATATCTTTTCGGAAACCAGCGGCGCTTTTATATCAGGCTGTGTATATAGCGGATTCGGATTTTCTCCTTTGGCTTCTTTCAATCCTTCGCCTTTCAGCGGAACGTATGAACGCAGACGAAGATTTCCACCTATGCGGGATTTGATTTCAGCCTGTTCCAATTGTACGCCATCCCATTTAACGGCCACTTCAAATCCTCCGCGCGCCATTAATCCACTGATACTTCCGCTGCGCCAGGTATCCGGTAGTGCTGGTAATAAATGCACTGCTCCATCATGACTCTGTAATAGCATTTCTGCTATACCTGCTGTATATCCGAAGTTTCCGTCAATCTGGAACGGTGGGTGTGCATCAAACAAATTCGGATAAGTACGTCCGTCATCGTTGCCGTCTTCAACCAGCATCAACATGTTATTAATAATTTTGTAAGCATGATTACCGTCCAGCAAGCGCGCCCAGAGGTTTATCTTCCACCCGATAGACCAACCTGTTGCCATATCCCCCCGGTATATAAGTGAGTTTTTAACGGCCTGGAAGAGATCCGGGTGCCTGTAAGGAGAGATTTGATTACCCGGATACAATCCATACAGATGGGAGACATGACGATGATCGTTTGCAGGATCATCCAGATCTTCCAGCCATTCCTGCAACTGATTATACTTTCCGATCTGCATGGGTGGCAAACGTTTACTCATTTCTTCCAGTTTTTTTGCGTACGTATCGTCTTCACCAAGAATTAGACAGGCTTCGCGTGTCCGGGTAAGTATATCAAAGGCAATCTGATTATCCATGGTACATCCGGCAATAATGGAAGATTTGCCCGGGCCATGCTCGGGAGAGTTCGAAGGACAGGTTACCATCCACTTATAGCGGGGATGCTCAACCAGGAAATCAAGGAAGAAATCTGCTGCTCCTTTTAGTATGGGATACACTTCTTTCAGGAATTTTTTGTCTCCCGTATATAAATAATGTTCCCAGAGATGCTGTGCCAACCATGCTCCGCCGTTTGGCCACATTCCCCAATAAGCGCCGTCTACAACCCCACAACTCCGCCAGATATCCGTATTATGATGGGTAACCCAGCCGTTGCATCCGTACATATCATGCGCCGTTTTGCTTCCTGTCCGGGATAATTCTTTCAACATCTGAAATAAAGGTTGATGCGTTTCGCTAAGATTTGTCACTTCTGCAGGCCAATAGTTCATCTCGGTATTGATATTGATAGTATACTTTCCATCCCATGGGGCGAGTAATTCATGATTCCAGATTCCCTGCAAGTTAGCCGGTTGTCCGCCCGGTTGGGAAGAAGAAATCAGCAGGTACCGTCCGTATTGGAACATCAGTGCAGCTAATGATATATCTTTCCCGTTTCTAAAATTCTTTACACGCAGGTGGGTCTGTTCTTTTGCTGCATCCGAAGTCCCGAGATCTAACTTTACACGGCTGAATTGATGGTCATAGTAAGCGATATGATCAGCTTTCGCTTTCTCGTACGGATTTTTCAATGCAGCTTTCATATAGGCAGTAGCGAGTTTACTTTCATTTCCGCCGACATCATTATAGTTTACAAAATTAGTGGCTGAAGAAATATAAATCGTAGCTATAGTGGCATTCGAAACGATTATTTTATCTGATTCAACCGCTACTTTTCCATCTTCTGCCTGAATCAGGGTCTGTGTTTCTACACGGATTGCACCGGGTATTCCTTCATGCTCCTGTCCCTTACCCGAAAGGATCAATTTGCCCTCTTTCTTCTTTACTGTATGTTCTAACGGCGATTTGTAATCTGCCGAAAAAGATAGCGCTCCTTTTTTATCGGATGACAGACGCATGATAACAACATTATCCGTGAATGATGTGAAAATTTCACGTGTATAGGTTACTTCCCCGATCTTGTATCTCGTTGTTGCTACCGCATTACTGATATTCAGGTCGCGATAATAATCCGTATATTCCCCATGCCCGTCAAAGTGCAGCATCAGGCTTCCGATCGTTTGATAGGGCATCCCGTTTTGAGGAGTGCGAAACTTTTCATCAATCATCTGCTGTGCTTCTTCATTCCTGCCTTCAAAGACTAACCGGCGGACTTCAGGTAAGGCATTCAGTGCATTTGGCTGATTATTATTATGCGGACCTCCTCCCCATACGGTTTCTTCATTCAGTTGTAATTCTTCGTGAGCCGGGTTACCATACACCATTACGCCCAGACGGGAATTACCGAGTGGCAATGCTTCGACCCATTTTACGGCAGGTTGGGCATACCATAGTTTTAATTCATCTGCCTGAACTAATAAAACGGCAAACAAGGTTAAAAATAAGGAAATACAAGTTCTTTTCATAATTTATATTCTTTCAAAAATGTGCCGGTTATTATTAATAGCAAGATGAATTCTTTCGTTTTCATGGTATTTTATTGAATTTTTGTTAGCAATCTTATTGTTTATGGTTGCTCATTTAAGGTGAGTCGCAACTCTCACCTTATGCGTGATAGTAATTCTTACCAGCTGGTAAGAGGGTCTCTTGTGAGTTGGTAAGATACTATCTCACCAATTGGTAAGATACAATATCACCAATTGGTAAGAATTTCTCTCACTAGCCGGTGAGAACAGGTACTTCTTATGTGTTTGTTTCACTCCTTGTTGTCACTTTTGGCTTGATCCAAAAGTAACCCAAAGATCAAGGCTTCGTACGATTCACACTGAAAAGTGGCGCTTACTCGAAGTCAAACAGCATAGATTTGGCTATGGCCGATTTTCAATTCTTAACGCCGTCTTCGCTGCTTTTCAGGCTCACCGTACAAGGCCGGAGGTCAGTTGTTTTGGTTGCTGGTTGTTTTGTCTTTTTCATTTTCAACTTTCAATTTTCCATTTTCAACTATTAACGGCTCACCGTTAACCATTAATTGACTTTCACCTTTCTCCTTTTCTTTAAATTGTCCATTGTCAATTATCAATTAATTTTTTTATGGGCTAGGTGTTGTTCTATACTCCGCTAAACGATGAAAACCCTCCATCGACAGGCAATACAACTCCTGTAATAAACGATGCTGCATCGCTGCAAAGGAATTGTACGGCTCCATTCAGTTCGGTAATATCCCCAAAACGTCCCATAGGTGTTTTAGCCAGCACTTTTTTACTGCGTTCGGTCAGGCTACCGTCCGGGTTAATCAATACCGCACGGTTCTGGTCGCCTATGAAAAAGCCGGGTGCAATAGCGTTTACACGCACTTTATCCCCGAATTTCATCGCCATCTCCATCGCCATCCATTGTGTGAAATTACTGATCGCTGTTTTTGCAGCCGAATAGCCTGCTACACGGGTAATTGCCGAATAAGCTGCCATCGAAGATACGTTGATAATACACCCGTTTTTCTGTTCAGCCATAACCTTGCCGAAAACCAACGATGGATATACGGTTCCGTTCAGGTTGAGATTGGTAACTTTATCCCAATCTTCTATTTTCATATCAAAGATCGTCTGGTTTTCGGTAAGGGTTGCCCCGGGCATATTCCCTCCGGCAATGTTGAGTAAAATGTCAATGCGCCCCCATTTAGCGATGATTTCATTGGCAGCTTTTTCAAGGCTTTCCAGGTTAAGCACATTCCCAATCATACCAATCGCTTCTCCACCTATATCGGTCAGTTCTTTCACGCGGGCATCCAGGTTTTCCTGCCGGATATCCAGGGCGACTACTTTTGCACCTTGTTCTATAAAACTTTTAGCAATACTGCCTCCCAGTACGCCTCCGGCACCGGTAATTACGGCTACTTTGCCTGCTATACTAAACATTTCATTCATCGTATGTGGTATTTTAAATCATTTCATTCTTAATTTCATCCCTCACAGTTGCTATTACGCCATCCATTTGTGCCAAAGCAAACATACGTCCGTAAAAAGAATAGCCGGGATTGTATCCTTTATCTCCATCGTCCAACATTAACTTGCCATGATCTACACGCATCGGCAATGCCGGGTTTTCTTTTTCGAAGATCCTGACCAGCTCAATCAGATGACCGCGCCCTTCCAGATGGGATGCTTCCATAAAATCACCATCCGGCAGTATGTCGGTACTCCGTAAGTGTACGAAATGCACACGCGAAGCAAATTCCCGTGCTAATGCAGGGACATTATTGTGTGAGCCTGAGCTAAGCGAACCGGCACAGAATGTAATTCCATTATGCGGATTGTCAACGGCATTAATAATCCAGCGCATATCATCAGCCCCGGTCACAATACGTGGTAACCCTAGCATCTGCATGGGGGGATCATCGGGATGCACACACATGTTGATATTATATTGGTCGCAAACAGGCATAATGCGTTCCAGGAAATATTGCATATTCTCCCGTAGTTGATTGCGGTCTATCTCATCGTATTGACCTAACAACCGTTTGAATATGGCAACCGGATTTTGATCACCCTCTTTTATGTTTCCATTAATAAATCCCTGTGTCTTGACTATTATGGTATCGATTAATGCTTCTTTTTCGGCTTCCGTGATATTTTTTTCCAATTCCCTGACGCGTGAAATCACTTCCTGTGGATAATCTTTCTCTGCATCGCGCCGGTTTAAAATGCAAATATCGAAATAAGCAAACCGGATGCGGTTAAAATAGAGCGTAGAAGTGCCGTCTTCCAACTGATGATAGAGGTCGGTACGTATCCAGTCGATTACCGGCATGAAATTATAACAAACAGTATTGATTCCGGCTTTGCCAAGGTTTTCAAGGCTGGTAATATAGTGGTCAATCAACCGGTCGCGGTCATTTCCCCCGTATTTGATTGCCTCGCTTACCGGTAGGCTTTCTACGACTGACCACTGTAGTCCGGCACTCTCTATATACCGTTTTAAATCCGTAATTTCTTCCAGTGTCCAGATTTCGCCGTTAGGAACATGGTGTAAAGCTGTTACAATGCCCTCAACGCCTATCTGCCGGAGCATAGGCAATGTTATTTTATCGTTTTTCCCAAACCAACGCCAGGTTTTTTGCATATTGAGTAGTATGTGTTTTAGTTATGATGTTTTAAGTTTAATCTGATCTTTTTCAAATCGTCCAACTCATGAACCGGTCGTTCGATAGAGTAGGGGATCGGTCGTTTTGAAAATGTTCCGAAATATAATAAACATGCATCTTTCCACCAAACGGCATCGCGTGATTGTATTTTCAGCCGTGACTGTACATGCCGGAAACGTTCCTCATCCACCTTTTGCTCCATCCGATCCCATATCTTTTGATATTCGCGTACTTGCTGAACGCCGGCATCGTATTTATAGCAAAGTTCGTCCCACAGGATCCGTCCGTTTTTCATCGGGTGATTCCAGGGTACATGGTGAAACCATAGAATAAGATTCTCAGGGCATGTTTCAAGATTGTTAAACGTTTCTTTTAAGGGCGAAAAATACTGTGAAACGGCATTGCTGCCGGATGTTGTACGGTCGAATCCAATACCGTATGTATCGGCCTTATGATAGTACGTACACGTCCAGTCTTCCCTGGGAGCCTTATCATACCAGGGTTGAGGGCCATAATGGTGACCTTCGGCAAAGATATGGTGTAATCCCAATGGCATCATATAATTCACAACGGTCTCGCGTGATGAAAGCATCATCTCCTTTACAGGCCGGATAAACTGATCATCCGATGAAAAAGTCATACGTATCCATTCATCGGCAATCTGTTCGGCTGTCAGTGAATGATTCCAGGCTAACCGTCCGAAACAATACCAGTTTGCCTGTGCAAAATGATGACCTGTCCAGTTCGTATCTTCGCCGATATTGGCCACACCGGCTATTGCTGTCAGGGGAAAGGGTCTTAATGTTCCGTCTGTTACTTTAGCCACTGTCGAGCCCGCACCATCAGCATATGTATCGCTATCCAGGCACTCTTTAAATAAAGGTGCAAGGTAAGCCAAATGGTTAGAAAATCCAAGATATTCCTGTGTAATCTGAAATTCAATCATTAACGGTGTTTTCCGCATTGCGCCAAATAAAGGGGTAAACGGCTCGCGTGGTTGAAAATCGACCGGCCCGTTTTTAACCTGTACGATTACATTTTCCATAAACTTGCCATCGAGTGGCGTAAACTCGTTATATGCTTGTTTTGCCCGGTCGTCGCTGCCGGGCGAATAAACGAAAGCGCGCCACATTACGATTCCGCCATGCGGTTTCAATGCTTTCGCAAGCATATTAGCACCTTCGGCATGTGTACGACCATAATCCTGCGGACCGGGTTGCCCTTCGGAATTGGCTTTAACCAGAAAACCGCCGAAATCAGGAATCAGTTTATATATGTCATTCACTTTATTTACCCACCATTTCTGCACTTCCGTATTCAATGGATCTGAATCTTTCAGGTTTCCCAGGATTTTTGGAGACGAGAAGTTTACCGATAAATATACTTTGATTCCGTAAGGACGGAATATGTCAGCTAATGCTTTCACTTTCAGTAGATAGTCTTCTTTCAGTATATCGGGTGATGCATTGACATTATTCAAAACAACACTGTTGATGCCTATGGAAGCATTGGCACGTGCATATTCACGGTATCTCGGAGATACTACGCCGGGTAATTCGTCCCATTTCCATAATGAATAACCAGCATAACCACGTTCTACGGTTCCGTTTAAGTTATCCCAATGATTCAGGATGCGGATATTATAAGCCGGAGATTCGGATATTTGTAGTTCTCCGGTATCGTTACCGGTATCCTGTAATCGTAACAAATGATAAGCTCCATAAAGAATCCCTTTCTCGGAGGATGCCTGAATCGATATTCCCGATTGTTTGTTTCCGGTAATGAGATAACCCTCTTTTCCCAACCGGTTTACCGTTTTGTTATTAACTACCGTAAGCCGCACAGGAGCGCCTTTCCATTGACTTTGAATCTCATGCATAGCTACGCTGATCACATGGCTTTGTTTATTGCATGTTACTTCCGCATTACAATTCGTCTCTGAACGTAACCAAAGCCGGCTACCATCTTCCGCTTTGCTGACAAACGGTATTATTATTAAGAGTAATAAAGCTATTTTCTGCATTTGGTAAATATTAAGTAGTTATTAGATAGTAATTATTAGAACAACTTCGTCATGTCGAATGTATATGAGACATCGCATTGTGACTATGGCGATTCCTCCTTTCAGTCGGAATGACGATGGTTTTTTACTTTCTCCTTTTACCTTTCACCTTGTTCCTTTAGACTACTATCAACTCCCTCAATCGTTTGTATTGTTCCGTCCGGATTATACTGAAGTTCGCAAACTTTCAGGCTTCTAAGCCACGTTCTGCCTCCAGAAGGAACACTGTCGTGATGGAAAAGATACCATTTTCCTTTGAACTCAACAATCGAATGATGCGTAGTCCAACCCACTACCGGTGTTAATATTACTCCCTGGTAAGTGAACGGACCATATATGTTATCACCTGTAGCATAGCATAGCAAATGGGTATCACCTGTTGAATAAGAAAAATAGTATTTCCCATTGTATTTATGCATCCAGGAAGCTTCAAAGAAGCGGCGTTTCGTATCACCTGCCGTAAGCGGTTTTCCGTTTTCATCCAGGATAATCACATCACGGGGTTCTTCAGCAAACTCCAGCATGTCTTCACGCAGTTTTACGATTTTGGCGCATAATGCCGGTTCGTTACCTTCCGGCAGAACGGCACATTCCAATGCTTTATTATTCCGGTAGCGTTGCAGTTGTCCGCCCCACAGACCGCCAAAATACATATAATGCGCTCCATCTTCTTCAAAAACAGCCGGATCCATACTGTAGCTGCCTTTTATCGGATTTGCTTCCGGAATAAATGGTCCTTCTGGTTTGTCACTTATTGCTACACCAATACGAAAAATATCATTCTGGTCTTTCAATGGAAAATACATATAATATTTTCCGTTTTTGCATGCGACATCGCAATCCCATAACTGGCGACCTGCCCAGGGTATGTCTTTTGTCTCCAGTACAACGCCATGATCAGTAACGTCTCCATTCATCACATCATCTACGGAGAAGACATGATAATCTTTCATATTGAAATGATCGCCATTGTCATTTTCTTCGATTCCACTTTCCCAGTCATGCGATGGGTAAATATACAACTTTTCGTTGAATACGTGTACGGCAGGGTCTGCCATATAATCTTCGGGTACTAAATATCTTTTTTTCATATGTGTAATTGTTTAATTGTTACTTTACTTTTTCTGTTCCTTTGTCTTGATACTTTCTCCTCATCTTTGTCTTGATACAAAGATGCAAAAATCAAGACTTCATGTGCTTCACTCATAAAACTGCGTTCAGCAGCTAAAATCTATGAACTCGCTTCTTTTAGAAGCTCAGACAGCATAGATTTTCACACTGCTATCACTTGTTTTATGGCTCACCACACAAGGTCGAAGAAGAGTTGTCTTGGATACTGGTTGTTTTTAGTGATTGTCTTTCTCTTTTCATTGTCAATTATCAATTGTCATTTGTCAATTAATTTCCCCTTTAGGGGCTAGGGGTAATGATTTGTTGTACTACCGGTTTCGGCTGATAATTCCGGTCAAAGAGTAACGGATAATCCGTCCGTCCGTGAACAGGGAAATTATTTTTCCAAGAGTCTTTGTCACTAATACCCCACATGGTTACGTGTGATATCTTATCGGAATGTTTCAGAAACAACGTGAAAAAATCATTCATTCTTTTATTCCATGCTTCAGATACATCATTAGGCACTCCATCAGTATACGGATTCAATTCTTTCTGATACTCAAAATTAGTGGATATATCGGCACCGAGATCCCGCTTTGGAGCTGGTAGTATGGAGAGATCAAATTCTGTTATCATAACCTTGACGCTTTCATTAGCATAGGCTATAATTGTTTCTTCATATTCCTCCAAAGATGGCCATTCCATACCCAGATGTCCCTGCAATCCAATACCATCAATGCGAATGCCTCTCTCTTTCAGTGTTCTTATTAACCGGATGACTGTTTCGCGTCTGCCGGGATACCATTCGTTATAGTCATTGTAATATAATTCGGCATCCGGGTCTGCTTCATGTGCGTATTGAAAAGCTAAAGGTATAAATTCTTCCCCGAGAATCTCATAAAATTTACTCTGACGGTAGGAGCCGTCTTCGAGAATCGCTTCATTGACCACATCCCAGCCTTTGACGCGTCCTTTGTAACGACTGACTATCGTTGTTATATGTTCTCTCATCCGTTCTTTAAGGACCTCCGGAGATATATTCTCACCATTGTCGTCTGTGCAGAACCATTGTGCTGATTGCGAATGCCATATCAGTGTATGTCCGATGATAAACATATTATATTTTTCTCCTAAACCGACAAACTGATCCGGAAGTGTGAAGCTATAATGAGCTTCTTCCGGATGTATCTCTCCGCTTTTCATACAATTCTCTGCAACAATTGAATTGAATTGTTTGCTTAGCACCTGGATACCGGCAGTGTCTTTTCCGGTTATTAACCACTCATTTAATGCAGCGCCTATATAGAATTTGTCTTTTAATGCATCTTTCAGTCCAACTTCTTTTTCATTGTGAGTGGGAGTTGTTGAGCATGATGTCTGGATAAAGACCAAACCTATTAATAAGAGATTTGTTATTTGTTTCATCTGTTTTTAAAAGTTTAATGTTCAATGTTTCAGGTTTTGTATTTGCTAATTTCCTTTCTCTGTTCCTTTGTCTTGATACAAAGGAACCAAAGATCAAGACTTCATGTGCTTCACATGTAAAACTGGCGCTTGTCGGTTAAAATCTATGAACTTGCTCCGTCAGGAGGTGATATGTAATACAATGTTTTCTTCCAACGGAGCTTCAAACAGCATAGATTTTTTAACACCGTCTTCACTTGTTTTACAGCTCACCACACGAGGTCAAGAGAAGTGTTATTGGCTTACATTGGTTTTGTTGGTTATTGCTCATAATTCTTTTCTCTTTTATTCTCATTGTCAATTGTCAATTGTCAATTATCAATTGCTTTCTCCGTTCCGCCAACTCCGCCTGAATATATTCATTCTTTTTCTTTGTGATAGGGTAGAACGTTAAAGCGATTACTCCTATGATGAATGTGATGGAGGGTATAATGCTGGATGTTAGTTTGATTCCATAGATTGCATCAGGTGTTTGCACAGTGTTTGCTACAAAACCAAATGAATCGATAATGGAACCACAGATGGCGCCTCCAACTCCAAGCCCTGCTTTTAAAGCAAAAACAATACCTGCAAAAACAAATCCGGTGGCTCTCCGGTGGTTCACCCACTCCGAGTGATCGGCTACATCGCCCATCATTGCCCAAAGTAAGGGTACGGTTGGTGCATACGCCAGACTCTTTAAAATGTTTAATGTAAATATGGCTCCGATATTGGAGGGTGACACAACAAAAAACAATCCGGTAAATAAAGCTGTCAATGCAAGACATATAATGAATACTTTCTTTTTTCCGAATATCCCGGACAGGAATCCTGATAATAAGATTACGCCTAATAGCTGGATGACGGAACCAGTCATATTGAATAAACTGAATCCCACGGCAAAGACTTTATCGGCGTCATAGACAATCAAACCAAATGCATCCAGTATGCTACCCCAGAAACCCAGGTTTTCGGGATTACCTACCAACCCGATATTTCCGAGAAAAACAAATAAAGATTCTTTATCAACTACATAATTGAAGTAATACGACATGCTGCTGCCCCACATAGCCAGGGTTGTAAACAGAAATAAAGTTAAAGCAAACATACTAAGCCATGGGCGGCTTGAAAGAATATCTTTAAAATCCTGTTTTATGGATGTTTTTTGATTGGCAGGGGGAGATATACGTTCTTTGGCGGAAAAGAAGGTAATAATCATCAGGACTAGTCCGACTATTGCAAATAAAGAAATAGTCCAAAGCCAGCCCTGGGAGGAAGATGGTGAACCACCGAACTTGGTAACAAGCGGCAGGGTTAAACCTTGTACGATAAACGTTGCAATCGTGGCCGTAACAAAACGGACAGAAGATATGCTTGTACGTTCTTTTATATCACTTGTCATAACACCGCCTAAAGAAGAGTAGGGGGTGTTGTTAAATGAATAAATCGTCATCAGCAAGGTGTAGGTAATACCGGCGTAAATAATTTTACCGCGTTCGCCTAAGTCGGGTGTTGTAAAAGCCAGTATGAAAAATACAGCAAATGGAATAGCTGTCCACAATAACCAGGGACGATACTTTCCCCATTTTGTATTGGTACGGTCTGACAAAATACCGACAAGTGGGTCAACGAAAGCATCAAAGAAGCGGGCGAACAATAATATCATACCTGCTGCAGTTGCTTTGATTCCAAATACATCCGTATAGAAATAAAGCTGAAACATCATCATCATCTGAAAGACCAGATTGGCAGAGCCATCGCCCAGACTGTAACCGATCTTTTCCCGCATAGAGACTTTTTGAGAGCTTGTTTTCATATATTCATTTATTAATATCAATCAGGAGTTAAAGAAGTTATCACTCGCTACGCTCGTTCGTAGTCAAGGAGTTAAGAATAATACAAATGTATTTCTACTTAACTACAAAGTTGCGAAGCAACTGATAACTACTTGACTACTTTGACTACTGATTCGCATTATTATTTAATTTCATATTTAATCTTTCGTTTGAAATGGTGAGGCCGGAAGTCCTGTTTTGTTTTTAAGGTTAACTTCTCCGGGATTGTCAGCCCATGCATACCGGACTTTTACCGGTTCGGAAACCTGGTCATTCCAGACGATTACCTTTTGTCCTTCAATGCTGGCTTTTGCCCATTTAAAATGATTGTCTTTTCCGGCAATGGCAAAGCCTTTTAATTCGTCTACCGGTAACAGATCGTTTGTTCCGTCTTCGAACGACAGGATGATTTGATTACCTTTTATTTCCATCGAATTGTAAACAGGGCCCTCAGCTATAATTTTTTGATTACCATAAACAATCTTTTGTGCCTGTAAAGACAACCGGTGACCTATATCTTTTTTATTCAGCGGGTGAATATCGTTCCATTCTCCGGCATCAATCGCCACCGCTAATGCAGTGTTTGGTATGGTCTGTGTCGCTTTCAACTGTGCTTCCCGCATATGCGCCCAGTCTCCATCGGATGGCTCGGGAGATGTTTTCAGAAAATTCGGTAACTGGACGATCAGGAAAGGTAATCCGGGTTGTTGCCATAACGTGCGCCAGTCATTGATCAGGGATATCAGCAGGTCACCATATTCATGGTATCGTCCGGTGTTCGATTCTCCCTGGTACCATATGGCTCCACAGATTGCATAGTTTTTCAACGGTGCAATCATCCCGTTATAAAACCCGGTTGGTTTTTGTTGTGTGGTGGGTACTCCCTGATAAGCGGGCATGCGTACTCCTAACCTGTATTTCCAATCTTTCCTGAGATCAATTTCTTCGTCTCCAATGATGAGTTTGTAAGGTTTTTCGTCTACAAACTCGGCTTTTCCGGAATAACTGAATAAACGTACGGTTATATTATTTTTTCCTTGTTTCAATATACCTGCAGGAATTGTGTAAATACGCGGAGGGTATTGATAAGGAGTGGTGCCTACTAAAATGCCGTTTACAAAAACAGAATCGGCGTCTACGATGCAACCTAAACGTAAAACGGCTTCTTTATCAGTTTGATGTGCCGGCAAATCGATGTCTTTACGAAACCAGAAAGTGCCGTTTACAGGCATTGATCCGTCATGATTCCAACTTTTATTATTTAAATCTGTTTTTGCCCAGTTGGAGTCGTTATAAGCCGGATCATACCATTCTGGGTTTTCATGCAATCCTTTGTCTTCTTTGTATAAAATCTGATTCCATAATGCTCTCCGTTCATGGTCGAGCTGTCCTGCTTTCCGGACATATTCATCCGACTGGTGCAGGTCGCGGTCATGTAAATAATGAGGAAACGACTGCAAACCATCTTCGCTGATCCATGATTCTATTGGAGAACCTCCGACCGATGAGTTGATGATTCCGATGGGAACATGCAGGGTTTCCTGTAATTCTTTTGCAAAGAAATAGCATATCGCAGCATATGACAATGCATTGTCGGGTGTTAAAGTTGCCCAGCTAACAGATGGTATGTCAGGCTGAGGATGATGATAATTGGAAGACGTAGGTGTTTTTACATATCGTATCATCGGGTTGCTGTAGTCCTTTACTTCATCGGCATACAGATCAAGGACACGACGGACCGGTAGTTCCATATTCGATTGTCCGGAGCACAACCATACATCGCCAACCAGAATATCATTGAGCTCAAGATCATTTATCTTCATTGTATATGGGCCTCCTGCTTTCTGAGGCGGTAATGAAATTTGCCATTTTCCATCTTGACCGGTTGTTGTGTTATATTTTTTCTTTAAAAATACAATCTCAACCTGTTCGCCTGCATCAGCCATACCCCATATGGTTATATTTTGGTTCCGTTGTAAAACCATTCCGTCCGAGATCAATACCGGAAGTTTTACATTAGCTTCACACAGAAAGGTGAAGCTAATGTAAAGGCTAAGGAGTAATACCCATTTATAATATCTGTTTTTCATTTATTTTTTTGTCTATATGTAATGTTTTATATTATCCCTATTTTGCCTTGATCTGATTTGTATTTCCTATAATTATTAAACCTTGTTTGAAGTCCGGCTATTTCTAGCCAGACAATTAATAATATCCGTAATTCTGCGGATTCGGGTCCGCAGGATCTAAGCGGTCAATATGTTTTTGAGGAATGGGACGAAAACGATGGAACGGCTTCACATTCGGCCCGGCAAAATAATTACGTTCCTTCAATAATGACACAAAGAAATCCGCGCCGTTACGCACTAATTGCTCAAAACGATGCAGCTCGCCCTCTGTTTCACGTCCGGTTTCATCAAGAAAGAAGACCATTCTTTCCTGCTCGCTCATACTACTGATAAAACCTGCCGTAACCAGCATATCCTCTACGGTAGATTTGGTAAGATCGGCGATATCCCCTCCGTCATATTTGAAAAAATGCGAAAACTTTGTTTCTCCGTCTTTCCATGCCGCACGTTCACGAACCACATTTAACGCTGCGGCAGAATTTGCATAATCTCCTTTCATAGCCAGCGCTTCGGCCAGCAATATATAAGTTTCAGCCAGGCGAAAGCAAAAATAATCCCTGAATCCGGCCTGATCGTTGGCTGATGCGCGCCTGCTATCCAGGTATTTGATTAACGTAGGAAACGTATTTGTAATTCCGTCGCGGTCTCCCCTGTTTCCGATATCCGTTTTTGTAATGGATTGCATCGGAATATACCAGTAATGTTCGGCGGCACGGGCCAAAGCCAGTTTTTCCGACCGGGTCCCGTTGGAGAAACGTTTTTCCACATTTTCCATTGAGAAAACAATAGCCGTATCTCCATTTGAATAACGCTGGTCTCCCGCTATTTTTCCAATGCTTGCCGGATCAAAACTTCCGGCCGCGTTCAAAAATTCCGTCCATGGAACATTTGGTTCCTGATTGGCATAATAAACCCAGACATGAGACTTATACAAGCGGGAATCTATTAATTTTCCATGCTTCGTTCCCACATAATGCTTCGGGCCATAGAGACCATCGTCAGCATATAAATAAGGGGTTGGAGATGCTCTTCTCCATCCGCGTCCCGTAATCAGATCGCGTCCGATCCCCATACTCGTTCCCCACGAAACGCTCTCTGTACCATTGCCATTCGCTGTTACCATCGGCATTCCATCGGCCTGAGTCGTATACATCATATGCAGCCAGTTTCCTCCGGTACTAAGTTCCGTAGGAGGCTGATTATTGAAAAGATGATTCGTTGAAAACTGTATATTGAAAAGGACTTCCGATCCGGCATAATCGCCCGGAGTCGGCCCGCCTGTCTTTTGGTCAAACCGCCACAGATCCGAAAAATTCTTCGCCAGCGAATGATTACTGCCGCTTCCCGATCCCGAACCGAAATTACAAACGGCGCTTGCGTATTGTATCGCCTTATCCAAATCGGCGTCCGTACCGCCGCGATCTTCATTCATATTCGCGTCGGATTGGCCTTGGGCGTACCGTTGGCAATACAAAAACAGATGCGATTTTGCCAGCAAATGTCCTGCAGCTCCTTTACTTGCACGGCCATAGTCGCCGGTCACCTTTCCTTCGGTGTCAGCCCATGGCAATAAATTCCAAGCCTCCGTACAATCTGCTATAACCTGCGCCCATATTTCTTTCTGCGCCACACGCAAAAAATCAAGTTTCGGCTCATCAACAGGCTCTAATACCAACGGACAGGATCCATAGTGCACTACAAGTACAAAATAATAATAAGCGCGCAAAAACAACAATTCGCCTTCGCGGACTTTCTTTATATCCTCCGCCATGGTTGTATTGGTATTCAGGTATTTCAAACCGAGATTAGCCCTTGCTATTCCGTTATAGCAATCTGTCCAGAACGAAGCAAAAATCTCATTCGACGGATTCATGGCCGATGTATATAAAGCAAAATCTGTTCCGCCATCTCCTCCTATTGTGTACATATCCGTACCTATTTCCTGAAAGATAATACCTGACGGCGTATTTGATGTTGAAAACATTCCACGCCCATTCTGGTAACAGGATGCAACCAGTGCATCAAGACCTTCATCCGATTCATAATAGGTATAGTCTGTTTTATATCCCTTTTCATCCAGAAAGTCCGAACAAGACACCAAAAATAATCCGACGGCGCCGATCATTATCGTATATTTAATAAGATTTTTCATATCTATCTTTTTAGTATGATTAAAATGTTAAATTTATTCCGAACATATAATATTTCATTGTAGTTCCTTCTTCAAATGTCTGCTGTTTATTTGCATAATTACGTGAACGTCCTTTTATTGAACCTTCCGGATCATTGAACGGATAACCGGTGAATGTAAACGGATTTTGCAGTTGAGCATAAATCCGGGCTCTCTGTAAACCGATCTGCCGTGTCAACTTCGAAGGAAGCGTATAACCCAATGTAATATCCGAAATACGTATAAAATCTCCTTTAAAATACCAGTATGCTTCCTGATGAGGCTGAGCGGCGTCTCCTTTGGTCGGCTTCCGGTAACGTGCTTGCGTATTTTCGGGCGTCCAATAGTTCGCATAGGTGGTATTCATTCGTCCGTCATGTCCTACGCCCGGATCCGTATAAACCGTATGCCCGAACATTCCATACATAAATATGTACAGATCAAAATCCCTGTAATTGAAACTGTTTCCCATACCGGCCGTCCATTTAGGCATTTTTTGTCCCCGGTAGGTACGATCCTGATCATTGACTTTATAATCGCCGTCAAGATCGACAAACCGTAAATCACCCGGTTTGTAAGATTCACCGTTTGCATTGAATTTAGCCATTTCTTCCATATCTTCTTTTGAGTAGCCCCAGACAGAAGGCGTATTTACATAATCATAATAAGTATCGACAGGACGTCCGACAAACCACATATTGGCAACATCATCCTCTTTTCCGGATGCCAGTTTAACGATTTGTTCCTTGTTGGTTGCAAACTGCAAATTTGTACTCCACTTGAAATTTTTCTTTTCGAAATTAATGGTCTCAACCGAGATTTCAAGCCCTTTATTTTCCGTTTCCCCCACATTCTGAATAATACTTCCGAAACCGGAAACTTCAGGAAGAACACGGGGCATCAATAAGTCATACGTTTTTTGCTTATACAAATCAACAGAACCTGATATACGCCCTTTCAGAAAGCCAAAGTCTATACCGGCATTGTACTGGTCCGTCGTCTCCCAGGTTAATTTATTATTGGGAAGCGAGCTCGGAGCATACCCCATGACGCCTTCTTCTCCCCATGTATAGCGGCTGCTTGTAATCTGACCGATTGTCTGATAAGGATTAACGGCAGAGTTTCCGGTCTTACCGTATCCAAGACGCAGTTTCAGGTTACTGACTACGCCGGCGAAATCCTCCATGAAGTCCTCGTCCGACACACGCCATGCCAACGCTGCCGATGGAAAAGCAACCCACTTGTGCCCGTCCGCCAAACGGGAAGAACCGTCATAGCGTAAAGATGCCGTCAACATATAACGGTTATCCCTGAACCCATAGATGGCACGTCCCATCCACGACATCATCGTCCATTGCGTATAATCGCTGGTTATTGCCTGTGCAGTTGTCGCCGCACCCAGATTATAATACAATTGCGATTCGATAGGGAGACCTACACCGTTCGCCGTAAGAGGTTCATTCATAAATTTCTGGGAAGACTGAACGGCTGTTACCGTCAGGTTATGTTTGCCAAAAGTTTTGGTATAGTTCAGGATATTTTCAAAAGTCCAGCCTCTTTCAAACAATACATTCTGATAGGCTCTTGAATCGCCAAAACCCTGTGATGTTGAGGCTGCAGAGTAAAACATCTGTTCTTGCCCACTGTAATAGTTCGTCCCGAAATTGGCGCGATATGACAAACCATTCTCCAGTTTTACCTGAGCATAAAGTGTGGCGTCTATCTGGTTTCGTTTGGTTTTACCCTGAGTTCCCGTAAAATCATAAAACGGATTCCATAACATACCTTCACCGGTAGGATGCGGCACTAATCCTAAATTAGGATCACCGTCTTGTGTCACATCGCCGCCTACTCCATATTCACCGCTTCCGCCCGGTGAATAATAGGGAGTGCCGAGGGGATTCCAGTTACTTCCGACACCGGTTCCGTTAAAATATTCCCAGTATGCAAAATTGGTAGTCGCCCCCATATTGATATATTTACCCAGATTCTGATCCAGATTCATGCGTAACGTATAACGGCTTCTGTAAGAACGGGGTGTAATTCCTTCGTTATCCATAAAAGAACCGGATATAAACACTTTGGTATCTTTACCTCCCGCACGGATACTGACATTGTGATTGTGAGAAATGGCCTGATCGCGGAAACCGGCTCCCTGCCAGTCGAACCCACGAAGTTTCGACGGATCATAAGTGCCGTTCGTCCATGCGCGGCGCACGGATTCCAACACATATCCCGACTGGTCTCTGGAACCGATATATTCAAGTTTCTGGTCCTTTTCCCAACTTGGCGTCAGGGATGCGTACACTGAAGTAGGATCCAACGCCCAGCCTCCCTGTCCGTCATACGTATATTTACGATCGGCTTCGCGCAGATACTCCAGATATTCCGACGGGTTACGTACTCTGCGATAGTTATCTATCTTTCCGATGGACAGGTAGCCGTTATACTCCACGTTCACCCGTCCTTCTTCTCCTTTTTTGGTCGTTACAAGAATAACGCCGTTTGCACCACGGGCGCCATAAATCGCCGTAGCCGAAGCATCTTTCAATACTTCAATGGAAGACACGTCCGACGGATTAATCACACTAATACCGCTTGAAGACGGTATTCCGTCAATAACAAACAGCGGATCATTCGATGCGCTGATGGAACGGTTTCCACGGATACGGATCACAGGATCCGCATTCAACCCGGCCCCTGCAACCGTCACCCCGGCTGCTTTACCGCGCAAGGCCTCCTGAATTGTCGTAGGAGCCGTAGCCATCAGCTTTTCCGCATTCACCTGAGTCACCGCACCGGTAAGATCCCGCTTTTTGACAACTCCATAGCCAATGACAACCACTTCATCCAACGCTTCCTGATCTTCTTCCAATACAATATTTATGATAGCCTGGCCTAAAGGATGTTCCTGTGTTTTATAACCGATATAAGAAATCACCAACGTACCGCTTTGAGGAGCGTCAAATGCAAACTTACCATCGATGTCAGTGATTGAACCAATGGTAGTTCCTTTAACCTGTACGTTGGCACCAATAACCGTTTCGCCGTTTGTGTCGACGACCGTACCGCTAATTGTTCTGTTTTGAGCATACATTTGAGTACTGAAAATACTAATGAGTAACATTAGCAATCCGGTCAACATCGGTTTCCTCTTTTGTTTAAAGCAAGAAACCTCCCTGTGCAATTTTTTATTGTGTTTATTCATACGATATTTTATTTTAAAATCAATTTATTACTCTGTTACTTGTCATTAAATGTGATCGTGCGAACTCTGTATAAGAGTCTTTTTTGATTGTGTTTTTCTGTTGTTTTTCTTATATCATAGGCTATTTCTATTTAATCGGTAAACTTTCTATATGTTCTCACTTTGTGTTTTGTGAATTTCATTTTCTGTATAGAGACAAACGATTTGTTCTGTACCCACTTTTTATACACCTATTAAAAGAATGAAACAGAACTTTGCAAATATAAAATTGATGTTGATGAGAGAAGAGTAAAAATGATACAAGATTTTTCGATTATGTTACATCTTTTTGTTTTATGTTACAAATATCACCGGTCTATGTTACATCGAAAGGTTGTATTGATTTAATACGCAGTATGTTATCTGTGTTTGAGGACGTGGTTGAAGAAATAAGTGGTTTTTGTTGAAAATAATGATAAAGGCAGTTCTAATATAAAATGAAATATGAATGGATTTATTAGTTGTTAATAGTAACAGACTTTCGTTCGGCATAGGCTTTTTGCCTATGTCGTTGTTAAAAACAAGTATCCCTGCTTGTTCTTATTTTTTTAGCTTTGTAGGATTTTGCCGACAGTCCCAAATACGTGCAATATGTACATGATTCTTATCTACAAAATAAATAATTTTATGCAAGCCCCGGCGGGTAGTTAGCAGGGCCGACGCATCTAATTTTTGATAAGTTTAATGAGGAATCGATTATCCCATCCGGCTTTTAATCGCTTTCCTCTGACCCCTACCTTAGTGGTTTTATCGTTTTTAAGCAGGTTTAGCGCAATACGGCTGATAAGCGAATAGTTTTGTGCTGCAAATCCTGTTCTTTTGCGGCTGGCATCCTCATTGAATCCCACGTCAAGCACCCAGTGCAGGGAGTTTTCCACACTCCAATGCGCACGTACAGATTGATTGATCAATTTGGCATCTGCCGGCAAACTACTAATGTAAAGCCTCGTTTCTTTCTCTGTCTTGCCTGTGCTCTTGATGTAACGTTCCGATTCAATCTTTACCAAAGAACGTAAAGCGGCCCATTCATCTTTAGCTTCAATCATGGATAAATCGCTTATCACCGAACAGCGGTGTGTCTCGACCCGACCATGTCCCGCATCCAACTGCTCATCCACACTGACCACAGGCAAAAAACGGAAAGAATCCTCCACTTGTTCCAACAGGTTGCCTTGATTCCCTTTGAGCGCTAACAGATAGTCGGCTTCTTTCTCTATGACTTTCGAGGCTATGTCTTTCTGACAGCCCATCGCATCGATGGTCACAATACAGCCTTTAATCACCAGTAAATCCAGCAGACGTGGAAGGGCTGTTATTTCATTACTTTTCTCATCTACTTTAACTTGCCCCAGCACAATGTGATTCCTGTCAGCCCATGCGCTGACCATGTGCACAATGCTTTTATTGCTGGCATCGCGGGTGCCGCACATGGATTTGCCATCTATGGCGATCACTTCATGCTCGCATAAATGAACCACTGAACGGGTCCATTCGACAAAACACTTCTCTAACTCTTCAGGGTTCAAGGCAGAAAACAAACGGTTAAACGTGTCATGGGTAGGAATACCATTGGGTAATTGAAGAAAGCTCCTGAGCCACCCTTCTTTAGATTTCCCAAACTCTTCCATATCGTTCCAACCATCTGCGCCACAGATTACAGAGGCGATAGCTATGAAGATAATATCATCCAAACGATGCTCGCGAGTGCGTTCAACGCGAGGGTC
>JAITVY010000090.1 GCA_031285565.1 Tannerella sp. | reverse complement strand
AGGTGCTTGGGGTGAAAAGCCTCTTTTGTTGGATGGAATATGGCAGATTATTTCCATTTCTATTATATCTTTGTCAAGTACTTTGTACATAGGGGGAAGCGATTAGGTTTTAGTTTACACCACAAATGTAATTGTTCCCCCCTTTTGTCTCATAAAAAAAGTTTAAATCACTTCATTATTTACAAATTCTTCCTCATTCGTACACGAAAAAATACAAATGTACAAACTGCAAGCATTAAAATATTCTTTTTCATTTAAATTATTCTGATTTAATAAGTTTATTCAATTTGAAAATTCTATTTTTGTTACGCTTTCTTATTGTGTGAATATGAACCGGTGTAGTTACTTGTGCTTATTTGCCTTTAAGAAAGTTTTTTATGTAGTTTGTTCTATTTACACATCAATATCGGGTTATCAGCTATTGGCATGAAAGCACGCCGGACAATAGCCTAAACAGGCTTAAGTTCGTTTTGCATAACCAATGAATGTCATTGCAGCAATTTATTATTTGTATAAACATTGTCGTTAATTAATAAAGCTCAAATTTACTACTGTACTCAGTTCCGTTGGGCATCATAATAAACAGTTGGTACCCGCATTCCGTACTGTCCGGCAGAGAAATTACGACCCCTGCCGAAAGGTCTGTTTCAACCATACCGGCAAAAACCACATGGTCGTTTTCATTGCTAATTTCCACCCATATATCTCCCATCTTTTCCATAAATAACAGGTTCAGGGTGCGGTTATTGTCATCAATGTCTGCCATTATAGGAATAAAAGATATTGATCTTTTTTTATATTTTTGTTTCTCTATTTTTATTTGCCTGGCAAAAGCAGATAAGTTGAAAATGCATACTAATAATATAATCAGTGTTTTTTTGATTAATTTCATCTTTCTTTTTTCTTTAATTTAGTTTTGGTTTATATTTCCGGCTGTAAAAGTCGTTCAATTTGAATTGGAAAACGAGTAATTCAATAAAAACGGTTGAGACAATACGGATTGTTTATTCGTTGATAATGAGTTGGATATATTTTGCGATTGAGACATGATGGGTGCTAATGGATCTGATAGTTAAAGAATTAGGATTTATTTAAAAACGATTTTGTTTTGATGCACAAAAATTAAGAACCATAAAACCGTTTTTTAATCAAAAGGAGATGTTTTTTTACGATGGATTCGTATATTTGACAAAAAGATGCAAATTAAATGAAGATATATATTTTTTGTATGAGTTTGTTTTTTGTATTCTCTACCTGCACTCATCTTGTAGAGAATGACTGGTCCGTTTTACTCAGACAAGCCGATATGCTTTCAGAAACGGCTCCCGATAGTGCATATATTCTTTTGCAAAGCATCGGTAATCCCGAAGAAATGGCTGAATCGGATTTTGCTTACTGGTGCCTGATTTCCGGAAAAATTTATAACTGGCGCACAGATCCCGATAAGACATTTTTACCTGCATTATATTATGAACAAGCCTCTAGGTATTATATGCGGTGTGGTACGCCGGAACAAAAATCATATATCCGGCTGCATTGGGGGCGTGCTTATCAGGAAACGGGTGAGTATAACAAGGCAATGCAAATCTATGTAGAAGCCTTAAAAGATGCGAAAATATGGAACGAAAATAATGTTTCCGGGATGATCTGTTGTTATATGGGGGATGTTTATCATATCCAATATTATACGGATAAAAGTAGGGAAAAATATAGGGATGCTATTGATTATTTTAAATTAGCAAATAATCAACGAGCTATAGCGCTAACTCTTACAGATATCGGATTCGAGTATGTATTTGATAAGAAACCTGCTGAAGGATTATTATGTCTGTTGCAAGCCGACTCTATAGCAAATCTGTTACAAGACGAAAGCCTTGTCAATGTATCTCTTAGTTTAGGTACAGTCTATATAGAGCTAAAAGAATTTGTACTGGCAGAAATGTATTTATTAAGAGCTCTTCAGTATGCTGATTCAAAAGCTGATTCTACTATCGCATACTATTCATTAAGTGATGTTTATATTGCAGCGGGCGATTATGATAAAGCAGGTGAGATATTGGAGACGGGCACTGATAGCTGGACTCAGGATGGTGTTTATTATCAATTATATCTGATTGAAAAAGGTAAGCGGAATTATGAACAAGCCTTGGTGCATTTGGAAGCATACCAGGAAGCTATCGACTCCACTCAAATGGAGCAGAATAAAATGCATGCACTCGAAATAGAACAGAAATATAATCTTGAATATGCTGAACATAAAAGGAATATGGCTCGTTTGGAGGCGCAGCGCAACTTTATCCTCTTCTTAATTCTATTGATACTGTTCTCTTTTACTATTATTTTGTATCAGTGGATGCGTCGGCGGAAAAATAAGATCATTTATGAGCAACGGGAGGAATTAAGTAGGGTAGATGCTGTTATATCTCATATATCGACACAGTTGCAACAGGAAAGAAAGATCCTGGGAGAAGTGCAGACCTCTTTGCAAAAAGCAAATAAGGAGTATGATTTAAACTTTTCAAATCAGGAGGAAAGAATCAACTCTTTAAAAGAAGAATTATTTGATATGAAATTGGAAAAGATTACAAATGTTTCTGCGATAGGAAAAAAGATACGGAATATCACGGAAAAGATTGCTTCCAGTGGGAAATCATTGTCGGTTACTGAATGGAAGATGCTTGTAAATCTTTTCCGGAATACATTTCCGTCTTTGGAAGCTCTTTTGTGGAATCCGGATTCTTCTTTTACCGAATCGGAAGTGCGTTCGAGTTTGCTAGCCTTTTTCAATCTGGAAGCAAAACAGGAGTCCAGGATCCTGAATATTGAACCTTTGAGTGTATATAAGCAGCGTACCCGACTAAGACAAAAACTGCAACTGGATGAAGGTGGCAGTTTGTTTGAATACTTAAAAAAATACAGTATGGAGCGAGAGTAATGGTATGGTAGGGAAAGCCTCCTAAATCCCCCAAAGGGTGACTTTTAAGGTGGGTACTACAAAATTCACCTTTGCCACACCCTTCCTTATCAGGTATTCTTACACAATTTTTTCCAGTTGGTCGATATTCTTATTGATTTCTTCGTCGGGTAAATCGTAGTTACGTAAATCACCGGCAAAGTATTGATCATAAGCTGCCATATCTACTAATCCATGTCCGGATAAATTGAATAGTATTGTTTTTTGTACTCCTTCTTCTTTTGCTTTCTGCGCTTCATTAATTGCGGCAGCAATGGCATGTGAGGATTCGGGAGCTGGCACAATCCCTTCGGTTTGTGCGAATAACACACCGGCTTTGAATGAATCCAATTGGTTAATATCTACTGCTTCCATGTATCCGTCTTTCATTAGTTGACTAACGATGGTTCCCGCACCGTGGTAACGAAGCCCCCCGGCATGAATATGGGCCGGAGCGAAGTTATGTCCTAATGTGTACATCGGGAGTAGGGGAGTATATCCTGCCTCATCGCCAAAATCGTATTGGAAGATGCCGCGTGTAAGCTTCGGACATGATGCCGGTTCGGCAGCAATGTAACGTGTTTTCTTTCCATTCAGGATGGTATGGCGCATAAACGGGAAAGAAATACCTCCAAAGTTGGATCCTCCGCCAAAACACCCGATTACAATATCCGGATATTCGCCGGCCATTTCCATTTGTTTTTCGGCTTCCAGACCGATAATGGTTTGATGCAATGCTACGTGGTTTAATACGCTGCCTAGTGTATATTTGCAATTAGGCGTTTGTAGTGCCAATTCAATTGCTTCGGAAATGGCTGTACCTAAACTGCCCTGATATGTCGGATTATCCGTCAGAATTTTACGCCCTGCTTTTGTGGACATACTGGGAGAAGCGATTACCTGTGCACCCCATGTTTGCATTAACGAACGGCGGTAGGGTTTTTGTTCGTAACTAATTTTTACCATATAAACAGCCAGTTCCAGGCCAAATGTTTTAGCGGCAAACGATAAAGCTGTTCCCCATTGTCCAGCGCCTGTTTCGGTAGTTATATTCGTGACTCCTTGTTTTTTGCAATAGTAGGCTTGTGCCAGGGCTGAATTCAATTTATGCGAACCTACGGGACTTACACTTTCGTTCTTGAAGTAAATGTGCGCCGGTGTATCGAGTGCTTTTTCCAGCTCATACGCACGTACCAGGGGAGTCGAACGATAAATTTTGTATTTATCAATCACTTCTCCCGGAATATCGTACCAGGCATTTGCTTGATCTAATTCCTGTCTGGATAACTCTTCCGCAAAAATCGGAAACAAATCTTCCGGTTTTAATGCTTCTTTTGTTTGAGGATTCAAAATAGGCATCGGTTTGTTTTTCATTTCCGCCATGATGTTATACCATTGTGTCGGAATTTCTTTCTCACTTAAAAAAAATCGTTTCGTCTTTTCCATTGTTGATTATTTTATATGAAATGTTATGTTTTGTCCCTATTAATAACAAGAAAGCCTGTTGTTTATGGGTAAACAACAGGCCGTTTTTTATTTTATATTTGATTGAATGTATTTACACGCAAAAAACTAAACCTCACTGTTTACCACAATCAGATCCAGCCAACGCCAACTAAATACATTATTCAATAGAATCATTATAGTAATTTAATTATGATGCAAAAATAGAAACTGTTTTTGAAAAATGAAAGCATTTCGCCTGTTTTTTTATCATTTTAAAATAAAATCGTACTTTTGCGGCAAATTATAGAAAGACCTAGCTATGTACCGATTGTCTCGAAATATTTTGATGTTTGTTTTAACTTCAGGAATTGTTATTCCATTGTGTGCTCAAAAGAAAAACTTTGAGTATAACTTTTATGGATTTATAAGAGGAGATATGTATTATAATTCGCGGCAAAATACCGAAGCTGTTGACGGATTGTTTTACCTGTTTCCTAAAAAAGAAGAATTGGATGCGAATGGTGATGATTTAAATGCAAAACCAAACGGTGGCTTTTATACATTTACTACCCGCCTGGGATTAGATGTGAAAGGTCCGGATATCGGTTCTGCTAAATCATCGGCAAAAATAGAAACTGATTTCGGAGGATCGTCGGTAGGAGGTTATTTCCTGCTCCGTATCCGGCAGGCATATGCAAAATTAGATTGGGATAGCGGGTCTTCTGTGCTTTTAGGCCAGACATGGCATCCATTTTTCGGAGATGTAATACCACAGGTATTAAATCTGTCAACAGGTGCGCCTTTTCAGCCTTTCTACCGTACCCCGCAAATCCGGTACCAATATACAACCGGTAAATGGAAAATGCAGGCAAGCGCACTCTATCAGTTAATGTATCTGTCTACGGGTCCGTACGGGAAAACAGAAGATTATATGAAAAACGGTATCTGGCCTGAACTTTCAATTGGTATGGATTATATGCATAATGGACTTTTAGTGGGAGCAGGAGCAGAAATGCTTTCTTTGAAACCACGTATAAAGTCGGAAATGGATGGGAAAATATATAGTGTTGACGAACGGATCACTACGTTTTCGTTTGAGGCACATGCTAAATATTCATATCGTTTGTTACAACTTGCCGGAAAGGCTATGCTTACTTCGAATATGAATCATACGGCCATAATCGGTGGATATGGAGTAAGTAATATAGAACCGGTTACCGGAGAACAGAAATACACTCTTTTTCGTCATGCTACCACTTGGGTAAACGCTGTTTATGGAAGTCGTTGGCAAGGAGGTGTATTTGGAGGGTATACCAAAAATCTGGGGAGCACGAAAGCTCTTACAGGAACAGATAAAATCTACGGATTAGGAATGGATTTAGATCAGCTATTGACTGCAAGCGCTCATTTCAGTTACAACCTGCCACATTGGAAAATTGGAGTCGAATATCAGGCTTCGATGGGATCATATGGTGAAACAGATCTGTCTAATGGAAAAATAAAAAATACAGACGATGTAACCAATCATCGCGTTTTCGCTTTGTTCATGTACTATTTTTAAAAATTCCCGGAAGGAATTTTAGGTAAAAGTAGAAAGGTTTAAGGTAAAAGTAATGGTTAGTTGATGTTTACACCAACTAGCCATTGATCATTAATGATTTTATTGGCGACTAATTATTCTCTATGCATAAAAGATTTGTTTATCATATAATGGCGGGCCTTACCACATTGATTTGGGGTACAACGATGATATCTTCAAAGATTTTGTTGCAGGAAGGTTTGGGCCCTGCCGAAATTCTATGTTGCCGGTTTGTGCTTGGTTATGTTTTTTTATGGATACTATACCCGCGTACGCACCGGATTCGTTCGTTACATGATGAACTGTTGTTTGTGGGTATGGGTGTTTTCGGAGGTTCCCTGTATTTTCTGACGGAAAATACAGCTTTGGTTTATACACAAGCGACCAATGTTTCATTGATATGTGCGATGGTTCCACTTATTACAGCTATCCTTTCGTTTATTTTTCTGAAAGAAAAGTTACCGCGTCGTTTCTGGCTGGGTTCACTTGTTGCCTGTGCCGGTGTTTCGCTTGTGATATTAAATGGAAATTTTATATTGAAATTGAGTCCATTAGGCGATTTGCTGGCTTTTGCTGCTATTTGTTGCTGGGGGATTTATTGTTTGATGGTAAAGAAACTGCACTATAAATACAATTCGCTTTTTGTGATACGTAATCTTTTCTTTTACGGTTTGCTAACATTGGCTCCTTACTTTCTGTATGAGCCTTTTGATGTTTCCGTAGAAGTATTCAAGCGCCCGGTTGTATGGGCTAATCTTCTTTTCCTGGGTCTGGTAGCCTCTTCACTTTGTTATGTTATGTGGAATACGGCTATGCATGAATTAGGAGTGATAAAAACGAACTCGTATCTCTATTTTATTCCGTTAGTTACAATGGTTACTGCTGCGATTTTTATTTCTGAACAGATTACTGTTTATATGCTTTTGGGGGCTGCCTTGATTTTGTTTGGACTATGGGTTGCTAATCATAAGGGGAAAAGTAAGGTGGTTAAAGCCTGAATAATTTGTATCTTTGCGTGGTAATTGGAATTAGTAGTCAAAGAAGTTATCGCCTTCGGCTAGTAGTCAAGAAGTCAAGTAGAAAGTAGAATCGATTGTTGATACGTTGATTTGTTTAATCGTTGAAACGTAAACTTTGAACATTGAACTTGAAACATTGGACTTTATGGATTTCTGATTTACATAATTAATATAGACGATGTATAAAATCAGTAAGCAGTTTTCTTTTTCGGCATCGCATGTGCTGGATTTATTAGGTAAAGACCATCCTTGTGCCAGGATGCATGGACATAATTATGTGATTACTGTCCATTTGAAATCCGAAATGCTTGATGAGTACGGATTTGTTAAAGATTATAAGGCGCTTAAAACCGTTAAAGAGTTTATTGATTGTACACTTGATCATCGTCATTTGAATGATATAATACCGGTACATCCTACTTCTGAGAATATTGCCCGTTATATTTATGAGCATTTCAAGCCGGAGATCCCCGAGCTTTATGCAGTAGAAGTGAGTGAAACGCCACAAACTTCGTGTATCTATGAACCTTAGTGTAAAAGAAATATTTTATTCTTTGCAGGGTGAAGGCGGACGACAGGGTGAGGCTTCTGTTTTTGTCCGTTTGACAGGATGTAATCTGACATGTGCGTTTTGTGATACGGATTTTAATGGTGGAACGATGATGTCTGTTGATCAGGTTCTGTCAGAAATCGGCAGCTACCCATGTCGGTGGATTATTTGGACAGGAGGAGAACCT
Organism: Tannerella sp.; assembly: GCA_031285565.1. GTDB lineage: Bacteria > Bacteroidota > Bacteroidia > Bacteroidales > Tannerellaceae > Tannerella. Next base: position 31,133 of record JAITVY010000090.1, on the reverse strand, counting down.
ATGTTGCAATTAGACGATGAAATCGTCTCTTTTTTCAATAGGAATGGTTTTTCTCAGGCTATTGAAAGTAATGGTTATTATCCATTACCCGGATTGTTAAATTATACGGTTGTCAGCCCAAAAGGAGATATTGGTTATGCACGTACGATAAATCCAAAAGTCAATGAAATCCGTTTGCCGGTAAGGAAAGGAGATTGTTTGCCGGAATTAGCGTTATTGCCTGAAGCCGAACATTATTTCCTTAGTCCGGTTTTTACAGGAGAAAGGGGCAGTACACAGGAAAATATCGATTATTGTGTGTCGCAAATCAAAAGGGATAATCGTTGGCGTTTAAGTGTGCAGATGCATAAATTAATAGGAATTGAATAGCATGATTCAAAATTGGCTATGGCCGATCTTCGATTCCATATTTAAAATTTGATGTTTATGTGCCTGAATTTTAATGCATTAAAACAATATGGCGTTGTTTTCAACTGATAAACACTAGTCGTTTAAATGATAAATGCCGCCGGGCAATGCTCTGACGTGATTCTCCATTTCTAATTCGAAAAGAATTGTTGATAACTGATGGACAGGTATATTCATTGCCAAAGCAATATTGTTAATATTGGTATCTCCATGTTCAGCCAGATAAGCCATTACCGGATGCGCCGGTTTTTCTTCGAAAGAAAGTGTTTGCTGTTTTACCTCTTTTTTACTTATTTCCGTATCCCAGCAGAGAGCCATAATCAGATCGTGTGCCGAAGTAATCAATCCGGCTTTATTCGCCTGGATCAAAGCGTTACATCCTTTGGAATAAGCATCATTTATTCGTCCCGGATATGCATATACATCCCGGTCATACGAACAGGCAATATCTGCTGTAACAAGCGCTCCTCCTTTTTCTGCCGATTCGATTACAATAGTTGTGTCTGCCAGTCCGGCAATCAGACGGTTCCGTTGCAGAAAGTTTTGCCGGTCCGGATTGGTTCCGCTGATAAAATCGGTAAACAATCCTCCGTTGGTCAGCATTTCAGCGGCAGTGTTGCGGTGTGTAGCCGGATAAATACGGTCTAGTCCGTGTGCCAGTACACCTACGGTCGGTAACCCATTTTTTAATGCGTTCCGGTGGGCACAGATATCAATTCCGTATGCCAGACCGCTTACGATTAGCAGGTCCGGAAATGAAGCCGATAAATCTTTAATAAGGGAAGTTGTCAGTTGGCGCCCGTATTCGGTAGCATTGCGGGTTCCGACTATACTGATGATGTGTTTAGCGTCCAGGTCTGCATTTCCTTTGTAATAGCAAACAATAGGAGCATCCTGGCACTCGCGTAAACGGAAAGGATAGTCTTCATCTAATAATGAAAAAAGTCGGATTTTATTTTTCTCAATGAATACCAGTTCTTTTTCGGCATCCGTTAGGGCTTTTGTCCGTGATTCAATGATTCTGGCCGCAGTATATTCACCTATTCCGGACACTTTTTCCAATACTTGTTTTTTCTCAGTAAAAATGACTGCCGGATCCTCAAAATATTGCAATAAATGACGCGCTAATACACTACCTATACCATCAATAAGGGTAAGTCCGATCTGGTATATCCGTGCGTCATCAGGCATCATTAAATGATATTGTTTGTTTCTAATAACTGATCAAAATATTCTCCGCGGGTTAGTTTGCCGTTTTCAACTACAACCGATTCTACACGGCCTGTGGCTGCCAGGATTCCATCTGATTTACGATAAATATCCTGGAAAAAGATTAAGCGCGGACCTTCTTTTTTTACATTCAGACAAGAAAGATAATGATCGCCGCTACGTAATGAATGTTTGAACCGGATATCTACACGAGAGACGAAGGCATCGACTCCCTGTTCGTGCATTTTTCCGAAATTTGCGCCCAATGTTTCCAGATATTCGTGACGCGTATGCTCCATATAATGTTGATAATTAGAGTTGTTTACTACACCTTGTAAATCACACTCATAATCCCGTACTTTTAATTCGATCTGAAAAAGATATTCTTTTTTCATACGATAATATTTTATTTTTTACACTAAGGTCGCATGCTTCAGTTCAAGGTTTCAGGTTCAAAGTTCAATGATGTTTTTTTGGAACCTGGAACTCGAAACTTTAAACTTCCTTAAAGTGCATGCTTCGTTTCATATTTGGTTTAATGATATATCAGCGCGAAGATACATATTTTCCCCCTATGTTTTTAACTGATAAAACGAAAAGCCCCTGTTTTTTATGTGTTTTCTTTGTATATTGCAATTGTGAACAGTTGTTTTTTTTATAAAAATACTACATTTGTGCCCGAAATCATAACTTATACAAATTAAATATTATCGTATGAAAAAACTTTTATTATTCTGCATTATGTTGATTGGGGTAATGCAGATGGCTTATGCTCAGCGGGGGCCAATGGATGAAGTGGTTTATTTGAAAAACGGGAGTATTGTTCGTGGTGTGATCATTGAACAGGTGCCTAATAAATCATTAAAAATAGAAACTGCAGATGGTAGTTTGTTTGTATTTGAAATGAATGAGGTTGAGAAAATCACAAAGGAACCCAGAATCAGAAGCGATAGGAGTGCCAGTCAACAGGCTGCTATAGAAGAATCGAATAATCGGTTGGGGCGCCCGATGGGTATGGTGCAGTTTTTCGGATTGGGATATCAGGATTCGAATTATGATTATTACTATGATGAAGGAACGGCCTATTTTAGCTATAATTTTATATACGGATATCAGTTTAAGAACCGTTTCTTTGTCGGAGGAGGTGTCGGGATGGAGCATTTGGTTGGGGATGCGCTTCCTGATTCATATAATTTGCGGATTCCGGTTTTTGCATCAGCCAAAATTAACCTGAGTAAAACAAGGGTTTCCCCGTTTTTCCAGTTTGATATGGGATATCATTTTAATACAGATGATTATATTGAAGACGGCTTTTTCTTCCATCCGAAATTCGGGCTTGACTTTAATATGGGATGGTCTAGGCGGAAAGCTTTATTTCTCTCCTTATCACTTGTAGAGTATGGAATGAGTACGGAAACCGGTTACTACTATGATTATAATGACTATGAATTTTATGCCAAGGTCGGTTTAAATTTTGGTCTTCGTTTTTAAGAATACAAGCATTATCCCGGATTCTCATTTAAATACCCGGATTTGATATGGAACTGAATTTTGTATCGGCAGAAAAAGACACATATGCTCTTTTATCTACGATTGATTATGACAAACTTCCGATCAGTGATTATAATAAACAATATATTGGCAGGTTAAAGCCGGCGCTGATGTATTATCTAAAGATATACTCTTGTTGTTTGGCTAAGGGATTACAAAATTCACCACTTTCTTTATCTGATATTACGATGATTGATTTTGGAGGGGGAAGTGGTTTTCTAAGTATTTATGCCAAAAAACTGGGTATTGGAAATGTGATTTATGTTGATTTAAATCCTCTTTCTGTAGAAACCGTTACATTGCTGAAAGAGGAAACCGGACTAGGCCCTGATATTATTCTGCATGGCAGTTCGGACGTACTGGCTGCATGGTGTTCGGAAAAGGGTGTTTTGCCTGACCTTCTTGTTTCCACAGATCTGATTGAACATGTTTATAATTTAGAGACGTTTTTTAGTGAACTTATAGGTGTTAATAATCAGATGCGAATGATCTTTACTACAGCTTCGACTCCTTATAATCCATATGTAAAAAGACGGTTACACCGGACGATGCATGGATGTGAATACGGTTCGTTGGAAACACCGAATTATTACTCAAAACGTAAAGATTATATCAGACAGCAGTTTGTATCGCTCAGTGAACAGGAAGTTGAAGACTGGGCGTTGAAAACAAGAGGGTTGATATATACTGATATTGATCGTGCGATAAAGGAGAAACAAAACCCTGTTCCATCAGACGCTTATAATACATGTGATCCGGAAACAGGAAACTGGGCAGAACGGATATTACCTATTCAGTCCTATCGCGGCATATTATTAAAACATGGATATACAGTTTCCGTACATAAAGGGTTCTATAATATTAATCGGATCCAAAAATGGAAATCACTCATATTTAGATTTCTTAATCTGTTTATCCGGGTAACAGGCAGGATTGGTTTCCTGCTTTCCCCATTTATTATATTGGTTTGCGATAAGAAGAAATAAGGATTATTTATCAACCATCTTATATAATTTGTCGGAAGGGCGTATTTTCTCGTTTACTTTAAATGAGAAACGTTCGCCTTTCTTTGTTTCGGTAACCGGTTGCAGATTCACCCGTATTTCATCAATCGTTTGAAATAGTGCACCGGTAGTAGGGCCTGTAATTAATATTTCATCTCCCACTTTCAACGTTCCGCATTCCATCTGAAATTCAGCCACGCCGATTTTACTGAAATAACTGATTCCTTTAGCGAGGTATTCTTTTTGTTTCGTGGCGTTCGAACCGTATTTATGACTCCATTCGCCTAGTCGTTGCCCTAAATAATACCCATCCCAGAATCCACGGTTAAATACAGAGTTCAGGCGTTCATCCCATCCATTGATTTTTTCTTCATCGAATGTGCCGTTGCAGTATGCCTGAACTGCTTCTTTGTAACAAGAGGTCACAGTCCGTACATATTCAGGTCCCCGCGCCCGTCCTTCAATTTTGAACACACGTACTCCTGCATCCATCATCTTGTTCATGAAATGGATGGTTTTCAGATCTTTGGGTGACATTATATACTGGTTGTCAATTTCCAGTTCAATCTCAGAATCTTTATCTTTGACTGTATATCCCCGCCGGCATATCTGCATACAGGCTCCCCGGTTTGCAGAAGCATTCATTTCATGCAGGCTAAGGTAGCATTTTCCGGAGACGGCCATACATAATGCTCCATGGCAAAACATTTCAATCCGGATTAATTCTCCTCCGGGACCTTTGATTTGTTGTGCCTTGATTTGTTCATATATGGCATATACCTGATCAAGGTTGAGTTCGCGTGCCAATACAACGACGTCTGCAAAACGGGCGTAGAACTTCAATGCTTCTGCATTTGAGATATTCAGTTGTGTAGAAAGATGTACTTCCTGTCCGATTTGATTCGCATAATCCATCGCTGCTACATCGGCTGCTATAATGGCTGACACATTCGCTTCTTTTGCCGCATCTATAATTTTATGCATGAGCGGGATGTCTTCGCCATATATAACCGTATTAACCGTCAGGTAGCTTTTTATGCCGTTTTCATGACAAATTGAAGCGATTTTATGTAAATCATCGATGGTGAAATTATTGGATGAACGTGAGCGCATATTAAGTCCCGCAATACCAAAGTATACGGAATCCGCTCCTCCTTGTATGGCTGCCATTAATGATTCGTACGAACCCGCAGGAGCCATAATTTCAAAATCTTTCTCGTTTAATGTTGTCATGCTTCCTCCTCTTTTCTTTAGGATTGCAAAGGTAGGAATTTTGAATTATAAATTATAAGTTATGAATTATCAACATATAATTTATATCTTTGTAGCCCCCGATTTATGGTTAAGATGTAACTTTTTTTGAAAAGATGCGTCTTATTAATAAATAAACTAAAACAGACGGATGAAAATCGGTACACTTTTAAAAGAACGAAAATTGCAGCTATTCTTTTTGATTTATGTATTGCTGCTTGTCCCGTCGGTAAGTCTTATCGCACAGAATATCCCTGTAAAAACGATGTTTTTAGGTATTTTGGCTAGCTTTGGCTTATTGATTGTCATTTTTATGCTTTCTTCATTTATGAGTACGAAAGCTATTCGTATTTTTTATTGTGTGTTGTTGGCATTTTCATTGGTTCCCAGTGCGATTTTATTAGGTTATCTACTTTTTGCCGAAGTAATGCTTTCGAATACATCCATGACTACTTTGTTTGAAACGAATCCGGATGAGTCGAAAGAGTTTATGACTCATTATATGAATCCATGGGTTATTTTGGGCATTGCGTTATATATTCTTCTGCCGATTATTATGATTATTAAAATGAAGCATCTTTCATTCCAGAGAGTTGGCGAGCATAAGAAATCGTTTTTTGTCTGTATGTCGTTGTTATTACTTTGCCTTGCAATAGAACCGGTAGCTCAACGTATTTATTTTGTTGATTTTTACCGTACGTATGCCGATTATAAGATACGAACAAAAGCGGAAGAAAAGGCAATCGCCCTACGTCAACAGCAGAATTTTGAAGTGAAGTTGCTGGAGAAAAATGCCCCCAAAACGTTGGTCGTAGTGATTGGAGAATCGCTTTCGCGTCATCATATGTCTTTGTATGGCTATGGGCGAAATACGAATCCGCTTCTATCCGGGAAAAGATCATCTTTGAAGATCTATGAGGATGTAACTTCTCCACAGGTACATACTATTCCGGCGCTTCGTGCTATTCTTTCATTTTCAGATCATGATCACCCTGAATATTTAACGGAATGTCCGTCGATTTTCGAATTATTTAATCGCGGAGGTTATGAAACATATCATATCAGTAATCAACCTTTTGAGAATACGGATTCAAGTTATGAACCGATTTTAAAACAAGCTAATCATATTTTTGACCTTTCTGCCGGAAATAAGCCTGATGGAGTGGTTTTAAACACATTGCAAAAAGTGCTGGAAGATGATAAACGTAAATTAGTCGTAGTGCATCTGATGGGAAATCACACGGTGTACCGGTTTCGTTATCCGGAATCATTTGATTATTTTAATTATCAAAAACATCCGGTTGAAACGAATCTGTTTCTAAGTAATGAAGCGCGAACGGTTATAGACGAGTATGATAATTCCGTATTATACAATGATTACCTGGTTGCGTCTGTTATTGAATTGTTGGAAAAACAAAATGAATCATCTGTGATGCTTTATTTCTCCGACCATGGCGATGAGGTCTATGATTTTCGTGATTTTGCAGGTCATGCATACGAAAAGGTTTCTACTTATATGTGTGAGGTGCCTTTTATGTTATGGACTTCAGGTAGTTTTGAGAGGCAGCGGAGGGATTTAGTATTCCATACGGATCGTCCGTATTCCACTACAGATGTATTATATGGTCTTTCTGATTTAGCAGGGTTGCGATATAAAGGTTATGAAGAAAGCCGCAGTGTTTTTTCACGCCATTTCGCTTCGCGTGAACGTAAAATCGGTGATCTGTCTTACGAGACTGTGGTTGAACGGACGGAAGCAGGAGAGGGCATAAGGCCCATTGAATATTGGGCTTCTACAGTGAAGGATAAAATAAATCTCTCTCTCTTGTTAGATAATCGATAGTATATAAAAAATTAAAGGCTGTCTCACGACAACCCCTAATCAACTTTGTTAACCTTAAATCTAATACTATTATGAAAAAACCACGGTACAAAGATAAGTCAGTTTTGACATATTGTCAAGTGTTTTTGTGCTAAAAGATGTTATTCTGTGTGTGCTTATTTGCAAAATAATACTAAAAGTGTTTGGCCGCCACTTATAAAATCCTGTTTTTCTGTGAATTTTACCTGTTTCAGTGTGTTTTTATTCTGCGATATAATTTATTGAGGCTTGAAAAACGATTGTCTGAATTTCTCTCCAATCGTAATCAACGGGATAAAATTTTCTTTTTGAGAAAAGAACATCACAAGTCGCATTTTAGAAAGTCTTATAAACAAAAAAACCGGCAAATTATTTGCCGGTTTTTTCGTCTGATATGTAGTTGAGATGATCAGTCTTTCAATTTTGCCGAAAGGAATTCACGATTCAAACGGGCAATATTGGTTACCGAAATTTCTTTCGGGCATTCTATTTCGCAGGCTTGTGTATTGGTACAGTTGCCAAATCCCAGTTCATCCATTTTGGCTACCATCGCTTTGGCACGACGGGCTGCTTCTACTTTTCCTTGTGGTAAAAGAGCTAGTTGGCTAACCTTAGCTGAAACGAATAGCATTGCCGAACCGTTTTTACAAGCTGCTGCACATGCTCCGCAACCGATACATGCTGCTGCATCCATCGCTAAATCGGCATTTTTCTTAGGAATGGGAATTGCATTTGCATCAGGAATTCCACCAGTGTTAACAGATACGAATCCACCGGCCTGCATAATCTTATCATATGCCTGACGGTCTACTGTTAGGTCGCGAATTACCGGGAAACCGGCCGAGCGCCATGGTTCGACGGTAATAGTTTCCCCGTCTTTAAATTTACGCATATGTAGCTGGCAGGTTGTAACTGCAGAATCCGGTCCGTGCGGATGTCCGTTGATATATAACGAGCACATCCCGCAGATACCTTCACGGCAATCATGGTCGAAGAATACCGGTTCTTTGCCTTCATTGATCAATTGCTCATTCAGAATATCCAACATTTCAAGGAATGAACTGCCTTGTGAGACACCTTTCAACTGGTGTGCCTCAAAAGCGCCTTTTTCTTTCGGACCTCGTTGGCGCCATACTTTTACTGTAATATCTATATTTTTGTCCATTTCGATAATTGTTAATTGCTGCAAAGCAGCGAACGTTGTTTGTGAATTATTAATTGTGAATTATAAGCTGTTACAAACTTTATGATTAATCATTGTTTGTTAGCTCTTATAGTTACGTTGTTGACGTACTACAAATTCATAATCAAGCGGTTCTTTCAGCATCACCGGATCTTTACCTTCACCCTGATATTCCCAGCAGGAAACATATGAAAATTGGTCATCACGACGAAGCGCTTCGCCTTCTTCCGTCTGATATTCTTCACGGAAGTGACCACCGCAGGATTCTGCACGATCATATGAGTCATGCGCCATCAATTCGCCTATTTCAAGGAAATCAGCCAGACGCAATGCTTTTTCGAGTTCCACATTCAAATCATCGGCTTTGCCCGGAATACGTAGATTACTCCAGAACTCTTTTTTCAGATCTTTCAACATCTCAATGGCTTCTTTCAGGCCTTCGGCATTGCGAGCCATACCTACGTGATCCCACATGATATGTCCCAGTTCCTTATGGATACTGTCCACAGAACGTTTGCCTTTGATATTCATTAGTTTGTTTATCCGTTCCTGAATTTGTTTTTCTGCTTCAACGAATTCCGGTGCATCTTTGCTGAAACGTGGCACCTGAATCTGATCAGCCAGATAGTTTTGAATTGTATATGGCAATACAAAATAACCATCAGCCAGACCTTGCATCAATGCTGATGCGCCTAAACGGTTTGCTCCGTGATCAGAGAAGTTTGCTTCACCGATAGCAAATAGTCCGGGGATGCTGGTCATCAATTCGTAGTCTACCCATAATCCTCCCATAGAGTAGTGGAGTGCAGGATAGATCATCATAGGTGTTTCGTACGGATTATCATCCACGATTTTTTCATACATCTGGAACAGGTTTCCGTAGCGGGCTTCCACTACATTACGTCCCAGACGGTTAATCGCTTCGGAGAAGTCAAGATATACGGCTTGTCCCGCGCCTACACCAAAACCGGCATCGCAACGTTCTTTTGCAGCACGAGATGCCACATCGCGGGGCACTAAATTCCCGAAAGCCGGATAACGGCGTTCGAGGTAGTAATCGCGGTCTTCTTCTTTGAGGTCGGTTGGTTTTAATTTTCCGGCACGGATAGCTTCCGCGTCTTCTTTCTTTTTAGGTACCCAGATACGTCCGTCATTACGTAATGATTCAGACATCAGGGTTAATTTTGACTGGAATTCGCCATGTACAGGGATACATGTTGGATGGATTTGTACCATACAGGGGTTGGCAAAATAAGCGCCTTTCTTATAGCATTGCCATGCTGCCGATCCATTTGATGCCATTGCATTGGTTGATAGGAAGAAGGTATTTACATATCCTCCGGTTGCAACAACAACTGCATGGGCTGCAAAACGTTCGATCTTTCCGGTAACGAGGTTACGAGCGAGGATACCGCGTGCACGTCCGTCGATTTTTACTACATCGAGCATTTCGTAGCGTGTGTACATCTTTACTTTGCCTAAGCCGATCTGGCGGCTTAATGCGGAATAGGCTCCCAGCAGTAGCTGTTGTCCCGTTTGACCACGTGCATAGAATGTACGTGATACCTGTGCTCCACCAAACGAACGGTTATCGAGTAAACCTCCATATTCGCGTGCAAAAGGTACTCCTTGTGCTACACACTGGTCGATAATTGCATTTGATACTTCTGCTAAACGATATACGTTTGCTTCGCGTGCACGGTAGTCGCCCCCTTTGATTGTATCATAAAAAAGACGGTATACGGAGTCGCCGTCATTCTGGTAATTTTTTGCTGCATTGATACCTCCCTGTGCTGCAATTGAGTGCGCGCGGCGCGGAGAATCCTGGATACAGAAATTTAAAACGTTAAATCCCATTTCTGATAAAGAAGCTGCGGCAGAAGCGCCGGCTAGTCCGGTTCCTACTACTATCACATCTAAACGACGTTTATTAGCCGGATTTACCAGCTTTTGATGGTCTTTATAATTGCTCCACTTTTCAGCCAGCTGGCCTTGTGGTATTTTTGAATTTATTTGAGTCATAATGATTTTCGATTGATAGAATTCTTATTCCTTATTCATTAATATCAGCCGCAAATGCTTTTTACATAGAATGTAACGGTTACGAAAGCAAACCCCAGCATTACTAGTGTTGCAACAATGTTACCGATCATTTTCCAGCGGTTCATCCATACATGGTTGTTTATACCGATCGTGTGGATTGCGCTCCAGATGCCATGTGTCAGATGAAACCATAATGCCACATACCAGATTAAATAAGCAATCACTACCCATAACTGGCTGAAATAGTATTGAACAAAGCCTGCTCCATCCTGCGGATGTAATGTGACGCCATTGCCCAGAACCACTTCATGATTTCCCATTAATTCAGCAAACATCATTTTGTACCAGAACTGGCTGAAATGAAGGATCATAAAGCCAATAACGATAATCCCAATTACAAACATGTTTTGGGATGCCCAACTAACGCCTTTCGGGCGTGTATTAACTGCATAGCGATCGTTACCACGCGCCTTCCGGTTCTGCAGGGTAATCATCGCTGCGTAAATAAAATGAATCATGATAATACCAGCCAGGACAACTGTTCCGGCGACAGCATACCAATTCGCTCCCAATAATGCACAAATCATGTTATAAGCATCAGCCGAAAAGACTGCCGCCACATTCATGCATAAGTGAAACAATAAGAATAGAACCAGTACAATACCGGAAATACTCATTACCAGTTTCCTCCCAATCGAAGAATGAAGTAACCACATAAAAATAAAGTTTTTTAGTTTATTATATAATAAAGTTATTTAGTCGCTTTTCCAGATCGGCAAAGTTACAATATTAAAAAAACAAAATGCAAGTGATTATGGAAAAAATCCGTATTCCAGCATGATTTACCTGAATATACAGATACAACAAGGGCTATCCGATTTTTTCCGGATAGCCCTGTCTTTTGTTAGCCGTATAGCGGTTAATTAATCACTAATCATTACCTTATATACTCTGCCATCTAATACAATGGTATACAACCCTTGCGGTAAAGGAATGGTTGTTTCTCCCAATTCAATCATACGTTGGATATGTAATTTCCCATCCAGGGTATATATCTGTATCATCGTTTCATATTGGGCCTTAATATGAAGGTTCTGCCTGTACGCCCATATTTTATGATTTTCGATGATACTGTTTGATACCGGACTGGCTCCATTGATAGATACATCAAGCGGTTCCCAAACTTTCCGGATTGTAACCGTTACACTACCGTCAGCATTTTTTTGCATCTTTATCCCTTCCTTATCCCGGGATGGTATACCTGTCGATATTGATAACCAGTTGAGACTGTAGCCTGGTTTTGCTGTGACGGTAAAGACAAAATCCCGATGGCTTTCTACTGTGTGGATACCAGGTCCCGGAACGGTTATTAAGCCCTCTACTTCAGGTAAATGCACGGTTCGAAAGATCATTACATTCATCTTGCCGGCTCCAAACTCGTATGCTCCCATATCTACCCTGTCGTTGTTAATACGTTCGTTGTTATCCAGATCAAAGACGAGGCCTTCTATTGCAGAGTGTTTTGGATATTCCAACAAAACATCCCAGGGGACATATACGCCTCTCGAGGCTGCCTGATTGCTGCCGGCATCTACAGCAGCGCTGGAGCTACTCAGCTGGTAATTACCATTACGCATGGTAACCCCGTCTTTTTCAAATCCACTGTAGCGGAATAACGGACTTACGTCTTTATTATGTGTACTGTCTCTGCCGATAGTGCTGTTCCATTTTCCTTCGCTGTTTTTAGAGCCACCGACGATACTGTGCGTATAAATGGGAGAACCTTCGTTGTTGACGATATCTTTGGTCAAATCATTCCCTTTGGTAGCCTGATTCCCCCAGATAATCGTATTGGATATATCCGGACTGCCGGCATAGTTATAAAGACCTCCTGCGGTTTGCGCCTTATTGCCGCTGATCGTAGCATTCAGTATCCGTATATCGTCTCCGTCGTTATATATACCGGCTCCTTCTGCCGCCTGGTTTCCACTGATCTCGGTATTGACAATCAGCGAGGCCGGATAGCCGTACCATGGAGCGGAAGTATGTATTCCTCCTCCTCGCGAAGCAGATGAATTTCCTCGGATTATACAGTTGGCAACCGTTCCGGCCGAACCGCTTTCAAATAAGATGCCGGCTCCTTTGTCGGCGCGTCCTCCTTCAATGGTAAATCCGTCAATCCGGGTATTGAAACTGTTCTTGACGGTAAATATCGAAGAGCCGTTTCCATACAGGATCGTTGGATTCTTCACGATATCTCGCTCATACAAATATTCTTCCGTACCTTCAAATCCTCCATAGACTTCGATACTGTCTTGAAGTATTTCAAACGACTTGCCGTTAACCGGCCTGTATGTTCCTTTTGCTACCCAGATCCGGTCGCCAATGGTTGCAACATTTAACGCATCCTGGATGGTCAGGTGTGCATTCGCCCACGATGAACCGTCTTTTGTTCCGCTTGTCGCTGTTTGGTCGACAAAGAATCCCAGCGAACGTACGGAAATCTGAAGCTTTGTCGCTAGTGTTTTCGTACAAACGATGCCGCCATAATTAAATCCCAGTTGAACCGAAACGGTTTTTTCTCCGGTACTGCTCCATACAACAGTCAGGGAATCGGCCGATGCATTCGTAATTACACCTCCTCCGGAAACACTCCAGCTGGCTGTGGTATAGGGTAACATAGGCGAAGGAATATCCAGTACGAATTGTTGCGGTTTTCCGATTTTCGCTCCGGTTACTGTTATGTAACTGATCGAAGAAGAGTTGTTTTCCATTAGCAGGTACACGTTCATTGTATCGGGAACGATCTTTGTCCCATAATTTGTATGGCAGACATATCGTCCGGAAAGCGTAGCGTTCACGTCCCTTGATGTTTGCCGGCTGCCGTCAGGGAATATCCATTCCCACGACTTGCCTTGCGGATCGCCGTAAAGTCTCTTGGGGCCTTCACATACGAAAAGGGTATCGTTGACCCCGCTCGGATTCAGGTTGTTCAGGCTCTTTGTCCAGTGGGCGTCCATATCCAGGTTGCCGGTTGTATTTGCCGGAATGTTGAAAACGAGCTGCATTGGCACCGACGGCAATTGTTGACATGTCCAACCGATAAAGATGTTTTCCGGATTCAGGTGTACCGGTTCGGTTGCTATATTGACCGGTAATGCCGTAACATCGTATGAAGATGGATTTCCCGGGACGGTGATACCTCCGTTCGGGCGATATGTTATCGAATACATATCCAGCATCCAGCTAGCCGTGAAATTCAGGTTACCGGGTACTCCCGGCATCGCAGTCGTTATGTTAAACGGAACTGCCGTGCCCGGCAGCCCGTGTCCGGTCCATCCTTTGAATGTATATCCCAAACGGGTCGGAACGGCATTTATTCCGTTAATCGGCAGATCCGTCATATCATATCCCTGCCAGTTAGCCGGAATCGCCGGATTTACGCCGCTTGCAGGATTAAACGTAATACTGTATGCATTAGCACTCCAGTTAGCCGTATAATTCAGGATGCCCATTGTTCCCTGGTACACTGTTACGTTTGGTTGCGGCGTTGTGCCGTTACTGCCCGTCCAACCTGCAAAGGTATATCCGGGTTTTACAGGTGCGCTAAGGCTGAAATCCAGGGTTTCAATCGTATAGTTTGCCGGGTTGGTCGCCGAGCCGCCATCTAGCGTATAGTTAATTGGGTACGTAACCGGGGTCCAGTGGGCCGTATACGTCCGGGGTCCGGTTTGGCCTGTTGGAACTGTAACTGACATGGATGTCCCGAGAATCCCCGTACCCGACCAACCGGCAAACGTATACCCCGGTTGCTCAGGGTTATTCAGCGTGAAAGCCGGCGTCAGGATCGTATATGAAAGCGGGTTCGGCGAAACGGGTGTTCCTCCGCCCAGGTTATAGGTTACAGGATATCCGTCTACCGTCCATGTGGCTGTATAGGAACGGTTGCCTGTTGAACCTGCCGGAATCGTAACCGTCATGGATGTCCCGATGATATCCGTCCCTGTCCAGCCGGCAAACGTATATCCCGTTTGGGTAGGGTTATTCAGCGTAATGGGTAAAATCGTCACGTTATATGTTGCCGGATTGGTTGCCGAACCACCGTTGAGTGTATATGCCAGGTTATACGTGTCCAACAACCACTGGGCGGTGTACGTCAGGTTACCCGGCACGCCGGTCGTGCTGTTTGTAATATTAAACGGAGTTTTTTGATTGGCTATGCCGTGTCCGGTCCATCCGTTGAAGGTATATCCCGTACGGGTGGGCGTCACGCTGATCCCGTTAATAGGCAGGCCGGGCATATCATATCCGTTCCAGTTGGACGGGATCGCAGGGTTGGCGCCTCCGTTTGCATTAAATGTAATGGTATACGGGTCGGCGGTCCAGTTGGCCCGGTAAGTCAGGTCTCCCAATGTCCCCGCCGGAATGGTGACGCTATTACCGGAAGCCCCCGTTCCGCTCCATCCGGTAAACGTATATCCCGGTTTTACGGGCGTACTCGTAAACGCTTTCGGCAACTGGGTATCATTGTAAGTTGAAGGCGCTCCCGGCGCCGTGATGAGAGTCGAGCCGTTATCATCCACGTATTTTATATTGTATGTAACCGCCGCCCATGTAGCTGTATAGGAACGGTCGCCTACAGATCCGAGGGGAATAGAAACCGCCATGGATGTTCCAACGATATCCGTCCCTGTCCATCCTGCAAATGTATAACCGGGCTTTACCGGGTTATTCAATGTAAAGGTTGTTTCTACATCATACGTCCCCGGATTGGTAGCCGTTCCGCCATTTAACATATATTGAATCGTATATGTATTTTTAGACCATGTAGCGTCGTATGAGCGGTGACCTGTCGAATTTGCAGGAACCGTAACCAGCATGGATATGCCGGCGATATCCGTCCCCGTCCATCCGGCGAATGTATATCCCGTATATGTCGGGTTTACCAGCGTAATAGCTGTGGAATTAACATTATATGTAGCCGGGTTAGTTGCAGATCCGCCATGATAGTTATATATCAGGTTATACGTGTCCAGCAGCCACTGGGCCGTATAGGTCAGGTTACCCGGTACGCCGGTTGTAGCGCTTGTAATATTGAAGGGCGCTGTCTGGTTGGTCAAACCGTGTCCGGTCCATCCGTTGAAAGTATATCCCATGCGGATGGGCGTTACGCTGACTCCGTTAAGGGGCAGAACGGTCATATCATATCCTGTCCAGGCGGATGGGATCGCCGGGTTGGTCCCGCTGTTCGGATTGAATGTAATGGTATAGGCATTTGCCGACCAGTTGGCCAGGTAGGTTTGGTTAGCATGCGTACCACCCGGTATAACAATAGATGGCGTACCATTTGAGCCGGCTCCTCCGGTCCATCCGGTAAACGTCCACCCCGGTTTCGCGGGCGTGCCGGTAAATGCTTTCGGCAGTTCCGTATCGTTAAACTGGGTGGGTGCTCCCGGCACCGTGATGAGAGTCGAGCCATCATCATCCATGTAAGTCAATGTATAATTGATGGCTGTCCATGTAGCTGTATACGAACGGTTGCCGGTTGATCCCTTCGGGATGGATACCGTCATGGTTGCACCGCCTAATCCCGTCCCTGTCCATCCGGCAAACGTGTAGCCCGAACGGATCGGGTTCGCCAGTGTAAACGCTGTTGTTTCTATATCGTAATTCGCCGGATTAGCTGCTGCTCCGCCATTCAACGTATAGTCGATCGTGTAGTTAACCAACGTCCAGTTAGCCATGTAGCTTAGATTTTCCGGTTCGCCAGGTGTTGAGAATGAATTAGTCGTAACATTAATTGTCTTAGTCGCAGTCGTAACATCCTGCCCCGTCCATCCGGTAAACGTATATCCTGTCCGCACAGGCTGGTTGGCGGGTGCCATCGTGTTGATTGCAAAGGGAACTTCCGATATTTTATATGTTCCTTTATTTGCCGTAGCAGACGGTGTACCATTGTTTGGGTTATAGGTGATCGTATACGTATTTTCAATCCAGTGGGCCGTATACGTACGGTTTCCGGTTGTTCCCGATATGGTGACCGTCATATTGGCTGTCCCTGTTAACCCGGTGCCCGACCATCCGGCGAAGGTATAGCCCGGCCGAACCGGATTTCTCAACGAGAAGGAGGGGGTCATTATGTCGTAGGTAGTCGGATTCGTACCTCCTGTAACGGTACCCCCGTCCAGATGGTAGTCAATCGTATATGAGTTCGGACCGGATCCCCAGTCGGCGTAGAGGTTCAGGCTCTTTGTCTCGTTTGCAGGTATCACGAACGGTTTGGCGGGTGTCGTGATGCTTAACTCCGGACATGTCCATCCGGCGAAGGTATACCCCGTGCGGGTCGGTTCGTTGGAGATGGTTACTGCCGGCCCATACGTATAGTTGGCCGGGTTGGCGGTTCCCGGAGCGTTTCCGCCATTGTAGTGGTACGTAATGGTGGGCTTCGGTTGGACTGTGATCGTAAACGTTTTAGGCATTCCGGCGCAGCCGTATGTAGGCGTAGCCGTAATGGTCGCCGTAATGGCTGTCGTCGTGTTGTTCGCTGCGGTAAACTGGGGCATGTTGCCGTTCCCGCTTGCCACCAGGCCGATGGAGGTGTTACTGTTCGTCCAGGCGACTGTTGTGCCGGAGGGGGTAAGGGCGAATGCAATTGCGGGAACCGTCTGCCCCGGATAATACGTCAGGATAGGCAGTGCAGTGGTAATCTCCCCGCGCGGTTCGTCGTCTACAATCGTGGCTGTCGCTTCGTAATTTGTAGTACTTCGTATAATCAAATCATTGCAGTTGCCCGGAGGATCAATCGTAACCTTAAATGTGTGGCTGGGATCGCAGGCGGTTGTGTTCCCTTTGATGGTAATGTTGTTAAGCGTTAATTCTTGGGGCGTGGTATAGTTCCCGGCCGGGATGGTAAATCCCTTTACATAGGTAAAGTGCGTACCTTGTGAGGCGGTACCGTTCGCCAGCGTAAAGTTACATACCTGCGCCTGGCCCAGTACGCCTCCGCTGACCCTTAGCTTAACGGCGCTTGCCGGATGGTCGGCATTACCTTCCGCTTCGGTATAGGTTGCCGAGGTGAGCGCTACGGTAACAGGAGTAGAAGTTGTACCCGATACCGTAGGGTCGTTGACCGGCGTATTGTCAAACTCACCTTTATTATTTCCATATCCATGCATTACCTGCCTGGCTAAGGTTTGACCGGCTGATGTAAACGGACCAATCGTAAATTCAACAGCAATGCCATTATCATGAAGACTAGCATCAATAGAATTGGTCAGCTTTATGTCAGCCCCTACATTATTACGAGGGCTATAATGAGCAGTATAATAGCTCCGGAAAGTATCCTTTACTTTAAATCCATGCGTTGACGCATCAGCAGGAAGCTGCCGGAAACATCCTACAAAATCCCCGCTGGTATTCGTTACCCGGTAACCATTGGATCTATCGTTTCCTAAAATATAAGTATCATGAGATAAATATAGATGCATGGTTTGATTGGGAGTTTTTAATGTTGACGGGGCTCGCACATAATAATCCACATAAAAATAATTATTCGGATATGTATAGGTTACATTCATGGTTATATAAAATACATCTGCCCCCGAAAAGGGTGATGTCACAAAACCGGTAATACTGGTTGTATAGATATTTCCATTTTTTTGAACGGGTGTTGTGGAGCAAATTTCAAAGGGTTTGCTTGTTGCATTATAGGTATTTCCCTGACTAAATCTAAATGATAGCAGAACTCCATTCCCTTGTCCATTTGGCCACTTATTATTACAGCAATATTGAGCAAAATCGTTCCTGTAAACAGATAAAGAACCATTTAAATTCACTGTCACTTTTAATCCATCAATATAAGTATATCCTCCGGTTTCATTAATCACCTGTGCCGTTTGTCCGAATATTCCCGAACTGGAAATACATACCATGCACATCATAAAAAAGAAGCGTAAACCCTTTTGGCGCTTGTTTGTCTTTCGCTCAATTTGCACGGCTTTTGCCGGCCGATAACATTCTATAAAGTCATTTTCTTTCATTCGTTTTTATAATTCGTTTTGTTAAAAATATGTTCTGAATGTGTTTGGAATTATTATAAGCCTACCAATCATATCTCCAATCGCCCGGTATTTCCAAATAATTAGTAAGTAGGGTCGCTTTATAAAAGCATCCATATCCCGAAACATTTGTTCTTTCCCATAAAGCCGGTGCATTACCTATTAATCCGGAGCATCCGGCAAAAGTTTGTTTGAAATATTCAACTTTCAGGTTATTATCGAATAACTTTTCGGGAATACTTGTCAACTTATCACACTCTTCAAAACAGGCACCAAAATCAATCGCCTCCGTGCAGTTTTCAAAAAGTTCAACCGGTATGCCGGTGATATCAGTATTCCTAAAACAGTTTAAGAAACTTGTTACATTGGAGCAATTTTTAAATAATCCGGCAGGAATACTTGTTATTTTATTTCCGCAAAAACATGAACTGAAATCAGCCGCTTTAGGAGAATTATGAAATAGCTTCTCCGGTATATGCGAGATACCGCAAAACTGAAAACATGCGCTAAAATCAATTGCTTCCGTACAGTTGTAGAACAGTTTTTCGGGAATGCCGGTTAGGTTATAGCAACCATTAAAACAGGCATAAAAGACAGTAGCTTCTGTGCAATTATAAAATAAATTTTCAGGAAGGCTTGCAATCTTTGTGGCAAAGAAACTCCAGTTAAATTCTGTCTGCAATAATAACGGAGGATTTTCGGGATCACATGCTATCGATTCTAAATCGGTCTGGAAAAAGTGTATATACTCATATTCCGTACTGCCGTTTAACTTCACCGATTTTAAGTAATGTCCGTCACTCATAACCAATCCTCTTGCATCTAAAAACTGTAACGAAATCCGGTCCGCTTCAATACCGATGGTGTATTCTCCGGCCGGATACATATGTCGGGGTATTGAATTACCGGGACCGGCATAGGTGTCTCTATCGCCAAAATCAATTTCCACATAGCCGTTGGTATTCAGCACTTCCTGTAAATCGACGGTAAACGATTGCTCCATGCTTACGCCTAACCGGGTAACCTTGTCACCGGCCGGCGCAGGGTATAGCTGCGCGACGAATGCTTTGTCCGTTTCCGAAAGCTGCGAGTTGCGGCTTTGCCCCGTGCCGTTGGTGGTGAATATCTCATCAATCGGCCAGACCATAATCGACTTCGAATCAAACGCCGTGTAATTAGTCGCTTCACCGGTATAAGGGGTAAAAAAGAAGTCATTGATCTCTTTCACGCTCCATCCTTCTTCCAGGTAATACGCATACACAATATCCGCGTCAAGTTGCGTAGGGTTGTTTACTCCCTGATGTTCGTTGACTAATCCCAGTACATGCCCGAACTGCATCAGTATATCGCGTTTGGCGAACGCGCTTATACTGCTTAATTTGCCAAAGTTCAAGGATGGGACGCTTTGCGGGATCTTCCGGGCGTCGGCGCCGATCATTGACCAGGTCACCTGATCGCCCTGCCAGTCAAAAGCGATCTTGACATCTGCATTCTCTGCAGGTTCAACAAATTCAAACACCAGGTTCGCATAATCCAGCCATTCTTTTGAAAAGTCTTTAACTTTGTTCTGTTGTGCGGCTGTTCCGTTCAGGAATTTGATACATATGGTTTCTCCGGGATTCCATTGTTTATCTTTCAGGGATACGCCCCGTAACTGTACGCCTTCATCCGGGTGTTTCTGGGCGTAAAGTTTAACACCTTCCTGTATGGATTCCGAATGAGACTCGTCAAGCTCATACGCATTGCAGGAGACCAGCAGCGCTGTAAAAAGTAAAAAGATTGTTTTTTTCATCTGTTTGGTTGTATAAGTTAAAAAATATGCGGATTGTACAAAAGTCGTGTTTAGATGCTTATTTTGATTGTAAAATAGTTTAATACCCCAAAAAGAAGAATAAGACGTAGCCTATTAGTTCCGGGTCAAATCCGTTGTCAATTTTAAAGGTTGGATTTTCATTCAGGGTATATACCTGTCCTTCGTATAATAAGGCGATATGGTTATCTTCTCCCCTTTTTGCGTCTACCCGGTAAAACCGGTTTTCCGAAGGGATATAATAACCGGTGAACTCGTCATGTGTATTGAAATAATGAATCCGGCCGCCTTCCCGGAGTGAATAATTAACACCCAGATCTTCCCTTCGTTGTCCGTCGAGTATATTGATCATCCGGCCGTTTTCCATCGCAAAGACGGAACCGGTAACATTCAGGCGGTTCTCACTTATTTTTGTGGCAATTACATTTCCTTTTGCGTCGTAAAGCGATTGCCCGTAAAAGATCTCCGGCATACCAAGCATGCATATGATTATTAATCCGGCAAGTTTCATACGATACTATTCAATTTTTTAAGATCCTTTTCTTTCATTCGTCCTTTATAATATTAGTGTTGTTAAAAATATCTTCCGGGAAGCTACCCCTATGATGTATTATAATATGGAAAGCAAGTTTTCCGCATTCTTCCCGTTTTTTTTCGCAACCTGTGCTACACCGTTGTCGCAACACATGCTACACTACTGTCGCAACCTCTGCTCCAACGGCTGCGCATCGTGTGCGTTACACGACAATCAACGGCTTGCCGTAGCCGGCAATATGTGCCTTTTTAAACAAATTTTTTTATCGGGTGCTAAAATGGTGCAAAGATGATACAATTTCGTAGATAAAAAAGCATTATGGTCGTTTTTTTTATATTCACGTTATATCCCGTATGGATTTTCCCTGATTTGTTGTATTTTTGGGAACGGAATCCAATAGTATTAGTAGAATTATGAAAACGGGATAGAATAAATAATTGGCGTTTGTTTACTGATTCGTTATCTTTGTGTTGTGAAACATTCATCTACCACCGCATTTTTTGTTGTATGGATGAAAGAAATCTGGTGGGTACTGTTCAATGGTTTCCAGAAGAAAAGTCGTATGACAATAGTATTTCCCCCTATTCAATTCTCCATATTAACGTATCTTCTGAAACTACTCTCATTTTTGCCGGGGTGTTGGGCTGTGTTTCCTCCTTACCTGATCCAAGTGTATGGACCGAAGAAAAGGTAGAGTTGGTATGGTTTTATGCTTTACTTTCACTCTGCCTTTATTTATAATATTTGTAATCTGTTTTATGGTAAGGCGCTCTATAATTTTTCTGGTAATCCGATTTCTTTTAATGCTAATTGTTATTTTTGTATTTAAATGGAAAAGTAGTTATGAAAACAATTGTACATACGGATAAGGAGTTTCTTGAGTCAACGATTCGGGAGTGTGAAGTTTGTTATGTGGGTATGGTCGATACGGACGGGATGCCTTATGTGCTTCCAATGAATTTCGGCTATCAGGATGGGATTGTGTATTTGCATTCAGCGCGGGAAGGACGTAGTATCGATATATTAGAACAAAATCCGAATGTTTGCCTTGTCTTCAATCCGGAGAATAAGTTGGTTCATCAACATCCTGATGTGGCATGTAGTTACCGTATGCGTTCTAAAAGCGTGATGGGATGGGGAAAAGTAATTTTTGAAGAAGCGTTTGATTTAAAGGTTAAATCGTTGAATATCATTATGAAAAATTATTCAAATAAACAATTTGAATATTCTGATCCGGCTATTGATAATGTGAAAATATGGTGTGTAAAGCTTGAGAAAGTTACCTGTAAGGAATTTGGGGCACCGCATAGATAAGCAAATCTCTGAAAGAAATTTGCAGGGAAAAGTGAAAAGGTGAAAGGGCAAAGAGAAAGAAATTTGTAGTGAAAGTCTGTATTAACCATTGATCACTCACCATTAATCACTCGATTGATGTTTGCGTTTTTCATGATTTTTTTATAATTTTGAGAACCAAATCACTTTTATAATAAAACCGGATGAGTTTTTCAATTGATAATATTGTTTTAATAGGTTCTCTTTTATTATTTGTCAGCATTATTGCCGGAAAGACAGGATATCGCTTTGGAGTACCGATTCTTGTGTTGTTTTTAGGTGTCGGGATGTTATTCGGCACTGATGGATTCGGTTTGGAATTTTCGAGTCCGAAAGCTGCACAGTTTGTCGGGGTAATCGCTTTGAATATTATCTTGTTTTCGGGTGGTATGGACACACGTTTCTCGGAAATAAAACCTATATTAGGTCAGGGGGTTGTTCTGGCTACATTGGGGGTATTGTTAACTGCACTTATATCCGGGGTATTTATATACTTTATTACTCAAAATTTATTCGGTACCATTACATTTACCGTTTTAGAAGCATTGCTTTTAGCTTCTGTTATGTCGTCAACCGATTCTGCTTCGGTTTTTGCTATTTTAGGTTCGAAAGGGCTTGTGTTAAAGGAACGTCTGCGGCCTCTTTTGGAGTTGGAAAGCGGTAGTAATGACCCGATGGCTTACTTATTGACAATCACTTTTATTCAATGGATTCAGATTGGTGAGGGTAGCATGTGGCTTATAGCCGGTAATTTTGTTATGCAGTTAGTTATTGGTGCGGTGCTTGGGTATTTCCTCGGGCGGGTTGCTGTAAAACTGATTAATAAAATCGGATTAGATAATGAATCGCTTTATCCTGTACTTCTTTTAACGGTTTTATTTATGGTTTATTCAATCACGAATTTTCTGAAGGGGAACGGATATTTAGCAGTATATGTGAGCGGATTGGTTATCGGAAACTCCCGGTTTATTCATAAAAAGACATCGAAGAAGTTTATGGACGGGATGGCATGGCTGTTCCAGATTGTGATGTTCCTTACATTAGGATTATTGGTTAACCCCAGGGAGTTATTACCTATTGCCGGGATTGGTTTGGCTGTCAGTCTGTTTATGATATTTGTGGCACGTCCGATTGCCGTCTGGTTATGTCTGCTTCCATTTCGTGGCATGTCGAATAAAGCCAGGCATTATGTGTCGTGGGTTGGTTTGCGTGGAGCAGCTCCGATTTTGTTTGCTACGTATCCCTGGACTGCCGGTATCCAGGATGCCCAGATGATTTTTAATATTGTATTTTTTGTGACATTAGTTTCATTGCTTGTACAGGGAACTACAGTGCCTGCTGTAGCCCGTTGGTTAGGCCTGGCCGGCGAAAGTAAACCTAAACATCTGCTTACAACCTTTGATGTAGAACTGTCGGATGACATTAAATCGAGCATGTCGGAAATTACGTTGAGTGTGGAGCATCTGGCTCATGGCAATCGCATTATGGATATGCCTATGCCTGAAAATACCTTGGTGGTGATGGTTAAGCGTGATGAACAGTATTTTGTTCCGACGGGTTCTACTGAGTTGGAGCCGGGCGATGCTTTATTACTGATCTCGGATAATGATACAACACTGGGAGAAACCTTTGCTCAGTTAGGGTTGGATGATGGTGAATCCAAATAGATTATAATACATATCTTTCTTTCTGATTTTAATTTCTATCTTTGTTGTTTAAATTTATAAATTTGAATAGCTATGAAAAAGTTTGTACTATTACTAAGCATAATTGCGTTTGCGTTTACTTCGTGTGAAGGACCTGCAGGGCCGATGGGACCAATGGGGCCTCAGGGAGAAAAAGGAGAACCAGGAGAGGGAATGTGGTGGTTTGTTAAGGAATATACAATAAGACCTAACCAGTGGGAATTAGTAGGCGGTGCCAATAATCTTGAATCCTACTATCGATATGAGATTAATATTTCCGAATTAGATGAAGATATTTTTTATGATGGGAAAGTCAGTTGTTCTGTATATACAGATGAAGAGAGTAAAAATATACAACAAGATTTACCTTGTGTATGGCATTATGGAGAGCCTGATAATGACGGTCCCTATCTTTGGACAGAGACATATGACTTCGATTATGCTGTAGGTTCAATTATGCTATATGTGACATATAATGATTTTCTTACAGCAGGAAATCTTCCTGATCGTTCAAAATTCAGAGTCATTCTTAATTACTAATGACAGAAAGACAATTTGAAATGGTTGCCAAAACCCTTTATGGCTTAGAGGATGTTTTGGCGGAGGAATTGACGGCACTGGGTGGCCAGGATATTGAAACGGGCCGGCGAATGGTTTCATTCAAAGGTGATAAGGCTTTGATGTATAAAGCGAACCTGCATTGCCGGACTGCATTGCGTATCTTAAAGCCGGTTTGCCGGTTTAAGGCAAACAGTGCGGATACGGTTTATGAGGAAGTGAAAAAGATTGAATGGGACCAGTATCTTACACCGGATAATACGTTTGCTGTTGATGCTACGATCTACTCCGAAACTTTTAATCATTCCAAATTTGTAGCATACCGGACCAAGGATGCAATTGTTGATTATTTCAACGAGAAATACGAAAAGCGTCCTTCCGTGCGTATAAAAGGACCGGACGTGTATATTAATATCCATATTTCGCATACGGATTGTACGATTTCTATTGATAGTTCGGGCGAGAGCCTTCATAAACGCGGATACCGGACGGATCAGGTAGAAGCACCGTTGAACGAGGTGCTGGCTGCCGGTATGATCCTGAAGACCGGTTGGCGGGGCGAATCTAATTTCGTGGATCCGATGTGTGGCTCGGGGACGTTGCTAATAGAAGCGTCATTAATTGCATTGAATATACCGCCAGGGCTTTACCGCCAGGAGTATGCATTTGAACAATGGCCTGATTTTGACCAGGAGTTATTCGATGAAATCTACAATGACGAATCGGGAGAACGCGCGTTTGAATTCAAGTGTTTCGGTTCGGATATTTCGCCTAATGCGATTGAAATTGCCCGGCAGAATGTGAAGAACGCAGGGCTCTCCAACTATATCGAATTGCAAACATTGCCTTTCCAACAATACGCTGAAACTCCCGGAGAGGGTATTTTAGTGATGAATCCTCCTTATGGGGAGCGTATTTCTACGGATGATATTATCGGTCTATACAGTATGATCGGTGAACGGTTGAAGCATGTTTTTACCGGTTATCAGGCATGGATACTTAGCCATAAAGAGGAGTGTTTCGATAAAATAGGTTTGCGGGCAAGCCAGAAAATCAAACTGATGAACGGGCAACTGGATTGTGAATACCGTTGTTATGAATTGTTCGCTGGCAAAAACAAAGAATATAAGAAGGAACTAGGCGAACGTAAACCTTTTGATAAAAAGGAGCGTCCTTATTCTAAAGATAAAAAGGTGTTTACTAAGGACAAGCCTGCTTTTTCGAAGGATAGACCTACTTTTTCGAAAGATAAGCATTCACGCCCGAAAGGGAAACCGGAACATACTTTCCCGAAAGACAAGCCGATTAAGAAAAACACATATAAGAAAAGAGATCATGAGAATTAATTGTTGTCTTTTAGTCATTACTTCTTTTATTCTAAATTTATTCTTTATGCCGGGTAATGCACAGGAAAAGCAACTGACTTTACAGGATTTAGTTCCAGGAGGAAAAAATTATTACCGGTTTACACCAAAAAATCTACGGCAACTGCAATGGTGCGGTAATTCATATATCTATGTTAAAGGGGATAGCTTGCTAATGGCTTCGCCGGCAGATAAAAACGAACAGGTAGCATTTACGCGTGAAAAGTTAAATGGAACATTAGAAACCGCAGGTTTGCCGACAACTGGAAGTATGCCTGCTTTTTCGGTTCCTTATCCGGATAAACCGGTATTGGCTTTTGATTATAAGAACCACCGGGTGCATTATGACCTTAAAGCAAATAAGATTATAGCGGATTATCAGTTGGATGCTGCGTGGAGCAGGTTCGAGTTTTGTGCGGGAAATGATTATCTGGCTTTTACGGAGAAGAATAATGTTTATGTTTTATCTCCCGACAATCAGGTTAGCCAGATTACTCATGAAATGGAGGACGGAATTGTTTGCGGGACGGACGTTCATCAGCGTGAATTTGGTATTAATAAAGGGTTATTCTGGTCACCTAAGGGGAATATGCTGGCCTTTTATCGGATGGACGAACGGATGGTAACTGATTATCCGATTGTGGATATCAGTACACGGGTAGCAGAGGCGAAGCCGATTAAATATCCCATGGCCGGGATGAAGAGTCACGAGGTTACTGTGGGTGTATACAGGTTGTCGGATAATCAGGTTGTGTATTTAAAGACTGGTTTGCCAAAGGAGAAGTATCTGACTAATGTCGCCTGGAGCCCGGATGAGAAAAGCATTTATATTGCAGAACTTAACCGTGATCAAAACGAATGTAAGCTGGTAAGGTATAATGCCTCTACGGGTGAGAAGGAGGCTGAGCTGTTTACAGAGCGCAACGACCGGTATGTGGAACCACAGGTTCCGGTTTGTTTTTTACCTCATGATCCTTCGCGTTTTATCTGGGAAAGCCAGCGTGATGGTTACAATCATATTTATTTGTATGATACAAGCGGTAAGTTAGTTAAGCAGCTGACTTCGGGTAAATGGGTTGTTACGGGAGTGCATGGATTTGATGAAAAGGGACAGCATTTGTATTTTTCGGCTACGGCTCCTTATCCGGGGAATCCTGAAGCGGATGGGAATCCGATGGAGAATTATACCTGGCAATTGAATCTGAAAACGAATAAACTGGCGTGTG
Source organism: Tannerella sp. (assembly GCA_031285565.1). GTDB lineage: Bacteria > Bacteroidota > Bacteroidia > Bacteroidales > Tannerellaceae > Tannerella. The sequence goes on along the minus strand of JAITVY010000090.1, from coordinate 4,056 downwards.
TCAGTTCTAAAAAAGGTGTCCACCGTGTAAAAGTAAGTCCTTCGGGGTTGTATATGATTGACGAGACGACATCACCAGTCATTCCAAGGGATATTGATATTGTACGTATGAGCGACCGGCGAACGATGAAATCGCTTGTTTCGGCTCCCGATCCCTATAAGAACTACCAGATGCCTGATATCAAGACAGGGACAATCCTGGCCAGTGATGGTCAAACGTCTTTACATTATCGTTTGACTGTACCACCCAACTTGGATGAGACAAAGAAATATCCTGTAATTGTATATGTGTATGGCGGCCCGCATTCTCAATTGGTGACCGGCGACTGGATGCATGGTGTAGGTGGTTGGGATTTATTTATGGCTCAGAATGGGTATGTGCTTTTTACGGTTGACGGACGTGGTACCGCAAACCGAGGGTTTGAGTTTGAAAGTGTAATACACCGTCAGCTAGGAGTCAAGGAGATGGAAGACCAGATGAAAGGCATTGAGTTTTTGAAGTCGCTTCCGTTTATTGATACAGACCGTATCGGTGTGTTTGGTTGGAGTTATGGCGGGTTTATGACCACTAACCTGATGTTGACATATCCTGACGTTTTTAAAGTGGCTGTGGCCGGTGGGCCGGTAATTGACTGGAGCTTTTATGAAATTATGTATGGTGAACGATATATGGATCATCCAAAGGAAAATCCTGAAGGTTATGCCAATAATAACTTACGTGATAAAGCGGATCAGTTGAAAGGTCATTTGTTGTTGATCCATGGAACTTCTGACCCGGTGGTTGTATGGCAGCATAGCTTATCTTTCCTGAAAGCATGTGTGGATGCCGGTACTTTTCCGGATTATTTTGTGTATCCCGGACATCAGCATAATGTGATTGGTAAAGATCGTCCTCATTTGATGGAAAAGATTACGAGGTATTTTGAGGAGCACTTGAAGTGAGTGGAAAATTGAAAATTGAAAGTTGAAAATGAGAATAGTCGTCATTCCGACTGTTAGGAGGAATCGCAAAATAGTTGAAGAATAATGTAAATGAGATCTCTCACATTAAACGTTCGAGATGACGAAAGTTGAAAATTAAATACAAATAACGTTTACCTATATATTTCCCCTTTAGGGGATAGGGGAGAATAAATTGACAATGGAAAATTGATAATTAACAATTAAATGAATCAATAATAATATATGAATATTTTACTATTAGGATCGGGGGGACGTGAGCATGCGTTGGCATGGAAAATGGCTCAAAGTCCGAAAACAGATAAGTTATTTATTGCACCGGGCAATGCCGGTACTTCTTCTGTGGGAACGAATGTGGCAATTGGAGTGAATGAATTTCCTAAGATCAGGGAATTTGTACTTGCCAATGGTATTGACATGGTAGTGGTTGGTCCGGAAGATCCGTTAGTAAATGGGATATATGACTTTTTTAAGCAGGACGACTTGTTGTCTGGCATTCCTGTGATTGGTCCGAGTAAAGAGGGTGCCCGTCTGGAGGGTAGTAAAGATTTTGCAAAGGCTTTTATGCAGCGGCATCAGATTCCTACAGCCCGTTATATGAGTGTGTCTGCAGGAAATATAATAGATGGTATTGCATTCTTGGAGTCGTTGGAGGCTCCTTATGTTTTGAAGGCTGACGGACTGGCTGCCGGGAAAGGGGTTTTGATTATCGATGACCTGGAAACTGCCAAAAAGGAGCTTCATGAAATGCTGGATGGTATGTTTGGAGATGCCAGCAAAACGGTTGTGATTGAAGAGTTTTTGGATGGCGTAGAATGTTCGGTGTTTGTTTTAACGGATGGATCTGGTTATAAGGTTTTGCCTGTTGCAAAGGATTATAAACGTGTGGGCGAAGGAAATACCGGACTAAACACGGGAGGTATGGGAGCCGTTTCTCCTGTGCCGTTTGCTGATGAAGCTTTTATGAAGAAGGTGGAAGAGCGGATTATCCGGCCTACGATCGATGGTCTACAATCAGAGGAGATCGATTATAAGGGTTTTATTTTCCTGGGTCTGATTAATGTTAAAGGGGAGCCGATGGTGATTGAATATAATTGCCGGATGGGCGATCCGGAGACAGAGGTTGTGATGCTTCGCATTCAAAGCGATTTTGTTGATTTGCTGGAAGGGGTGGCGAAAGGAGATTTGTCCGGTCGCGAATTGATTGAAGATCCGCGGGCGGCAGTAACGGTCGTTTTAGTAAGTGGGGGGTATCCTGAAGCGTTTGAGAAAGGGAAAGTGATTACGCATATGGAGGATGTTGCGGATAGTATTCTTTTTCATGCCGGAACAACCGTTAAAGATGGTGAAGTCGTGACTTCCGGGGGACGGGTTATAGCTGTTAGTTCGTATGGAACAATGAAAGAGGATGCTTTGGCCAGATCTTTCTCCGGAGCAAAAGTCATTCAATTTGATAAGAAGTATTTCCGCGCGGATATCGGTTTTGATATTTAATTGTTGAATCGTTTGCATGGAAGACAGGCTTGCAACATATGGAAGACGAAATAAAAGTATATCGAATCCCCTAACTGTTATCATCACGGTTGGAATCTGTCTGGGGTGCTGGTCTCTCGGATATCTGGATTCTACGGGGCTTCCGCTTGAACCTGGTGCGAATGCGACACCTATATGGCGCAGTATTTGTTTGTTACTGGCAGATAAAGATATGATTGCGTATGTGAGTGGGTGCGGTCTTCTGTTTTTTATATCATTTCTCGTTCAGCGTGGAAGCTTTCTTTTACTGATCCTTAAGGGAAGAACATTGCTTCCGTTTCTCTTTTATCTATTATTGAACAGCACCAACGCCGTTTTTTTTCCTATACAATCCACCTCATTTGCATTACTCTTTTTACTTGCAGCAATTTTTGAATTGTTCAATTCGTATCAGAAGCTGGTAAATATAGGCCGGATATTCAATGCGACGATGTTTATTGCTATTGGTAGCTTGTTCTGGGTATATTTATTATGGTTTATTCCATTATTCTGGTTTGGTTTATATAAGTTTAAATTATTGAATGTCCGGAGTTTTTATGCTTCTTTTCTTGGAGCTTTTACAACGTATTGGTTTGTTTTGGCATGGTGTGTATGGAAGCATGATTATTCGCTTCTTCTTATTCCGTTAAGAAGCCTGGCAGATATTGATCTGATTTTTCTAAATGAGACTATCCAGGTCGGGAAGTTAATACCTTTTTGTATTATCATGTTTATTCTGATTGCTGTTGTTGTATTCAATAAAATTGAAAATACGCTTCGTGCACGTCATTATCTTTCATTCTTATTGGTTTTTAGTATTTATTCGTTTTTGCTTATTTTTCTATATGGACAGGATATTGCAAATATACTTTCCATATTTTATGTACCAACATCTGTTTTAATAGCTTACCTCTTTTCTAACAAACGCGGTTTTATTTCTTATTTAATTTATTACGGGATGCTGCTGGTGTTGGTTATATTATTTGTGCTACGGTTATGGAATATCTTATAGACTATGGTTATATAGGGGTTTTTCTAGCATCTTTCTTAGCTGCGACTATTCTTCCGTTTAGTTCGGAAGTAATTCTGGCCGGGGTTTTACTGTCAGGCGGTGATTACTGGGCATGTATGGTTGCTGCAACTATCGGGAATGTTCTGGGTGGCATGACTTGCTACTGGTTGGGAAGAATCGGCAAAGTTGAATGGATACAGAAATATCTGAAAATAAATATATCCAAGTTGCTGAAAGTTCAGCATTGGATAAATAATAAAGGAGCATGGGTCAGTGTTTTGACTTTTCTTCCCGTAGTGGGTGATTTAATTGCCGTGGCGCTGGGGTTTCTGAGAACCAATGGGTGGTCTGTGCTTTTTTACATGTTTGTAGGGAAAGCAGTACGTTATTTTATCTGGATGGAACTTGTATATAGGGTTGGTAATGCTGTTATCTAAGGGTTTCAAGTTTAAGGTTTAATTTATAATTCTGGGATGGGTGAAATCCCCCGCCTTTAGGCGGAGAAATTATATATTTGCAAAAAAGAGTTTTATGCAAACGTATAAAAGTGGTTCCCACACCCGTTATGATATA
>JAITVY010000049.1 GCA_031285565.1 Tannerella sp. | reverse complement strand
TACTTTTTCTTTTTTCGCCAGTAAATTCCGGTATGCGGAATGGACGGATACACAAATTTTATTCAGGGATGCGTTAATAGAAAGGGCTGTTTTGCTTTTTCCGGTAGCCCTGCCGGATGTAATATCCCAAAGGGATATGGGTACACTGACTTTGGCGCTGAACTGCACCATTGACTTTCCGATACGGATACGCCCTAAAACAGGGACTGTTCCATCGGCTTTCTCCTCATTTCGTTTGAGGTAGAAACTTACTTTTACTTCTGTCATAACTAACTCTTTTACAGGTTACAAAATTAACTGTTATTGAGCTAATCAACGATATGCAAATTATTGTGATTCAGTGAATAAGAAACCGTATTTGAGCAAAAAGACTGCACATCACCGGCTCTGTCTTCAAAACAGGCGGGAATCTTTCTTTTTTCACTGGAAAAGCGTTATTTGAACGGGGAGCAAACGCCAAAACAGGTAACGCATTCGTAACGGAAAGGATTCCCAAATACACAATTTTCTGCTTTTTTGCTGCTTGCAGCGAAGTGTAAATCGAGGAAGTTATCACCAGTGAATTAGATACTTACACCGTTTTTCCTATTCTTGCTGTTTGGGTGCATAGTTAAGTAACTGAAATGAACCAGGCTGAAACATTCCTATATACCGAGTTTAAAGGGAAATTGAAAAAGCTGGATTATACGTTAGGCTTGGGTATGACCCGTTCATATTACGGGCAAGAAGGTGATGAAAGCTATGATTATTACACATTTAATCCACGTATTGTATTACACTACACATTACCGGGCAATTCATTTATCCGCTTAAATGGCAACATCAGCAACTCATCACCATCACTATCTAATCTGAGCGCTGTAGATCAGACAATAGATTCACTCCAGATACAACGTGGCAATCCGGCATTAAAAAATTTCCTTCGCTATCGTTCCGAATTAACCTATGAGCTTCAGAAAGGTCTATTCTATTGTAATCTATTCGGCGCTTATGAATACCACCCCGATGCGATTATGGATGAGAAATACCTGGAAAACGGTAAAATCATCCAGACATGGGATAATCAGAAAAACTGGCAATGGTTAGCAGGCCGTATGATATTACGGGTAGGACCGGTAAAAGACATTGTAACACTATCAGTTACCGGTGGTGTAAACCACTATATCAGTAACGGGAACACTTACAATCACAAATACACCAACTGGTTCACCACCATGCAATTGAATGCGATGTATAAAAAATTCACTGCCGGATTCATCATGGAAACTAATTGGAATTGGTTTTATGGTGAAACAATGAGCGGCGGAGAAAACATTCATATTGCAATGTTAGGCTACAAACATAAGGATCTGTCATTAACAGTAGGTATGTTTAATCCTTTTGCTGATAACTACAAACAGGAATCTGAAAACTGGTCTGAATATGCATCTTATAAAAGGAGCAACTATATCAAAGAAAGTTCCCGTTTGCTTATCTTCCAGCTCTCTTATAATTTTTCATTCGGACGGACGTTCAAGTCGGGACAAAAACGGTTGAATAATACCGACAATGATTCCGGTGTAATGAGTTCAGGGAAATAGGTTGTTAAGACTCTACCAAAGAAGTTAATTGTTCTATAAACATTTTCTCTGCCGAACGAACCCACTCCTGAAAGTCTTTTTCAGCAAAGGTTCGTTCCTCTTTCATATAGGCAAATAGTCTGCTTAGATCAAAACTGTCACCGATAATTCCTCCCTGAATAGAAGCAGCATCTGCTGCATTTATTTCCTGCTCGATATGTGCAGGAATCATCATAACCGGCTTATCCAGATAAAATGCTTCACAGACCGATTCAAAACCAGCCGTCGTAATATATCCCTGACAATCGGCCATATATTTTAAGAATAACTCATCATCGATTTTATGCAATGTAAACGTATCGTCAACAACCAATGTTTTCGGAGCATCTTTCTTATCCCAGAAAAAATGAAGTTTGACTTCAGGATGCTTATTATGCCATTCCCTCACTTCATCCTCATACCCCTGATTAAGCATATAGCCAAGAATATAATCACCTTTGGTTGGCGTCAACTCCAATACTTCAGGACGAAGCAATGGAGGAACAACAACAATTCGTTCATTGGGGTAATGTTTCATAGGGTAAAAAGACAATGCTAATATCTTAGAAGCCCCAATACTACTCAATAAAGCATGCAAACGAAGTGTCATCAGGTTTTGCGCTTCTCCTTTTCCATGAGCATAGCCAGGGTGACGCATCAGATATTGATGTCCGATATTAACAAAAGGAATATCAATCCGGAAACGAAGATGAGTTAAACCAGGTAATAGCTCATAAAAATTAACAACCAAATCCGGTTTATGCTCTTTAATTCGTTTGTGAATTAATTCTATACTATCGCCATAACGCTTCATCCGTTGCGGAGTCATATTGTAAATCACCGTTTTCAGCATATCCAGATGCTTTTTGTTCTTTTTAAAAACAAAAGAAGGAGCATCATATGATAAAACAGATGTGTTCATTTTTTGATAAAAAAATTCCGGAACTTCTCTAGAACGGCTTTTTCCTACCAGTGCCTCAACTACTTCATGACCATTACGGCGCAATATTGCAGCCAACGAAATAGCCTGCGTCAGGTGACCACGTCCTTCGCCCTGAACTATGAACATAAACCTCAACTGTTTCCCCATAATATTCTTTTTTGCCATTAGCCTTTCGCCTTTTTACTAAAATATACTTTAAAGACGGGCTATTATAAGAGCATCATTTATTCTGTTCTTCTGCAAATTCCATTAGATAAGCTTTAATAAAGCCATCTATTTTACCATCCATGACACCGTTTACATCCGAAGTCTGAAAATTGGTACGATGATCTTTTACCCGCCGGTCATCAAAGACATAACTACGGATTTGTGAGCCCCATTCGATTTTTTTCTTGCCTGCCTCGACCTTATTTTTCTCAGCTTGCCTGCGTTGAAGCTCCATGTCATACAACATCGAACGAAGTAGCCGCATCGCATTTTCACGATTATCAAGCTGCGAACGACTTTCCGTATTTTCAATCAGGATTTCACGTGTTTCACCTGTATCCGGGTCTTTATAATTATAGCGTAAACGTACACCCGTTTCCACTTTATTCACATTCTGCCCCCCTGCGCCGCCCGAGCGGAATGTATCCCATGTGTAATCAGCCTGGTTAATTTCTATTTCAATAGAATCATCAACTAATGGCGTTGCAAAAACCGAAGCAAACGAAGTCATACGCTTTCCTTGCGCATTATATGGAGACACACGCACCAGCCGATGCACCCCATTTTCTCCTTTCAGGTAACCATATGCATAATCGCCTTCAATCTGCATAGTAACCGTCTTTATTCCCGCCTCATCACCATCCTGGAGATTACTGATCGTCAATTTATAGCCATTAGCTTCAGCCCAACGCATATACATACGCATCAGCATAGATGCCCAATCCTGGCTTTCAGTACCACCGGCACCTGAATTAATTTTCAGCACACAACTCATCTGATCGGCCTCTTCGCGAAGCATATTCCGGAATTCAAGATTTTCGAGCAGTTCCAACGTATGCGCATAGGCAGCATCCAGTTCATCCTCTTCAATCACGCCTTCTTTTACATATTCGTAAGCCAGGCTTAACTCTTCAGCTGCATTATGCAACTCTTTATATAGCTCAATCCATTTTTTCAGGTCTTTGACAACCTTCATCTGTGCCTCAGCACGCTTTGCATCGTTCCAGAAACCGGGATCCTGCGTACGAAGTTCTTCTTCCTCTAATTGAATTGTTTTGGCATCAATGTCAAAGATACCCCCTCAACGCCTGCTCGCGTTCCAATACGTCACGTAATTGGTCTGATGTAATCATATTTATTTAATATTAAAATTTTGTTTTTCTTCCACAAGAACTTCTACAAATATAGTCACTTTTAATTTATTATTTCCCTTGCTCTTTTCAACGCCTCATTAATATTACTGCAAATATTCTCGGCACCAATGCGTTTATCCATATCATTTTTCACCAATAACTCACGTACTTTGTCATTTACGCCCGATAAAATAATCTGGATACCCTCTTTTTCTGATAAACGGCACAAACTTTCCAGGTTATGCAAACCTGTAGAATCAATAAACGGCACCTTTCGCATCCGGATAATACGTATATTCGGCTTATCACCAATTTGTTTCATGCATTCATCAAACTTATTCGCTATCCCAAAAAAGAACGGACCATCGATCTCGTACACTTCAACGCCATTTGGTATTTCCAACACCTCGTCATCGTATACAATTTCACTTTCACCGGATAAATCAAGCTTGTTTTTCATAACCGAGACTTTAGTAGTCTCCATTACACGCCTCATAAATAAGAACATTGCCAACAACAATCCGACTTCAATCGCTATCGTCAAATCAAAAATAACCGTTAATATAAAAGTAGTCAATAAAACAGCCACATCACTTTTCGGATTCTTTAGTAAAGAGCGAAACGTACGCCATTCACTCATATTATATGCCACAATAACCAGGACTCCGGCCAGACAAGCCATCGGAATATGCTTAGTTAACGGTCCCAAAAATAATAATATCAACAATAATACTACAGCATGAATGATTCCGGCAACAGGCGTACGTCCTCCGTTATTGATATTTGTCATCGTACGGGCAATTGCTCCCGTAACCGGAATACCACCAAATAAAGGAACAACTATATTGGCTGCACCTTGTGCCATCAATTCAGTATTCGAATTATGTTTATCGCCAGTCACCCCATCGGCTACCGTTGCCGATAATAATGACTCTATAGCACCCAGCATGGCAATTGTAAATGCCGATGGTAGCAACAGATTAATTGTTTCCAGATTGATTGAAATCGTTTCAGGTTGTGGTAATGACGCATTTATAATAAACCGGTCACCGATTGTTTCAATGCCATCAATTCCACCCAAAGAACGCATCAGATAAACGACAACTGTCATCAAAATAATTGCAACTAAGGAGCCTGGAATCTTTTTAGAAAAACGCGGTGTAACAACAATGATAACAATACTCAATACTCCGATCAATACAGCCCACGGAGAAACTGTTGTTATATTCTGGGCGTACACAATCCATTTTGAGATAAAATCAGCCGGGACGGATTCGATATGCATACCGAACAGGTCTTTGATTTGCGTTGTAAAAATCGTCAATGCAATTCCACTCGTGAATCCTACGACAATGGGGTACGGAATAAATTTAATAACTGTGCCTAATCTCAACACCCCCATTAATACCAGAAAGATTCCGGCCAGAACAGTAGCCACTGCCAACCCTTCGATACCAAAACGCTGAATAATGCCATATACAATTACGATAAACGCTCCGGTTGGTCCTCCGATTTGTACGGAACTGCCTCCCAGAAAAGAGACAATAAAACCTCCGATAATAGCAGTGATTAATCCTTTTTCCGGACTTACCCCCGAAGCAATACCAAAAGCAATTGCCAAAGGCAATGCCACAATCCCGACTATAATTCCGGACATTAAGTCGCCTACAAAACGCTCTTTTGTATATGACCTGAATACCTGAAATAATTTGGGATGAAAATCCAATGCAATTTTCATTTTTTTATACCTATTTCAAAACACGGCGCAAAGATAGGGATAACAATGTGATTTTCTCAAAAAAGCATAAATTTTCAGATAAACAGAAAAAGCTCGCATGTACAATTAGGTATTATTAACAAATAATCATGCGGTACTGAATGCTTTTTCAAAAAATTATGCTGAATTTTGAAAGTGAAAAATTATTTGTACAAGTGAACGTTATGGAAAGTATTAAAGGAACAAAAACAGAACAGAACCTATTAAAAGCGTTTGCGGGAGAATCTCAGGCGAGAAACCGCTATACGTATTTTGCCAGTGTGGCTAAAAAAGAAGGTTACGAACAAATTGCCGGAGTATTTATGGAGACCGCCGAACAGGAAAAAGAACACGCAAAACGTTTCTTTAAATTTCTGGAAGGCGGCATGGTAGAAATTACAGCCAGTTATCCTGCAGGAAAAATCGGTACTACAATCGAAAATCTGGAAGCTGCTGCCGCTGGTGAATATGAAGAATGGGCTGAGCTCTATCCCGAGTTTGCAAACATCGCAGAAGAGGAAGGCTTCAGAAACATTGCCGTTGTTTTCCGTATGATTGCAAAAGTAGAAGTAGAACACGAAATCCGCTACCGCAAATTGTTGGCTAATCTGGCTAACGACAGTGCATTCAAAAAAGAAGAATCAATCAAATGGCAATGTCGTAATTGCGGATATGTACACGAAGGAAAAACAGCTCCTCAAAAATGTCCGGCTTGCGACCATCCGCAAGCATACTTCGAACCAATGAAAGAAAACTACGATTAATACGATCAGTAATCAAAGGAGTTTTCACTTCATTAGAAGTAAAGGAGTCATGGGGAAAAGCAGTTTAATTGTTGAACTGTTTATTCATGACTCCTTTAGTTATTATGCAACATGATTAATAAGCCATTAGCAGTTTTAGCTTGTAATTGACAGCTTAAACGACTTTATTTCTTTTTCCTGATCAATGTATATTTATAATTTGTTTCCGTACAATCCTGAATATAGAGAGTATCACCACTGATTGCTAATGGAAATGAAGGATAATCCTCATAAAAAACATCCATCAGATACGCATCATATCCCATTCCGGTTGGAGCCTTATGCCAGTTTAATTTCCCGTTTTCGCTTTCCCCGTTTTCCGTCCAGATATAGTTATCATCCTCAAAAGTTATAAATGTGTTTTCGAATTCTCCGGTTTCACGTGCATTCTGGTTACTGACTAATTCCCATTTGCCATTAATTAATTGCTTTATTTCTGATAAAGATTTATCAAAAAGAGTTGTGCGTATATTTTTTATTTCCTGTTGAGACTCCGGGGATTTGCATCCTGTAATAATGCATAATAGAACAATACCCGCGATTGTGAATTTCTTTTTTTTCATATGATTATCTATTTTATATTATACTGATATAGAACTTCGCATTATAATCATTAAGATTCTAACTGTTCTAAAGGTAGTTGACGTGCTCGAAGCATACATATTTAATTAAAAAAACTTATCATTATGAGAACAGTATGCGGTCCTGACATTCACAAAGATAGCATTTTTATGTGCATATTGGATGATCAAGATAAAAAAGCAGAGGGGAAATTTGGAGTATTTTTCGTTATCTGACAGGTATTTTGTCACCCGGTGTATGTACGGACGAGTCATAAACAGCGACTCCAACCTGAGAATCGGCACAACCATAATACAAGAACCATTTATTATTCAAATACGCCAGACCTTCGATAAAAACAGTGCCATCCACGTATTGTCCGCTTTTTTCAAATGCTTCCATCGGACGGAAAAAAGGAACATCTAACCGGGCTATTACTTTGTAAGGGTCATTCAGATCAAAAAGCACCTGACCGGCACAATAAGCTCCGGCATTGAAACGCTTATCACGGCTTTCGTCATTATTCCGGTTCTTACCATTATACAAAAGCAAAAAGCCATCCTTTGTCATAATTGCCGGAGGGCCACATTCTGTCAAAGCACTATCAAAATAACCTTCACGAGGTTTTATCAATTCTTTCAACTCATTGTTCTCATCCAGTACCGGCTCCCAATGAACTAAATCGTCAGACGTAGCCGCACAAACAGCATGTTCTCCCCAATACATTAAATATTTGCCATTTACTTTTGCAATAACCTGCATCCCCCCTACCAATGTTGTAACAATGGAACCCGATTTACATGCCATATCTTTAAAACGACCATCATAGGCTTCGGCAAATGCCGGACCATACTTCTTCCATTTAATCAAGTCCTTTGAGGTTGCTATTGCCAAACGTGGAACTTTCCTGTTCCAGGCAGTATAAGCCATCACATATGTTCCATCCTCAGTTACTGCTACACGGGGGTCTTCGCATCCGCCCGGCCATTCGTACTCTTTTGCATTATCTTCATCAGGATACATTACGGGAGTCGGATAGCGACTCATAGCAATACCATCTGCACTTTCCGCCAATCCGATACGGGAAGTACGCTTTCCGATTCCTGTTGCCGAATTATCTTCGGCACGATATAAGACAAAGATTTTTCCGTCTTTTACAGCAGCAGCCGGATTAAAGGTATCACTTTCCTCCCAACCTACTGGCTCCTTTCGCATCGGACAATCGAATTTTGTTTCCGAATTTGGCCGGATAACCGGGTTTACTCCTTCAGGACGAACAAATCCTCCTAATGCCCATGACGGCAATACATTTTCTACTTCAGTAGCAACAACTGTTTCTTCCTGATTCTGTTCTTGCTGTTTATTGTTATTTCCACAGGAAAACAACAACAACAATGAAACAATAAAAATAGAAACGGCATTATTTTTTTTCATAATTATTTATTTGGATTGTATATATACATTATTTATTTCAAAATAAACACTTCTGGTTCTATATTCCAACCTTTCACGATTAATTTATTTCCTTTTTCTCTCACATTCTTTTTTGCCGTCTCAATTGTAAACCGTTTACTCTCCTTCGGCAAAAATGAATAAAAATTATCAGAATAAAAAGAAGGCCGGATAGGCTTATCGTTTTCATCAAGTAATTGAAGCTGTGTAAAAAAGGCAATCATATCAGACGTATTTTTTAACTCGATATCTATATAGAACATATCATCGGTTTCCTTGATTTTATATGTTGCCTTTATTCGCGATGATTTCATACCGGCTAATGATTCAAACCCCGACGATGTAGGACCGGTCAACGTTTCTTTTCCCTGATATACATCGGATGAGCGCCAATAAAACGTTTGTGCAACTTCTTTTCCTGCATCATCCTTTATGCGCAATTTAATAAAATGTACATGTGAAATACCAGAAGGAAAATCAATACGGATTATATCATTCAAAACCTCATCATCTTTTATATCAAACTTTTCTGATGTATTAAAAACCATTTTGCTGTTTAAATCATAAACTTCTGCAACTACAGAATAATTGTAATACGGTTGATAATATTCATTATATACCGAAACCGTATTTTTCAGATAATCAAACTGGGCATGTAAGGGTTCCAACGCGTTTTGGGTATGATACAGTGAGGCTGTTGGTTCTAATGACCAATCCCACATTCTGGCGCATACCTGACGAACCGGACAATTATGATACCAGAATAGTAACCCCGAACAATACCGGTCTCCATAATCCAGTTTATTATAATTCCAGGCATCCCAGATTGTTTTCGAATTCATGGCTCCTAATAACTGCCCCTTTTCTACAAACTCTTCAATATTGGAAGACAAACCATAATTATCTGTCAATTCTTTATACATGGTTGTCATCAGATGAAAACCGCCTCCGTCATGGTAGTCCCATACTTCTTTATTGATTGGCCAAAGATCTTTTTCATCCATTATCTCGCGAAGGGTTTCTACCGTTGGGATAGTGGGAGCTCCATACTCGGGGTTGAATCCATCAATGCGGCTTCCGCGGGGAGATGCCGTATTCTCGTAGTGTTGCATCGGATTCACTTGTTTATAAGGACTCCCGTCATGTATGCCACAACATTCCGATTCCATCTGGTAACCACGTGTTCCATCCAGTTTATTGATAAGTTCTTCTGTTCCGGGCATCTCCGTACTTTCGTTAGAAGATACATAATATGCCAGGGATGGATGATTGCGAATACGTTTTACAGTAGATTCCACATTGCCCAGATAAAGGTCCTTATCATGTGGATGCTTGGTGTCACCCGTCATCCAGAACTCCTGCCAGATAAGCAGGCCCAACTCATCGCAAAGCTGATAGAAATAATCGGACTCTGCAATTCCTCCTCCCCAAAAACGGATCAGGTTAATGCCAGTCTGCCTGGTATAGCGAAGTTCTGCGTAAGTACGTTCATCCGATGAACGAAGCATCCCTTCGGGAATCCAGTTTGTTCCCCGGATAAATAGTTTCCGCCCGTTTACATAAAATGTCCTTGATTTATCGGGGGTATCCGTATTTGATATGATTTCGCGAATTCCGAAACGGGTTTTCACCGAATCGGAGACTACCCCATTCAAGGCTACATTCAGCTTCACCTCATAAAGTTCCGGTTTCCCTTTGTTTACAGGCCACCACAGCCGTGGATTATTAATCATAAGTTGCGGAAAGTCCTCAGGCGCAAAAACTACTTCCTGCGTTTCTCCACGGAAAAGTATCACTTTTTTAGAGAATGTGATTCCTTCTCCCGTAATCTCACCACTCACCACACATTCGACCGGCTGCATACTGGTAGAGGTATTTATTACTTCCACACTCACCGTTTCTTTCGCTTTATCGTAACCGGGTTTTGACAAATCCGATTTAACAAACGGATGACGCATAGCAACCTTTCCGGTAGTATACAAGGAAATACTTCTCCAAATGCCCGTATTTCGATCACGAATTCCATCGAGAAACGTAAAATCCCACCCTACACTCATCAGCATTGTTGTGTTAAGACCTATATTCCCGTCCCCACCGTTATGAAATTCTCCCGGCGCTCCCCATTGTTTCTGTTTAGCCGTCCCTGGCATATCCACAGGATAAACCTTGATGGCCAAGGCATTCGTTTCACCTGCTCTGCCATACTCCGTTACGTTTATAAAATCCTGTTTGAACATACCGTTAACGGTAGAAACCAGATAACCGTTCAGCCATATTTCCGCACGGTAATTGATACCATCCACCTGTATCCAGACTATTTTGTCCTTATAATCGGCCGGAATATCAAACTCCGTACGGAACCAATACGTATAGAAATTCCTTCCGGTTTCCGATATATCAGGAATAAGTTTGCTTGTGAGTTTATTATTCAGCCCGTAATAAGGTTCAGGATAAACATTGTTATATACTAACGAATTCAGCACCGTTCCGGGGATTATGGCAGGCTGCCAGTCAAAAGGTTGGTATCCTGTTCCAGACAAGGTTTCCGCCGGATCGCTAATTTCACCGGCCTTTTTCATCTGCCAGACAAAATCGCCTTCATGTCCATCTTTGGAATCAAGATATATACGACTATGATCAATATAATAATTAGGAGATTGTCCATAAAGAGAACATACTACAAAGGCCATTAGAAATAAAAATATCGTTTTCTTCATATTTTGCAGAATAATTATTTAGCATATAATTGGCCGACAGTCGCCTGACAAATAATCGATTGGTATCAACCAATCGTCAGACATATGTCGGCCAATAAAAGGATAAGAAAAAATGAGAATTCAAATCTATATAATAACAGTAACTATTGGACTATAATTGATTACACCTTCCGTCTTTGCCCCCACGCGTACATAAATTTTATTACCGTTAGACTTTATCTTGTGCAGATTATTATTGAAAGTGGCATCATTACCCAAATTAAAAGTAATCGTCCCGGATGTTTCATTAACCGTCACCTTTCCAGCATAATTAGCGCTTCCATCATCCACACCGGGAGAAAAATTCCAATATCCGTACACTTCTGATACATTAAATGAATCAGAAGTCTTTTTTACATCATATTGAATCGTTACAATAGTTCCCGATACCGAAGCAGCAGCACTGATCCTTGTATAAGGTGTTGCTTTTAAATCAAAATCAGTTTGCCCTTTTACATTCACGGTACTTTCACATGGCAAAACAAACGGACCGTTCACTACAATTTTATATTCGCAATTAAAGATTTGTGAGTTCTCGTATGTACCATCATATTTTGCGTAGAAATCAACAGATTGTGTTGCATCTGTATTCAGCTCAAACAAGTTTATGATTGTACCCGTCGAACCCTGAACAGACAACGGTATAGGCTCATTTGTTTCAGCATCCAGAATCGTTCCTTTTATTCCACCGTTAGGTGCATCATAATTGTCGAGTTCATTTACACAACTAATTAAGCAAAAACTAAAAAGGAGCACTGTAAGTATATTTGTCTTTTTCATGTTTATCTATTTTTATATTAATATGACATAAAACCCTGCATGAATAATCTTTTTTTGATATAACCTGACTGATCAACACGCATCCATTCATACTCATATCTATTAAATTAGTTATTTAGTTTGTATAACCCGGATTTTGAATCCATTTTGGGTTCGACTTCATATCGTTATCATGGATTTTGGTATAATAATTACGTTCTAAAAACAAACGAACTTGTTTAGGTGTACGATCCGTAGTTTCAAATGTATACTTACCATCTCCAAGATTATACCAGGGATATAAAGCAGACCCTCTGAAATTATTTAATCCACCTTGCGTTACATCCAAATGAGCGACACGCCAACGCTTCATATCCCAGAAGCGATGTCCTTCGAAAGCCAACTCAACTTTACGCTCATGACGTACTTTCGGTATATCTACAGACTCCAGCAGTTTAATTCCTGCCCTGGCGCGGATTTTATTTATAGCCTCCAAGGCTTCATTATCTTTGCCACCTAATTCTATTGCTGCTTCCGCCAGATTTAAATACATTTCACCTAAACGAAAAACTACCCAGGGAGTTTCCGATTTTCCCATATTAACATCCTGAAGTGTTTCATCCCAGAATTTTTTCTGATAAAATCCGGTTTTAGACTGATCACCAGTGTCTGATCCGGCATCTTTACCAGAAACATTATAAACGGTTCCATTATATTCATATGTTTCTCCGGCATCAGGTTGCTTTGTCGATTCGATTTTTTCACCTGACGGAGTAATTAAACCCCTTCTCACTTCTATAAAAGATCCTTTACAAGGTGAACCCGGCAGATAAACCGAAGCGAATAAACGAGGGTCTTTACCTTCAAACAGGTCCAACGGATTTTCAAAACGTTTCAGCGAACCATCTGAATTCGTAAACATTAATTTCCCGTCCGTACCGTCCGTATATTCATATTCTTCTACCATCTCAAGCGTAGGAGCAACGCCGCACCCCCAACCTCCGGCACGATAAGAAAAAGGAGCATTCCGTTTATCCCAGTCATGTCCTGTACCTCCGGAAACACTGTATTGTTTCTGAAAAATATATTCGCCATTATCACCGTTCGTTGTTTTTGTAAAAATATCGCAATAATTTTGGGCTCGGTCATCAGGTTTACTTTCATACAAAGCATATTTTCCCAAACCAATTACAGCATTTGAAGCATCAAATGCTTTTTGAAAAAAGCGATGTGCTTCAGAAGAAGGAATACCAATAACACCATCCAATTGAACAGTTCCATACTTCGCAATTGACCCGGCATATAATGCAGCCCGGGAGCAAAGAGCTAAAGCACTTCCTTTATCGGCCCTGTACTTTCCGGAAGCATCTCGATTTACAGGTAACGCTTCGGCAATTTCCCAACATTCATTAACGATAAAATCGTATACTTCAACTTCTTTATTACGCGGAGTTTGTAAACTCTCTAAATTATTGGGATCATATACCTGGGGTTCCGTAACAAGAGGTAATCCACCATAACGTTTAACTAACGAAAAATAATGCCATGCGCGAATAAATCGAACTTCCGCATCCAATGCTTTCTTTTCTGATTCATCCAATGCCGCATCTTTTAATTGTGCTAAAAAATCATTACAGTTTCGTATACCCGGATACCAACGTTTTGTATATTCCTCACCAAATAAATTATCTTCATAAGTATAAGTCGCATTGGGATTGTCAAATAATGGATCTTTCTGAAAAGAGCCCTGTGCCTCATCCGACATTGTGGCCGGATTCATCAGTCTCCAACTATCCCTATACCAATCATTGAATTGCTCCAAATACATTTTATCATATAAGTTAACCAATACCGAATTTATAATTTTCGGATCCTCCCACACTTTATCCGGCGTAATTATATCATATGGGTCTTTATCCAAATAATCACTACAACCTACGGCTGTTAATAGTAACACACCGCACAAAATTTCTTTTATATTTTTAATTATCATATTCATAGCGCCTTTGTTTAGAATGAAAGATTAACTCCAAAATTGAATGTTTTCATTTGTGGGTAGTAACGGAAATTACTGCTATCGCTTTCCGGATCCATATATTTCATAGTTCCTCTCTGTCGGGTAAAAGTCAACGCATTAAATCCATTTATATATACTCTCAGATTATCAATTCCTATCTGACTTAATAGCCTCTCGGGAAAAGTATAGCCTATCTCAACAGTTTTCAACCGTAAATAACCGGCTTTATTCATTCTCCAGGTGCTACTATGATCATTCCCGGTAAAACCGGTTGGTCGTAACGCCGGCATCTCGCCCGGAATCCATTTGCTGGCCGGATCTGTAGAATCTTCACGATGCCAGCGATCCAGGAATATCGTCATACCATTGCCAAGCCCCTGCTGGATAAAAGGGGATAAAAATTCGCCACTCATCATTACTTCATGACCTGCCGCTCCTTGTAAAAAGATCGTAGCGTCTATACCACGCCATTCGGCATATAAATTTAGTCCGTAAAACATAGTCGGCATCTTTCCATGCCCAATCGGTTTATCGTCTTTATCATCAATAATGCCGTCATTATTCCAGTCCTGATATTTAAGGTCACCGGGCATTAACGATTTATTGCCATTGCCGTCCTGAATGGGAGCATTCAAAATTTCTTCATACGATTGAAATTGTCCGATTACTTTTTTCCCCCACTCAATATCTTTATATCTGTTGTTCGTATTCCATCTCCAATCATCATACATATTCATCGAGGCTGCACGCTCTACATACTCATTAAAGATACGGGTTGAACTGAAATTCGCTTTTACATCATAGTTAACCTCTCCGATTTTATTCCGGTGGCTTGCCACAATCTCAAATCCACGGTTTTTATCCGAATTCAGATTTTCCTGCGGAAGCTTCTGTCCGAAAGAACTAGGTAAAGTAAGGGCACGGTTAGCTAACAGGCCTTCACGCTTCCGTTGAAAATAATCAAATTCAGCCGAAAAAAGACCATTTAACATGGTCAGTTCAAAACCGATGTTAGCTGTTTTAGATTCATACCAGGTTAAATTAGAATTGGGTAATCCCCTATCAGAAGATCCGTTTGATACGCCACCGGTTCCTAATACATATTTACCATCCGGGTATTTATAACCGGCTAAATACTGAAAAGGTAAAAAGTCGCCTTCATCCCCTATCTTGCCATACGATCCTCTTATTTTCAGATTATCAACAAATTCAAATTGATTCTTAAAAAAAGCTTCTTCCGATATACGCCAACCTAATGACACAGCAGGAAAAAATCCCCAACGTTTATCTGAAGCAAATTTATAGGAACCATCATACCGAAAACTTACTTCAGCCAGATATTTTCCGTCATAAGCATAATTCAATCGGCCAACCAACCCTTCATGGGCTGTCTGACGCTCCCAGCCCCCACTATGTTTGTTCACATTGTCTCCGGCCTCTAGTTCATCAATCGCACCAATATAAAAGTCCCGTTTTACATTAACCGAGTCAAGGCTCGAATTATACATTTCCCACAATACCAAAGCATTGAGATCATGTTTTCCAAATGTATTTTTATAATTAATCGAATATTGCTGCGTAGGAGTATATTCACTGTGAATACGCTTCTCGAGTTCCGAAATAGCATGACGGGCAGACTGCTTGTATTCATCAGCGGCTGCATCATACGAATAATCATAATATTCTTTATACCAGTTTTTCACATTCATATTATTATAATCATAGGCTAATAAAGCTTTTGCCGAAAGCCCTTCTACCCACGGGATATCCCAATTGAAAGCAATAGACCCGTTAAACTCTCTACGATCACGTTTATCATAACCGATCTCATCTGCCCGTGAAGATTGTACCGGATTAGCCTTATCGCCCGTATTCTGCCAATAAGGTGCGGTATTATTCGCATAGATTGGCAAAGTAGGAACAGCCATTTGAGCATTACGGGTAATAGGTTCCGGCTCACGTACTTTATTCCGGGTATTTAATTGCCCGCTTAATTGCAAATCAACAGTAAAGCCTTTGGTTATTTCTGCATTGACATTAGACCGGACATTATACTTTTGATATGAGAAATCACCGGATTTGTAAATACCTTCCTGATCTGTATACCCCAAAGAAAAATAATATTTCACTTTTTCTGCACCTCCCGAGACATTGATATTGTGATACATTTGTGGTACAGCCCCTCTGGTAATTTCATCCCACCAATCCGTACTGGAATAAGCCGGATCATTGCCTAGCCGATACTTTTCGATCTCCTCGGGAGAATACGGGGCATTAACGCCTACATTCAACTGGGCCTCGTTATATAATGTGGCATATTCATACGCATTGTAAAAATCCGGATAACGCGTTATATTCTGAAAACCAACATACCCTGAATAATTAATTTTAGGTTTTCCAAGCTGTCCTTTTTTAGTGGTAATCAATATAACTCCATTTGCACCTTTAAAACCATATACGGCGGCAGAAGCATCTTTCAATACACTAATAGATTCTATATCATTCGCATCAATTTGTTTGAAATCACGTTCGATACCATCAACAATCACTAATGCATCACCATATCCACGAATGTCCAACTTAGCATCATCATCTCCCGGAGCCCCACTTCGTTGAACAGCCCTTAATCCAGGTAACTTACCCGCTAATGTATTGCTTACATTGGGCGTTTTTACCGTTGTGATCTCTTTTGATTGAATAGAGGCAACAGAACCGGTTACCGATCCTCTTTTCTGCTGACCATAACCTACCACAACCACTTCGTCTAATATCTGAGCATCTTCCGCCAGTACAACATTAAGAATAGTTTTTCCGGATGTCGAAATCTCCTGAGCATTATATCCAATATAAGAAAACACAAGTACGGCTCCTTCCCGTACATCCAAACTATAGTCACCATCAATATTGGTGATAGTTCCGTTTGACGCCGTACCTTTCTCCATTACATTAGCCCCGATAATAGGTTCTCCGTTAGCATCCGTTACAACTCCAGTTATCCTTTTTGATTGTTGGCTAACAGCCGACTTTTCAGTTTGGTCTTTTTTATACAACACAATATGCTTATCGTTAATTGTATAACCAATATCTCCTCCTGCAAATAAGTCATCCAGCACATCCGTAACAAAACAATCCTTTACATGGATGGAGACTTTCCGAGCAGCATTAATTTGTTTAGAGTTATACGTAAAATAAAAGGAACTTTTCTGCTCAATAATGGACAATACCTCTTGTACTGTAGTGTTTTCCATCTCCAATGACAATCTGACGGTCTGTGAATATGAAATATTGGCTACAGATTGTAACGTTCCTAATACAATAAAGAGAATCAGACATCTCATAATAAATAAGCATTTCTTTAGCCATTGCGAATTAATATTTTCGCATGACCTGTTTTTCATAGTAAATTTCATACATTTGTAATTGGTTAGTTAGTAATAAAATTTAAGAAGTCACTAATTACGTTACTTAATTAATCTGAGCCGCAGAATATTGCCGTATACTGCGGCTTCTTGTTTTTCTAGTTTTTTCTCATAGGCTGTTTTCTTTTTTAAAAATTTCAATTTGTTTGTTATTCACTTTATAATCTATCATTTTTGTATCTTTTATATTATTCATGATTTGATCAAGAGTCGCATCGCTTTTAAACCGGCAGGTAAATATTTCATTACTTAACGTCTGATCTTTAATCATAATGACAACATTAAACTGTCGTTCTAATTCTTTAGTTATTTCCCACAACGGTTGCTCCACAAAACAAAGTTCTCTTTCGAGCCACAATGTTTTCGAGCCTGCATCTACATACTCCGATATTAAAAAACCTTTCTCTTTTGAATAAGCCACCTGTTGATCCGGTTTTAAAGTAACTGTGTTTTGAATTTCATTATCTGAGACTTCAACTTTTCCTTCCGATAAGGTAACTAACAACGTTTCATCAGGGTGGGCTTTCACATTAAATTTAGTTCCTAAGACTTTGACTTTTACCAGATCGGTATTGACAATAAATGGTTTCTTATCATTATGTGTAACTTCAAAAAAGCCTTCGCCAATAAGTGAAACTTCTCTATGCTTCGAAGAAAAATCCGTTGGATAAATAAATTGACTTTGAGCATTCAGCCACACCTTTGTTCCGTCAGAAAGCGTTAGTGAAGCACGTTGTCCTTTGGGTACTTCAACTATATTCATCAAAATATCAGATGTTTTGTGATTAACAACATACTGATACAGGTTAGATGATAAAAGAGCAATTATGATAAATATTGCCACATATTTGACAAATGGCTTTATTGAATAATAGAACTTCTTTGCATCTGTCTTCCGGCGCTTCTTATGCTCAATATCAGCTAAAAACTCCCCATATGCCTTCTCTATTCTCTGAGGTTCTGAAAAATGCTGCTCATCTTTCAAACGCCAGATTTGCTCCATTCCAAACAACCAATCAGCATTTGCTTTATCCGAAGTAGCCCATTGTTCAACCTGCCTGATTTCAGCCGGCGTACATTTCTTTAATAAAAAGCGTAACAATAACATTTCATCCATCTTTTTTTCTGCTTTCACTGAAAAGAAGACAACTGAATCGACTCGGACTACGTGATTAGAAATGGTAGTTTTTATTGATTTATGCTGTAAAACATAAAATAGAGCATCAGAAGATTATGTAAATCCGCTCTCAGGAAAAGAATAGCACGTCGGATATGTCCTTCTACCGTTCGGGAAGAAATATTCATTATCGCAGCAATTTCTTTATGACTCAAATCATTATAATAACACAAACGGAATGCTTGTGCACACTTGTGGGGCAACTTCTCAACAGCCTCTTCAATCATTTGGAACAAATCTTTATCAATAACCTGCTTCAATACATCATTCGAATCGGCCATATCCTCCCAATAGGAAACACGAGCCTCAGCCAAACGTACCCTGGCTTCATATTCTTCAACCACAATCTGATGTTTAAGATAATTCAGACAATTATTTTGCAACCATTTATATAAGAAAGAACGTATACTATCAGCTTCAATCAAATGCTTACGTTCCCAATAAGAAGTAAATATATCCTGTACCAAATCATTAGCCGTATATTCATCGACAAACCGGCAAGCCAAAGACATTAATTTCGGATAGAAATAGGTAAAGAAATCCCGGAAGGCATTAGGGTCTCCTTGTTTTACTTTATCTATATCTATTGTTACAACCTGTTCTCTCTCCGGCATTATCTTTGAAGCTGTTTCTATCTCTCGTAAAAAACTAATTTCACCTTCATTCTATCACCCTCAATCCGACTCTTTACTCCAAATAAAAATTTCAATTTTGCCTACAATAGACCTGCTATAATGACAAAATGAATCATTCTTTTTTCTAATAAATGACCTGTATTTACTTATGAGCAAAATTTAGATAATCTCTCACTTTTTCGGAGGATAATCTAATGTATAATGTAATCCGCGACTCTCTTTTCGTTCAATAGCCTGACGCATAATCAGGTAACCCACATTAATCATATTGCGTAACTCACAAATATCTTTTGAAGCAATAGAACGCTTGAACAAACTCTCTGTTTCCTCATAGAGAATATCCAAACGAGTCCACGCACGTCTCAACCGCAAATCAGAACGAACGATTCCTACATATGTAGACATAATCTGTCCCACTTCTTTGACGCTTTGAGTAATTAAAACCATCTCTTCAGGCGAACGGGTACCCTTGTCATCCCAATCAGGAATATCCAATTGAAATACAAGATCGTCAATAATAACAGAACTATGTTTTGCTGCCGCATCGGCATACACAACTGCTTCAATCAACGAATTGGAAGCCAACCGGTTTCCACCATGTAAACCGGTACAGGCACATTCACCTACTGCATATAAACGGTTTATAGATGTACATCCATCGAGATCAACCATAATACCACCACAAAGGTAATGTGCAGCCGGCGCTACAGGTATATAATCTTTAGTTATATCTATTCCAAGACTTAAACATTTCTGGTAAATATTTGGAAAGTGTTTTTTAGTTTCTTCTGCTTCTTTATGAGTAACATCTAAATAAACATGATCATCTCCCCTGTTCTTCATCTCATTATCAATAGCACGCGCTACAATATCACGGGGAGCCAATGAAAGACGCTCATCATACTTTTGCATAAATTCTTTACCATCCGTTGTTCGAAGGACGCCTCCGTATCCACGCATTGCCTCTGTAATTAAAAACGAAGGACGATCACCCGGATGAAACAAAGCAGTGGGATGAAACTGTATAAATTCCATATCCTTCACAGTCCCTTTTGCACGATATACCATAGCAATACCATCTCCTGTTGCAACCAAAGGATTGGTAGTCGTTTGGTACACCGCCCCTACTCCTCCTGTTGCCATTAATGTAATTTTGGATAAAAATGTATCTATTTTACCCGTCCCGATGTCCATGATATATGCCCCATAACATGCAATATCCGTAGTCTGACGCGTCACTGTCATTCCCAGATGATGCTGTGTTAATATCTCTATGGCAAAATGATTTTCATAAACGGTAATATTAGGATGACGTTTGATAGCCTGAATCAAACTATCCTGAATTTCAGCTCCGGTATTATCTTTATGATGCAGAATACGAAATTCCGAATGTCCGCCTTCCCTGTGAAGATCAAAATTTCCGGTTTCATCCTTATCAAAATCAACCCCCCAACGAATTAATTCTTCGATTTGTTGAGGAGCATCACGTACGACCTTTTCAACAGCTGTACGATCACTCAAATAATCCCCGGCAATCAGCGTATCCTCGATATGCTTTTCAAAATTGTCAACAATCAAATTGGTTACCGAAGCAACTCCCCCCTGAGCAAAATAAGTGTTTGCCTCTTCCAAATCCGATTTACAAACCAAAGCGACTGATCTTTTGTCCGCTACTTTCAAGGCAAAACTCATCCCGGCAATACCGGATCCGATCACTAAAAAATCGTATTTCCTGACCATTTCTTACTCATTAGATTGACAAAGTTAGCAAAAACATCATTTTAACAAGATATTTCCAAATAATTTATCTAACGACACTGGACGTTATATTCTCACTATATATATAAAGTTTTCAGACACAGAAAAAAAATGATTAACTTTGCCGACGAAAATTAAGGATAATTCATGAGTGCAGAAATTTTTGAAGGATATATAGGTATAAAGTTTGGCGACGAACAATTAATACGCGATATTCTTTTTTCTGTCGTCTTTCTTTTATTTGCATCTTTTGCTTTTATTTTCCATTTTTATTTACCCCTTTTCAGCAAAACCATCAAAAGTTTTTTTTCCGTAAAGGAACGCCAGAACCTTTTCGACTCAACCATGAAAGAAAATATACTATTCAAAGGATTCCTAAGAATGCAAACGTTATTATTATGCTCTATACTTTGTTATTTAGCTTATAGTGTATATTACCCGATTCACGGACAGTCGATCTCTACGGCTTTTATTACGCTTGCCGTATTCCTGGGTGCAATCGTATTGTTTTATTTTTTCAAACAATGCATGTATCTTGTTTATGGGCTGGCGTTTAGCGAGAATGGGAGATTCAAATTATGGAATACTAATTACCAAACATTATCTTACCTATGGGGCATATCTTTATACTTCCCTGTCCTTTGGTTAATGTTTAACAACAATTCTTTAAAAACTGTCACCCTGTTATTTATATTAAGTTACATTTTATATCGAATTTCAGTAATTTACATAACAATTCGCATATTTTATAATAAAAATACGGGGATTTTATATTTAAGTTCGTACCTTTGTGCCCAAGAAATTATACCTCTGTTATTTTTGTACGAAGGTTTAAATTATTTGCAAAACGTAATTGAAACAAGTACTTTATGGCATTAAGTATTAGAAAGTTACTGGTATCACAACCAAAACCTGCGTCAGAAAAGTCACCTTATTTTGACATAGCTAAAAAATACGGTATGGAAATTGATTTCCGTCCGTTTATAAAAGTAGAACCTCTGACAGCAAAAGAATTCAGGCAACAACGAATCTCTGTTCTAGATTATAGCGCTATAATCTTTACAGCGCGAACAGCAATTGATCATTTCTTTCATCTTTGCGAAGAATTAAGGGTGGCTATCCCTGAAACGATGAAATACTTCTGTATGACAGAAGCAATTGCAGTCTATTTACAAAAGTATATCGTATATCGGAAAAGAAAAGTTTTCTTCAGCCAAACCGGCAAAATGGAAGATTTGGTTACAGTAATAGCCAAACACTCCAAAGAGAATTACCTCATTCCGGTTTCTGATGTACATAAAGATGATTTGATGTGTTTGCTGGATACTAAAAAGATACAATATACGAAAGCTATTATGTATCGAACAGTAAGTAATGATTTTTCTGAAGATGAAAAATTTGACTATGACATGTTAGTATTTTTCAGTCCGTCAGGAATATCTTCATTACTAAAGAACTTTCCCGAATTCAGCCAGCAGGATATCAAAATAGGCTGCTTCGGTCCGTCAACAGCAAAAGCAGCACTGGATGCCGGTCTACGGCTAGACATAGAGGCCCCGACACCGGAAGCACCATCAATGACTGCAGCTTTAGAACTCTTTCTAAAGAAAGAAATCGGCGAGAAAAAAAATGGGCGACGATAAAAAGCTGACGTTTCCGAAAGATGAACGAATCTCTTGGAAACGTCACCTTGATCTTCTATTCACGGAGGGCCTGTCTTTTGTTGCATATCCATTACGGATAATCTATTTGCCAATACAGAGAGAAAGCTCAAATGCAGAAGTCTCAGTTGTCGTTAGCGTGTCTAAAAAGAGATTTAAACACGCAGTCGACAGAAACTTCGTGAAACGAAGAATACGTGAAAGTTATCGCTTGCGAAAACACGAATTAACTGATTTTTTCGTCCAAAAAGATACGGCATTATTAGTTGCATTCCTATATCTGAGCAAAGAGAAGTCATCCTTTAGCACCATAGATAAAGCTATGTCGAAAGCGATACGCTTACTTATACAGAAATACGAATGAAACGTTTTTTCACAACTATACTTCTGTTACCTGTCTATTTTTACAAATACTGTATTTCCCCCCTGACTCCGGCAAGTTGCAGATTTACTCCAACCTGTTCCGAATATGCTGTTCAGGCTCTGAAAAAACACGGCCCTATCAAAGGATTATGGCTTACAGTGAAACGTATCGGCCGATGCCATCCATGGGGAGGCTCCGGCTATGACCCTGTTCCATAAAATGATATATTATAATATACATACGCATCACCCGCCGACAAGTCCGGATGAAAAAGCTATTATATCAATCGATATTCGCAATCCTCACCCGCTTGAAGCATCATTTTATTATTCTGCAGGTGTCCATCCATGGTATGCATCCGAAGATCTTTTCAATGCATTACAAGCAATTGCAAAACAACCGAATATTGTTGCTATCGGTGAAGCCGGATTAGATAAACTCACCTCAACGCCCTGGGAATTGCAGAAGAAACTATTTCTTGACCAAATAAATCTGGCTGAAAATCTGGAGAAACCATTAATTATTCATTGTGTTAAAGCCTGGCCGGAGCTTCTCACTATCCATAAAACAACCTGCCCCTCCGTTCCATGGATTATACATGGTTTCAGAGGTAAAGAAGAGCTTGCCCATCAATTATTGCATGCAGGTTTTTATATATCATTTGGACAATATTTTCAACCAAACGCAATCAAAAAGGCATGGGATGCACATCGCTTATTTATTGAAACCGATGAAAGCGACATTAATATCAAGGATATATACACATCCGTTTCTTCATTATTAGCTGTTTCAGAAAAAGATTTATCACAAGAAATCCTTTCCAACCTGCATGCCTGGCCCCAGACGCCATTTTAAACAAACATCAGAATTATAAAGTGCGATCGATATGTTTCCGATCGGATAATATATTTTCTCTTCCTCCTTATAGTAGTCAAAGATGTTTTTGCATCCCACCCAGGTTGTTCATTCATTATTTTTGTCGTACTTTTGTTCACCAGTAAGAAACAACATATAATTAATACGATGAATTTTGTTGAAGAACTAAAATGGAGGGGCATGATTCACGATATGATGCCCGGAACGGAAGAACAATTACAAAAAGAATTAACTTCTGCATACGTAGGAATCGACCCGACTGCAGACTCACTCCACATCGGTCATTTAGTCAGCGTAATGATGTTAAAGCATTTTCAACGGGCAGGCCATCGCCCGATAGCTTTAATTGGAGGTGCAACTGGTATGATTGGCGACCCATCCATGAAATCAGCAGAGCGCAATTTGCTGGATGAAGAAACATTACGTCACAATCAAAACAGCATAAAAAAACAATTATCAAAATTTCTTGATTTCGATTCAGACAGTCCGAATGCTGCCAAGTTGGTGAATAACTACGACTGGATGAAAGACTATACATTCCTGGGCTTCATTCGTGATATTGGCAAACATCTTACTGTAAACTATATGATGGCGAAAGATTCCGTAAAAAAACGCCTGAATGCCGAAGCTAAAACAGGTCTTTCTTTCACTGAATTTTCCTACCAGTTATTACAAGGATACGATTACTTATATTTATATCAGAACGAAGGTGTCCGTTTACAAATGGGCGGTTCTGACCAATGGGGTAATATAACCACCGGAACTGAATTAATACGCCGGAAATTAGGCTCGGAAGCCGAAGCTTTTGCCCTAGTTTGTCCTTTGATAACCAAAGCAGATGGTGGTAAGTTCGGAAAAACCGAATCCGGAAATGTGTGGCTGGATCGCAGATATACTTCGCCATATAAATTTTATCAGTTTTGGCTAAATGTAAGTGACGAAGACGCAGCAAAATACATCAAAATTTTCACGGCATTGGAAAAAGATGAAATTGCCGCCTTAGAAAAAGAACAAGCTGATGCTCCTCACCTGCGTCCTTTGCAAAAACGACTTACAAAAGAAATTACCATTATGGTACATTCACAAGAGGACTATGATGCTGCAGTAGAAGCCTCAAATATTTTGTTCGGTAATTCGACTTCAGATGCATTGAAGAAACTAGACGAAGATACTTTGTTAGCAGTCTTTGAAGGTGTTCCTCAATTTGAAATATCTCAGGACGAACTGGCTTCAGGAATAAAAGCAATTGATCTTTGTACGGAAAAAGCCGCTATTTTTGCTTCCAAAGGAGAAATGCGAAAGCTGGTTCAAAGCGGAGGAGTAAGTTTGAACAAAGAGAAACTGTCGGATGCAGACACGCTCATCAACAAAGACAACTTACTAAACAATAAATACTTGCTCGTTCAACGAGGTAAAAAGAATTACTTTTTACTGATTGCCAAATAAAATCTTTATTGATATTTTCTTGCAAATGTGAGATTAAATTCCCACCTTTGCACCGCTTTAGAACTAAAGCATCGGATTGTCTCATGGTGTAATGGTAACACAACTGATTTTGGTTCAGTCGTTCAAGGTTCGAATCCTTGTGAGACAACGCATCACCGCTAACTATTAAATAGTTGGCGGTTTTTGTTCCCGGAAAAGTATCCGTTTTAAACGCTGAATCCGGATCACCGTAAAAACTTGAGGGATTTTTGTATTATGCATACAATTTACTCAATCTAAACAAGAAAAAGGCTTTATCTTTCACACCCCTAAAAACTCGTCTAAATGCTTTAATTTTTGC
>JAITVY010000043.1 GCA_031285565.1 Tannerella sp. | reverse complement strand
GGACATCTGTTAATTCTAATTTCTTTATCTTTCCCATTATTGATTATCCTATCTAATATAATAACAGGCGAAGTAAAGAAAAATATATTATATAAACTAATTATGAACATCTACTTATCTACAAATAAATTAAAACGTTTAGGAGCAGGAAGTTTTTTAAGGAAATCATCTTTCAATACCTGTTCGAAACTATCAGGATTAATAATTTCCAGAACTCCCGAATAATAAATAATATACATCCCTTTTTCATTACAAACCAAATCACATACCCCTCCTTCTTCAGGATATACAGGATAGCTAATAAGCCGTCTGGATGTATAATTATATTTATAAAGATGATTGTCGGATGCAGCAAATAAAAGCTGGTAATCATTATCCTGGAAGACATTTACAATAGTAGATTGAATGCCCAGCTGTTGCTGGATTTCTGATACAGTATAAAACGCATGGCTATATATATCAAAAATACTGATCTCTCCGGATTGATAAGTAACCCAGAGTTTTCCATCCATTGTTTCCACTAATTCCATAATATATCCTTCGGAAAATAAAGCGCCGTCTACTTCATGGCGGAACGTCTTGAACTCATACCCGTCATACCGGGTCAGCCCTGCCCCTGTCCCAAACCACATAAATCCCTTCCTACCCTTATAGACGCAACTTACCTCATTAGACGACAAACCGTTATTGACATCCAAACGATTAAATAGTATACTATTTTCTGCGGCCTGTATATTTATACTATCGAATAATAAAAACCAGCATACCGGAATAAAAGCCAGTAAAAAGAAGTTGTTTCTCATGGAAAATCATATTACTATGTAAAAATAGTATATTATTGACAGGCACAAGGGGGATGTTTGTATATTTTTTAGGGTTGGATTGTAATTAACACGTCCTAACGAAAAAGGGTTCCCTCACGAAAACCCTTCTTATATTAATAATGCCTGATCTCATTCTGTAATCACAGAGGTTTTCCCTTTTTCTTTTTTAATAAAAACGACTTCCGGTTCAAATATTTTAGATAGCTTTCCACTCGAATAAATCAATGTCTCATTGTAATACAGTTCCTCAACTTGAGCACAGATTGGACGTCCGATACAATCTCCGGTAAAAGAATATTTAGTTAAAATGGAATC
Source organism: Tannerella sp. (assembly GCA_031285565.1). GTDB lineage: Bacteria > Bacteroidota > Bacteroidia > Bacteroidales > Tannerellaceae > Tannerella. Next base: position 55,630 of record JAITVY010000043.1, on the reverse strand, counting down.
AATGCCAAAACTACCGACTTGTACATATGTTTTATATGACGGGACATTATCAAAACCATACAAACAGGTTTTCCAACAATATCGTTCTAAATCCGTATGAAACTCAATCGTATTAAAATTCCCGTTATAAAGAAAACCATTACCATATGGATTAACTTCTTCGTTATATAACTCCGGTAGTTTTTCAAAAGAAAAAGGATATGTGGAAACACCATCATCAATGTTTATTAAATCATTTCCGTTTTCATCTATAAAGACAAAACTAGCTCTACAAGAAGTAACAAATTCACTCTCTTGCAGATGTAAAGAATCTTCCTGGCAACTAACCAATAGCATTACTCCCAAAATCCAACATATAGCAATCACGTTTTTCATAATCATCTATTTAAAAGTTTATATTTCTAACAATATCATTATAAATAACAGATGTATTTTTCCAGGGAAAAGTTGCATTGTACCTATTTTTTTTTGATTCCGGCTTTGCAATGTAGTGTAAATGGTATTGATTCGCTCGTAGATAGGTATACTAACCTCCACGAGTGATAAAGTCTATCCGTCGACGGAAAGACTTTATCACCTTAAACCCATAATCGGACATTGTCGTACGAGACTGTTTCAGCATGCCGGACGTTGTAAACGAAGTGATGGCTCACCATGGCACACGCTTATCAGGATCTTGTTCGCGGGTCGGATACAATTCTCCGGTACCACCACGGTTCCAACTGGTCAGTACTGCTTTTATTTTGCCTAACTGTGCTTCAACCAGATTATATTCGTTTTGCCCGGAATGTTGTTCTACACTATAATATCCGGGATAATTCACATCGCGCAGCACTTTCAGGCGCTGAGGTAGAGCAGGATCCTCACAGCAATCCCATGGAATATGCGTATGGCAAACGTATGGAGCAGCCGCTTTCTCTGCTGCAAGATTTTCATCTTTAGTTCCGGTCCATCCCCCGAAGTGCATACAAATGCCGAACCCGGGATGATCTACCGCTTTGATCAGTTTCTCCATATGCATCTAGCAACGTTCAGGACCCCAATGATTTTCGGCGCCTATTCTGAATCCGTTGTCATATGCAAAAGCTGCCAGTTCTTTATAACGGCGGACGATATAATCAAATTCCTGATCCGTCCAACCATCCGTTTCTTTGCGCCCATTCAACATATACGGACCTGCATCAAAACGAACAAACCCCACGCCCAAACGTTTAGCGATCTGCATATACCGGTCCTGTTGTTCCTGTAAATGTTTAGGATCATCATCTCCGATCGACATAATATGCGCTCCGTCTACGGCAATATTGGGAACAACCAACTGACGGTCTTCCAGTGCCGAATAAACTTTGGTAATAAAATCTTCATCCGTACCGGTAAACATACCATTCCAAAGGTCGGCGGCATCCAGTCTGTAGCGGTATTTACACGATTCGAAAAAATGGAAGATATCCATCATATCGGCTCCGACCAAACCGTGAAATGAATAGGATAGCATGGATATACGCAGAGGCTGGAGTGCATCTTTATTTACAGTTGCCGCTGTAGTTGCCGCCATCATATTTACTGCCGGAGCGGTAGCAATCGCCATAGTTCCCAGCATTGAATTGCGAAGAAAATTTCGTCTTGTTGTCATAATAGAATTATTTGATTGTGTTATTATATCTCATACCCTTTACGCATCTTCCGGGTCAGAAGCTTATTGGCTTCGGCATCATTGGTAATGGTTCGTGTCTCCGGATTATATTCCAGTTTCTTCCCCTGGCACATTAAAGAAACGGAACCCAAATTAAAGGTTTCGTTGACTTCTTTGGCATTCTCGAATGAGCCAAACCCTTTCTTCCCGTTTTTGCAGCGGTCTATCCAACCTTGCAGCCATGCCTCTGTCCCATCCGGCAGCACTTCCAGACGATCGCTTCCTTCCTGCTTATTGCTTTTAATGTGTTTATACAATGAAGCCTGGTTACCTACCAGAACAGGATCCTGACGAAGAAATCCGGAAACAATTGCCCCTTTATCACCCAAAAACATCATTCCTTCTATCGGCAGATCGTCTTCTTCGTATCCTTCGGGCGCCTGTGGTTTCATTCCGCCATCATGCCATTCGAAAAGAATCTGCCCTGAGCCGTCTTTGTAAGGCACTTCAAATTTATAAGCTGCCGCCATTGGATATGAATAATCATTTACGATAGTAGCCGGAACATTATTTTTCAGACCGATTACCCGGGAAAACCGCGTCCGTACAGATGTGGCCGAATCCAGTTTCAGGATATCAAAAACCGGTAACATGCTGTAATATCCCATATCGGCTAACGCGCCGGCTCCGAATTCGTACCACCCGCGGAACGTTGCGTGTGTATAATACGGATGATAATCCCTCATTTCGGCAGGACCTAACCACAGATCCCAATTGAAACCATCCGGTACAGGCGGCTTGTCGGTAGGAATAACTGGATATTGAGGCCAGACCGGACGGTTCGACCAATTGTGTACTTCTTTCAGTGTGCCGATTGCTCCTGCATCTATCCATCGTTTAATAAGATCCAGATCTCCGGTATGATAAGAATTATAAGCCATCATAAAGGTAGATAATGAGAACGACTTTGCCAGATCTGCTACTTTCATCGCTTCCGTCATTTTATTACCCAGTGGTTTGTGCATAATCACATGCTTCCCTCTACTCAAACAATCACAGGCCTGATAAGCATGTAAATGATCGGGCGACATGATCTTTACGGCATCTACATCTTTGATGGAATCCAATAATTCACGATAGTCTTCGGCTGCTGCAATTGTACCTTTATATCCCGGGCGATTCTTCCGGTAGTAGATCTCTATTACTTCTTTCATTACATTCCGCCCTCCGGGTATGCCTTTAATTCCTTCTTTCCAGGCAGGTTCTCCTATCAGTTCACGCAGCTGATTGCGCAAGCCATATTCGCTCCAGTGGATGTAATCGTAACTTTCCCTGTTTGGATCGGCTACTCCTACGATTTCAATGGCGGGAGATTGTAGTAAAGGATTTATTTCATTCAGCCCTTCCGTTCCACAACCGATATGCACCATCGTAATTTTATCACTCGGGGCAACCATCCCTTTACTTGCTGCAGCGATCACATGATTAGGCACAATGGAGAATACACCTAACCCTACTCCTGTAGATATAAACGTTCGTCTGTCCATAAGTATTTAATTTTATGATTAACTAAGAAACTATTATTCCGGAAAAATAACTTTCGTTTTTACAAAGATAACTTATTAGGTGGAATATAAAGGCTTAGATCCTCTTAAAATCCGAATCTCACCCCTAATGAAAGTGTCAGGTAGTCTTTCGGTTTAAGGTAGTTGTCGGTAAATATTTTGATCATATACAGATCGCATGTGCTTACTTCGTAAAATGCGGATATAGACTTTATAACTGAGTCACTGGCTTTACAGGCTTTTACTTTCGCCCAAACCAAACAAAGCGAAATCATAAAGAATAGGGTCTTCCGGATTAAAGAGCCTTAATTGATTCGTAAGCTCTTCTACAGCTTTCCGGTCGTTCTGTTTCCGCACTAATAACCCAAGGGAACGGGCTACAGATATAACATGTGTATCTAATGGAATATAAAGACTGGCCGGGGAAACATTTTTCCATAAACCGATATCTACAATTCCGTCATTCCGTATCAGCCACCGTAATGCCAGATGCAAACGTTTGCAAGCCGATTTAGCCGGATCGGAAATATGCTTCAGGCTTTTCGCCGGATACCCGCCATTGGCTTCCTGCATATATTTACGGAAAGTCATAATTCCGGTCCATAGATCCATTGTTTCCTTTGAAACAGTAAATATTGGCTCGCAGCTATCATATTGTAGATAGATTGCATGTAATCCCCGGCAGAGATATGCCATATCTTCTTCAAAAAAAGTACGGTGGATATTATTCCGGCTCAATTTCTCATACCCCTGATTCATTATATAATCATAGGGTGAGCTTCCCATAATATGATGCATCTTTTCTGCAGACTTAAGGATAAGGTTCCGTTTTCCCCAGGCAATCGTAGCAGTCAGGAATGCTGATATTTCGATATCTTGTTTGAGTGCATATTTTCGTGGGAACTGAACAGGATCCGTTTCAATAAATTCAGACGTATTAAAACGTGCTGCCGCCAGATCAAGTAAATCTCTTATTTCCTGAAATGAATATTCTCTTTCCATATGTGCGTACGAACTATTTCTTACAAGGCTCTATAGAATAACAGCCTGTATTCTTCTTTTACTTTTTCCCTTCCTTCTGATTAACTAAGTTAATCATAGCTCCAAATCATTCTTTATAGTATCCATTCCCAGGATTTCGGCACAAGTAAAAAATGAGGTTAACGAAACACCCAGGATACCATGCAAATTAAGATTCTGCCCCGTCAATAATAAATTCGGAATGGGAGTACGCGGTGCAAGCACGGTATACATAGGTTGTGTATAATCTTTCCGGATACCATAAGCAGAGCCATCCACCATATTGGCATATGATTGATAGGATAATGGCGTACTTGTGTAGATTTTTTCGATTCCGTTGCGTAGTTCCGGAATATGAGGAGAAACTAACTCCAGACAAGCTTCTATCCGGGCGTTTTTCATCTCTACATAATCTTCACCCCGGCGTCCGACAGATGTATCTTTCCATTTTGACACCTCGCTCCAGCTCATCGGTGTAAGCAGGTCTATATTTGAAGCATACCGTGTATCCGTTTCAGACATATTATAACTGACTAACACACTCGCCAACGAATCTTCAGGATTAAAACGCCATAAGTCCGCATCATCCCGATGAATAAAAAGATTCCGGTTCCGGTAAGGCACAGAGCCCGGTTTCAGACCAATATTAACGGTGAACATTCCAAATGTATTTTCCAGGGATGCAATACGTTTTCGATATATTTTCCGCAATAATTTTGTCTCATCGACCAATGAGATCGTATGAGCAGGGTGTGCATTGGAAATAACCCACTTAGCTGTGAATTGCTCTTCGCCATTCACTTCAACAGTTGAAATCACACCATTCGACTCTGTCAAACGGGTTACATTCGAACGGGTTAATACACGACCTCCCATATTCCGGATTTGCTCAACCAATCTCTCTGCGATTTGCGACCCTCCGCCTCTCAACCGCCAGGCACTTTCTATAAATGAATTATTAATCTGTGCAAAAACATATAAAGGTAATGTTTCCGCATTCAGTTCCATCTTCAATGATGTACCGGAAAGCACTTTCCGTAATAGCGGATCATCAATCGTTTCATTCAGGAACTCATATGCAGAGCGTGCAAAAAGCGAAGTCGTAAAAATATCTTCTTTGTGGGTCGAATCAAAACTACTGAATAAATTATCTCCTACATTTTTCAGGAATGATACATATTGATTCAGATTAGTTCGCTGATGTGGAAAACGTTGCGCCAATTCTTCTGCAAAACGATCATGACCATTGGCAAAAAAATACGATTGATCACCGATAATAACTTCATCAAATGCAGCTTCATCCAGTTGCTGCCAGGGCAGGTCAAGCAAATCGAAATAACGAAACAACTTATGCAATGATTGACCTTCACCCAATGCACCGACATAATGAAATCCGGTATCAAACAATGTATTTCCGCGACGAAAAGTTTGCAAACATCCGCCTACCTGAGCATCCTGTTCAAGCACACAAACGTTTAGTCCGTTCTTTGCCAGAATAAAGCCGCACGCCAAACCACCCAGTCCACTACCGATAATAATTACATCATACTTTTCCACTTTTACCTTTCCCTTTTTACTAAGTATCTCTTTGTCACCAGAAATTTGCAATCCCTGGTCTATATCTACCGGATTTTAAATCCGGATAATAATATACAACAGGATTGCAAATCCTGTTGGACAAGACATTATGGTTAATGCTCATGCTTACAATTGTGCGTTTTCAAAACCCGGTGCGGTATATCTCCATGACCGACTAATTCAATCGGGCAATGGAAAGCTTCATCCAGCCATCCTTCTGTAATGTTATTGCCGGCATGATAATGCAATGTTTCGTTTACACAAGCCACATTCTTTACCAATGGCAAAATCGTTCCTACATCGTGCGACACTAAAATAATTGCAGTTTGCTCATTGATTATTTTCAATAATTCGTACAACCGCGATTCAAATAACTTATCGACATACGTATTCGGTTCATCTAAAATCAGTACCTGCGGACTGGAAACAACCGCACGCCCTAATAGTGTACGTTGCAGCTCACCACCCGAAAGTTCTCCGATAGGCCGTTCTGACAATCCGTCAAGCCCCATTTGTTCGATGGTATCCCGGATCTGATTACGTTGTATTGCGGTATAGCCACCCAGGCGCTTTTTGTCTGACATCAATCCTGATGCAACAACCTCATACACCGATATAGGAAAATGTTTATCAATCTGATTGATCTGAGGCAGATAGCCTGTTTTTAGCGAAGAGGTTTCACGTCCGCTGTCATAAAAAGAAATCATTCCGCTTCCGGGTTTCAAAAGACCGAGAATCACTTTAATCAAAGTAGTCTTACCACCCCCATTCGGCCCGATAATCCCTAAAAAATCATTTGTCCAAAGCTTGAATGATACATCCCTCAGTACAACTTTAGTGTCGTATGATACGGAGACATTATTTAGTTCTATTAACTTATTCATAGTTATTAGCTGTCAGCGGTCAATAATTGAATAAACTGAACGTTTTAAATAGCGAGGGCAGAAGCCCAACTTGTTTGGATTATGCCGAGTCACGCAAAACGACTGATGAAATCGAATAATTGAATGTACTGAGTTAATCATCTGTCTTTCATTTTCTATTTTCAATTAAAAAGCCCCTTCGGGAGACAGGGGTCTTTATTTTATTAACTCCTCCGCCATATAGACCATCTGTTCTTTCCATTGTACATCCAACGGATTGATAGTCACAATACGTGCCCCAATTTCAGATGCTAATTGTTCGGCATGTTTACGGTCAAATTCCTGCTGTACAAAAACCACACGCACACCAGCATCTTTAGCCCTATCTACCAGTTCTTTCATGGAAGCGGCGGAAGGTTCTTTACCCTCAGCTTCAATAGCAAACTGCACAAGGTTAAATTCATCCGCAAAATAAGTCAGCGCCGGATGGTAAATAATAAACGTACGATGCGTTAATGTATCCAGCATTTCGTGTAATATACGTTCCGTATCTTCAATCTCACTTATCAGTTCTGTATAACTGTTCTGATAAATATCCTTATGTTCCGGATCCAACTCTACAAATGCATCCAGTGTATTTTTAGCTATAATTTTAGCCGGACCTGTAGCATTCCAGATATGCGGGTCAGCCACTCCATGATGATGTCCGTGCTCATCATCATCATGCTCATGGCCTGAACATTCTCCTTCCAACCATTTCACACCTTCAGAAAGATCGAAAAAGATCACCTCCGGATTGTTATCTTTGATCGTTTGTATCCATGCTTGCTCGAAACCGATTTTGCCTATTTGAAAATAGGCTTTACTCTGTGCTATGCGTACCATTTCGTACGGTGCTGGATCGTATGTTTCAGGACTTTGTCCGGTTGGAACGACCGTTTGTACTTCGAAATAATCTCCTGCTATCTTATCTGCGAAATATCGTTGAGGCTCAACGGTAACCATAACACGTTGTTCACGGGTTGTATCAGTTCCGCATCCGGTAAATAAGGCCAAAAGCAGAGCTACTGGCGCCCAACCCTTTTTCAGCCACTTGTTGCCAAAATAACGCACCGGATACCAGGCAACAAGCACACCGATAATCGAAACGACTAAAAATATCATAGCTATATCAAAAAATTGAATTCGTACCGGATACGTATCATGCATAAATGCCCCAACCGTATCACCTAATTTCAATATACCGAACTTTTGCTGGAGTAAACAGAGTATAAGACCAATCACAATACCAACAATTGCTCCTAATGTAGGAATCATAGTACCTTCAAATAAAAAAATACGACGGATCATCCGGTCGTCAGCTCCCATACTACGCAACATTTGTACATCATCTTTCTTTTCAATCATCAACATTAATAACGAACTTACCACACTGAAAAGTGCAATCGTCAGTACAAATGTAAGTATCAAAAACGTAATCCACTTTTCAATCTGCATCATCTTATATGATGCCTGTTGCTGCTCATAACGGTTCTCCACCCGGAAATCACCCCCTAAAATAGTTTTTATCCGGTTTTGCACAACCTTTAAATCCGCTTCAGGCTTCAGTTTCAATTCTAAAGCTGACACCTCTGTCGGATAATTCAAAAAAGAACGAACCAGACTGATCGGAAGAATCAGCATATTATCATCATAAACAGCCTGGTTAACCCTGAAAATGCCACCAATATAAGCATAGTCTACCTGAAATGATGAAGCCGGATTCGATAGATTTACCTTCTCTTCACGTTTCGGCACATAGATTTCCAACGGATACATAAAATTGCCATAGATACCCAGCGAATAAGCCAGTCCGATTCCTAGTACACCGTACGAAGTTTCTCCTTCGTGCAATACCGTATGACCGTCAATCAATAACGAGTCAAGGGTTATCATTTTCAGGAACTCGTCACTCACCCCTTTAGCAACTGCAATCTCCTGGCGTGCACCATATTGTTCATTCTGTAACGTATTATACCGGAGTAGTATATTATCCTGCAAAACTTCCGAGCAGACTTCTATTTCCGGTAGATTACGTACCTGTATAACCGATTCTGTATCCGGGCTAAATACCTTGCCTTTAACAGGGCTGATTTTAAGCTCCGGATCAAAATTATTGAACATGGATGCAACCAGATCGTTGAATCCGTTGAAAGCCGACAACACACATACCAACGCTATTGTTGCAACTGCCACACTGCAAACAGAAATCATTGAAATGATATTGATTGCATTATGCGATTTTTTCGCAAAAAGATAGCGACGTGCTATGTATAAAGCCAGACTCAAGAAACTTATTTATTCAATAGTTTATCTATATTCTCTATATAATCCAACGAATCATCCAGAAAGAAACTCAACTCCGGTATTTTCCGTAACTGAGTCCGTACACGTTGCCCCAAATCATAACGAATCGCTTTATTATTAGATTCAATTGATTCCAATAATTCTGCTCCTTTATCTGAAGGGAAGATACTTAAATACACTTTTGCCACCCCTAAATCCGGACTGACACGTACCGCACTTACCGAAACCAACGTACCACGCATTCCCTGAGTTTGCTTCTGAAAGATATCTCCCAATTCTTTCTGAAGCAACCGTCCTACTTTATTTAATCTTGTTCCTTCCATAATAAACTCAAAATTTCAGATTCAACATTCAACGTTTTACATCATCTCAGAACTTACAAAATTAACAGAATTCTTGAATAATGCAAACCGAAAAACAGGTAATCCCACATAGTTACCAATAACACAGCAACTACCGTCATGTCGAATATATATGAGACATCGCATGAACACGATACCATTGCATTTATGGGATTTCTCCTTTCAGTCGAAATGACGATTGTGCATTTACTTTTACCTTGTTCCTTTTCCCTTTTTACTAGTTCCCCTTTAGGGGCCAGGGGGCTACTTCTTATAAATAATAGTCAATCCGTCACGCAACGGCAAAATAACCTTTTCTACACGGATATCAGCTTTTATCTTATTATTAAATGCAAGAATTCCTTGTGTTTGCCGGTCTGATGGTTCAACTTCTTCATTCATCACTTTCCCCGACCACAACGTATTATCAGCCAGAATCATTCCTCCGGATCGTACATATGGAAAAATCAAATCATAATAAATACAATACTCCCGTTTATCCGCATCAATAAACACCAGGTCAAAAGTTTCATCCAGCATGGGAAGAATCTCTTTTGCATCTCCCCAGTGTGCCACTATTTTAGCCTTATCAGGCGATTGTTCCAGATAAGGAGAGAAAAAAGGCTCCATCTCATCGTCCTTTTCAATGGTATGGATAAGAGCATCTTCTGCCAACCCCTCTGCCATACAAAAAGTTGCATATCCTGTATATGTTCCGATCTCCAGTACACGTCTGGGACGCATCATCCGACAAAATATCTTTAATAAACGTCCCTGCAAATGTCCCGAAAGCATTCGTGGGCGTAATAATTTCACATGCGCATCCCGGTTGAGCTTCGCAAGAAATTCGCCTTCTTCATCTATGTGATTGAGAATATATGATTCGATTGCGTCGGACATTAAATCCATATCCGGTATCCTTACTTAAACGTCGGTAATTGATACTGGTGACCTGCCTCAAAAACCCTCTTTACTTCGTTTATTTCCAAAAAGGTAGTACCTCCACCTGATCCAAAACTTCCGCTCAAATGAGCCACTTTATCATCAAGTGTAATCCGCCCACTTCCAATCAGACGATGAAGCGCATCGTAAAAATATTCCCGGCGATTATCATTCCAGGGTTGATATACAGCCCATACACCATAAGACAATGATAACATACGCATTACCTGTTCATTGTAACAGATCGCAAAAACAGTAGCAATACCCCGGAATGCTGCTAAATAACGTGCCGTACGTCCGGTATGACTATCCGTAATGATAGCACGCACATTCAGCTTATAGGATGATTTCACAGCCTGCTTTGCCAGGAAAGAAGTGACATCCAAATCATTTCCACGAATTGGGACACGTATATCATTAGCTGCCAACTTCGTTTGTTCAGCTTCATTGATCACTTTCGACATCGTCCGTACCGCTTCAACGGGATATTTTCCATAAGCCGTTTCACCACTCAACATCAGTGCATCCGTCCGGTAATAAATTGCATTGGCAATATCCGTTACTTCAGCACGTGTCGGACGCGGATTACTAATCATTGAATGTAACATCTGTGTTGCAACAATAACCGGTTTCTTTACTTCCACACATTTGCGGATTAATACACGTTGAATACCCGGAACCCTTTCGGCCGGTACTTCAATACCCAAATCACCACGGGCTATCATTACACCATAAGCAGCTTCCAATATCTCATCGATATTATCAACACCTTCCTGGTTTTCGATCTTGGCTATAATCTGTATTGAGCTGTTCCGTTCATCCAGTATTTGCTGTACATCCAAGACATCCTGCTTATTACGCACAAATGAGTGTGCGATAAAGTCCAGGTCATGATCAATTGCCCAATGAATATTTTTGATATCCTTTTCTGTCAATGAAGGTAGATTAATACGCATACCGGGCACATTCACACTTTTCCGGCTTCCCAATGTTGCTTCATTCTGAACTTCACAGATCAGATAATCATCATGCTTCTCTACGACCCTTAGTTCCAGGTCGCCATCGTCAATCAGAATATCACAACTTTCTGTCAAGTCCTGTACGAAATCCGTATATGAGACATATATGCAATCTTTTGTAGTTTCACCCGTAGGATCTCCCACCATCTTAACCCTGTCGCCCATTTTAAATGGTATCGGTTCTTTCGCAACTGTTGTCCGGATTTCCGGCCCTTTTGTATCAACCAAAAGACCAATACGATTTGATACGGCACGTGTATTATTTACTACACGACTTAAACCCTCTTCAGATAAATGTGCCGTATTTAAACGCACCACGTCCATTCCCGCTTCGTAAAGCGATTTAATAAAATCAACTTCACAACGTTGGTCTGAAATTGTTGCGATAATTTTAGTATGTTTCAGCATCTTCTATTATTTATATAAACCTAAACTTCATCAATAAATTAAAATATGAATCTAACCCTGGAACGTAGGATTCTCATTGCCTTTTTACTTGTTCCTTTCTACTGTTTCTTAGTCTCCCTAGGGATTAGGGGCTATAAGGGACTCCAATGCTAACCGGTATGAATCCATTCCGAAACCGGCAATCACTCCTTTACAAGCCGGCGATAAAAATGAATGATGACGAAACGGTTCGCGTGCATGTACATTTGAGATGTGTACTTCAATAACCGGCACCGTCACTGCTTTTATTGCATCATGCAAAGCTATGGATGTATGTGTGTATGCACCTGCATTCAAAATTATCCCATCGCAAGAAAAGCCCGTTTCATGAATTTTAGTAATCATTTCCCCCTCGATATTACTCTGGAAATAGCTGATCTCACATTCCGGATAACGCGCTCTTAACTCATCCAAATATGCATCAAATGTTTTGCTCCCATAAATAGAGGGTTCCCTTCTTCCCAAAAGATTCAGATTGGGACCGTTGATTATTTGGATTTTCTTCATTTCCTTTGTATCTTTAACTATTCGTCTTTTTTGGAAGAAAACAGGCATCTTCGAAATATGGCACAAAAGTAGTGATTTTTTTGATATTAATAAATATGGAGAAAAAGGAAAGCGACATCATCAATAAATATAAAACGTATCTTCGTCTGGAAAAAGGCCTGTCTTCAAATACAATAGAAGCTTATTTGGACGACCTGAACAAACTGTTCGGTTTTATGGTTAATGAATCACTTTCATACCAACAGATAAGTTATGCCGACCTTCAGCAATTCATAGCGCAGTTAAGTGATATTGGCATCTCTGCCCGTTCGCTGGCCCGTATAATTTCAGGAATTAAATCGTTCTACCGTTTTTTAATACTGGAAGATTACACGCGTAACGATCCTACAGAGTTGCTTGAATCCCCTAAAATCGGGATGAAATTACCGGAAGTACTAACACTGGATGAAGTTAATTCGATCCTCAGTACCATCGACTTGTCATCTCCTACCGGACAACGGAACCGTGCAATGCTGGAAGTGCTATACAGTTGTGGATTACGCGTCTCAGAACTTATCAATTTAAAATATTCGGATGTTTATTTCGATGAAGAATTCATAAAAGTAGAAGGAAAGGGAAATAAACAACGATTGGTGCCTATTTCCCAAACCGCCCTGGACGAAATCAAAAAATACCTGTACGACCGGAACGAAATAGATGTAAAAAAGGGATCCGAAGACATTTTGTTCCTCAATCAACGGGGAGCCGGATTGTCACGCGTAATGGTATTCTATGTTATAAAAGCACAGGCAGAATTGGCCGGAATCAGGAAAACGATTAGTCCGCATACACTCCGTCATTCGTTTGCTACTCATTTATTAGAAGGAGGCGCTAATTTAAGAGCCATACAACTTATGCTCGGACACGAAAAAATCACCACAACCGAACTCTATACACATATTGACCGGGAATTCCTGCGCAAAGAGATTATCAACCATCATCCGAGAAATAAAAAATAAACATTTCCATCTCCATGCGGAAATGAGAAAAAAATGCTTATTTTTGGCGAAATGATCCATTTGTTTCATGGGAATCAATAGCATTAATATCCAACATTATGTAAACGACCCGGAAGGATTCAGGCATGAATTAATCCTGAGGAATTTCAAATTATCGGGTAACCAGGATGACTATCTGGAACTCGAACGATTTCCTAAAATTGTAGAAGCAGTGTTCGTTGCTTTATGTTTAAACGGATCTTGTGAATTATCAATCAATAATCACGACTACCATTTCAGGAAAGACGACATGTGTGTATGTTTCTCGGCAACTGTATTACAGACATTAAATAAAAGCCCCGACTTTGAATGTATGGTATTGGCCACAAATGTTGAATTTATCCGCAACATCGACATCCCTTCAATTTCGGAATTGTTTTTAACAATCCGTGAAAACCCTTGTATTCCGCTATCAAAAGAAGAGATTACATTTCTGCATACTTATTTCAGATATATCAATCTTGCATACGAACGCAAAGGGTATCCATACCGATTGGAAGTAACCCGCCAGTTATTGCTGGCGCTATGCTATGAAGTTGCCTCTATTTATCAAAACGGGAGATCGGACATCAAACATATTTATTCACACAAAGATTCATTATTCCGTAAGTTTATTCAACTGCTCTCAACAAAATTCATAACCGAACGGCGGGTCAGCTTTTATGCCCAGGCTCTTTATATCACGCCCAAATATCTTTCTACCATTGTAAAGGAAGTCTCACAAAAAAGCGCCTCCGAATGGATCAACGAATATATTTTGCAACATGCAAAGTTGCTTTTATCAACTACATCACTGACTATTCAGCAAATATCCGACGAACTGAATTTTCCGAATCCTTCTTTTTTTACACAATACTTCAAACGTTTCACCGGAAAAACTCCGAAAGAATATCGGTTGAGTATTCAATAGAAGCCAGAAGTTAAGAAGTTACCAGTCGCTCTGTTCCTTAGCCGTTAAGAGAAAGAAAGTAATAACTAACCATTATTCCGACGACTTTGACTACTGAGTTCTTAAACTTTAATCCAGAAACTATAATCTTTCCGAAGGATTCATTATTTTTGCAAATATAATAAAGAGAAGAATTTGAAAGATTTTATAATAACAGAAGAACAAACCGAAAAAGCCGTATTAGTCGGTTTGATCACGCAGGAACAGAACGAACGGCAAGTAAAAGAATATCTGGACGAGTTGGAATTTTTAGCCGAGACGGCAGGTATCAGACCTGTCAAACAATTTTATCAGCGGTTAGACTATCCGAATTCGGTTACATTTGTTGGCTCCGGCAAACTACAGGAAATAAAAGAGTATGTCGTTGAACACGAAATTGGTATCGTTGTATTCGATGACGAGCTTTCGGCCAAGCAAATTCGCAACATAGAAAAAGAACTGAAGGTGCGGATTCTCGACCGGACAAATCTAATCCTTGATATTTTCGCACGCAGAGCTCAAACGGCACATGCCAAAACACAAGTTGAATTGGCCCAATATAAGTATATGCTTCCACGTTTAACACGTTTATGGACACATCTGGAGCGTCAGCGGGGAGGTGTAGGAATGCGTGGACCGGGCGAAACACAGTTGGAAACCGATAAACGGATTATCCAGGATAAGATAGCCAAACTGAAAAAAGACCTTATAGAAATTGATCGGCAAAAATCGTCACAACGGAAAAACCGGGGCAAAATGGTACGTGTTGCCCTTGTTGGTTATACCAATGTTGGGAAATCTACCCTGATGAATCTTTTAAGCAAAAGCGAGGTCTTTGCCGAAAACAAACTTTTCGCAACGTTAGATACAACCGTGCGAAAAGTAATTGTTGAAAACCTTCCGTTTCTCTTATCCGATACGGTCGGATTCATCCGCAAATTACCAACCGAACTGGTGGAGTCATTTAAGTCGACACTGGACGAGGTTCGTGAAGCCGACTTGTTATTACATGTGGTTGATATTTCGCACCCGACTTTTGAAGAACAAATTGAAGTTGTAAACAAGACACTGGCCGAAATTGATGCCAAAGATAAACCGGTAATTCTGATTTTCAATAAAATTGATGCCTTCACGTTTGTTCCGAAAGAAGAAGATGATCTGACACCCAGTACACGTGAGAACATTTCTTTAAATGAACTTAAGGAAACCTGGATGAATAAATTACGGGAAAATTGTATTTTCATTTCGGCCAAGAACAAAGTAAATATAGAAGCGCTGAAATCGCTTTTATACGAACGGGTAAAAGCCATTCATATACAACGCTTCCCTTATAATGATTTTCTTTATCAGGATTATAGCGAAGAAGAATAAACCTGAAACATTAAACGTTGGAGCTTTGAACCTGAAATATTGAATAATCATGAAACAAATATTATTCCTTTGCTTTATTTTATTATCATCTTTTTCATTGTTTGCACAGGAAAAAGGTACTGCATTTGAGATGAATAAACAGTTGGGTAAAGGAATAAATATAGGGAACACCTTTGAAGCTCCTACCGAAAATGCATGGGGTAATCCCTGGAATCCATCCTATTTTAAGATGATTGCCGACCTTGGTTTTTCTCATGTCAGGCTACCAATCCGTTGGGACACTTCCGAACGAGCAACAACAGAGCCACCGTATACAATTTCAGAAGACTTCCTGGAACGGATAAAAGGAGTTGTAGACGAAGCCCTGAAAAACAAATTGCATATAATAATCAATATGCATCATCATGAGTCGTTGTTTAAAGATCCTGCCGGACAAAAAGCCCGGTTCTTAAGCCAATGGCAACAGATAGCAGATTATTTTAAAACATATCCGGACAGCTTACTCTTCGAAATTTTAAACGAACCTCAGGAAGGTTTAGCCGATGCTGGCTTATGGAACCAATTCGCAGCAGAAGCTGTATCTGAGATCCGAAAAACAAATCCCAACCGTTATGTCCTTATATGTTCTTCCAACTGGAGCGGAACATCAGGATTAGACTTGCTGGAACTACCCAATGACAAAAATCTGATCCTGACAGTACATTATTATAGCCCATTTGATTTCACACATCAGGGAGCAGATTTTGCCAATATGGGGCATATAACAGGCGTTAAATGGCTGGACACAGAAACTGAACGCGAAGCCGTCAGGCAGGACTTCCGGGAAGTAAAATTGTTTGCAGAAAAACATAATATACCTGTCCATGTAGGCGAGTTTGGCTCTTTTAATAAGGCCGATATGGATTCCCGCGCACGATGGACAACTTTCCTGTCACGATTCTTCGAAGAGCTGGGCTATAGCTGGGCTTACTGGGAATTCAGCTCAGGATTCGGCATCTATAACCCGGCAACGGAAAAATATCAACAACCATTGGTAAATGCGTTATTACATAATCCGCTCCCGGAACCCGTACCTATGGAAACATCCGTAATCTATGAAAGTGATTTCGAAAAAAACGGACAGGATGGATGGTATTTTCAGACATTATCCAACGCTGCCGGAAACATGTCTAATGAAAATAACCAGCTAACCATTAAGGTAACAAAAGAAGGAACCGATTCCTGGCACCTGCAGTTGATGAAATTTAATGTTCCCATCGAAAAAGACAAACAATACAGGTTAACATTCACGGCCTCTGCTTCAAAAGAATGTACGGCATCATCATATGTCGGCAGGAACGACACTCCCTGGGACGCATATAGCGATTATTATCCTTTTAAACTTTATAATACCAATGAATCTTATTCATATGTTTTTACTATGAAGTCATCGGACGATCCCCAGGGCAGAATTGTTTTCGACCTGGGAGTAATCCCTGCACCGGCAACCATATCCTTTAGCAATATAAAACTGGAAAAAATACAGGTTGATTATACCTCAAATACGCATGTCGGTAAACTGGACGTTTACACATATTTCGATTCAAATCTAAATAATTTAATATTTAACAACGACGGAACATACAACAAAGCAACCATTTTTTCAATATCAGGTGCTATCATTTCAACCAATATACTAACACAAGGAATAAACTCCATCTATTCAGGGAACTGGCGTCAGGGTATATATGTCATTGTTCTGGAAGGAAACGGTATCAGGCAAGCACACAAAATTTTGAAAAGCAGATAGTCTGAAAATAATTGACAATTGACAATGAAAGAGACCGTCATCTCGAACGTGAGAGATCTCACTAAAACTATTCCATTGCTTTTATGTGATTTAGCTATGGCCGATTTTCAATTCTCCTTTCAGTCGAAATGACGATTGGTGCTTCATTTTTAATTTTTCATTCTTAATCAAGTCCCCTTCTTAATACCACTTTAACTTTTGCGTAACTCGTTTGTAACAAAGAACTCGTTATTTTGCATTCAATTTATTTCACATAATAATATATAATATACGAACAGCAAATTACAGTTCTTACCAGACGTTCTTTTATCACAATTATCCATTTAGAGGCCCTGCATCAGCACCTATAAAAACAAACGAGAGTACTAAATGTTAAAAGAGCGTCCCTTTTGAGTACAAAATTGAAACAATATTGTCTAAATTTATATAAATAACACTACCCGGGAATCTATATTTTCATGAGAGAACAAAAGATCACATATGAGAAAAAATTATGGATTTTATTCCTTGAGGGAGACGAAGAAGCATATGCGGAATTATATACAACATACGTCAATATACTATTTGCTTACGGCATGCATTTTACTACGAACCGGGAAGTTGTGAAAGATTGTGTACAAGACGTTTTCACCAAGCTTTACGTAAACCGTTCCAGGCTAATTCCTATCGAAAACGTAAAAGTATATCTTTTCACCACAATGAGAAACACACTCTTCAATCTGTTTAAAAAAGAAGTAGAACACCATCGTTTAGATTTGATTGAACCCGCTTTTCATATCGAATTCCCGGTGGAACATCAGATCATAGAACAGGAACAATTAACCGAACAAAAAAAGAAACTGGAAGAATTTATGAAGAAGATCACCTCCCGGCAAAAAGAAGTGCTTTACTACCGGTTTGTAGAAGAACTTTCATTTGAAGATATATGCAAACTGATGCACATGAATTACCAGTCGGTCAGAAACCTGTTGCATCGTACAATAAGCAGCATCCGAAACGCTACAAAACCGGATATAACATCGGTTGGTTGATCAGCATATGATTTGAATACATAAAAACAAACTGAATATTATAAAAAAACAATATAATTGATGAGGAAAACAGTCACATATACACTGGAAGACCTGTTAGAAAATGAGGATTTTATTTCTTATGTCCATCACCCGACAAAAGAAAGCAGCAACTACTGGCACAACCTGATAAGGAAAGGAAAAGTCAACCATAATGATTATGAACTTGCCTTACACTACATTCAAAAACTAACAGAAGCGAATGAGTCGCTCGCCGATGATGAAATCAAAGATATATGGCTGAATGTAAAGATCGAAAACAAAAAACATACGCATACCAAACTCCGGCGATTTTATATTTGGGTTTCAACAATCGCTGCTACAATATTAATAACCGGCCTCTTTTTATTCCGGCAATTGAAAACAGCAGAAGCATATCCAACTGTCATAGCCGAAAATAAAATTGAGATCGAAGATATTTCCAAACCCGATTTAACAGGCGACGATATTCAGGTTATCCTTTCCGGGAACAATAGCATTGCCGTAAAAGACAATCATACGGAGATCAAATACAATAATAAAGGAGAAGCAGAGATTAATTCAATAAAAATAGAGGAGACCATTGACCAGGTAAAAACAGACCAACCGACAACTTATAACCAGGTAATCATTCCTAAAGGGAAATTTTCATCGCTGATTCTATCCGACGGGACAAAATTATGGTTAAATGCAGCCTCACGGGTAGTATATCCCCCGGTCTTTGAAAAGACAAAAAGGGAAATCTTTATTGAAGGCGAAGCGTATATGGAAGTAAGCCCCGACAAAGACCGCCCGTTTATCGTCAAAACAAAGCAACTGGATATAAACGTATTGGGTACTTCTTTTAACATCAGCGCTTATAAAGAAGAAACATCGCAAACAATTGTACTTATATCCGGAAGTGTCACGGTAAAAACCAAAAACGAACAGCAATCCATTGAAACGATATTATCTCCTAACCAACTATTTAGCCTTACAGGAGAAGAGACACAAATCCGGAATGTCAATGTAAAAAACTACATCTCCTGGAAAGAAGGCTACTATATTTATAAAAGCGAAACGCTTGCCCACATATTAAACCGCATCTCCAATTATTACGGGATAACTATTGAATTTGATGAGATGGTCGGTGAAATGCTATATTCCGGTAAAATGGATATGAAAGAAGACATCGAAAGCGTATTGGGAGGATTATGCTATACCGCACCCATCCAATACCAGCAAAAGAATAATATTCATTACTTAAGTTTCACCCAAAAAACCCAATTGCCTATGGAGTAGAAAAACCAAAAAACAGCCAAAAAATATTTGCGGTATCTTTTGGCTGTAAACGACTTTAAGTCACAACCTATATAATTTTAGTTATAACTTTAACTCAACACAAAAGTATGATAAACAAACAAAAAAATGGCATTTTACATGCTATTTACGGAAAATTAGTGAGAATTATGAAACTAACCTTTTTACTCATGATCATGGGAATAAGCTTCATATATACTCACACTTCCTACTCCCAATCTACGTTTCTTTCATTAAAAATGATTGACAAAACAGTTGGGGAAGTCCTGGATGAAATTGAACGAAACAGTGAATATTTGTTTCTTTATAATGACAATGCATTAAATACCAACAGGAAAGTACGCATTGATATAAAAGAACAAACAATTGATAAAATACTGGATCAATTATTCTTACAAACAGGTAATACATACCAGATTAACGACCGTCAGATTTATATTGGAAAAAAAGCAGAACCGGTTATCCAACAACAGGATAAGAAAAGGATCAGCGGTACTGTTACCGACACCTACGGCGAGCCTATTATTGGAGGCAATGTTGTAGAAAAAGGGACAACCAATGGGATTATCACAGATATTGACGGTAAATTCACATTGTCGGTTGCACCCAATGCTACGCTACAGATTTCATATATTGGATATGTTACCCAGGGAATAGCAGTTGGAAACCAGGCAATGATCACTGTTACTTTACGCGAAGATGCCCAGACTATAGAAGAAGTGGTAGTAGTAGGATATGGAGTACAAAAGAAAGTAAACCTGACCGGAGCTGTGGACCAGGTTACCTCAGAGGTTTTTGAGAAAAGGCCGATTACCAATATATCCCATGGATTGGTAGGGGTGATTCCCAACCTGAATATCAACATGTCTGATGGTAAACCTACGCAATCGCCATCCTATAATATCCGTGGAACCACATCTATCGGACAGGGAGGAAGCGCTTTGATCTTAATTGATGGTGTGGAAGGGAATCCGAGTATGTTAAACCCAAATGATATTGAAAGTATCTCCGTTCTTAAAGATGCAGCATCGGCATCTATTTACGGGGCACGGGCTGCTTTTGGTGTTGTATTAATCACCACCAAATCAGCGTCCAAAGGCAAAGCCTCCGTTACGTATACAGCTAATTTTTCGTCCAAATCGCCGACTACGATGCCCGACAATATTACGGACTCATACCCCTGGGCACAAAATTTCAGTGATGCATGGTCGAGATGGAATGATAATGGAAACACCCCCACGGCAATCAATAAAACCATGTCGTTTTCGCCCGCATACCTTGCAGAAATCAAACGCAGGTGGGAAGATCCCAGCTTACCAAGGGTAGAAGTCAATCCCACGACCGGCGCTTACGAATATTACTATAGTACGGATTGGTATAAAGAATTATACAAAAGCAGTTTCTTCGCACAGGATCATAACGTTTCCGTATCCGGAGGTAGTGACATTGCTTCATTCTATCTGACCGGACGTTACAACGGAGAAGATGGCTTATACCGCTATAATACCGATAAATATTCCATGTACAACCTGCGTGCCAAAGGAGTTATTAATATAACCAAGTGGTTGCAGTTAGATAACAATACGGAATATTCCAGTATGAAATACCATCAACCTGTCAATGTCGGTGAGGGTGGCAATATCTGGCGCAACATCGCAGATGAGGGTCCTCCATTGGCGCCACTGTTAAATCCGGATGGCACATTATCATTTCCCTCTGCTTATACAGTCGGAGACCGGTATTTAGGAAAAAGCTATTCCGACTTAAACCAACGGATCGTAAAAAGTAAAACCGGGATCAAAGCTGAGTTTTTGAATAAAAGCCTGATCGTGAGGGCAGACTTTACATTCCAGAATACGGATTATACACACCAACGGGTACGCGTTCAGGTTCCTTACAGCCGTTACGAAGGAGTTACCAGTTATGCAGGAACAAATACCAACGACCTGCAAAATAGAAAGTATACAACGGAATACCTGGCCACCAATGTGTATGCCAACTATATCAAAACATTTAACGACAAACATAACTTCAACGTGCTGGCAGGTTACAACTACGAACAATCCGTATATAAAAATACGATGACCACACGAAATGGGATTGTATATGAAGATGCTAAGGATATTAACCTGGCGTTGGGTTCCAATATTGCCACTGAGGGTGGATACGAAAAATGGCGGATAGCAGGCGGTTTTTTCAGGGTAAATTATAACTTCAGCGAGCGTTATCTTTTGGAATTCAATGGACGTTACGATGGTTCATCCAAATTCCCGGACAATGAACAATGGGCGTTTTTCCCGTCTATCTCAGCCGGATGGCGAATATCCGAAGAACCCTTTTGGAATGTAAGCAGTGATGCGTTATCCAATGTTAAGTTCCGTATTTCGTACGGTTCATTAGGAAACGGTTCGATAAAGCCTTATACGTTTACAGAAAATTTCGAAATCGAACAATCCGAACGCATTCTTAATGGCGTACGTCCTCAAAAAACAAGCCAACCCGATGTTATCCCCAACGGATTAACCTGGGAAACGGTAACATCCGGCGATTTAGGTTTAGACATCAGCGCTTTAAGCAATCGACTATCATTTTCGGGAGACGTTTACAGGCGTTGGACAGACGATATGTACACCGTAGGCCCGAGCGTACCGGCGGTCTTTGGAGCTGATGTGCCGAAAGGAAACTATGGAAGTATGCGAACTACCGGATGGGAATTTACAATCAGTTGGATGGATCAATTCAATTTGGCAGGCAAACCATTCCATTATGATGTTAAATTCACATTGGCCGATTATAAATCGGTTATTACCGACTACTACAATCCGGAAAAAACATTGGCAGACGATGAACATTATGCTGGAAAAGTTATCGGGGAAATTTGGGGATACCGTGTAGAAGGACTATTCCAATCGCAGGAAGAAATCGACAATTCACCTTCGCAATCAAATATCCTGGCGCATAATACCCGGAAGAATTATGTGGGAGACCTGAAGTTCAAAAACTTAGATGGCGATGATGTTATCTATCATGGATTAAACCGTGTAGGCGATTCAGGCGATAAAACAATTATCGGTAATAAAGAACCGCGTTATATTTATGGTATTACCTTAGCTGCCGACTGGAATGGATTTTTCTTTTCTTCCCTTTTCCAGGGAGTAGGCAAACAACAATGGTACCCTTCCCGCGAATCACGTTTCTGGGGACAGTACAACCGCCCGTATAATGCTTATCCGCGTTGGCAGGAAGATGAGATGTTCCGTCCGGAACTGCAAAACTTTGATGCATACCTGCCGTTACTTTCCGGATATACTGCACAGAATACGAACGGACAATTGGCGCTGCCAAATGACCGTTATCTGCAAAATGTAGCTTATATACGTTTAAAAAACCTGAATGTAGGCTATACAATCCCTAAACACATCACAAGGAAATTCGGAGCCAATGACCTGAGGGTATATGTTTCCGGGGAAAATCTATGGACGTGGTCTCCTTTATACAAACGGACAAAAGATACGGATGTTACCAGTGTATTTAACGCGGGTAGCCAATTAGAAGGATTTGATCATGACACAACCGTTAAAGATAATTACCGTACAGATGGTGACGGTTACAACTACCCACTATTGAAATCTATTTCATTTGGTTTATCTGTTAATTTTTAAATAATCCGAAAGATGAAGAATATAAATAAATATTTACGATATATCGTTACGGGTCTTTTCGTAGGGTTTGGTCTTATCGCCTGCGACCTGAACGAATTGCCGGAAGCCACAGCTTCAAAAATAGCTATTTTCGAATCGAAAAACGGGATGGAATTATACAGCAAGTCATTTTATGATATGCTTCCCACACCTTATGATGGTGTGTTTCAAACCGATGATAATTCGGATATAGTCGCTCGCAACGGGGTCGATATCCGTTTTACCCCCAATGCCCTGAGTGCGATAAACAGCCCGTCCGATGAATGGGATTTTGAAGACCTCCGCAACATTAACTATTTTCTCGAAGGTTGCGAAAACAGTTCGGTTGCTGAAAAGAACCACTATATGGGTCTTGCACGTTTTTTCAGGGCTTACTTTTACTTCGGCATGGTGAAGCGGTATGGAGATGTGCCCTGGATTGACCACACGATCGATGTAAACGATGAAGCTACTTTATATGCTCCACGCGATGACCGTTTCGAAGTAATGGAACATGTATTGGAAGATCTTAATTATGCGATTGAAAACATTACATTAACATCAGATGCATCATGCACTTTAGTTACTGTAGATGCAGCAAAAGCATTCAAAACAAGGGTTTGCCTATTTGAAGCGGCTTTCAGGAAATATCATACTTCCTACGGAAAGACAGGCACAGCCAATAGCTGGTACCAGGAAGTTGTAAATACAGCCAATTCTATGAGCGGTTTTTCATTGGTACAAGGAGAAAACGCATACCGTGAAATGTTTCTGCTGAAACAACCGGATGCCAGTGAAACAATCCTGGCAGTAGCTTTGGATGCAGCTTTACAGACCTATAGTTCAAGGAACCGTAAAACAATCAGTCCTACCTATGGAAACCGTCCGGCATTAACCCGCAGGTTTGTGAATACATACCTGAATACAGACGGCACACGGTTTACCGACAATGCTGATTATAAAACAACCCCGTTTACAGAAGAAGTAAAAGGACGCGATCGGCGGTTGGGCCAAACCATCCGTATAGGGGATTATCACCGAACGGAAAATGGTGTTCCTGCTATAGCTCCTCCTAACCTGGATCAGTCTTATACAGGATACCAGGTCATAAAAGGATGTTACGACGAACGTTTCCCGTACGATGATGAAAGCCGCAACGAAAATGCACATCTCATCTTCCGGTGGGCGGAGGTACTGCTGAACAAGGCGGAAGCAATGGCCGAACTGGGAACCATCACAGATGCTGATTGGGCGGCAACCATCGGAACTATACGCGCCCGCGCCGGTATAACAGGAGCGTCATTAACAACCCTGCCAACCCAGGCCGATCCTTATCTGGTAGAATTCTATAACAATAAATTCACCAATCCGGTACTGCTTGAAATCTTCCGTGAACGCGCCATTGAAATGATCTTCGAAGGGTTACGTCCGGACGACCTGTACCGGTGGAAATTAGGCGAACTTTTTGAAACAGCTCCGATGAATGGTATGTATGTTCCTGCTTTAGGAGAATACGACCTGAACGAAGATGGCATTATGGATGTCTGTTTCTATCAGGGTCAACGTCCCACATCTTCTAATCCGTCCATCATATATGTAGAAATCAGCAATTCGGCTCAAACAGGATCCAGGCAGTTATCCGGAGGCACATCCGGGGAAATCATCTGGAATCCGGGAGCCCGTGAATGGCTGGATAAAAAGTATCTGTATCCGATACCGGAGGAACATAAGGTAAAAAATCCTGCTTTAGGACAAAACCCCGGTTGGGATTAAAACATTATCTTTGCTATCTGTTTAAACCTATAAAACCTATTGATAAATGAAAAAATTAATCGTTTTACTATTTTGCGTTGCAGCTTTTGCCTGTACGGACAAAAGTAAAGAAAATGCTAAAATAAAGCTTAGGGTTGCGTCCTATAACCTACGTATGGATACACCCTCCGACAGCCTGAACGCCTGGTCGTACCGTAAAGATGCCGTAAAAGCGCTGATACAATTCCATGACTTCGACCTTGTCGGGACACAGGAAGGTTTCCTGCACCAATTACAAGGTGTTTGTGAATTGCCTGCCTACGCCTATACAGGTTCGGGAAGAGATGATGGCAAAGATGCAGGAGAACATTCCGCCATCATTTACAAAAAGGATAAATTTACGGTGCTCGAGTCAGGAGACTTCTGGCTTCGCGAAAACCCGGCAGAACCCGGCAAAGGATGGGACGCCACATGTTGTAACCGGATCTGCTCATGGGCGAAATTCAAAGAGATTGCCAGTGGGGCTGAATTCTATTTCTTTAATGTCCATTTCGATCATGAAGGAATGGAAGCCCGGAAAGAATCAGGCAAGTTGATGATACAGAAAATCAAGGAAATTGCAAGCGATATGCCTGTTATTTCTACAGGTGATTTCAACTCTACACCTGATACGGAGCAAATCCAGGGACTTTCGGCTTTTCTCCAGGATTCCCGTAAAATAACGGAATATCCTCCTTATGGCCCGGAAGGCACTTTCAACAGGAGATTTACCTTCCCGGTAGGTTCACATCGCATCGATTATGTTTTTGTAAGTAATCAGTTCAAAGTAACCCGGTATGGCGTATTAACAGACCAACGGGATAATACGGTTTATTATCCTTCTGATCATCAACCGGTAGTTACGGATCTGGTACTTGTAAAATAAAGGGCGCAGGTTTTTGTAATAAATGAAGTAATTAGCTAATGAGTCTGCCTCAAAAGTCAGGTAGCAATATCTAAGAGTCAAAAGACTTCATCATTCCGAACATCGTGAGGAATCACCATAGTGACAATGCGATGTCTCACGATGTTCGACATAACGAAATGATAGTTAAAATAACTTTTGAGGCAGACTATTTTTTAGGGTATTATATCTTTTCCATACAAATAGTTCCTTCAGGGATTAAGGTACTTTCTCCTTTTACCTTTCCCCCTTTACCTATTTGCTACTATCAACTCCTGGTAAATCGCATAATTCTCATTGTCAAAACACACAAAATATACGGTTTTAATCTGGTCGGATGTACGTAAAAAATCAGTAACAGCTTTAACCGCAATTTCCGCGGCACGCTGTTTCGGGAAATGGTATACCCCGGTACTGATATTCGGAAATGCTACGGTTTCAAGATGATTATCCAAAGCTATCTTCAGGCTGTTAGTATAAGCATTCCGGAGTAATTCATCTTCGTTATTTCCTCCCCCGTTCCATACCGGACCGACTGTATGAATCACATATTTGGCAGGTAAACGCCCGGCTGTTGTTATCACAGCTTCTCCCACTTTGCAACCACCCTGCCGGCTCCTGATCTGCCTGCATTCTTCCAATATGGCAGCCCCGCCATTCCGGTGAATGGCTCCATCAACTCCTCCACCGTCTAACAATGAAGTATTGGCAGCATTTACAATCGCATCTGCTTCAATCTTCGTAATATCTCCCTGTAACAATTTGATTCTTGCTTCCATTTGATCCGTTTTTTATTTTGTGACAGGTGATACCATTTCATGATGAACAATCCTTACCGGCACCGGCATTCTTCCTGCATTCAATATATTTGCCAGGTCAATAGCCTCTTCTTTGGTAAAATACCCGGAAATCATCGAACGTCCACCGGTGATCTGATCATTTACACGAGGAGCAGAATATACTTTATCATCTAAAACAATGGCTATACACTGCCCAATATTCTCTTTCGTCATACGTGCCCATTGGCGTGCCCCTTCCGCATCCATTTGCAGAGCCACAGAATTTCCCCCTTCACTGTCC
Source organism: Tannerella sp. (assembly GCA_031285565.1). Classification (GTDB taxonomy): domain Bacteria; phylum Bacteroidota; class Bacteroidia; order Bacteroidales; family Tannerellaceae; genus Tannerella. The sequence goes on along the minus strand of JAITVY010000043.1, from coordinate 28,441 downwards.
GAAAAGACTTTTGCCTCTGCAATAGCATCACCATTAAGCTCGGCTCCATCACGACTTGTCTGCTTGATAGCATACAAATCATACATCCTCACATCTTCAGAGTTATTAATAGACCTAGCACCCTGTTTGAATATAATATTGGAGGGCAACAATGATTTTATTTCCGGCATATTCAGATATTCTATTACCTGTGCAACCTCACTCTCCTCTATATAACCGATTACCGGGCCCGGAACTAAATCATAACCCCTAGGATCATGAAACATATTAAGCTGAAGTTTTGCAAATAAGGGATGAGCCGCTTCATATTCATTTTCCAACATTATAGACTCAGTATTCTCTATCGATTCCAATAAACCCTCTAATTCATCTTTAGACGCACCTTCGGCCAGTTTATCGTTTGAGGAAGATGCCGACTGTTCATCTACTTTATTTTTATCTTCTAAAGCTAAAATTTTTGCCAAACGATCATCTGCTTTCACAATCTGCTCATATACATCAACCAGATCGAATGTTTCCCAAAATTCGATATTTGCATTGCTCCCAAGCAGGCGAAGTGTCCGGTCCGGTTCTTTTACTCCCGGAATTTCCACCAATATCCGTTTTTCGGCTTCCAACCATTCAATATGAGGATTAACGCCATAGTATTCTATGCGGCTTCGCAAGGCTTTCAATACATCATTCCGCATTTCCACAGATTTATCGTCTGATTTCAGTGAAGCTTCATCCAACGCCATCAATACCCTTAACCCACCTTTCGACTTAAATTCGGCTACTGCATCCTGCTTGCATTGTGCAAAACATAACAAGATTCCACAAACCAGTATAATTGTAAAAAGGCTTCTTTTAAAAAAATAATTGATTTTCATTGCTATACATTGTTTGTTTCAGATTTCAAATATAGTGAAAGTCGAGCGGCAATCGTGAAAGCTTGCTTTCTAAGATTGCCCAAGACACATCCTAGATTCTGCAAATATAATCAAGCCAAGAGCAGAATTGAGCTTGTTCAAGTTATGCCAAGGCGAAGTTTATATTCTGCAAATATAATAAATCTATTTATCCTCATATTCTCAGTTGAAAAAATATACAATATTCTAATAAAAGAATTGATTCCATCCATATTATTTTTCGTAAATTGCACCTTTAACAAAAACGATATGCTACGAAGAGACTTCATAATGGTACAGATCGAAGAGTTGGGAAAGGTAATTGCGCAAATTATCAGTCAACGGAATGCAAATGCTACACGCAAAATTCCGGAAATGGTACAAAGTGTTTACAGTTCGTTAAAACTTGATAAAGATTTTCTACTCAACCATTCGCCCGAAGAGATCGTTCTGGCGCTTAACGGGGAAGATATGGCCGGTCTGCAACGCATGGAATTAGCAGCGAAGCTATTACTTGAAGATAGTTATCTGCATCCCGAAGAACAACAAACCATGCGACAGAAAGCAAAAGAAATGCTTGAATATATCCAGGCAAATGATTCTACTTTTTCGTTAGAACGTATCCAACTACTGGAAGAAATAAACGAATTGATAAAAGAATCAGAGATATCAAAGTAATCATCACTTTGCTCAGAAGTAGTCAAATAACAAAGAAGAATTCTCCACACACATAGTCTAAAAACACAAATAACGAGGCTGTATTACGAATTGTAAGATGGCCTTTCTTAATATCACTTTAACCTTATCGTAATTATCCTGTAACAAACAAGCCGTTATTTTGCACTGAAATTTATTTCACACGATAAAATAAGATATGATCAGGAAATTACAGTTTTTAATAGGCATTCTTTTTATTACTACAAATTATTTAGTTGCACAAACCGGAACCATAGAAGGTATCATCACCGATAAAAAAACAGGTGAAACAGTTATCGGAGCAAGTGTATTTATCGAGTCATTAAACAAAGGGACAGCTACCGATCTGGACGGTAATTTCAGTATCAACGGATTATCGCCGGGAAACTATCAGGTCAAAGCAAGTTACCTGTCTTATAAAACAGTTGAACTTGCCGATGTAAAAGTAGTTGCCAACCATGCCACTACACTTAAGATTTCCATGTCGGAAGAAGAAACAATGTTAAGTGAAGTTGTCGTTGAAGGAACACGGAAGATGAATAACGAACTGGCCATGATTCATACCCAAAAAACGGCACTGAATGTAACCAGCAGCGTTTCCGCACAACAAATCACCCGTACCCAGGACCGGGATGCTTCGGAAGTTATCAGGCGTGTTCCCGGAATATCTGTCATCGATGACAAGTTTGTTGTTGCCCGTGGGTTGGCACAACGTTATAACAGCGTATGGGTCAATAATAGCGCCGTTCCGAGCTCGGAAGCCGATGCCCGCTCGTTTTCGTTTGATATCATTCCAAGTTCCCAGATTGAGAATCTCGTTATCGTAAAATCTCCTACCCCTGAACTCCCCGCCGACTTTTCCGGAGGTTTTATCAAAGTACAGACCAAGAATATCCCTTCGGAGAATTTGTTCAGTATCAACTATGGAACGAATTATAATACAACATCCACATTCAAAGATTTCAAATACAACAATGGTAGCAATACCGATTGGTTAGGTTTCGATAATGGCTACCGGAGCCTGAAAAGTATAGTTCCTGAAAGAATGGACAACAATAATACTTCTGAGGTAGATGACGTTACCAAAAACGGATTTAATAACAATTGGAATATAAAAACGAAAACGGCTATCCCCGATCAACGGTTTTCGATGGTGTTGAACCGGCGGTTCGAAACCGAGTCCGGCAAACAATGGGGACTGATAGCAGCATTGAATTACTCCAATGTTTACCGCACTTACTTAGATGTCGAGAATTCCCGGTTTGGTGTGTACGATAGCCGTGATGACAAACCTACATACAAATATAAATATAATGACGATATATATACGAACGATGTGAAACTGGGAGGCATGCTGAACCTGTCGTTTGTACCGAACTCCCGTCACACCTTTGAATTCCGCAACCTGTTCAACCAGATAGGCCGCGACCGTTATACTGAACGAACAGGCTATCAATACATCAGCGGGTATTATAAACAGGAAAAAAATGAATACCTGTATGCCAGCCGTATGGCATATTCCGGACAATTTGCCGGGAAACATACTTTCGCAAAAAATAAAAAGCTGGACTGGACACTCGGATTCTCATATTCCGATAAAAACCAACCCGACCGCCGCATTATCGAACGGGAAGAAAACGGGAATGTAGACGATAAGTATTTCGGACAAATGGAAGTTGACCAGAATGAGATATACCGTGACTTTATCAAATTGAATGAATATGTTTATTCGTTTGCTGTGAACTATAGTCATGATTTTGATTTCGCCGGACTCAAGCCTACATTGAAAACAGGCGCTTACCTGCAATATCGCAACCGCGATTATACGACCCGGACGTTTTATTACCGTTGGGACTACAACAGTTTCCCGGAAGACTTTCCATACAGGAATGTCATCGATGAGATTCTTATTCCTCAAAACTATGGGGCTGATAAATTATATACATATGAAGATACCGATAACCGCAATAGCTATTCGGGCAAAGAATTCCAACCTTCTGGGTATCTGGCTTTCAACATCCCGGTAAATAAGTTTAATATCTATGCGGGAGCCCGTTATGAATACAATAACATGTCTGTTACCAATTATACTTCTATCAAGGAATTCAGGCAAAAAAAGAGTGAATATACGCAGGGCAATTTATTCCCATCTGTAAACGCAACTTATGCTATCAACCAGGAAAACCAATTGCGATTGGCGTATGGAACATCCATTAACCGCCAGGAATTCCGTGAAGTATCGCCTTCTGCATACTACGATTTCGAATTATTCAGTATGATAAAAGGGAATCCGGATCTGAAACCGGCACATATTCAGAATGTGGATTTCAGGTATGAGTTGTATCCCTCTCCTTCCGAACTGGTTTCGATCGCCCTGTTTTACAAACACTTTAAAAATCCTATCGAATGGACCTACCTGGATGGCGGAGGAAGTTATACGTACACATTCGAGAATGCCCAATCAGCCAACAATTACGGGATTGAAGTAGATATAAAGAAAAGCCTCGATTTCATTGGTTTGAATGATTTCAGCCTCACTTTCAATGGTTCGCTCATCGATAGTAAAGTGGTATTCGATGAAAACAGCCTCGAACACGACCGCCCGATGCAGGGACAATCACCCTACTTAGTGAATGCAGGTCTTTTCTACCAGAATGAAAAGATTCAATTGAATGCCGGTCTACTCTATAATATCATTGGTAAGCGTATTGTGGGTATCGGTCAGAAAGACGGGAGCGAACAAGGTTCTATCGATAACGATGTCCCAGATTTATACGAAATGCCGCGCAATGTGATCGATTTTACAATCAGCAAAAAATTCGGTAAACATATAGAAATCAGTGCCGCAGTAAAAGACATATTGGCACAGGACTTTATTTTCAAACAATTCCCCCGTTTTCATAACGAAACTACCGGAGAACTGGTGGAACGGGAACAAACAGCTAAACAATTTACTCCCGGACAAAATGTCTCGGTAGCAGTTAAGATTAATTTTTAGAAACTCTATTTTTTATTTATTTAATTCAAAAAGAAATGAAAACATTCAGATTATTCGGTATGATGCTTATCGCTTGTTTCGCATTATTTATAACAAGCTGTAGCAGTGACGACAATGACGAACCGGACCCATCGTCAGATGAACAGATATTGTTCGGAGACGGTACGCAAATTGGTAATGGCGACCAGGAATTTGAAATCAAAGAAACGCATACGTTGAAAAAAGGAACTTATACCCTGAAAGGATGGGTCTATATAGCAAACGGCGCTTCACTGACTATCCCTGCAGGAACAATTATTAAAGGAGACAAAGATACCAAAGCGGCTTTGATTGTTGAACCCGGAGGACAACTTTTTGCTGAGGGAACGGCTACCGAGCCAATCGTCCTCACTTCAGCCCAGGCAAAAGGAAGCCGTAAACCGGGCGACTGGGGCGGTTTGATTATCTGCGGTCGTGCAACAAACAATAAAGGTTCCATGATTATCGAAGGCGGACCAAGGACCACACACGGAGGAACTGATGATAACGACAATTCAGGTGTATTGAGTTATGTTCGTGTGGAATTTGCCGGCTATCCTTTCCAAACCGACCAGGAAATTAACGGGATCACTTTCGGTTCGGTCGGAAAAGGTACGAAAGTAGACCATCTCCAGGTATCCTACTCCAATGATGATTCATTTGAATGGTTCGGAGGCGCGGTTAATTGTAAATACTTAGTGGCTTACCATGGTTGGGACGACGATTTCGATACGGACAATGGCTTCTCCGGAAAAATGCAATTCCTTTTAGGTGTACGCAATCCGAAAATTGCAGATACTTCCCTTTCCAACGGTTTCGAGTCTGATAATAATTCAGATGGAACAACGGCTAGTCCATTAACTTCTTGCGTGTTCAGCAATGTCACTTTTGTAGGTCCTATCGGCCAGGCCTCCGATTTTGCTAATACAAGCGAATACATTACCGGAGGAAACTACAATCCGCAAAACGGTTCAAAAACAGGAACATTCCAGGCTGCTATGCAAATCCGCAGAAATTCTAACCTGAGTTGTTTCAACTCTATAGCAATGGGTTATCCGGTCGGATTACTTTTAGACAACCAGAAAGGCGATACCCAGGGCGCTGCAACAAAAGGCAACCTGAAACTAAAGAATCTATATTTTGCAGGAATGACAATACTTGGTTCGGATGTGAACAAAAGCTGGAAAGATTTTTATTCAACGGATGGTGCTACAATGGATGAAAGTAAGGAATCTTTTTCACACACATTCTTCCTAGCACAAGAGAATCAATATATGGAGAACATTGCTGACCTGAAACTGAACCAGCCCAACAGCATGATTGCCAATCCGAACTGGGGACCTACGGCCGGCAGCCCGCTTACAGGAAAAACCGGTCTTTTTGATGATACGATGTTGAGTTCGGGTTTCGACAAAGTTGACTACATCGGGGCATTCAAAAGCGATGCCGATGCCGACAACTGGATGAAAGGGTGGACAAATTTCGATCCGCAAAATACGGATTATTAATAATGCTAATCAGTAGTCAAAGAAGTCAAGTAGTTATCAGTTGCTTCGCAACTTTGTAGTCAAGTAGAAATACATTTGCATTACACTTAGCTCCTTGACTACGAATGAGCGTAGCGAGTGATAACTTCTTTGACTCCTAATTTAAATTCCCTAAAAATAAGCTGCCCCATTTAATTATGAGGCAGCTTTTTTATTTGTGGATTATTATTGCTTTGCACATTCATTTTCAACTTTCAATTTTCCATTTTCAACTATTGAAGTAACTCATCCATCTCCTCACGACTCATTCCGGCCAACGGATTAGACGAACGGATAAAAGTTTCGGCCAGTTTTGATTTACCTTCCTGCAATTTCCGGATCTTTTCTTCAATAGTATTTGTGGAAATAAAGCGGTAAACCATCACATTACTCCCCTGCCCTATCCGGTGCGAACGAGCAACAGCCTGCATCTCGGAAGCCGGATTCCACCATGGATCCAAAATAAAAACATAGTCCGCCGCAGTCAGGTTCAACCCTACCCCGCCGGCCTTCAATGAAATAAAGAAACAACCGACCTTATCATCTTTCATGAAACGATTAATCTCTGTTTCACGGTCTTTCATCTGCGTTTCTCCTGTCAGCCACGCATATTTCCATTTCTTCTTGTCAAAATAATCCGCAAACAGGCGCAAATGCTTTACAAAAGATGAAAACACCAACACTTTATGTCGTTCGGCACGAAGTAGTTCCAGATATACTGCTACCTGTTCGAACTTACCTGAATCTCCCGGATTGGTATCATCATATAAACACGGATGATTGGCAATCAGGCGCAAACGTGTTAACCCCTGTAAAGTCATGAATGCGGCATTCTGCCCGTCAACAGACAATTTATCATCCATCAGATCATTTCTCAAACGGCTTTTTTCCTCTTCATACAATATTTGTTGCGACTCACTCATATCACAATAAACAACCTCTTCCAATAAAGGTGGTAATTCAGGCGCAACATCTCTCTTTGCCCTTCGCAGAATAAAAGGTTGAATCAATCGCAGCAACGCTTTTTCCCTTTCTTCATCATGCTGGGTAATAGGTTGGATAAACGCTTTCTTGAATGATGCAAATGCACCGAGCATCCCTGGATTCACAAGTTCGAACTGCGCCCATAAATCCGATAACGAATTCTCAATCGGAGTCCCGGTCAATATAAAACGGTGCATGGATGATATGGATTTTACAGCTTTAAATGACAGTGAAGACGGATTTTTTACCTGCTGACTCTCATCCAGTATCAGACAATGAAAATGGCAATCGGCTAACTGTTCGATATCATTTCGTAATATACCGTATGTTGTCAGAACCACGTCAAACAAATTGAGATAGTTCGCTAAATCCTGTATTTTCTGCCTTTTAATTCCTACATACGGATAAACCCTCAGATGAGGGGCAAAACGTTTCAATTCATTCTGCCAGTTATGTAATAAAGAAGTAGGTACAACAACCAGAGATGATGATATAGATGATGCATATGGAACATCAGCCCCAGCTTTATCGTCAAATAAGATTGAAAGTTGTCCTCTTCTTGTAGCACTTATTTGTTGTTGAACCGGTAGAACAGCATCTTTCCGTAAGAGCCCCACATATTGTAACAGACAGATAATCTGAAGTGTCTTACCCAATCCCATATCATCTGCCAGACAGCCGCCATATCCCTTTTGGTACAAATTAACCAGCCACGAAAAGCCCCGTTTCTGATAAGGGCGCAGAGTTGCATTAATGCCTTCCGGAACATCCCGGCTATCGCCATCAGACAAATCTTCCTCTTGACTTACCGGTGCCTCTTTATTTGTGATTACATCAATGATTGGAAAATAATATTTCGACAGGCGAAACGATTCACCGCTCCGCTTACCGAAGTACATCAATTCCTGATAGCGACTGAACCATTCATCCGGCAAAATCACAACCGAACCATCAGGCAACAAGTATTCCTTCTGATAATTAAGTATATGGTTTTTAAACTTCGTAAAAGGAATCCGATACTCACCGATCACAACAATGCATTTCACATCAAACCAGTCCTGTTGATCGTCAATCCGCGTTTCCATGGTTACATCACCCAGAAAATATGTTTTGTCTGATATCTGTTGGTCAAAATGAAACTGCTCCAGCAATCCGGCATGTGTCTGCAACCAATGGATCATTGTTAATTCCTGTCCGGAAGACATAGCCTGACCTGCCACCATAAAATAACCAGCCATATCCCGCTCAAGCCCATGTTCCCCTAACAATGTAATATTGGATTTTTCCCATTCTTTATCGCGTTCAAACCATTCTATCCGGTTTTTCCCATTTTCAATAAAAGGAGTCACAATCCGCTGGGGCTTATCGTCTGCGAAATATCTTTTCCCTTCATATTCGAACTCGAGCAAAAGCCTCGTCTGGTTCATCAGATCTTTTTCCAGCGATAAACAGGCTTTTCTTTGCGGGGTAACCTCAGCAATCGACAATCCTTCGGAAACCACTTCATAATTACGTACACAGTTAACTACAAATTTTTTGATATATGCCTGTTCGGAAGTGGCCGGTACCGAAATATAGTCTTTGGTAAAAAACGGTAGTAGCTTTTTCGAATCAATATCATCAAACACAAACAATTGATCATCTACAGCGACCACTGCCGGTTCATGCCGTAATACTGCATGATTTTTATCTTTCAGATCAATTGTGCTGTCCTTATGTTTAATACGGATAAAATAACGCAAACCGGAAATATCATCACGGATAAAATGGAAAACCACATGCGCCGGTTCAGCCGAATAATGAATATGATCAGACTCATAAAGGATCCTTTTCTTCACATCTGACCGATGATAAAGTTCCATCCCTGAGTCAAAAAGTAAGGATACTATTTTCAGATGATACTGCTCAATAATCGGCCGTATATAATGTTCGATGATATTCGGCTTAACTGTTTTATAAAAGTCAAATACAGTCCTCTCTTTCGAATAGCTTTTCATCAGCACCTCATCTGCATACCGTTGCGAATAACGGACAATTTGCTGTTGCACATCCGTTAATACCTGAAAGCAAGACGATTGTTCAGAGACAATACTGAGAACATTCAACGAACCCGAAGTATCCTCTACCAATACCGGCTGTAGCACATATCCCCAATGTGCATGGTTAAAAAGAGTGAGTATTACTTTTTCTATCATCTATCTAATTATTTCGTGATATCGAACAAATTTGAGATATCGCATAAAGACCGGCTCCTTTGCAATTAATCTCTCCACCTTGTTCCGTTCGAAATGACGATTATTTTTTTACACCCCAGCCATTATTCTTTCAACTTCTCCTTTAGATACCGACCCGTATACGATTTTTTACAAGCCACAATATCCTTTGGAGTACCCGCGCAAACCAGATGCCCGCCATCCTTTCCCCCTTCAGGTCCCAGATCAATAATATAATCGGCACATTTGATAATATCCGGATGATGTTCGATTATTACAACCGTATGTCCCTTGGCAATCAATGCCTGAAATGCTTTCAATAACGTTTTGATATCATGAAAATGTAATCCGGTAGTCGGTTCGTCAAAGATAAACAAAGACGCGTCATGCTTTTCCTGGCCTAAGTAATATGCCAGCTTAACCCGCTGATTTTCTCCCCCGGAAAGTGTAGAGGACGTCTGCCCAAGCTTTATATAACCGAGTCCAACATCCTGCAAAGGTTTCAGTTTCTTAATGACCTTTTTATTTTGTGCATCAGCATGCGATTCAAAAAATTCAATCGCCTGGTTGACGGTCATTTCCAGCATATCGTAAATATTGGCTCCATGGTATTCCACTTCGAGCAGATCCGGATGAAACCGTTTTCCGTGGCAAGCCTCACACTCTAATGTAATGTCTGCCATGAATTGCATTTCTACTGTAATCCGGCCTTCCCCTTTACATTCTTCACAACGTCCCCCCTCTTTATTGAAAGAGAAATAGGCTGCCGTATATCCCATTTGCTTAGCTAACGCCTGGTTTGCATATAGTTTCCGGAGTTCATCGTAAGCGCCGATATAAGTCACAGGATTCGAGCGGGAACTCTTCCCTATGGAATGCTGGTCAACAAATTCAATCGACTTAATCCGTTTGAAATCGCCGGTAATCTCATTACATTCTACTGACGGCTGTGCACCATCCAGCAACCGCTTTACACCTTCATAAAGTAGATCACGCACAAGCGAACTTTTACCGGATCCACTGACTCCCGTAACAACCGTCATCACATTCAACGGGAATTTCACATCAATCCCTTTCAGGTTATGCTTTCGTGCACCTTTAATTTCAATATATTGATTCCATGGACGCGTAAAAGAAGGAACCTCTATCTTTTCTTTTCCGGTTAGATATTGAACCGTATAACTATCGCTATCCGGATCCAGTTTATCCACCTCACCCTGATAGACAATTTCTCCACCCAGACGGCCGGCATTAGGCCCCACATCAATAATGTAGTCTGCCATCCGGATAATATCTTCGTCATGTTCAACCACTACAACCGTATTACCCAACTCCTGCAATTGCCGCAATACACTGATCAGCAAGCTTGTATCACGCGAATGCAATCCGATACTCGGCTCATCCAGGATATAGAGGGAACCAACCAGGCTACTACCCAAGGATTTTACCAGGCTAATACGTTGGCTTTCTCCTCCCGAAAGTGATGCCGACAGCCGGTCTAATGTCAGGTAGCCTAAACCGACATCCAGTAAAAACTGCAGGCGGCTATTGATTTCAGCTAAAAGCCGTTTAGCCACAACAGCGTCTGTTTCATTCAGTTCTAACTTTTCAAAAAAGAGTTTAAGTTCGGTCACAGGCAAGGTTACCAACTCAGCAATAGACCGTCCCCCAACCTTTACATACAAAGCTGATGGTTTTAAACGGCTACCTTTACATGTCGGACATTTTGTTTTACCCCGGTAACGAGCCAACATCACCCGGTATTGTATCTTATAAAGATTACTTTCTACATGTTGAAAGAAATCATCAATACCATGTAGACCTTTTGCACCATGCCATAATAGCTCCTTTTCAGCTTCCGTCAGATCATAATATGCACGGTAAATTGGAAAGTCATATTTAGCTGATTTATTTATAAATTCCCGTAGCCATTCACTCATAACGTCACCCTTCCAACAAGCAACCGCCCCTTCATAGACAGACAGGCTTTTATCGGGTATTACCAGATTTTCATCGATTCCAAGCACCTTACCGAAACCTTCGCAGGTAGGACAAGCCCCAAGCGGATTGTTGAAATTAAACATCAAATCAGTAGGCTCCTCAAAAGTAATGCCATCAGCTTCAAACTTTTTAGAGAACTCGAATAATTCAGTTTTATCAGGCAGATAGACACGTAAACGGCAGATATTATGTCCCTCATAAAATGCAGTTTCAACTGAATCCGCCAGACGATTCTTCAATAATTTATCATCTGAAACAACCAACCGGTCTATCAGCAATTCAACATCTTTAGACTTCAATAGTTTTTCATCACCCAATACTTCACCTACACGATAGACTTCCTTTCCGATTTCTAAACGGGTATATCCCTCTTTCTGAAGAATTTCCAACTGTTCTTTTAATGAACGTCCATCCGTTAAAATCACAGGTGCATATATCGCAAAACGGGTTCCATCCGGATAACTTAATGCTTTCTTTACCACATCACTCACCTGATGTTTCTTTACTTCCTGGCCTGAAACCGGTGAGATAGTTTTTCCGACACGGGCAAACAACAACCGCAGGTATTCATAAATTTCAGTAGATGTACCAACCGTCGATCGCGGATTGCGTACACTTACTTTTTGCTCAATCGCAATAGCAGGTGGTATGCCTTTTATATAGTCGCATTCCGGTTTACTCATTCGTCCTAAAAACTGACGGGCATAAGACGATAAACTCTCGACATATCTCCGCTGCCCTTCGGCATACAGCGTATCAAATGCAAGTGAAGATTTCCCACTACCAGATAAGCCTGTAATTACAATCAGCTTATCACGGGGAATTGTAACATCTATATTTTTCAGGTTATTGACACGCGCCCCTTTAATAAAAATAGACGCATCCGTTTCCTTTGACTTCTTTTCTTTCATACAAGCCTTTCATAAAAGATGCCCGGAAAATAAGTAGTCTTTCTTTTCCGAGCAGTAATTTTTTATTAAATATCCCCCTATCCCCTAATGGGGAAATTGGAAGAAAGAATTATAGTTATAATTGTCCGCTGTCAAAATATTAATTAAAAAGTCCCTTTAGGGATTTAGGGTTTTCCCCCTTTAGGGGTCAGGGGTCTTATATCGCCTCCAACGTAGCAACCATAAAATTCCACAATTTTTGAACCGAGCTGATTTTAACAGCTTCAGCCGGAGAGTGAGGGAAAACCAGATCAGGACCAAAAGAAATCATATCCATATTAGGATATGATTCCTGGATAATGCCACATTCTAGTCCGGCATGTATTACCTTTACAGAAGGCTTCCTATTATATAGTTGCTGGTAAACCTCTTGCATCTTATTCAGGATAGGCGAATTTATATTCGGTTGCCATCCTCCGTACGCACCATCTTCTTCCACTTTTGCTCCGGCCATCGAAAAGACACTTTCCAATGAAGAACAAACATCCTCTTTACGGCTCTCCGAAGAGCTACGCACTAATATGCTGATATCAATCTTTCCTTTTGAAGACTTAACCATTGCCAGATTCGAGGATGATTCAACCGTATCGGGAAAATCATGCAGCATACTGATCACACCATTCTGGCACCCTTCGATAGCATTCACCAGATCATCCTGTATTTCTTCAGGAATCAATGATAACGGTTGCTCTGCTATTTCAGCTGTAAACAGGATATCGTCCTCTATTCCGGCATATTCCGTACGATACAATTCCTGATAATCGGCTACCAATTCCCATAACGTCTCTTCATTGCCATCCGGAATTGTAATTACAGCGACAGCCTCACGCGGAATAGCATTTCGCAACGATCCACCATCAATCGAAGCCAGCCTTGCTCCATAATCACGTACAGCTTCTTTCAGGAAACGGAACATCAATTTATTTGCATTAGCGCGTCCCAGATGGATATCGACACCGGAATGGCCTCCTTTCAATCCGGTCAACATCACCTTCACCGGAATATCTCCTTCAATTAATGGAGCACCTTTTTTATACTGGAAAGTTATATTCATATCAATCCCACCGGCACAACCAACGAAAAGTTCACCTTCTTCCTCAGAGTCGCAATTAATTAAAATAGTCCCTGTGAGGAAACCCGGTTTCAGTCCGAAAGCGCCCACCATTCCAACTTCTTCATCAATCGTAAACAGCGCTTCTACAGGTCCGTGCTTAAGTGTTTTATCAGCTAGCACTGCCATAGCCAGTGCTACACCGATTCCGTCGTCTGCACCCAATGTCGTTTGACGTGCTTTTACCCAGTCTCCATCAATATACGCATCAATCGGATCTTTCAGAAAATCATGTTCCACACCCCTGTTCGCCTGCGGCACCATATCCAGATGCGACTGTAAAATGACCGTCTTATGATTTTCAAAGCCCGGTGTAGCCGGTTTTCGGATCAGGATATTTCCGGCTTCATCCTGTTTTGTTTCCAATCCCAATTCGTTACCGAAAGCAAGCATATACTTTGTCACTCCTTCCATATGGCCCGTCGGACGGGGAATTTGTGTTAAATCATAAAAATAACTCCATACCGATTGTGGAGCAAGCGTTCTAATTTCTGCTGACATAATGTTTTCTATTTATTGGTTACAAAACAGATTCGAGTATAAAAATACGACTTTTCTTTGAAAAACAAATAACAATACGAAGTGTTTTAAGCAATTGTTGCGATTTTTGGGGATTTTATTTCTGAATTGTTTTTCGAAGATTTTTTGGCATCCCCATCTATTATTTTCCGGTTACCTATTTACGATCGTCTATCGTTTTATTCCGGTTTACAATCGGTAAAGCAAACACTCCCACCAAACCGGTAATAATAACCCATATCGTTTGTATCGTATAAACAACCAATGCAAAAGCGCCGGCATCGACTTCCGAAACGCCAAAAGAAACCAATGTAGAAATAACCATAAAATGCCAGACTCCAATACCCCCCTGTACCGGAACTGCGACACCGATACTACTCATTATAAATGCAATTAATCCAATCCGGACACCTAAATGACTGGTAAAATCAAAAGCATAAAAAGCAATGTAAAAATATAGGAAATAACAAACCCAGATCATCATTGTCTGGAATATAAAAAGAGCTTTATGTTCTAATTTCCACAGGCATTTAATACCCTCCCAGATATTCTGTATCGCTTCCTTAACCTTTTTAACAAACGCCAAATGTCCCCATTTTTTGAAAAATAGCCATATTGTTAATACTAACAATAAAAGGCCTACATACATCCAAACCGATGAAAACATAGCAGAAAATCCGTTCACAAATTCCGGATTATTAGAGAAATATCTTGAGAAAAAACTAAAATTAAATGAAAAAACAATTACAGCTGCCAATCCCACAACAAGTGTATCCATCACACGATCAACCAACATCGTTCCGAGCAGCTTGGTAAAAGATATTTTTTCATACTTTGAAGTAACACCGCAACGCCAAACCTCACCTATACGGGGCAGTACTAAATTAATTGCATAATTCCCTAAAACGGCTAAAACAACATTCTTCCTTTTTACCCGTTCACCCAGAGAATCAATCAACAAGCCCCAACGATACCCCCGAAAGATATTACCTCCCAGACCAAACACTAAGGAATACAAAAGTATATCATAACGAACACCTTTTTTAACAACTTTCATCATCTCGCCCCAATCCTGACCCTGGTATAAATACCAGAGTAATAAACATCCCAAGAACAAAGGAAGTATTATCCGAATAGTTTTGTTAAAGAGTTGCTTAAAATTCATGAATCTAATATATAGTCCGCTAATTATTTTTTTGTACCTTTGTGTCCGCAAAGATATACAAAATAATCTTTATAGAGAATCAGTCATTGAAAACAGATGAGGAACATACGGCCCAAAAAGGCATTAGGACAACACTTCCTGAAAGACCTTGGAATTGCTCAACAAATAGCAGAAACGTTGGGAGCATATCGGGGACTACCTGTATTAGAGGTTGGGCCGGGGACAGGTGTACTCACTCAGTTTTTATTAAGTGAAGGGCATGATCTCACGGTTGTAGAGATTGACAATGAATCAATCGCATACTTACACCAACACTTTCCCCAATTAAAAGAACGGATTTTATCGGAAGACTTTCTACGCCTTGATTTAACAAAACTATATCCGGACAAATTCTGTATTACCGGTAACTATCCCTACCACATATCCAGCCAGATATTTTTTAAAGTACTTGACTACCGTGAGCAGGTAATCTGTTGCACCGGTATGATTCAAAAAGAAGTTGCCGAACGGTTGGCTGCAGGTCCGGGCAGCAAAACGTACGGAATCATAAGTGCGTTAATTCAACCCTGGTACGATGTCGAATACCTTTTCACGGTCGACGAACATGTTTTCAATCCCCCACCCAAAGTAAAAAGTGCGGTGATACGCATGACTCGTAACGAACGAAAGTCATTGGGATGCGATGAAGCACTATATAAAAAAGTAGTCAAGACATCATTCAACCAGCGCCGCAAAACTTTAAGAAATTCCATGAAGCCTTTGCTTGGTAAAGAATTTCCGGACTATGCTCTCCCCATTTTTGACAAACGTCCTGAACGGCTTTCCATTGAACAATTTGTAGAACTGACACAGATCGCCGATCAATACTTACAGACAATTGGTTGACTTTCTGATTAAAATGAACGTTTATGATCGAACTGACTAAAGAATTCATTGAAGACATAGAGCAAATCATTGAGGCTAAAGATGATGCAAAAGCCATCTCAATCCTCAAAGATCTGCATCCGGCCGATATTGCCGAACTGTATCAGGAATTAGATCATAAAGACGCTATTTATCTCTACCAACTAATGGATAGTGATAAAGCAGCCGACGTTCTGATGGAACTCGAAGAAGACGATCGTCACAAATTATTGAAAGACTTACCCTCAGAGGTAATCGCCAAACAATTTGTGGACAAAATGGATTCTGACGATGCTGTAGATCTGATGCGTGAGCTTGATGAAGACACACAGGAAGAAATCCTTTCCCACATAGAAGATATGGAGCAGGCCGGTGATATTGTCGACCTGTTAAAATATGACAAGGATACTGCCGGAGGTCTGATGGGGACCGAAATGATTGTTGTAAACGAAAACTGGAGCATGCCGAAATGCATTGATGAAATGCGTAAACAAGCCGAAGACATGGATGAAATTTATAACGTATACGTTATAGATGATGAAGAACGATTACGTGGAGTGTTGCCATTGCAAAAATTAATCACGACCCCATCCATATCGAAAATCAAACATGTGATGAAAAAAGATCCGGTCTATGCCCATGATAGCGACACCATAGAAGAAGTAACCGAAGCAATTACAAAATATGACCTGGTTGCACTTCCCGTTGTCGACAGCATCGGACGATTAGTCGGACGAATCACGGTTGACGATGTTATGGACGAAATACAGGAACAACACGAGCGTGATTATCAATTGGCATCTGGTATCTCGCAGGACGTAGAATCATCCGACAAGGTATTGGTACAAACGGCTGCACGTCTGCCCTGGCTGCTGATCGGTATGATCGGAGGATTGAGTAACTCTTTTATCTTAGGAGGATTCGAAGCAGGGTTCGCCAATAACCCCAAAATGGCGCTTTTCATTCCACTAATCGGAGGAACCGGAGGAAACGTCGGGATCCAATCGTCCGCTATTGTTGTTCAAGGTCTGGCAAATAATTCCCTGAAGAATAAACATATATTCAAACAGGTTGCTAAAGAAACAGCCGTATCGTTGGTCAATGCAACAATTATCAGCCTCATCGTTTTCGCATATAATTATTTTACCCTCGGCGACCATAATATTACGATTTCAGTTTCAATAAGTTTGTTTGCAGTCGTTTTATTTGCAAGTATATCCGGCACCATTGTTCCGATGCTACTCGATCGTTTTAAAATAGACCCTGCACATGCCACAGGGCCATTTATTACAATCACCAACGATATCATCGGAATGCTCATCTATATGGCAACCACAACGTTGCTGATGAGATAAAATCATAGTTTCATCTACTAAAAACGCAGTTTGGTATACTAATAAAAATCCGCTTTTATCTGCGATATACTTTTGTGCCGTAAACCAAAAAACAGCACGAATAGATGAAGCAATTAAATCAGACAATCAAAAACTTTTTCAAATCAGGCATTACGTATTTACTCTTTTCATTGTTATTTTCCCCAACAATTATATTCAGCCAGGAAACAGACAATAAACCAACACAAACAATCAGGGGAGTTATTAAAGATGCCGCTTCCGGCGAAACAATACCATTCGCATCCATAGCACTTGCTGATACTCCGCAAAAAGGTGCCATGTCGGATAATGATGGAAGTTTCGATATAAAAAATGTTCCTGTCGGACGCCATACCGTTAAAGTATCATACCTCGGCTACGAACCGGCCATCATAAAAGAAATTATGGTTTCATCTTCCAAAGAAGTATATCTGGAAATAACCCTGAAAGAATCCGTTCAGTCATTGGATGAGATAGTCGTCCGTCCACGTATCAACAAAGAACAGCCACTCAATAAGATGGTTGCAACAGGAGCAAGAATGTTCAGCGTTGAAGAAGCAAGCCGCTACGCCGGTGGTATTGACGACCCGGCAAGATTGGCAACAGCTTTTGCCGGAGTTTCTTCCGATGGAACATCCAACGGGATTTCTATACATGGTAATGCACCACACCTACTATCATGGAGAATGGAGGGTGTTGAGATACCAAATCCGAATCATTTTGCCGATATATCCATTCTCGGAGGTGGTATATTGTCATCATTAAGCGCCCATGTACTGGGTAATTCCGATTTTCTCACCGGAGCCTTTCCGGCTGAATATAGCAATGCCGTCTCAGGAGTATTCGATGTAAAACTACGGAACGGAAATAATCAAAACTATGAACACACCGCACAAATCGGCACACTGGGTTTTGATTTTGCTTCCGAAGGACCTATCAGCCGCAAAAACGGTTCTTCGTACCTCATCAACTACCGCTATTCCGCTACAGGCTTTGCCGACAAAATCGGATTATTGGACATGGATGGCCAAAAGATATATTACCAGGATTTAAATATGAAATTTAATTTTCCCACCCGAAAGGCCGGTACTTTTTCTGTCTGGGGCACAGGTTTAATAGATAAACTACTAACCGAAAACTCTGATTCCACCGAATGGGAGTGTAAAATCGATGAGAATTATTCCAGTTCGAAGCAATATATGGGCGCCGGTGGTATCGGACATTCATATTTATTCCGCGGAGGCGGACTACTTAAAACTACCCTTGCGGGAACTTACTTCAAAGAACATGCCTATCTGGATTATTATGACGACAATATGAACCATGATATTCCTTACCTGGATATGAACCGGAATTTCTCCAATCTTATTGCCGATGTATCACATAATCGCAAATTCAGTTCACGCTTCACCAATAAAACAGGATTAAACTATACCCGTATGTTCTATAATATGGATATGACATTATCTGACCATATAGGAGGAGAATTACAACCTGTATACGACGGAGACGGAAGCACAGGGTTGCTAACCGCATATACCAGCAATGCGCTAAGCATCAACAATTATATCACATTAAATTTCGGACTTAACGGTCAGTGGCTTGCATTGAATGATTCATGGACAATAGAGCCCCGGGCCGGCGTCAAATGGCAACCAACCATGCGCAGTACATTTGCCGCAGCATATGGAATGCATAGTCGCATGGAAAAAATAGACGTATATTTTGTTAAAGTAAACGACCAATTTGTAAATAAAGATTTGGATTTCACAAAAGCGCATCATTTCATGCTCTCGTATGCATTGAAAATATCAGATAATGTAAATCTGAAAATAGAACCGTTCTACCAGTATCTATACGATATTCCCGTAGAAGCTGATGGTTCTTATTCCGTTTTGAATCGCAGGGATTTCTATATTGACAAAGCATTAGTTAACGAAGGGAAAGGACGCAATTATGGAATAGACCTCACACTCGAACGCTACCTGAACAGAGGATGGTATTATATGTTTACCGGATCGTTTTTCAATTCCCGTTATTGTGGTGGGGATGGAGTATGGCACGACACCAGATATAACCGCAAGTTCATCCTGAATGCATTGGGAGGCAAAGAATGGATGATTGGAAATAAAAAACAAAATGTACTGAGTGCCAATCTTAAACTGACGCTTCAGGGAGGCGACCGCTATTCTCCCGTTGATGTTGACGCAACCATGACACACCCGGATAATGAGGTTCAATACGACGACAGCCACGCTTTCTCAAAACAAGACGACCCAATGTTCATCGCAAACTATACAATCAGCTACAAAGTAAATAAGAAAAAAGTATCGCATGAGTTTGCCATAAAACATATCAACGCGACCAATACCAAAGGACTTCAGGGACATATTTATAATTATCGTAAAGGACAAATCGAGGCATACCGTTACACACTCACACTGCCGAATATTTCTTACAAATTCGAATTTTAAAAGAAAATTTTCTAATCCTACTTTTCCATAAGTATCCAAACGATGCCTGGCTCAACTATATATAATATAACATTGTAACTTCACTAAATATTCACACATATATACCAGGCATCGTTCTTTTTTCAACACCATCAATTTCAACCAATTTGCATCTTTACAGCAAAAACATTATTTTTGCGACAAAATATATTAATAATACTCTACCTTTATGGCTACAACAGCAGATTTTAGAAACGGAATGTGTCTTGATATCGATGGATCCTATTTTTTTATAACTGAATTTCTTCACGTAAAACCAGGCAAAGGCCCTGCTTTCGTGCGTACAAAACTTAAAAACGTAACAACAGGCCGTGTCCTTGATAAAACATGGAACTCCGGAGTAAAAGTAACAGAAGTTCGTATCGAGCGACGTCCATACCAATTCTTATATAAAGATGATATGGGCTACAATTTTATGCATCCCGAAACATTCGAACAGATTTCATTGCCTGGTGAGAGTATCGACGGTGTTCAGTTTCTGAAAGACGGTGATATGGTAGAAGCAATGGTACATGCTGAAAGCGAAACCATCTTAACCTGCGAACTTCCTGCACATGTTGTTCTGGAAGTAACATATACAGAACCGGGCATCAAAGGAGATACGGCTACCAATACATTAAAAGCAGCCACATTGGAAACAGGCGCAGAAGTACGCGTGCCTCTATTTATCAATGTAGGCGAAAAAATTGAAGTAGACACACGTGACGGTTCTTATATTGCACGCGCAAAATAATTCCCATTAATATATGGAATCAGCAGAGAGACTTCGCATTAAAGAACTGGCGGAAGAAGATCGCCCGCGAGAAAAAATGATGCTAAAAGGAGTCTCTTCGCTTAGCAATGCAGAACTATTAGCGATATTAATCGGATCCGGAAATAATGAAGAAACAGCCGTTCAACTATCACAACGTATACTCAATACTGTTTCTAATAATCTGAATGCACTCGGTAAATTCGGTTTAAAAGATTTATTACTCTTTAAAGGTATCGGAGAAGCCAAAGCAATTACAATTATGGCTGCAACAGAACTGGGACGAAGAAGAAGAACTACCGACCCGGTTCAACGGGATACGATTCTCAGCAGTCAGCAGGCATTCGAGATATTTCAGCCAATACTCTGTGATTTGCCATACGAAGAATTATGGATGGCTTTAACAAACCGTGCCGGCAAAGTAATCGAAAAAGTCAAAATTAGTCAGGGCGGAACAGGAGAGACAACTGCTGATTTACGTTTAATACTCAAAGCAGCTATCAATTCATTATGTGCAGGTATCCTGTTATGCCATAACCATCCGTCTGGAAATCTACGCCCCAGTTCGCAGGACGATTCATTAACATTCCGGTTAGAAGAAGCAGCCGCATTACTAAGCATAAAACTTTTAGATCACATCATATTATGTGACAATTCTTATTATAGCTATGCAGATGAAGGAAGGCTGAAATAATTTTGCCGGTAAATCATCGTAAAAGTCCGTATATTTGCAGTCAATCAAATTTATCCAAAATGGAAAACGAATTCTTACAAACAGAAGAGGCTATTGTTGCTGCACTCAAAACTGTATTCGATCCGGAAATACCGGTTAACATATATGATCTGGGACTGATCTACAAAGTGAATGTCGACGACGAAAATAATGTACAGATTGACATGACGCTAACAGCACCCAACTGTCCTGCCGTCGATTTCATTATGGAAGATGTTCGTATGAAAGTTGAAGCAGTAGATAATGTCAAAAGCGTACAGGTAAATCTCGTATTCGAGCCTGAATGGGACAAAGATATGATGACCGAAGAAGCCAAGTTAGAATTAGGCCTTCTGTAAGTGTTACGACAATGACTCAGGATCTACCTACAAAAAATATTTATTTTGCATCCGATGCCCATTTAGGTAATCGTTATCTGGACAATCCGATGGCTGCAGAAAAAAAACTGGTCAGATGGTTAGACAGTATCAAAAATGATGCAAAAGCCATCTATTTTTTAGGTGACATGTTCGACTATTGGTACGAATATAAATATGTTGTACCAAGAGGTCATGTACGGTTTCTGGGGAAATTAGCCGAACTCTCCGATATGGGCATCGAAATTCATCTTTTTATCGGGAATCATGACATATGGATGTTTGACTATTTACCGGAAGAAGTAGGTGCGACCATTCATCAGGGACCGTTAACAATCGATTTATCAGGCAAATGTTTTTTTCTGGCACATGGAGACGAAGTTGGAAAACATAAACCGACATTTCGTTTTTTACAAGCCATGTTTCGCAATAAAATCTGTCAGTTCTTTTATGGGGGTATTCATCCCCGCTGGACATTCGGATTTGCCAAACGCTGGTCTCTCAGCAGTAGAAAAAGCGGTATAGAAAGTCAGAAGCAAGACACTGACGAAAATAAGGCAGCCTACCTTATTTCATTTGCAGAAGAATATCTGCAAACACATCCTGATATTGATTTCTTTATATTTGGCCATCGCCATGTCTTATTTGACAAATTACTTTCCAATAATACATCCCGTTTATTAATTGCCGGCGACTGGATGAAACTGTTCTCTTATATAAAATGGGACGGAAATCAATTAATTATGAATCAGTTTAACGGATAGACCAACAATGGCCTACATGCCAAATAATCTCCTAATAATCTAAAATTTACATCATTAGTTACTACAAAAGAATAATGGCCAACTGCTGATTATCCATCATTGGATTTATTTACACGACGATATATAAAAAGAGAACGACTCCGGCACTATGCCAAAGCCGCTCTCAATCCTCTTATTAAGTAAGCTGTGAGAGGATCTTTATTTCTATCCTAATATTTCACGCGTATCACAAGCAATCATGTATTCTTCGTCGGTTGGAACAACCAACACTGTAACCTTGCTCTCAGGTTTACTCAATACAATCTCACAACCGCGTGTATTCTTATTTTTTTCTTCGTCGAAAACCAGACCAAGATATTCCATATCCTTACAAACCGCTTGGCGTGTAATCCACTGATTCTCGCCAACACCGCCGGTAAACACTAATATATCAACGCCATTCAACACAGCCGCATACGTGCCGACATATTTTTTAATACGGTAATTATACATTTTCATGATCTGGATTGCACGCTTGTTCCGGGCAAACATCGCACTTTCAATATCACGCATATCCGACGACATCTCGGAAAAACCGGACACCCCGCTTCTCTTGTTAATCAAATCGGAAAGACCGTCCGCATCTAAATTTTCTTTTTTCATGATAAAAGGCAGTGCGCCCGCGTCTATATCACCACAACGGGTACCCATAATCAGCCCCTCTGTCGGTGTCATTCCCATAGATGTATCAACCGATTTTCCATTTTTAATAGCTGTCACAGAAGCTCCGTTGCCAATATGTGCTGTAATGATTCGTTGTTGTTCATACGGAACACCCAGGATCTCACAAGCGCGGCGTGAAACGTAACGGTGGCTGGTGCCATGAAATCCGTAACGACGTACACCATAATCCTGGTAGATATAATACGGAACAGCGTAAAGATATGCGTAATCAGGCATTGTCTGATGAAATGCCGTATCGAATACACCCACCTGTGGTGTATTTGGCAATATTTTTTGAATCGCGCGTATACCTTCTAAGTTTGCCGGATTATGCAATGGAGCTAATTCCGTACATTCCACAAGCATATCAATAACTTCCTGCGTAATCAGCACACTCGATGCAAATTTCTCACCGCCGTGTACAACGCGATGCCCTACCGCATCAATTTCGTCGTAACTCTTCACACACCCGTATTTCCCATCTGTCAGAATACTCAGGATGAAAGCAATACCTTCCTCATGATCCGGTATGTTTTTTTCAAGCGTTACTTTCTCACCATCCGTATCCGTAAACTTAAGAAATGAATCTTCCTGTCCTATCCTCTCAATGCCTCCCTGCGTCATCACTTCACCGGAAGCCATGTCAAACAATTTATATTTAATAGAACTACTACCGCAATTTAATACTAATGTCTTCATGTTTATATTTTATTTAGCCGCTTTTAATCCGATCGCCTGATTACTGGTTATAGCGACCATTTTATAAATATCATCCACAGAACATCCCCGTGATAAATCATTCACCGGAGCTGCCATTCCCTGTAATACAGGACCAACCGCATCTGCACCGGCTAAACGCTGTACAAGTTTATAAGAGATGTTTCCGACCTCAAGTGTCGGGAATACTAATACATTGGCTTTTCCTGCTACCGGGCTACCGGGAGCTTTCTGCGCAGCAACACTCGCGACCAATGCGGCATCAGCCTGTAATTCTCCGTCAAGTAGGATTTCCGGTGCACGCTCTTTGGCTAATCTTGTAGCCTCAACTACTTTATCAACCATTTCATTCGAAGCGCTTCCTTTTGTAGAAAAGCTCAACATAGCAACACGCGGCTCCATTTCAGCAAGTACACGGGTCGTTTCAGCAGTAGAAATAGCAATCTGAGCCAATTCCTCGGCAGTAGGATTCGGTAATACGGCACAATCAGCAAAAACCAATATTCCATTTTCTCCATATGTCTTATCCTTCAGGAACATTAAAAATGCTCCGGATACACATATCGTTCCGGGAACGGTTTTTACGATCTGCAAAGCCGGACGAAGTACATTTCCGGTCGTATTATGAGCCCCGGCAACTTCACCGTCAGCATCACCCGCTTTAATCATCAAACAGGCTAAATATAGCGGATCTTCAACCAATACTGCCGCTTTCTCCAACGTCATCCCTTTTGCCTGACGTAACTGATATAGCAAATCAGTATACTCCTGTTTTTTCTGATGATCTTTAGGATTAATAACGGTCGCTTTATCAATATGCTTTAACCCGTAAGCCTGCGCTAATCCATTTATCTCTGTAGGATTACCTAATAAAACAACGTCGGCAACCCCGTCTGCCAATAACCGGTCTGCCGCCTGTATAGTACGTTCCTCTGTTCCCTCAGGAAGAACGATGCGCTGTTTATTTGCCTGCGCACGCACAATGATTTCTTGCATTAAATCCGCCATACTACTCTCATTTTTATTTTTACCACAAAAGTAGTAAAATTGTAATATAGAGATTGCAAAACACCAGCAAAAAACGCAACCCGACTTGACAATTTACTTTATTTAACAGTCGCGCTCAAGGCAATATTTCATTCGATAAAATCTGTTGAAGTTCTTCGGCCGACAATGGCTTGCTTATCTTCCCATTATGCGCCACAGTAATCGTTCCCCGTTCTTCCGACACAATAATAATCATCGCATCGGTCTCTTTCGACATTCCTAAACCCGCCCTGTGGCGAAGTCCCATTTCTTTTGATATATTTGAATCCTGCGCCACCGGCAATATACAACCTGCAGCCTTAATACGATTATTTGCAATAATCATTGCACCATCATGTAACGGACTGTTTTTAAAAAAGATATTTTCAATCAAACGCGCATTGGCATCAGCCGAAAACATTTCGCCGGTTTGAATATATGCCGATAAATCCATCTCACGCTGAATGACAATTAGAGCTCCGGTCTTCTTCCGTGCCATATTCATACATGCCAACACTACCGGAGCTATATATTTTCCTGCTCCATCATCCTGCCCTTTCTTCGAAAAAAGATTTGTAAGAAACTTCCATCCCCGGTTCGAACCTAAAGCAACTAAGAACCGCCGGATATCATCCTGGAACAATATAACAATCACTAAAAAACCAACACTGATAAATTTATCCAGAATGGTTCCCATTAAACGCATCTCCAGCACCTGGGATACTAATATCCAAACAACAAAGATGGAAACCACTCCTCCAAAAATGGAAAGTGTTCCCGAACTCTTCATCAGTTTGTAAACCTGATAAATAAAAAACGCTACCAATAAGATATCTATCGCATCTTTTATTCCGAATGAAACCAGCATACCTATTCCTTTTTAAGTTTATTCGTAATTTTCACAACTTCTACCGCTGCCCTCACATCATGTACACGCAAAATATCCGCACCGTTTAATAATGCATATGTATTTAAAACAGATGTTCCATTCAGGCTTTCATCTGGTGTATTACCCAGTAATTTATATATCATTGTTTTACGCGAAATACCCACTAATAACGGACGCTCAAAAACTGAGAATTCCGGTAAGGAACGCATCAATTCATAATTCTGCTCCACGGTTTTACTAAACCCAAAACCCGGATCCAGAATAATATCATTTACCCCCATTAATTGTAAAGTCTGCACTTTCCCGGCAAAATACAACATAATTTCTTCCATCATATCATGATAATCAGTATGCTGTTGCATCGTTTCAGGCGTTCCGCGCATATGCATCAGGATATAGGGAACCTGTAAATGTGCAATGGTCGAAAACATATCCGAATCCAATTCCCCTCCCGAAATATCATTAATAATAGCAACACCATACTCTTCAACGGCACGGCGTGCAATCCCGGCACGGAAAGTATCAACAGAAACCGGCACATCCGGATAATCTTTCTGCAAACGGCTCAAAACCGGAATTAACCGTTGCATCTCTTCTTCTGCAGAAACATCTTTCGCATCAGGACGTGAAGAATAAGCGCCAACATCAATAATGGAACCTCCCTCCTCTAATATGGTTGTTATCCGTTCGTCAATATCCTTATCAGTCTGTTTCCGGCTTTCTGTATAGAAAGAATCGGGTGTAACATTCAGAATCCCCATAACAACCGGCCCCGACAACGAACAAAGACGCCCCTTTATATTCAACATTTTTTCCATCACGTTCCATTAAAACAGTAGCATATCCAAATTTCACAAGTATAACAGTGACCTTCTGACTTCTTTAAATTTCGTATATGCAAAACTTAAATATACATTTTTCCTTACAAAAGTACGGAAATAATGCAACATACATTATTTTTGTTATCGAATTCTACTTTTCAATCATGGATATTACAGCCCTTTACAAAATCTATTTACAACACCCGGTCATTTCGACCGATAGCCGGAACTGTCCTCCAGGTTCACTTTTCTTTGCATTAAAAGGTGACTCTTTCGATGGAAACCGGTTTGCCGGAAAAGCATTGGATCATGCTTCATATGCAATCATTGATGATCCCAATGTAAAAACTAACGAGCAGATGATACTGACTGAAGATGTTCTTACAACACTTCACGAATTGGCATGTATGCACCGGAAAACATTGGGGATTCCGGTTATCGGCATTACCGGAACAAATGGCAAAACAACAACCAAAGAGCTGATTGCATCAGTCCTTTCTACAAAGTTCAAAACACTTTATACTTCCGGTAATTTTAACAATCATATAGGGGTTCCATTAACACTCCTACGTCTGACCCCCGAACATGAAATCGCCGTCATCGAAATGGGAGCCAATCATCCTGGAGAAATCAAAGAACTATCCGAAATAGCCCAACCCAACTATGGCATTATCACCAATGTTGGCTATGCACACTTAGAAGGTTTCGGTTCTTTTGAGAACATCATTAAAACCAAAGGTGAGTTATACGACTTTCTAAGAAAAATAAACGGCACCATTTTTATTCATAATGAAAATGAATATTTAAACACAATTGCCGAAGGAATTAAAAAAATCACATACGGAAGCGATGAGAATGATTTCGTTTCCGGAGAAATCATAGGCTGTGATCCCTACCTTCGTTTCAAATGGAAATGCCAGGACAAAACGCATATCGTATCAACCCATCTGGTCGGCAACTATAACTTATGGAACATGTTGGCAGCCATTACAATCGGTGTATATTTTAAAATACCTCATGAAACCATCAATGAAGCCATATCCTCATATAAACCGGACAATAATCGTTCACAATTGCAGCAAACCGGCCGGAACCAATTGGTCATTGATACCTATAACGCAAATCCAAGCAGCATGAAAGTCGCTTTAGACAATTTCACCTTGCTGAAAGCTACGGATAAAATGGCTATTTTAGGAGACATGCTTGAACTCGGCAACGAAAGCGTTTCTTTGCACATGGAAGTGATTGATCAATTGAAAAAAATGAACCTGACGAATGTGTTTCTTTGCGGAAAACAATTTTGTGCATTAAAATCACCTTTCACCTGTTTTCCAACTGTAGATTTACTGAACGAATACTTACAGGAAAAGAATTTTCAGGGACATCATATCTTAATAAAAGGTTCGCATGGCATTCATCTGGAGAAGGTAATTGAATTTTTATGAGTTTTTTTCTTCATTTATCAAGCCAGCTATTTTAATTTTCAAACTTTTTATTAACTTTGCATTCGATTTTAAAGACATAAAATCAGGTCCCATAGCTCAGTTGGTTAGAGCACCTGACTCATAATCAGGGAGTCCTTGGTTCAAGCCCAAGTGGGACCACATATTAAAACCGTCAAATTCTTGATCCAAAAAGATTTGACGGTTTTTGTTTTTAAAGAAAATTGCTAAATGTGCCCACATTTTTCGGATCACCGTAAAAACGGATCACCGTAAAAACTTGAGGGATTTTTGTATTATGCATACAATTTACTCAATCTAAACAAGAAAAAGGCTTTATCTTTCACCCCCCTGAAGACTCTTCTAAACGCTTTGATTTTTGC
>JAITVY010000068.1 GCA_031285565.1 Tannerella sp. | reverse complement strand
ATACAATATGAACAAAAATTGATAGCTAATAAAATGAAAACGCTTAATAAATTAGCAAAAGAGCTAGATGTGGAAATGGTTAATAACCAGATAAATATAAATATCTGTCATTAGTAGAGATATAGCAATCATACATATATGCCTTGTAGACTGGATTGCTTCACCCTTAATTCGCAATGATCGTATTCAAAATTCAAATTTTTGGACACCCTCAAAAAAAATATAGGATGATTCTTAGAACAAATCCAACTCAGCTATACTTAATACCTTCCCGTTTGCAGCAATAGATGTTGCTTCAATACGGATATACCTGGTTTTTACAGAATTTTTGAAATAATAAGTACGTTTAGCCGGATCATTGATAAGATTCCCAAATTCAAAGGTATCTGCATCTTTCCATGTTTTTCCATCACCACTAATCTGGAAAATACCTTTTTCAAGCATTCCGTCAGCGTGATCCCTTTGAGGAGTATATGCAAATCCTTTTATCGTTTGCTCCTTACCCAGATCAAGACTTATAAAATGTACGTCTTCACTTTCTTCCGTCATCCAATAGCTGACCGGATCTTCATCATAAACAAAAGCGGCTTTTCGTCGCTGGGATTCACTGCTGAATGCTATGATTTGCCAATCCTTTTTAATCCATCCGAACTGTTCCTGATGCACAGGTCCCAATTCACCATTTAGCATAGAGACAGCCTTTAACTCACCATTTTCCAAACGGAAAGGCTCTTTGTATTCTGCGGAAGAGGCGTTAGGTTCTGTCCCGTCAGTCGTATAATAAATGGTATATCCTGCATTCAGATTCTTACTGCTGTTATGCTCATTCCTGTTCCAGTTAAAATCAGCCTGTATAGGCTCAATCGTTACAAGTCCTTCCATATCCCTTGTCGATGTTAACATCGGGGGACGGGTTGCATAATAATAAGCAGAAACATTGCAAATAGCCGGATCCATACGCGACTCCAGAATCCGGATCCGGATCTGACTGGTCGTCACTTCCGGAAAACGCAGTATTCGCCTGTATCCGATATTGGTAGCCTTCGCAATCTCTTTCCAACTACCATCGATATATGCATCTACTGCATGCTTTATCACACGCTCTCCATGGGTTGCAATAGCTTCCTGAATTACAAGTCGGTTGATTGTAACAGGCTTCGGTGTAGATATGATTATTTCCTGCGGTTGCTTGTCTAATAAAGTATATGTACTCATATCATTATCCAGGACTTCTTTCGGGCCTGTGGCTTTATCGAAAAGATTCACCTGATATGTTTCATGTATCCTCTTTCCAACCTCTTTAAGTACATTTACATCCCTTTCCGGAAATCTTCCCTCCCGGTTTGGCGGTATATTCAACAGGAATATGGAATTACCACCTACGGAACGTTCATAAATATCAAAGACATTATCTGCACTTCTTACTTTCTGATAGGTATCTTCCCTGTAAAACCAACCTTCCCGGATAGATGTATTGGTCTCAGCCGGCTGATAATGCAGATAGTAAGGTTTTTCTTTATTCAATAAAACGTGATTGCTTCCGAGATCATAATCGGTTAGATCTTTAAAATCATTCATGGTATTCGGATCTTCGCCGTATGGAATCACGTTCCATTCGGTATCCCTCGTTGCACCCCCTTCATTTCCGCACCAACGGATATCTTCTTTCCCAAAGATAACGGCCTCTGGAGCAAGTTTCCGTATCAACTGTCTCCATGCAAGGAAATTATATTTCTGCCCTCCTTTCCGTTTCGGATGAGCTCCGTCAAACCAAACTTCGTGAATAGGACCGTACTCCGTCAGTAACTCAAAAAGTTGATTCAGAAAATATTCATTATAGTCATCAACTACAAATTCAAACGTTGTTTTATTTGCAAACGGTCTTCCGGGCACTTCGCGTGGAATCGTCCGTGAGGTATACTCACTTAAATTCCCGTATAGGCCTTCCGGACTCTCTATCTGGAATAAATCAGCCGGTGATAGATAAACGGCCAGCTTTATGCCGTATTTATGACAGGATTCGGATAGATCTTTCAAAATATCTCCTTTCCCATCCCTGAAGTTCGTAGACATAATACCGTGTTTGGTATAGCGTGATTGCCATAAGACAAATCCATCATGATGCTTAGCTGTCAGAATTACCATTTTCATACCGGCTGCTTTCATCGCTTCACACCACTGATCGGTATCCAGTTCTTTCAGGTCAAAAACTTTAGGATCTTCCATGCCGTTCCCCCACTCCATCTGTGTGAAAGTATTGGGACCAAAATGTACAAAAGCAATAAATTCGTTCTTTAAAGCATCTAATTGATTGGGAGTTGGTATTACATGAGCCGCCTTTTCCAGGATGATTTCCTTTGTATCATTGGCATCTACCTTGATTGTACTTTGAAATTTATTATTTTCAACTTGTGCCTGTATCTGCGTAAACAAAAAACCACTTAATAATAGTATAATCTTTTTTCTCATCTGGTAATATATTTATGAGTATTAGAAATTATATGCAAATATACATACCTTTTCAGGTAATTTCAGATCTGATATACGGGAAGTCACCTTTTGATTTATTTTAAATAAAAAATTCATCTCCTGAAGTATTAAAGAAAAGGTACCGGTTTTTGGGACCTTTTCTTTAATTAAAATCGAAAAAAATCCTATTCCCAACCTGGATTCTGTGTCAGGTTGGAATTCAGGGTTAATTCTTCCAGTGGGATTGGTTCCAGATAACGCTTGTCATTAGCTGTCCACTTTCTTCCGGTATCATCCAGACCCTTTCCCGCATAAGGACGAATCAGATCTTTGCCATTATAGTTAACAGTTTGCACCCCATTTTCTCCATAAAATGTACCTGTCGGATACAGTGCTGCTACTTCGGGAGTAACACGCATTCCTAAGAATGTTTTTGGGTTTTCCAATAACTTACCTGCTTTCCAACGAACAATATCATCCCAACGGAAGCCTTCATCCGCTAATTCGATCCGTCTTTCACGACGAATTTCATACAATAACGGAGATATCGTATATCCATAATTTACTGCATTGGCATCAACTTCCGGAGATACAGTCAGATGCGACATTTCAACACGGTCCCGCAACAGGTTAATCGTCCTGTCGAGTACATCCTGTGTACATTCTCCTAACTCAGCTTTTGCTTCGGCAAAGATTAACAAGACTTCCGCATACCGATACAAGAACCAGTCATAGGTTGTCTTACGCGCTTCGGCCTGCGCCTGTAGGGGAGATTTAAACTTAACCATCTGGTATCCGGTAACAGCGCCCGAAGGCGATACATTGGAATACGGATTCACCTGACGCGTTCCATTCATTACTAAATAAGGTTTATTCTTATTATCAATTATTTGATATAAACGAGGATCACGATTCATGATTTCCTGCTCCAACGTTTCGTCTCCCTGATAGAGACTACTTACTGCAATAGGTTTACCATCTTTACACAAAAATGACTCAATGAAGTCTTTTGAATAGCCTATCCCTGCCTCTCCGGCTTGTCTCCCTGTCTGATGCATAAATAGATCCACGATATAAATACGAGGCAGTATACATTCCCTGTTTCCAACTAATGACTCCTGAATAAACTGATTGCTATAATATAAGGGATAATTATCGAAAGGCATTTGTCCGCAACCGGCATTATCACCTTTTACAATATCATACAAACCGCTACTCATAATCGCTTCGGCCATGGTCGCTGCTTTTTTCAACAATTCTTCTGAAGAAAATGTTCCGGACGATACATTATGATATTTCCTGAATGTTCCTTCATGTAGGCAAACACGTGCCAATTGAGTCATTGCAACATATTTATGCAGACGCCCTTCTTCTGCCTTCGATGGTTCAGGCAGCCACTCGATAGCAAATTCCAGATCTTCTATAATCTTTCCCAAAACAAAATCCCTCGAATCGCGTGCTTTATAAAGTAATTCAGTGTCATTGGTTTGAAGATCTTTATCATAATAAGGCACATCTCCATATTTTTTTATTTTCTTGAAATAATCCAGTGCCCGGAAAAAACGAACTTCAGCCACATACGGGTTGATTTCGCTATCGTCACCTGGTACTTGTTTGTAACGAGTCATAAAAAAGTTACATGCCCTGATCTTTTTCCAACTCCAGATCTCTTTATCTTCCTGATCATCTTCTTTTCCATCATCAGAATTCGTCGGAATATTCTTTTCATTAAACAAATAATCGTTATAGTTTGTAGTCAAACAATTATCGCTTCTTTCGTCCAACTTAACACTAGGCTTAACAAAATCTGTATAAAGCCGGGTGGCATATAATTTCAGATCTTCCGGCTTGTTCCAATACGATTCGTCTGTTAATGAATCCAGGGGAGTAAGATCAGTAACATCACACGAAAAAATTCCAGCCAATAATATAGCAGTACTGATTATATATTTTAGTTTCATAGAACTTCTTATTTTTAGTTAGAATGTTATATTAAGACCTATAGAATACTTTTTTGAAATAGGATAGGTCATATTATTCAAAGTTTCAGGATCATATGAATCGATCAGCTTTGTAAAAGTCAATAAATTCTCACCAGCGACATAAATTCTAAGTTTCTGAATGCCTAAACTATTTAACTTATCACCAGGGAAAGAATAACCCAATGTCAGATTTTTTAATCGTATATAAGCCGCATTCTGCAAATAACGGTCAGAGTTCTGCCTGTTTCCTCCATGATTCCAATTAGGGCGTGGGAAATATGCATTCGTATTATTTGCTGTCCAGTAATCCAACGATGCCTTAACCGGTGTATCCCATTCGCTGGTAAAGCCCCAGAAATGCACTCCGTCAAACATATAATCACGTTTACCTATTCCCTGCCAGAACATCTGGAAATCTACTCCTTTATACTCAAATCCGCCATTAAAACCATAACTGTAACGGGGAGTATTATTCCCTATAATTTTTTTATCTCCCGGATTATCTAATGTATTATCTCCATAATCAATCACACCATTACCATCCAGATCTTCAAATTTCACATCACCGGCTTTCCATTCGCCAGCCCATACTTTAGATTGGGAAGGACTATTGGCCACTTCTTCGTCCGACTGGAATAAACCTTTTGAAGAATATCCCCATATTTCACCCAGCTTTTGTCCCACGTAATAAACATTATCCTGATGAAGAATACCTTCCGGGTTAGAGAAACGTGTAATTTTCGCCTGATAATCGGAAAGTACACCGCGGACCCAATAAGAGAATCCGTTTTCCAACCGGTCATTCCATCCTATTGACAATTCATATCCTGTAGTTGACAGATCTGCAGCATTTTCATTCGGGACACTGGTACCCAGCACAGCAGGCAAAGGCTGACCTGTAGTAAGCATATCCTTTGTATTTCGTTTATACCAGTCAAAAGAGGCTGTCAGACGATTATTCAAAAAACTGGCATCGAAACCAAAATCGATCTGCTCTACCGTTTCCCAGGTAAAATCAGCACTGACCAATCCGGAGGGTGAAACACCCACCGGCCTTACACCACCTAAAATATAATCAATAGCCGTATTTACTCCATAAGTAGGTAAATAAGGGAAATTACTATTAATTGAGACCAATTGATTACCTAATGAACCATACGAAGCACGTATCTTCATATCGTTCCAGAAATCTTTCATAGGAGCCCAAAAAGCTTCTTCGGAAATCCGCCAGGCTGCAGAAACAGATGGAAAAAAAGCATAACGGTCACCATCAGCAAAACGGGAAGAGCCATCATAACGCCCATTCATTTCAAATAAATACTTGTGTTTATAATTATAGTTCAGGCGCATGAAGAAGCCATTGATAGCCCAGCGGGATTCTGCTCCACTGGTATATTTTTCGCCGGTAGCCAGATTGATAGAAGGATTATCATTATCGATCAGATCCTGACGGGCTGAGTAAAAGTTCTTAGTATGCTCATATTCCTGATTATATCCAGCCATAACCTTGATATTATGCGCCATATTAAAACTTTTTTCATATTCGGCATATATATTAAAAGCCGTATAATAATTCTCGTAATCCATCATGGAAACACTGGTCGTTTTCGTCCAGGGATATGGTTGTTCGGTTCCCGGAACAGCAGTATAATCCATATAACGACGAACATGGCGTTTAACACCGGAATTATAGGTATTGAATGTATAGTCTGTATTGATAACCAGCCCTTGGAATGGTGTAATCTTCATGGCTCCTGTCAACCACAAGTCGTTTTTCCTTTGATTCTTATTGCCGCCTAATTCCTGTATGGCAACCGGGTTGGTAAAACTTCCTTGTCCGGCATAATTGCCATCCGGATGTTTGACCGGCATCAAGGGCGTCAGGTCATTTTTTAAATAGCCTGAATACTCCGAAATTCCTGCATATGCCGTACTGTTTGCTTCCGAAACTCCTCCATCCGGATGCTGCTCTTTCGTATAGTTATAAATTGTCTTTGCCGAAATAGTCAACCATTTCGTGACGTCGGATGATATACTTAAGTTTGCATTCATTTTCTGATACATATCATTTCCCACTTTTGTCATACCATCAACATCATTAAAACCTACAGATGCATAATAAGTAGAACGTTCACTACCTCCTACAAGATTGATATTATATTGTTGGGAAAACTGGCTTTTTTATAAACTTCGTCCCACCAGTTGGTATTACCACAGTACTGATACTTATTCGGATCAATATCCGGATCGTAAAAAACAGGACTATTATTTACCGGATCATTAAAATATTTTTCTGCATATTCATATACTTTCGGATTATAATAATGTCCGCCTCCACCACCGTTTTGATAAGCAAGATCTTTCATAGTCAGGAACTCCATTGAATTGATCGTTTCTATCTTTTTAGCGGGACTCTGCCAGTACCCGTTTGCACTGAAAGATACCTGGGGCTTTTGTTCTTTACGACCATTTTTGGTGGTAATAAGAATGACTCCATACGCAGCACGTGCTCCATAGATAGCAGCCGATGCTGCATCCTTCAAGATTGAAATAGATTCTATATCTTCGGGATTTATCAGGTCCGGATCCATCTGCACATTATTAACCAATACCAACGGGCTTCCCCCGTCCTTCAGAATAGTAGCATTTCCCCTGATATTGAATGTCGTACTTTGTCCGGGAGCTCCTGATTTCAGGTCGACATTTAAGTTTGGAACTATTCCCTGTAATCCCTGAGCCAGGTTCACGATCGGTCTGCTTTCTAGTACATCACCTGTTACCTGAGCTACAGCCCCGGTCAGGTTTGCTTTCTTTTGGGTGCCATATCCTACAACTACAACCTCATCCAGATTTTGAGAATCTTCTACCAACCTGATGGTAAGTGTAGCTTGTCCGGTATACCTAATCTCCTGTGAAAGATACCCGATATAAGATATCTGCAGAATCTGATTTTCACTGACATTTTCTAACGTAAATAAACCGTCAATATCCGTAATGTTGCCATTTGTTGTTCCTTTTACAACAACATTCGCCCCAATCACCGGTTCTCCGGTTTCATCTAACACTTTACCAGAAATCTTTCTTCCGCTTTGCTGTGTGAACTGGATATCCCGGTCAAGTGTTTGTTTCTTCATCAACATGATATTATTGCCTTCCATAGCATACACAATATCCGTATTACGAAGAATCTCATTTAAAATTTCAGCAACAGTTTTATTTCGTGCATTTAAAGATACATTTTGATTTAAGTTAACTTCACTCTTGTCATAAACAAACAGATAGTCTGTCTGACTTTCAATATCAGATAAAATTTCCTTGAATGAAGCTGTTTTACTTGAAATCGTGACTTTCGCCACCTGTGAAAAGGTCTCTGTAGCAAATAATCCGGACGTACATACAAATAGGATTAATAAGCTTAGTTTCATAATGTTTAATATTCGTTTAATGGATTTTGGCAAGGTATACCTTACCCTTTCTGAAATGTTTTTCATATATTTACATCAATATTAGTTAGTACCTAATTTTTTCTTAATCTCGGGTATTAGCTTATGGTCGGGTGAACGTTGGCGCGGTTGCCCGACTCTTTTTTATTCTTTATCTGTCGTTAACTCATAGGCATTTGTATTTAAGCGTTTAGCAATATTATTTTATAATGAACCGGTTGTTCTCTTCATCTCTTTCGTATATAAAACTATCTTTTAACTGAAACACTTTCAGAATATGTTCAAGACCATCTTTTGTCCGGAATTTCCCGGTATATTTCCTCTTCATAAATGAAGTATTCTCAACAATTACTTTTGTATCAAAATATAATTCCAGTTTTTCCACCATTGAGTCCATCGTTTCGTCATCAAAGCAAATCAGTCCATTTTTCCACAACAGATAATCATAATTATGTATCCTTTCTTTCATTAACCGGCCATCTGATAAAAAAAGTTTTTCGTCAGGTTGAAGTTTAACTTGTTTACCACTTTCTCCCACATTAACTTCTCCTTCCAGTAAAGAGACTTCAAACAAAGGTGATTTTTGATAAGCAAGTACGTTAAACTCCGTGCCTACAGCTTCAATATTGCGAAATGAAGTCTTTACAATAAAAGGTTTTTGCTTGTCAGTAGCTACATTAAAATAGCCCTCGCCATTCAATGTAACTTCACGCTTATCTGCTTCAAAGTTATTCGGATAAATAAAAGTCGAGCCTGCGTTCAACCAAACATTGGTTCCATCCGTCAGAGTCAACTCTACCCGTTGTCCTGCCGGAACCCGGATGGTCTGCATAATCACGTCCGGCATTTTTTCACGAAGATTATAGGTATACCAGTTCGTAACGATCAAAAACAGAAATACTGCTGCCACAACCCCTATTCTGTAGAAAGTTATGCGTATCGTTTTTTTGTGCTGATCCGGATGTTTATTATTTTCCTTCCAGAGAGTGATATCATATAACCTACGTAGGGCAAGCAGTTCCTTCATATTACGTTCATCGACTTTAGCCCATTCAGTAACCTGCACTTTTTCTGCATCTGCGGCGTAACCTTTTATATATCGTTTGAGTATTTCCTGATTCATCTTCTTAATTCAAGACCGTAATTGCCCTGTGAATCATAAAGACGATTCACAATTAAGTATCCCTAAACTAAAGTCAAATTTTATTTTAAAAAATCATCTAATTAATATAACCTTTTGAACAAAAGGTATTAAGCGAACTTTTTCAGCCATAGAGGTAACGAGTTGGCAACCGTGCCAATTTCTGCGTTTTGCGTTGCATTTCCTCAAATAACTCGGGCGTAAAATTAGTGTTTTTAATTCAGATTTCCAACAAAATAAAAACCCTATTTTTCTGTGGGTACGTTTGCCAAACCTCACAACGGTAGAAGTTATTCTCGTGCCGTTGGTTATTCTCGCGGGCTTCCGCCCCTCAAACGGCAGGGAAGCCATGAGCGGGAAATAACCGACACGAGCGCGGGAAATAACTTCGGGTACAATATTACTACCGCCCCTTATCTTGAAAATATTCTGCTAATTTCTTTACTGATACCGCATAGTTAGAACCGTCTATCGAATGAAAACCTAATTTTTTAGCAAAAGAGCTGCTTTTCTCGTTGGTCGATTCTATCCCGATATGCTTAAATCCATATTTTACTGCTATTCCCGACAGGAAGCAGACAAAATGTGTTCCGTTTCCTGCACGCTCCCTGCTGAACCCAATTCTCGCAATAATAAGGCAATCGGGCGGAAACAGGCTTTTTATTCGCCTGATACGCAAATAGAGGTCTATCCGTCTGTTTCTTCGAGTGGTTACGATATTGTCGGGTGTAAGGCTAACAAGGGAACGGTGGTATCTGAACCGCTTCATCAGGTAGCCGTCTATCTCTTTTCTAATTTCTTTGTACTCGTTCATATTCATACTGTTGATTGTCGTTTTT
>JAITVY010000104.1 GCA_031285565.1 Tannerella sp. | reverse complement strand
TATTATACACTAATTTCGATTACGGTCAAACTGTGTAGGTCTATCAAGCGAAGGTAGATATTTTACTTCTGTCATTTTCTCTTGGGGCACAAATTTTTGGGTTTATTCTCGCAATGACGATGCGGACTTTTGACACACCCTCTTTAGCATAGATTCCAAGTTTAT
Organism: Tannerella sp.; assembly: GCA_031285565.1. Lineage (GTDB taxonomy): Bacteria > Bacteroidota > Bacteroidia > Bacteroidales > Tannerellaceae > Tannerella. Next base: position 15,485 of record JAITVY010000104.1, on the reverse strand, counting down.
TAAAGCTTGTCGTCCCTCAAGCGGCAAACGCTGTAAAATGGGGAAAGACAATAATGCAAAACAAACAGACGGACTTTCTGGTCGAATTATTGGTAATGTCAGTGCATTTACCATGCTCCAATATCTTGACAACATTCATAATGGACCTATCGATCCTGGCTGAAAGTTTTGGTGTAAATTCGCTCTGGTTTTGCTCTGACTTCGCTCTGGCTTCGCTCATTATTTTATTTTTCTGGTATATATTGAATATCCAGAGCCATGAATAATCATGTTTTCCTGTTTTGCCATTGTAGCGGTATCAGGAAGGGATATTTGTTTGACAGTGTTTGAATAAATCTGTTATTAACGTTTTTTTATCTTCTGCTAACATAATTGTGCCATTACAAAAGAATGGTTGCAAATACAACTGCTGATTCACATAATTTAGAATATTTAATACGGTAATGATAATATCTTCCATAAAAATTCAAATTTTGTCTATGTATTGGGTGTATGTTGCTGATTGATAGTATGCAGTGGAATTGTTAAAAAGAGTTTTTGTTTGAACGATTTTCGTGTTCTATTGGATTATTTTTTGATGTGGATTGGGTGAATTCAACTATGTTTGCCATTGTAAAAATTAGTGTCGCAAAAACATTTATTGCAGATGATTTTTTAGAATAAGAGGCGTAGATTACCATGAATAACAAACTATACTAATATCAATGTAAAGTGCATTCTATTGTATTTTATACTAACACTAATCAATTAATGAATATGGGAAAACAAACATTTTGCATGTCAACGATCTGTAAAAGTATGCTGGTCGTTTGTTGTATTTTCTTTTCTTATCCGGAGTTTTCGCATGCGAATACTGTAGATGATAAAGTTTACAGTAATGCCGAAATTCTGCAGCAAAGAGTTACAATAGCAGGAAAGGTCATCGATACCAGTGGCGAACCTTTGCCGGGAGTGAGTATTGTTGAAAAGGGAACTACCAATGGTACTTTAAGTGATCTGGATGGAAATTATACGCTTGCAGTTTCCGGTTCGTCTTCTGTAGTTCAGTTTTCGTATGTGGGATTCTTAACACAGGAAATAGCTGTTGGAAATCAACGGAACATATCCATAACAATGGACGAGGATGTTAAAATGATGGACGAAGTGGTTGTGATCGGTTATGGAACACAAAGGAAGGTGGATGTAACCAGTGCAGTTGCCAGTGTGAAATCGGAATCGTTCAACAAAGGTGCTATCTTGGATGCCGGGCAATTGGTACAGGGTAAAGTAGCCGGTCTGCAAATCTCATTGCCAACTGGTGACCCTACAGCAACTACTTCCGTTATATTACGCGGTAGCACTACCTTGCAAGGTGATCGTAATCCTCTGATACTGGTAGATGGTGTTCCGGGAAGCTTTTCAACAGTAGCGCCAGAAGATATTGAATCAATAGACGTACTGAAAGACGGTTCGGCAACAGCTATTTACGGTACGCGTGGTACAAATGGGGTAATTATCATTACCACCAAATCCAGAAAGGGAGAAGCGCCTGCAACAATCGATTATAGTGGTTATGTGTCATTTTCAGACATGCTTCGCAAAGCAGATTTTATGAGCGCAAGCGATTTACGCCAACGTTGGGCGGAAGGTTGGTCGTTCTCCGGAGCCAATGACCAGGATTATGGGGCTACAACCGATTGGTTGGATGAGATTACCCGTACTGCTGTAACCCAGGTGCATAACCTTACATTTCGTGGCGGAGGAAAACAAACCAGTATGTTAGCCAACCTGACTTACGAAGGCCGGCAGGGAATTATGAAAAAGTCGGATGTAGATAATATTCGTGGTCGTTTTGAAATGAATCACCGGATGTTCGACGATAAGTTAATCACAACATTGTCAGTTATTGCAAATGAACGAAAAGCGTTTACCGATGCAGAGTCACGATATGCCAATGCTGATAAGGAAGGCGGTTTGTTTACAGATGCATACCGGCAGGCATGTATTCAAAATCCGACACAACCTATTTATGATGAGAACGGTGATTATGTTGAACGACCTGTTTATTTTTATAATAATCCGGTTACAGAGCTGAACGAACGCGAAGCTGAATTCCGGCAACGCAATATCCGGTTTACTGGTGCAGTCGAATACCGGCCGATTAAAAGCTTGTCTTTAAAAGCTATGTATACCCGCAAAACTGAAAGTAACATAAACGGATATTACTATACGCACAAACATTATACCACAACGGAAAGCGGATACAATGGATATGGGTATCGTTACGCCAGCGATTACCGTACAGATATGACCGAGTTGACAGCTACCTGGAATGAGAGTTTTGATAAACATCGAATCGGATTGGTGGCAGGTTACAATTACGAAGAAAATGTATTTGAGGAATTCGATATGAGAAACCGTAACTTCCCTACAGATGCATATACGTATAATAGTATGGAATCCGGATTGGGTATCAAGAATGGCGATGGAGGCATCACTTCTTATAAAGAAAAAAATAAGCTGATTGGTATGTTTGCCCGTGCTACTTATAATTATGACGACCGTTACTTGTTGATGGTATCACTCCGGCACGAAGGATCCACTAAATTCGGTGATGATCATAAATGGGGTACTTTCCCGGGCGCCTCTTTAGGATGGCGTATGAGCGAAGAAGCTTTTATGGAAGATACAGATTGGTTAGACAACCTGAAACTGCGTGTTGGTTACGGTGTGACAGGAACAAATATAAATGACCCTTATCAATCGTTATCTTCGTTGCAATATGAGAATTATTTTATCTACAACGGAACATGGATTAATACGTTAATCCCGGCCCGAAATCCGAATCCAGACCTGAAATGGGAAAAGAAATACGAATATAATGCCGGATTAGATTTTGATGTGTTGGATGGACGTTTGGGAGGTTCAATTGATGCTTATATACGTGATACAAAAGATGCCCTTTGGGATTACAAAGTAGGAACTCCACCTTATTTATATAATACAATTATGGCCAATGCCGGGCAAATCCGTAATTCGGGATTTGAGTTTGCATTGAACGGTGTTCCTGTCAGGACGAAAGATTTGGAGTGGAACACCAGCGTAACGTTCTCTACCAATAAAAATGAATTAAGGGCGTTGGGTAATGATCAATTTACTTCACCGGTCGATTATTTTGATGCAGGACATACCGGAGAACCTATACAACAAGTTACACATAGAAATAGAATCGGAGGACCTATCGGAGATTTCTATGGCTGGAAATCCGTCGGGCTTTCGGAAGATGGAAAATGGGTTGTGGAACGTCTTCAGAAGGATGACAAGGGCAATGTTACCGGTGTTTATTATGATCTGGCTGAGAATGCGAGCGAAAGTGATAGACAAGTCTTAGGTAACGGGGTTCCTACTGCATTCCTGAACTGGAATAACCAGGTGCGTTTTAAAAATTTCGATTTTTCAATTACAATGCGTGGAGCATTTAACTATGAAATACTGAACCTTCAGAAGATGTATTATGCCAATCCGACCATTCAGTACAATGTCCTGAACAGTGCATTTGATTACCATGATGTAGTTGATTTGACAACCGGCAAACCTACCGGTAAAAAGGTGCAGATCAATGATTCACAACGCTATGTCAGCGAATATGTAGAAAAGGGTGATTATTGGAAAATCGATAATGTAACCCTGGGATATACCTTTAACCTGGCGAATGTGAAACTTATAAAAAACTTACGCATTTACGGTTCTTGTATGAACCTGGCGACATTTACGGGATATAGTGGTATTGATCCGGAAGTACGTATGACCGGCAATGATCCGGGTATTGATAGCCGTGATAAATTTCCGACCGTACGATCATTTACGTTTGGCCTTAATGCAACATTTTAATTCAAAAAAAACGATTTACTATGAAACGATTCTATAAATGGGCGATTTGCCTACTCATACCGGGTCTGACATTGACCGGTTGTTTCGATTTGGAAGAAGAGGCTTTTTCAGAAGTAGTGGAAAAAGATTTTGTGCCGTTAGAGCAGGATGTAAATTCATTATTGTTCAGTACATATACTCCTCTCACGTATATTATGAACTGGCAGGGATATTTTGATTTACAGGAAGAACCTGGCGATTGTATTATTACCCCAACACGTCCGAACGGCTGGGATGATGCGGGCACCTACCGCCGGATGCATCAGCATGGATGGACCACTGATCAATGGCAGCCACAGAATACATACGAACAATGTTATACTGGTATTAACAATGCAAACCGGGTCATGGATCAGATCAAAGAAGACCGTTTGCCCGTTGATGAGGATTTGAAAGAATCGACCCTTACAGAGCTACGTGCAATACGCGCTTTATGGTATTCGATATTACTGGATACACATGGTAATGTGCCGATTGTAACGGCTTATAACGATGAGATTCCTACACAGTCTACCCGCCAGCAATTATATGATTTCGTTGTTTCCGAGTTAACGGAAGTTGCTCCAATGTTGAGTGAAAAAGCTGATATGTCTACTTACGGACGAATGAATAGATGGACAGCCTATATGGCATTGGCACGGGTGTATCTGAATGCCGGAGTGTATACCGGAACGCCGCAATGGGCCAAAGCGCTCGAATATGCCAATAAAATTATCGATTCAGGCATATATGAATTGTCGCCTGATTATTCGGATAACTTTGCAATGGCTGTAGACCATACCAATAAAGAAATCATATTTGCAGTGCCATATGATCGGGTATATTCAGGCTTTGGGCAGTTTGCTAAATGGTATCCTCCTATTTCACGCCTGGTGTTTGGCTCATCGTATCAATGCTGGGGAGGTTCGGGTGCGAATCCGCAGTTTATCAATTCCTATCAGGAAGGAGATAAGCGTCTGGAAAAAACATGGCTGATGGGACCACAATATAATATAAGCACCGGTGAATTGGTTTGGACCTGCGAGAATTACATTCCATCATTGACTTGTTACAAAGATGGTGTTAACAAGACCAGTATAAATTACGGGTATCGTGTATGGAAATATGAATTTAATGTTGAAACATCATGGAACTGGGAAAATGACTTTGCTTATTTCCGTTATGCTGAAACATTGATGATTAAAGCCGAATGCCTGATGCGTCTGGGTCAGAATGAAAGTGAAGCGGCTAGTCTTGTGTCTCAAATCCGTGCACGCGTATTTGACGATGCTTCAAAAGCGACTGTTACTGCTGCCGACCTGAAAGCTGATACTAAAATTAAATATGGTACATTGGACTGGGATAATAACATTGATGTTCCAGGTGATCAAACCCCTGTTGTTTTAGGAGGCCTGTATGACGAATATGGCTGGGAGTTTGCCTGCGAAGCGCAACGCCGTACACATATGATCCGTTTTGGTACATATGATACGAAAAACTGGTTTAATCATACGGCAATAAAAGACGGACATACGCGCATATTCCCTATTCCTCTAGATGAGCTTACTGCAAACACAAACCTGAAACAAAATCCGGGATACTAAAGGAATTATAATTTATGAATTATAAATTATGAATGGGGTAGTCAGGAGTTAAAAAAATATCTTTCAATTGAAACAGGAATTTGAGAATTGAACATTGTCTTCGAATAAAATAAAGTAGAGGGAGAAATCGCATGAGTACACAACCATTGTGCTCATGCGATTTGACAATTGCCAAATTATGCTTTGCTTCAGTTCAATTGGTTACTGCCGATATTTGCTTGCTGAATAGCAGCGAACGCTGTTTCTCTTTTTGGTCAGATGAGAATAGTTCTTTTATCCGTCATGCCCTATTTGTTTACTTAAAAAAGTTATAAATCGTTTTGAAATTGAATTGTAAGACGATTTTTGTATTGTATTGGACTGTTTTTATATTCTGTTAAAAGAATAAGTCGTTATTTTGTTTTGTACTGTTAGTACATTTGCGGGAGTGTAATTATTAATATTGAACATCTCAACAATATCTATGAAAAAAATATTTCGATCTTATCAATCGTTTTTTTTTATTGACAGAAGCGAACTGAACTTTGCGTTTGTATGTCTGTTTAACAAAAATGTTCTGTTTATTTTAGTCGCTTTTTTATTATATGGCTGTAAAAAAACACAGGATGCTTCTACTGAAGTATTATTGGGGGATATTCAGGAAGTGCCATTTACGCAGGTGCAATTCACAGATGACTTTTGGGCACCTCGAATTGAAATAAACCGGACAGTATCTATTCCTTCTGCATTCCATCAATGCGAGATCAACGGTCGCTTTGATAATTTTGCATTAGCCGGCGGATTAATAGAAGGAGAACACAAAGGTGATTTTTCGTTTGATGATACGGATCCATATAAGATTATCGAAGGAGCTTCTTACTCATTGGCTGTAAAATATGATCCCAAACTGGATGCCTACCTGGATAGTGTAATCTCCCTGATTGCCGCAGCCCAGGAACCGGATGGTTACCTGACAACCTGCGTAACGAACAAGTGCGAACGCCTGTCGCGCTGGTGGGGAACCTCCCGTTGGGAAAAGATCAATAGCCATGAGCTTTATAACAGTGGTCATTTATACGAAGCAGCCGTTGCACACTATAAAGCAACCGGAAAACGATCCTTGTTGGATGTTGCATTAAAAAATGCAGACCTGGTTTGCGAAACATTCGGATTAGGTGAAGGACAGATCAAGTACCCATCGGGTCATCCGATTATTGAAATGGCGCTTGTAAAGTTGTATAACGTGACCGGTGAACAAAAATACCTGGATGAGGCGCGTTACTTTGTGGATGAAGCCGGACGGCTCTCTAATGGTCGTGAACCAGGTATCTATAGCCAGGATCATAAGCCTGTATTGGAACAGGATGAAATTGTTGGACATGCCGTACGCGCCGGCTACTTTTATTCCGGTGTAGCCGATGTGGCTATGTTGCAACACGATGGTGAACTCTTAGATGCAGTAAAGCGGGTATGGAATAACATGGCAGGCCGTAAGTTGTACTTGAATGGCGGTATTGGTTCACGTCCCCAGGGTGAGGGTTTCGGACCCGATTATGAGCTTAATAATCATAATAACTATTGCGAAACATGTGCGTCCATTGCCAATGTATACTGGAACCACCGTATGTTCCTGGCAACCGGCGAATCAAAATACTATGATGTATTGGAAAGGGCTTTATATAACGGTTTGATAGCCGGTGTGTCGTTGAGTGGAGATAAGTTCTTTTACGACAACCCAATGGCATCGCATGGCGTACATGAGCGTGAGGGATGGTTTGGTTGCGCCTGTTGTCCGGGCAATGTAACCCGGTTTATGGCTTCCGTTCCGGGATATAATTATGCCCACGATCATAATGACATTTATGTGAATCTCTATGTTGAGGGAAAAGCAACTGTTTCTTTGGACAATAATAAATTAGAATTGCTTCAACAAACGAATTATCCCTGGGATGGTGATGTGAAAATCACCGTTAATCCGGAGAATGCCGGTAAATTTAAAATGATGCTCCGTATACCCGGATGGGCGACCAATCAGCCGGTTCCTACAGATTTGTACCATTATGTGAATGACATGAAACCGGAAGTTTCCCTTTTGGTAAATGGGAATAAAGTGAAGCAACAGGTAGAAAAAGGGTATGCTGTCATCGAACGGGAATGGAAAAGCGGTGATGAGATAGCGATTCATTTTGATATGCCTGTACGCCGGGTGCAGGCCCATGACAATGTGCGCTTTGATAAAGGTTTACTGGCAATGGAAAGGGGACCTGTCCTTTATGCATTGGAAGGAATAGACCAACCGGAAAGTTATCTTTTTGATGTTGTGATACCGCGCGATGCGAAGATAAATTCGCAGTATGATAAACAGTTGCTTAATGGTGTTGTGACATTGACAGGGGATGCATACCGGGTAACGAAAGATGGGGAACAACAACCGTTTACGTTTAAGGCTATTCCATATAGCACATGGAACAACCGGGGACCTGCCCAGCTGGTAGTTTGGACACCTGAAACTCCTGGATTTGCCAGGGTGGCACCGGAACCGACAATTGCATCCCGGGCGGAGCAGATTGGCGGGTGGGGATTCAATGACCAGTTTGAACCATCATCGTCTGACGATATTGATACTCCTTATCATTATTGGTGGCTGAAATCCGGTTCGGAAGAGTCAGTAGCTTATCAGTTTGATAAACCTGAAACTGTGTCAACTGTTGAGATCTACTGGTTGGCTTTTGATCACTATGATGTCAGTTACCGTGCGCCCGAGTCGTGGAAATTGCTTTATAAAGACGGAAACAACTGGAAAGAAGTTAAGAACCCCTCAGCTTATGGCACTGAATTAGATAAATATAACAAGGTAACATTTGATCCGGTAACTACCACAGAGTTGAAGGTTGTGGCACAGCTTCAACGTCCGCCGTCTGAAGGGCAAGTGGCAGGCGAAGAACAAGTACAGGTTGTAGATGTAGGTCGGAGAGGATTTTCCGGTGGTGTGTTGGAGTGGAAAGTGTATTAAAAGTAAGATAAAATATACCCCAAACCCCTAAAGGGGCTTACGAAAAGTGCTTTATGAGAGTAGGGGGAGGGTGAAACCAGAAAGATAGAAAATGAAAAGTATTTATTTAGTTGGTTTATTGATCAGCTTGTTTATGATTGCCGGCGATTGTTATGCAGATGAAAATCCGGTGACAATCGTTCCGGCATCTTTGGGCATAGATACGTCCTTTTACAAAAAATATGTAGATGCGGATGGTATTCCTGTAGTAACATCGCAGCATGTAAGCGATGAGGCGCTTATTGCTGCAGGAAAAATTATTACCGGAATGCTGTCAAAACGCAAAGATGTAGCAGATGCCATGAAAAGTAAAGGATGTAAGGTGATGATTATCGGCGAAAAAGAAGCTACGCTTGAATTGCCTGAATACAGGCATCTGGGTAAGACAAAAGAGGAATATGATTTCTGGAATAAACGCGCAAGGGGATTTGGTGGAGCGCCTGAACATGAAACAAGTGCAAGTTGTGGGGAAGAAAATATTATTTGCCTTCCGGGCGATCGTTATGAAGGTGAAAATATCCTGATTCATGAATTTGCGCATATTATTCATATGGTTGGAATTGTAAACGTTGAACCTGATTTTGATGACCGGTTGACAGCTTTAATGGATAAAGCGAAAGAAAAAGGACTGTGGGAGAAAACGTATGCACTTGAAAATAAAGAGGAATATTTTGCAGAAACAGTACAATCCTTTTTTAATTGTAATCGTTACTCGGAAGAGCCTAACGGTGTACACAATCAAATAAACAGGCGGGAGAAACTAAAGGTGTACGATCCTGATATGTACCATTTTTTGCAACAATATTTTGCAGAAGCAGATATTGAGATTTGTAATGTTATTCATGATTAAAATACAATACTATGAAGAAATTTATTATCCCTGCTTTACTCGCAACATTTATTTGCGTAGCACAGGCACAGAAAAAGCCGGAGAATGGAGGTTATCCGATTACCCCGGTTCCGTTTACTTCGGTGAAAGTGACGGATGCGTTCTGGGGTCAACGGCTCAAAGCAAGTCGTGAAGTAACTATACCGCTTGCATTCAGTAAATGCGAAGAAACCGGTCGGTATGAGAATTTTGTTAAAGCGGCCAATCCCAGTTCGGAATATGTTGTCGGTGGTTTGGCATTTGATGATACCGATGTATATAAGACGATTGAAGGTGCCAGCTACTCCATGCAGACATACCCGGATAAAAAGTTGTCAAAATATATTGATAGTGTGCTTGTTGTAGTTGCAGCAGCCCAGGAACCCGATGGTTATTTGTATACCTCGCGCACCATGAATCCCGAACATCCTCACGAATGGGCAGGAAGCAAACGGTGGGAAAAGGTTGAAGACCTGAGCCATGAGTTTTATAATCTGGGTCATATGGTCGAAGGCGCTATCGCTCATTATCAGGCAACCGGAAAACGTAACTTCCTGGATATTGCTATCAAATATGCCGATTGTATAGAACGTGAGATTGGGGATGCACCCGGAAAAGAGGTAAAGGTACCCGGTCATCAGATTGCAGAAATGGCGCTTGCCAAACTTTATCTGGTTACGGGAGAAAAGAAATACCTTGACCTTGCCAAATTCTTTCTGGATAAACGCGGTTATACCGAACGCACAGATGAATATAGCCAGGCGCATAAACCGGTATTGGAACAGGATGAAGCCGTGGGTCATGCCGTACGTGCTGCTTATATGTATTCGGGAATGGCTGATGTTGCTGCACTTACCGGCGATACGGGTTATATACATGCGATTGATCATATATGGGATAATGTGGCTACAAAGAAATTGTATATTACCGGAGGTATCGGGGCGACTAATCATGGGGAAGCTTTTGGTAAGAATTATGAACTGCCAAATATGTCGGCTTACTGCGAAACCTGTGCAGCGATTGGTAATGTATACTGGAACTACCGTTTGTTCCTTTTGCATGGGGAATCAAAATACTATGATGTATTGGAAAGAACGCTTTACAATGGTTTAATATCCGGCGTATCATTAGACGGTGGAGGTTTCTTTTATCCGAATCCGTTGGAATCTATCGGACAACACCAGCGTCAACCCTGGTTTGGATGTGCCTGCTGTCCTTCCAATGTATGCCGGTTTATACCTTCACTTCCGGGTTATGTATATGCCGTAAAAGATAAAAACGTATATGTAAACCTGTTTATGGGTAATACTTCGGATATGGAGGTAGATGGTAAAAAACTAACGCTTACCCAAACAACCGAATATCCGTGGAATGGGGATATACGCATAGAAGTTGCTCCCCGTGGGAAACAGCAGTTTGCACTGAATGTCCGCATACCGGGATGGTTATGTGATGAGGTGGTGCCGAGCGACCTGTATACATACACTGATGATAAAGAATTAAAGTATACGGTAAAAGTAAACGGAACTCCGGTTGAAGGGAAAATAGAAAAAGGATATTTCGTCATTGACCGTAACTGGAAAAAAGGTGACGTTGTTGATGTTCAGTTTGATATGGAACCCCGTACGGTAAGGGCGAATAGTAAAGTAGAAGCTGACCGTGGAAAAATAGCCGTGGAGCGTGGTCCTATCGTTTATTGTGCGGAATGGGCGGATAATGATTTTAGCGTGTTGAGCGTATTTATGAACAGGAAACCCCAATTTGCAGTTGAGAAAAAGGCGGATATGTTATGCGGTATTAATCAGTTGAAAACGAAGGCACAGGCATTGGAATATAATGACGACGGACGTTTACAGACGAAAGATGTTTCGCTGACATTGATCCCGTATTATGCATGGGCGCATCGTGGTAGCGGGGAGATGGCAGTATGGTTGCCGCAGGATGTAAGCGCTACACGTCCGAAAATGCCTCCAACGATTACATCGGATGCTAAAGTAACAGCGTCACACGAAGCGAAATCGATTAGTGCTATTAATGACGGATTAGTACCGCAGGATGAAAACGACCGTACTGCACCCTATTATCATTGGTGGCCGAAAGAAGGAACGACAGAATGGATTGCGTATGAATTTAATTTGCCGCAGGAGGTCTCTTCTTCATCTGTTTTCTGGTATGATGATGCACCATGGGGAGGATGCCGGCTACCACAGAGCTGGAAAATATATTATAAAGATACGTCAGGAAGCTGGCAACCGGTAAAAAACACTACGGATTATAAAATCCTGAAAGGGGTAAATAACAAAGTCCGGTTCGAGCCGGTTAAAACAACAGCTGTTAAAATAGAGGTTGTTTTACCGGAGAAAAATGCAGCCGGGTTATCTGAATGGAGTGTGGAGTGAAAAGATTTTGATATATTTACAGAATATAGGATGCGTCTTAACAATCCCTGAAAGCAAGCTTTCGTGATTGTCTTCGACTTTCACTATATTTGCACAGGGGATAATCGAATACGATGGGGATAGGCAATATGTCACTTTATAAGGTACTTAAGAGTTATTTTATTATTTCGTTCGGATTGTTTGTCTACGTTTTTGCGTGGAAAGCATTTTTAATTCCGAACGAAATAGTGGGAGGGGGAGCAACCGGATTTGCTACAGTTATTTATTATTTATCCGGCAAGGTAATACCTGTACAGTATGGCTTTTTTGCGGTAAATGCAATCCTTGTGCTTATCGGCATTAAGATGCTGGGGACAGGCTTCGGTTTCAAAACGATTTATGGTATATTTTTTACGTTCTCCATGCTGGCAATTTTGCCGGAGCCCGAATTAATTACAAGATCATTTGTAGAAAGTGACAAATTGCTGTGTGCAATCCTAGGTGGCATTGTTAGCGGTGCCGGAACTGCGATTACTTTTTCGCAGGGAGGCAGCGCCGGAGGGACAGATATCATTGCATGGATCGTCAATAAATACCGGGATATTTCGCCCGGCAAAATATTTCTGTATTCGGACCTGATAATCGTCGGTTCTTCGTTTTTCATTAGCTGGGATTTCCGCACAGTCGTATACGGTTATGTTGTGATGGCGGTATTTTCATATTCGGTTGATTTATTGTTATCAGGTACCAAACAATCTGTTCAAATATTAGTCTTTTCCAATAAGTATGACGAAATCGCAACGAAAATTAATAATGACCTGCACCGGGGAGTCACTGCCCTTCATGGGACCGGCTGGTATTCGAAGGAAGAACGACGGATTTTGGTCATTATGGCACGTAAATATGAACTCAGTACGCTTTATCAGATTATAAAGAGCGTCGATGATGAGGCATTGATCTCTGTTGCCAGTGTGATGGGTGTCTTCGGCAGAGGTTTTGATCCTCTGAAAACAAAAGTGAAAATTAAGAAATAGCTTTGAGCTCTATTAATTGAAAATTGAAAGTGGAAAATTGAAAATGAAGTACCAGTCGTCATTTCGACTGAATGGAGAAATCTCATAAAAACTGAAAATATTGTGTTTCTGAGATGTCTCACATTCGTTCAATAAGATTAGTCGTTTTGCGTGACTCGGCATAATCCGAATTTATTCGGCTTCTGCTCTCACTACTTAAAACGTTCGACATGACGAATGGTTTCCAAACCGTGAAAAGCAGAAGCTTTTTTTAACCAATAGAATAAACGATGAAAAACAACCTTAAGCTATTTGCCATAGCAAGTGTTTTATTGTTTCCCACTATGCTTTCGGCACAGGGAACAATTGAGGATTATAAACGGGCATTATCGTTGCCCGAAAAGTATAAAAATGCCGTTCCGAATGCTAATATTACCCCGCGATGGATCGACGATTCGCGTAAATTCTGGTATGTCAGGGATACACCCGACGGAGAAGAATATGTAGTGGTTGATGCTGAAAAAAAACAGCGCACAACAATGCCCGATACAATGAAAACACGTCTCCTGGAAGAACGCAAAAACTTTCAGTGGAGATCGGATCAATATTGGGCGGAAAGAGATGAACAACGTACCGGCGACTCTATTCCTTCTCCCGACAAGAAATACATGGCTTTTATCAAAAATAGTAATGTATACGTCAAGGATGTAGCAACCGGAAAAGAAAAGGCTTTGAGTACCGATGGTGCTCCGGGAGAATATTATTCGGCATATATACAGTGGTCGCCTGATTCGCGGAAAGTGGCATCATTAAAGATTCGTCCGGCTGAGAAACAATATTTTTATATGATCGAATCGTCGCCTTCGGATCAGTTACAACCCAAACTGCACAAACGCGAATATGCGAAACCGGGAGATGCACTACCTTTCAGTGTCCCTTGTATTTTTCATGTGGAAGACGGGAAAGTGGTTTCACCATCTACGAAACTGTTTACTTCGCAATATGATGTAGACAGGCTTGAATGGGATAAGGACAGCCGGAATCTAATGTTTGATTATAACCAGCGTGGACATCAGGTATATCGCGTATTGGAATTATCGGCAGAAACCGGTGTTGTACGTACGGTTATTGAAGAAACAAGTGATACATATGTGAATTACACCAGATACTATAAATATAACCTTAAAAGCGGAAAAGAAACGATCTGGATGAGCGAACGCGATAACTGGAACCACCTGTATCTGATTGACCGGTCGTCCGGAAAGGTTAAACAACAAATAACCAAAGGCGAATGGTATGTGCGTGATGTCATCCATGTGGATGAAGACAAACGTCAGATTTATTTCTCAGCAAACGGTATGGTGGAAAACGAAGACCCTTATTTTATTCGTTATTATAGTATTAAAATGGACGGTACGGGGTTAACATGCCTGACGCCGGAAGAAGGGATGCACACTGCATGGTTTTCCAAAGACATCCGGTATTTTGTCGATAAATGGTCGAAAGTGGATATGGCGCCCAAAACCGTGCTTCGTAATGCTAAAGACGGAAAAATACTGATGACTCTGGAAGAGTGTGATCTTGCCAACCTGAAAGAGATGGGTTGGATTGCTCCGGAAACTTTTGTAGCCAAAGGACGTGATGGGAAAACCGACATCTGGGGTGTGATTTTCCGTCCGACCAATTTTGATCCGGATAAGAAATATCCTGTCCTTGAATATATCTATTCCGGACCGGGAAGCGCTTATACGCCCAAAGCATTCCGTGCGTTACAATATTATCATCAGATAATTGCGGAACTTGGTTTTATCGTCGTTCAGTGCGATGGTATGACAACGTCTTTTCGTAGCAAAGCATTTGAAAGCGTTTGTTATAAAAATCTGAAAGATGCTGGCTTTCCCGACCGTATCCCTTGGATAAAAGCTGCTGCAGAGAAATATCCGTATATGGATATCGAACGGGTTGGTATCTTTGGCGGCTCTGCCGGCGGACAGGAAGCAATGGCTGCCGTTCTTTTCCATCCCGAATTTTATAAAGCGGCTTATGCCGGTTGTGGATGTCATGACAACCGGATGGATAAGATCTGGTGGAATGAACAGTGGATGGGATATCCGGTTGATAGTAGTTATATTGCATGTAGCAATGTGGAAAATGCACATCTGCTTACCCGGCCGCTGATGCTGATGGTTGGCGAATTGGATGATAATGTAGACCCGGCTTCGACGATGCAGGCGGTAAATGCGTTGATAAAAGCAAAAAAAGAGTTTGAATTGGTGGTTGTTCCGGGAATAAATCATACCTTAGGGGGTGAATTCGGGGATCGTAAACGATATGACTTTTTTGTGAAGCATCTATTAAATGTAACGCCTCCGGATTGGAACGTAATAAATACCCCTTAGAAAGGAATGACCCCTAGCCCCTAAAGGGGAATTTAGGTGGAAGGATAGAATGTAAGCATTAAAAACGATCGTCATTTCGACCAACGGGAGAAACCGCATAAGAGTTGAAGAAACATGGCATTAATGAGATCTCTCATTTTATTCGAGATGACGGACTGCGTAAAAGGAAAAAAACATATATTAATTTATATGATTATCCGCAATAATACCACAAGCATTATTATAATTCAAATATATTATCTTTAATCGAATATTACAAAAAAAACAGTGCAGGAAGATAACTCATAAACTCCCTGCACTGAAA
>JAITVY010000016.1 GCA_031285565.1 Tannerella sp. | reverse complement strand
CTTCTAAATAGATTATTATCTCTCCCGGATTTTCTTTTACTTCTATAATCTGGAAGTAATCTAATAAACCGGAGGGTAACAACAAACTATAACCATCTTTTTGCATATATATTTTTTTTTATCGCAAAGATAAAACTATAATTTTTTACCCCTCAAATTTTGGCGGTGATCCATATTCTCCATACTGTTTTCTCTGTATTCATCGTTGGAGTCACCAACGGAATAGCACATGGTATCTGTCAGGTGCTTTATCGGGATGTGTCAATGCAGGATTTCATAAACATATTTATAGAACTGTTTATTGCAACACTAATAGTCAGTCCTGTACCGGTATTTGTGTTGGCTATTGTGAATTATAACCGTTCGCTGGCATTTTCTTTATATCAATTACAGGAATTGAACCTCATATTGACGAAGAAAGAGAATGAGGATAAGCCATCCGGAACTGATGTATTGCTGACATTAACCGGTGCAACTAAAGAATCAGTGGAATTACCGGCAGACGCGATACTGTATGTGGAAGCCTGTGGTAATTATGTGAAAATAAACTTTCGGGAGGAAGGTCAGAACCGGCAAAAAATGCTGCGTACTACAATTAAACGGATCGAAGATTCCTTAAAAGATTATCCTTTTATTATCCGTTGTCACCGGGCTTTTATGGTAAACACACACTATGTTACAGAAATAAAGGGGAATTCCCGTGGCTATCGTTTTGCACTCCGGTATATAAACCAGGAAATACCTATTTCGAGGGCATCTGTAAATACATTGAAAGATCAAATCGGAAATCCTTAAACCTTTCCCATTCGTCACAAATCTACGCAGCCCGTCCCTTTCTTTTCGCATACAGTAAGAATCCTTTTACATTTGCGGTATTAATGTGTCCATCTTTTTTATAAGATAGGAATAACTGATTATTAGTAACTGTTAGAATGTAAAATGAATTTGAAGTGCTACTTAATAATAGCGTTTGTGTGTTTCATAAACAGTCTGGTATCGGGACAGGAACCAGATGAAATATTTGAAAATGGTTTTGAAAGTGTGGATACGGTTTATATTACCAGCGGAGGGTATAAACTTCATTTTAGTGATAGTATATTCAATATGTCGTATATCCGCTATTTAGGTAGGGGGATGAGATGTATTGATCCGAAATCATTTACACAAGAACACCGCAGGTTAAGAGCTAAGACGATTCTTTCTAATCTTCACGGAGTACATGAAATTTCATCCGATATACCGGGATCATTCAAAATGAATGAGATTACATGGGATAATGTTCCATTTGTCAACACGGATGCGTCTGTATATCACACGGATGCTGTGATATTTGATTCTTATTTTGAAGATATCATCATCGAACCCGGGGATAAGCAGGATATGCTTATTTTAAATAATACAATCACATATATGCCGGATGGATATGCAAAATATGAAGTTATTTATATACGGAAGCAGCCCTATGTTATTATAAAATCCAATATAGGCGGTATACTCTATACTGAATGGTTCCGTTTTGGCGATTGCAATCAAAAACCGTCTTATATCGCCCTGAAATATACGAGCCGGGGTATTGGGCTCGGGGTAAAAAATATTGTCCGTGGAGTCGGTTTTGTAGGAAAACATATGATTCGTGGCGCTTTGATAGGGACAGGTCACACGGTTCGCGGGGTTGGAACCGGAATTAAGACTACAACATCCATCGGGAGATATATCTATAATGAATCAAAAATGTTTTATAAGCCAAGTCCGGACTTTGAAGATATGGGTGAACTTGTTTTTGAAGAAAAACCGGTTGATGTCGAAAAGGGGATAACAATTCATAACTATTATTTCGAATGCGATTCGCCGAAAGCAAATATTTTCCTGGTACATGGGAATGGCGGAAATGTTTCAACTTATAAGACAACGATAAGCGCACTGCTGGAAGGTAACTATAATGTATGTGTTGTCGACTGGCGGGGATACGGTAAATCCACCGGCAAACCGGACTATAAGGGTGTGTTGAAAGACACGAAAGCTGCTTTTGATGATTTTTTGTCAACCCGGCATGATTCTTTAAAAGTAATTGTTTTCGGAATGTCTTTAGGAGGACAAATAGCTGCTAAACTGGTCAGTGACCGGCAACAGGATGTGGATGCACTGGTTCTTGACGGAAGCCTGAGTTCTGCCCAGAATCTTGCTCTGGATTTTATACCGACGTTCATTCTCCGCAATGAAATGAGAAGGAATGCAGATGTCTTTAATCAGGAATATATTGCCGAAAGAGATATCAAAACCATAGAAAATATACCCAAGTTAATCATCCATAGCGAAACTGACAGAGTTGTAGCATTATATCACGGGAAAAGGCTTTTCAAAAATGCGCAGGAACCTAAGTTTTTCTGGCAAACCAATACACAACATATCAGAACGTTTGACGAACTGGCTGGTGAAGCAATAGGGAAGATTGACCTGTTGATTAATCATACAGGCGAATCAGTAGTCAAAGAAATTATCACTTCGTTAGTAGTCAAGAAGTCAAGTAGAACGGATTATTAATTCTACTAACTACCAACTATAGGCTACTAACTACTTTTTGAAGTGACTACTTTAACTTCTGATTTAATAAGCGAGTAAATGACTTATTTCATCCGGCGTAACGCCCGGGCTTTGTTTTGATTGTAGACGTTTCAATACCAGCATTCCTACCTTACCGGCACTAACTTCATCGGGAAAAGGTTTTACCGAATCAATTGCAGGAATGGTTGGCTGATAAATAAAAACTTTTTTATCAATAAGAATTTGATACCCCCAACCATCCTTCAATTGAAATGTCTGCAGTTCCATTTGCCTGTTTTGTAAAAAGCGTATTTTCCCTGTACTGCAGAAGAATGTGTAAGAAAATATAACTGCTAATATTACTAATCCTACAACTATTTTTTTTCTATTAATAATCATCGTCATCGTATTCATAAGGGTGAAGTTCCCAAATGTCGTCAAAATAATAAGTACTGCTTTTTCCAGTTGTCACATATCCTCTTTCTCCGTTGGAAAAAGCAGCTGTTGCAGTACGGGCTGATCCTTTGAACTTAGCTACATTTTCCCAGATATCTCTGCCCGGGTCATATCTCCAGGTATCTGTGCGTAAACTTCCGCTTTCGCCGCATGCCACATATCCATGTCCGTCAATGACGAACGCCACGCCATACTGCCGTACAATAGCGTAGTCGTCATCATAATCGTCATCATCCGTATCTGCAATATCACGTAATTGTGTCCATAAACCAGAGGTTGGGTCATATTTCCAGAAATCATAAATATATTCGCCATTATTGTTGCCACAGCATATATAAGCTATATTATTTATTACAAAACTGGTTGCCGCCCTGCGTTTCGATCCCCCTATACTGACAATCTGTTCCCAGGAATTTGTTGAAGGATTAAATGCATAAAAATCTTTTAAGTAATTGTCATCATATCCGCAACCGATATATCCTTTTCCCGAAACACTAAAAGCTACGGCTTCATAACGGGCTGAACCCGGAAAGTCGGTTTTTTGAATCCATTCATTTGCTGTAGAATTATATTCCCAAAAATCTTTTAAATAACTTGTTCCGTCAAATCCGGTTCCTACATACCCTTTATTATCTATAGAAAAAGCTGTGGCCGAATTTCTTGCACTACCGGGCAAATCAGCTTTCTGGGTCCAGAAATCCATATCCATATCGTATTCCCATAAATCGGCAAGACGGTTTTTACCATTATAACCTCCGTATAAGTAACCTTTATTGTCGATCGTGAAAGAAGCAGCGTGCCCTCTTGCTAAACCGTCGAAGTCGGATACCCGGTACCATTTACCTATCAGATCGTCATCGTCATCGCTACAGGAAGTTACAAAAAGGAAAGATAAAATAGCCAGCGAAGCGATCGTCATTTTAAATACTTTCATATTATCTCATTTATTAATTGTCCTAAATTGTCCGCAAATAAACATGCTTGCGGAATGGATGACAAATTAAATCTGCGAACAGGCCATTCTGTTCGGTGAACAATAAGGAGCGGCAGATGAAGTCTGGTTTGTACTTATTTAATCATAAAAAAACAGTAAGCGACCGGATTACACGGTTGACCGAAAATAACAGGCTGTTGATAGTTTTCAGTTGTAAAAGAAAAATATAAGTCGATTCTTTGTGCCGGAAATTAGTCATAAACCAGAATCAATAATGTATAAATCAGCTTTTCTTATCAGTTTTTTGATGATATTCATTATTCTATCATCATGCTACAACGACCAGAATACATATGGGGAAGAATTAGTCGGCGCATCTATCCGGAGTGTGTTTTCTGATTCAACCACGATAAAAGTTTCATCAGTTTTAATAGATTCACTGGAAACTTCAGGTCTCGAGATCGTATTGGCAGGACAGTATAAACATCCTGTCTGGGGCAGTGTTTTCGCTTCCGGATATATTGCCTATAACCGGCCGTCTTACAATACGGATGCGGATGGCATCGTTATGATGGATTCTATTGTGTTATATTTGAAACGCAGCGGATATTCCATAGGAGATACTACGCAGATACAAAAATACAACATTCATCTTCTGACTGAAAAAATTATCTTAAATGATAATGGCTATTTATATAATAAAAATACAGTGAGTTATGACCCGGAGCCTTTGGGTAGTTATACCTATAATCCGAAATCGACTGGCTCTGAATTGATGGAAATACGTCTTTCGGATGAATTAGGGCAGGACCTGCTGGATAAGTTGCATCGGCGTGATATGGCTGTATCTTCCGATCGTTTTGAGGATTACTTCAAAGGGATTGTCATTATTCCCGATGAAGAAGTAAGCCAGTCTCTGCTGGCTTTTTCAGTGGCTGATACATCGGCAGCATTGTCTTTACGTTACAAGGCGGCAGATGCTTTGGGAACTCAGATAGAGATCCTGTTTACACCCAATACCACAACTCAGTTCAATCATATCGGATATGATCCTACAGGGACAATCATTGAACCCTATGTAAATGAAGAAGAAATTCAGTCTGAATTATTAGAAAACAAAGGTTTTATTATGGGAGGAGTAGGTTGGTATGCTAAGCTGGAAATCCCATATCTTAATAATTTAATGCAATTCGGGGAGAAAGTTACAATAACACAGGCAACATTGATTATCTATCCTGAACCGGGAACTTATTCGGATTATAACTCACTCCCAGAGAATATTTACCTGTACATTGCTGATGAAAATAATGTTATCACAAATGCTGTAACAGATTATCTGGGAGAGGAAGTACAAAGCGGTGTGTTGATAAAAGATGATACATACGACGCTAATACATATTATTATTTTGATGTCACTGATTTTATGCAACAGGAGTTAGGGGCATTTGGAGTGAATAAACATAACTTACAACTTGTTTTTGGCAGTGATGATTATACAAAAACAATTAAGAACATGACTTTCAGTAATAAAGATGGGCATAACCCAATCGTTTTACAATTAACTTATAAAATATATGAAAGCTATTAAACCAGTATTTCTTTTATTATTCGTTTCTTATCATGCTATAGGCCAAAACGTTATGACATCTTCTCCTTATTCCATGTTTGGTATCGGTGAAATTACTACAGGCCTGCATGGACAAAATTCTGCTATGGGAGGAGCAGCTTATGGTTCCCGGAACCTGTTATTTATAAATACGGATAATCCGGCCGGACTGGTCGGTATGGATTCATGTAAATTAATAGTTGACGTATCCGGTTTTGCAAAATATGAATCATATAAGTCGAACAATAATTCCAATGATGCTTTTACGGGAAATGTATCTGCTTTTATGATGGGAGGTCGTGTTATGCCACGTTGGTATACTGCTGTAAGTGTAACCCCCTATAGCTCTGTAGGGTATTATTTCCAGAGTACTCAGGATCTTGAAGGTACGTCTGGGTCGACAGTCAGTAGTGTGTTCGAAGGCTCCGGCGGACTTTCAAAAGCATCATTCTCCAATGCTTTTTTACTGCCGCGAAAAATATCTGTAGGGGTTAACCTGAGTTATGTTTTTGGAAATATGAAGCAGATTGAAACACAAGACGGTATGACTATCACTCAAAATATGCAGGCTAACGCCTTATATGCAGATTTTGGCATCCAGTACGAACGTGCATTGGGAAAAAATACCGTATTGACATTAGGGGCTGTCTACGGGTATCAGCACAAGCTCAATATTGATAACAAACAAACGATCACGACCTCACTCACATCAACCGAAGAATCCCAAAAAGGCGCCGATCAGTATTTACCTCAGTTTTTCGGGCTTGGAGGCAATCTTATACACAAAAAAATGACATATGGCCTTGATTACACATTTCATCAGTATAGTTCGTTGTCATCGGGCGATTCGCGGGTAACGTTTAATGATACACACGAATTTAGTGGTGGCGTTTGTTTTTCTCCGGAAAGCTACTATGCCAACAGCTATTGGAAACGGATGAAATATAAAGCCGGATTGAAAATGTCAAACAGCTATTTAAGCATAAGTAAAAAAGATGGGTTGTTATGGAGAGCAAGCGCCGGTCTGGATTTCCCTGTTCGTAACGGCTTAATCAGTGCAGCAGTTTTTTATGAAAGCCAGAAATTGCAAAATAATAAATTTCAAAGCAATATAATAGGACTTACAGTCTCATGTACAATCTCGGAATTGTTCTATAAGGTAAAACTGTAAAATTAGTAACAGTTTCTTAGCTTATTCCTGCAGCGTCAATTGATTTAAAAGAGTTGGATAATAAGAATCGCTTACCGGAATCAATTCTTTTCCGATCTGGATACGTTTCTTCTCAATATAATTAATATGTGGAATTGATATTATATAGGAGCGGTGGACACGGCAGAATCTTTTTTCATTCAGGCATGTTTCAAACCGTTTAAGACTGACATGCGACAGGAGAACTTTTCCGTTAACATGATGAATTTTTACATAATCGCCGTACCCTTCCAGATAGAGAATCTCATTTGGGTGTATCCGAACAATTTTATTACCCTCTTTTACAAACAAGGGTTGTTCTGCCTGTTCTTTGTTTATCATCTCATGGACGCTGCCGATCGCTTTGTGCAATCTTTCAAAATATACATTTAGCAAATCCGGAGAGGTAGTTTCATTTTCAGATGCAATATATTTTAGCTTAACAAATTTATTCAATGCAACTTCCAGGGCTTCCTGGGTAATCGGTTTAAGTAAATAGTCGATGCTGTTTAGCTGGAAGGCTCTTAGCGCATATTCCTCATAGGCGGTAGTGAAAATAACAGGCGCATTCACCTTTACTTTTTCAAATATCTTAAATGCCGTTCCATCTGCCAGGTGGATATCAATAAAAATGATATCGGGGTGTTTCATATGTGTGAAATAAGTCACGCACTCCTCGATACTCTCTAACTCGGCAACAATATCTATATTTACAATATTGTTTTTGTAAAGTATTGCTCTCAGGCTGTTTATTGCAGCAGTCTCGTCTTCGATAATGATTGCTTTCATACGATATTTTTTATCACTTCATAGTTTTACAGGTGAGTTTAAAAGAGGTAATGTTACCTTGAAATAGCCTTTATGTTGTGAGATAGAAATGTCTTTTCCGGTAAGCATTTGATAGCGTGCCCAGAGGTTTCGGAGTCCGATTCCGCTTCCATTGTTTTCTTCTGTCTTGGGTTGTATCTGGTTGGAAACGACCAGTTGTTTGTCTTTATCGGTATAAATATCTACCTGCAATGGATATTGTTTGCTGATAATATTGTGTTTTACTGCGTTTTCTACCAAAGGAAGAATGCTGAGGATAGGCAGGTAGCAAAGTAAACAGCTGGATTCCGCATGGATAGTAAAGAACAACTTTCCTTCATAACGGACACTTAACAAATAGGTATAAGCTTTCGTAAACTGTAATTCTTCTGCCAGTGTAACCAGCTCTTTTTTATTGCTTTGAAGAACATAACGAAAAATGCTAGAAAGTTCATTCAGGTATTTCAGGGTCTGTTCCTGCTCACCGCTTCTTATCAGGGAGTTTAATCCGTTCAGCGAATTAAAGAAAAAATGCGGATTTATCTGTCCCATTAATGCATTGTAAGATGTTTGTAGCTTTTCAGTTTTCAGCTTTTCAAATTCCAGTATCATTTGGTGGCGGCTGCTCACTAACCGTATCAACACTACACTGAGGATGACTGTAATCAAAACAAATATGTGTTCCGTAACTAATGGGCGGGGGAAAAAAGGAGGATTGAGTGGCCAGAGGAATGGAATTTTGGGATCAAACGGCATTGCCTGTTTCATAAATATATGCCTTCCGGGAGGATAAGGCATGTCGAATTTCAGGATGTCTTCTGCAATACTCCGGTGTATCAACGGATAAAATTGAATCAAAATAAAAGCGATAATAATAATTATACCGATTACAAAAAGAATGGTTTTGTATTCCTTGTTTCTGAACAGGCGTTCGCCCAATTTGTAAAGCTGGAAAGTTAATATAAACAAAATGAACGCATAAAGGAAAAACCATGCCAGCGAAAAATACAGGTAATTCCCCTCGAAGTGGGGAATAAAAGCTGTTACGGGATTGTTATTAAAAAGCCTTTCATACGTGCGCATTATTAATGTGAAGTTTACGAAAAGGGTTAGGAGCGCAGATATGATAAAGCCAATCAGTATATATCTTTTTTCAGAGAACATGTAATAAATCTTCTGTAACAAAGATAAAGCGCCGGATAGTTTTCATATAATAAAATCGACGTAACAGGCCTTTTGTTCGACCAATAGGTTAATTTAACAAATTAATAGTCAAGATTCAATATTCCACATTCCATATTCAGCGTCATTAACCATTCTTTTCATTCGTAATGCAATGCATCAGCAGGAGCAAGCAACGAAGCCCTGCGGGCAGGAAGCCAGATTGATATCACAATAACGATTGCCATCAGCAGCCAGGTAAGTCCATTCGTGATCAGGAAACGAAGAAATATCCTGTCCGGGAGATAGGTCACCTGCGAATATCCTTTCCCATATGTTTCTATTAATCCTGCATGTACAAATTGCCATTCGATCAAAAGAGCCGGGAGGGTGATGAGAGTCAATAATAGAAGACCTTCCACAATCAATAATCCTTTGATGCCTTTGCGTGAAGAACCCAAAGCCATCCGAAGCCCAATCTCTTCACGCCGGATATTCACACGATACCAGAAAGTTCCAATAACACATAGTATTTATACCAAAAATCTGCACCTGCAGACTTGCAGGGACAAAAGTAGGAAAAAGTTCTCAATAGCAGTCAGATAAGCGAAAAATGTTTTTGTTTCGGTCTTTGCGAAAAGACAAAA
>JAITVY010000058.1 GCA_031285565.1 Tannerella sp. | reverse complement strand
ACAGTAAATTGCATCGTAGATAAGGAACCGCCGGATGCGGAACCGCTTGTCCGGTGGTGTGAGAGGTCGGAAAACGAAAGTAGGAAGAATACTACTTCGTTTTCCTCCTACTCGATTATCTAGGTTCATTATCACCAATATATCTATAACGATTTATCACCCCGATATCGAGACCAACTATCCTACTGCATCGGTATACATGAGCTTGCAATACATCAGGCGTACTGCCTCACATATTACTATGGGAGCGGTTAGCTCTTACCTCGCCTTTTCACCCTTACCCTGCTGTGGCAAGGCGGTTCTTTTCTGTAACACTACTCTGCCCTCGCGAACAGCTTCCCATTAGGAAGGATGGTGCTCTACGTTGCCCGGACTTTCCTCTCATTCTGTAAAAAAATCAGTGACAGACCGGTCTGCTACATCAGAACAAAACTACGTGAATTTTTCGAATGTTAATATAGGAACCGCACAAAAAACAAATTTGTATCAACGAATGTTATATGGAAAGTTTCAACTTTTATTAAATAAAGAAAGAGAATGAAAAGGAATTTGTATTGGTTTGGGTTGTTTATCTTCTTCTTGTCGGTTTTAGTTTCATGTGGTGACAAAAGCTCTCCTATAGGGGATACCGTTATCACTGTAAAAGTAGAAAATGCTCAGGGTGAAGCTAAAGTCGGAGAGAATGTATCTCTGTATTTAGAGGAGGTAACATCTGCTACAAATCCTGAAGGTGCTTATATCGTGCTGAAAACAAATGAAGATGGAGAAGCTATATTTAGTCTGAATTTTGCTGATATGAATATTCCGTCGTTTCAACATGTAACTCTTTATTTTGTAGTATTCTATGCAGAAGGTAATCAAACTGAAATAGCCGGCACAGCCAATGTTACGGTTTTAAGTGGAGATTCTAAAGATATAGTATTGAATGTTTTGTTTTAGGAAACCGGTTGTATAATCCTCTATTTTGCAATCTTTATACAGTGTGGATGATGAGAGTAACCATCACTGATTATAGATCTTGTCAGATAAAAGGATGCACAGAATTATCACTTGCATATCCCAATATGCTATCATAAAACAGGAGGGGTGTTTAAACTTTTTGTAAGTTATTACGTCTTTATATTATCATTTTATTTACTCAGAAAAGAAAAGTGTCTGTTTTCTTGTTGTAAATATGTCTGTTGTTTAGATGGTTAGCTTTGTTCGTGTCAAATGGTTTTCTGATTTTATATATACAACTTCGCTTGTGTCTTTTTATCAGCATCTGTCAAAATGGCTGACATGAATTGTTAAAATCGGATAAGGAATGCTTTTTGAGCGTTAAGTGCGGTTAACCAGTGATGGGTTTGAGTTAAAAGACTTGAAAAGTCAGGAAGAAAATGAATAAATGTATCTTTTTTGAAGTTATATTTGGAGAAATGAAAATGTTAAATTTAAGGTTTAATTTAAATAAATAGTAGAGCGATGAAAACAACATGGAAAAAAGTAATTGCGGTTCTTGCAATAATTGTAGTGAGTGTTGCTACGTCTATTGGAGCTGTGAGTTATTTATTGAAACAAGATAATAGAGGATTTCAATCAGTCTCGTCGGAAGATAGTTCTTTGTTTAAGCAGCCGTATCGTTTGACAAGTTTGGGTAGTGCAGCTGAAAACACAGATTTTACTTATGCCGCAGAAAAGGCAATTCATGCCGTTGTACATATAAAATCTACAGCGAAAGCACAAGCCTCGTCAGGAGGAAGAGGAGGGGAGTATTTTGATCCGTTTGAATTCTTTTTCGGATACCGGGGAGGTTCGCCACGTCAACAGCAACCTCGTGTTGGGGCAGGTTCAGGTGTTATTATTTCGACTGACGGATATATAATAACAAATAATCATGTCGTTGAGGGGGCTGATGAAATAGAAGTCACATTGAATGATAATCAGAATTTTAAAGCTAAAATTGTTGGTGCGGATCCTAGTACGGATATCGCATTGATAAAGATTGATGCCACTGATTTACAGACACTCTCTTTTGGTGATTCAGAACAATTAAAAATTGGTGAATGGGTGTTGGCAGTAGGAAATCCGTTTAATCTGAAATCAACCGTTACAGCTGGTATTGTCAGTGCTAAAGGACGTTCGATTATGACTGGTAATTCAGACAAGAATAAGATTGAATCATTTATCCAGACAGATGCAGCTGTTAATCCCGGAAATAGTGGGGGAGCTTTGGTTAATACGAAAGGAGAATTAGTGGGTATAAATACAGCTATATATTCTGAAACCGGGAACTTCGCAGGCTATTCATTCGCCGTACCTATTAGTATTGCAGGAAAAGTTGTAGGTGATTTAAAACAATACGGGGCAGTTCAACGTGCTGTATTGGGTGTGGTAATCCAGAATGCACAAGATGCAAAACAGAATGACTCGAAGATCAAAGTGCTTGAAGGTGCTTATGTTGCCGAATTTGCACAACGTAGTTCTGCTAAAGAAGCAGGATTAGAAATCGGAGATGTTATTACATCCGTAAATGGTGTAAAAGTACGTTCTTCAGGTGCATTGCAGGAACAGGTAAATAAATACCGTCCGGGGGATAAAGTAAAAGTTGAGGTTGACCGTTACGGATCATCTAAAACATTTACAATAGAACTTCGGAATATGCAGGGTAGTACGGAAGTTATAAAGAAGGGTGGAGATAGTGCAGAGATTTTGGGTGCTGCATTCCGTGCACTTTCTGATGAACAGAAAAAAGAATATGGAGTAACTTATGGAATAGAAGTAAATGGTATTAGTAAAGGTAAAGTTCAGGAAGCCGGAATTCGTAAAGGATTTGTGATCATGATGGTTAATAACCAGCGTGTAAGTGATCCGGAAGATCTTTACCGGATGGTTGATAAGATTGTAAAAGGTGTTTCCGATGAAACCGGATTATTTATCAAAGGTTTTTATCCGAATGGTGAAACACGTTTATATGCTATAAATTTGGTCGATTGAAAATAAATGATAAAATCGAACAAATTGAACATAAAGATTGTTATAATAAACGAGAATGTTAAAAAAGTTGGGATGACACAGATGGATATTCCGAAAAAATGCTATCTTTGCATCCCATATTTCAATTTTTAATAGTGGATGAGACAATTAAAGATTACAAAGTCCATCACCAATCGCGAAAGTGCTTCGCTGGATAAATATCTTCAAGAGATTGGGCGTGAAGATCTTATTACGGTAGAAGAGGAAGTTGAATTGGCGCAAGCCATAAAAAAAGGTGACCGTAAAGCGCTTGAAAAATTAACTCGGGCAAATCTTCGTTTTGTTGTATCAGTAGCAAAGCAGTATCAAAATCAGGGTTTAAGTTTACCGGATTTAATTAATGAAGGAAACTTAGGTTTGATAAAAGCGGCAGAGAAGTTTGATGAAACGAGAGGGTTTAAGTTTATTTCATACGCTGTATGGTGGATTCGTCAATCAATTTTGCAGGCATTGGCTGAACAGTCGCGTATTGTTCGTTTACCGTTGAATCAGGTAGGTTCGCTGAATAAGATCAGTAAAGCTTTTTCCCGTTTCGAACAGGAGCATGAACGCAAGCCATCGCCCGAAGAATTGGCCGAAGAACTGGATATCCCGGTAGATAAGATTTCGGATACATTAAAAGTATCCGGACGTCATATTTCAGTGGATGCTCCGTTCGTTGAAGGCGAAGACAACAGCCTTTTGGATGTGCTGGTAAATGATGATGCTCCGATTGCTGACGGATCGTTAATGAATGAATCATTGGCGAAAGAAATTGACAGAGCTCTTGCTACATTAACCGAAAGAGAATGTGAAATCATTAAAATGTTTTTCGGTATCGGATGTCAGGAAGTAACATTAGAAGAAATTGGCGACAAATTCGGGTTGACCCGTGAACGTGTACGCCAAATCAAAGAAAAAGCCATTCGTAGGCTAAGACAAGGAACACGTAGTAAGCTCTTGAAATCGTATTTAGGTTAAGGAGATAATTTTTAAAAGGTTTTAAATTATTTCTTAATGAGAAAATCCCGGAAATACTTTTCGGGATTCTTTTTTTATTTGAATGTAATCCATTTTACTATTTCTTTCAACTGAGGCTTTTTGCCGTACATCAATATTCCTATGCGATATATTTTAGCGGAAATCCAAATCAGGCTGATTGATGTAGCATATAGCAGAATGACTGAAACAAGTTTTTGCCACAATGGTATTTCGTATGGTATACGCATTATCATTACAATAGGCGAGGTGAATGGAATCATAGAACACCAGAAAGCCAATGGCCCGTCAGGATTATTAATGCCGTAAATACCGGCGTATAATGCGAATATTAATAAAATAGAAATAGGCATCATAAGTTGCTGCGAATCTTCAGGCGCATTTGCTGCAGATCCGATAGCGGCAAAAACGGATGCATATAATAAATACCCTCCAATAAAGAAAAGGATAAAGTATAACAGTATTTCGCCGAAATTAAATGATTGCAATTGGGTAAGCCAGGATAATTCATCGGGAAGCATCATATCCGGTTGCATTGCCATAGTCGTTTGCATCTCATTTACAGGCATTCCTCCAGCTATAAACAGCCCCCCGATACCACTGAAAATGGATAATAGGATGCCCCATAGGCAGATCTGAGTGATTCCAACCAAGCCAATTCCGATAATTTTTCCAATCATCAAATCAAAAGGTCGTACAGATGATACCATGATTTCTACAATGCGGCTGGTTTTTTCCTCAGTTACACTTTGCATAACCATCGAGCCATACATCATGATAAACATATATATAGCTAACGTTGATAAAATGCCAAGTATGTGTGCAATTGCTGCTGATGATGAACTTTCGGTACCGTCTTTCCCCCATTTAATAGTTTGAATATTAAAATTTACACGACTTTCTTTGATGATGTTTTCCAGATCAGGAATCTGAAATGATGCGAGTTTATCACTTTCAATCTGTTTGGTCAATATCTGGTTAACCAGACGCGATAAATCGCCAGGGATCTGTTTCTCGGAATAAAGGGTAGCTGCTTGCGGATTCTCCAATAAATTATCCGAAATATTCAGTACGGCGAACAATTCTTTATTTTCATCTGCACGATATTCCTCCAACGATTGGTTTGCATCGTGAAACTTATAATGATCGGTATCTTTAAACAAGGGTGCGTATTTCCCGGTCTGGTCAATAATGGCAATATTTATCGTATCACCTTTGAAAGATGCTAACCACAAAGGCACAAATAGCATGGCTGCCATTAATAACGGTGTAAGAAGGGTTAGTAGAATAAATGATTTCTTCCTGACGCGGTGAAGGTATTCCCGCCTGATGATTAATCCTATTTTGTTCATAGTGCAGTCGTTTTTATATCGTTGTTTGAAACCGTACGGATGAAGATATCATTCATGGATGGTAGCTCTTCCGTAAAGGAAATGATATCATATTGTTGTGTTAATGCATTTAATAAAGCTGAATTACTAATGTTACAGGATTTATGGATCCGTACATCCGTGTGTTCGGCTGTTTTTTTCTGGGAGAGAACCGAAAAAAGATCTGGTTGTGGTTCAACTTGTTCATTTGTTACAGAGATTCTAAAAATATCTTCTTTAAACCTGCTGCGTATCTGATGTATATCTCCGTTAAGTACAACTTTCGATTGGTTGATTAAAGCTATTTCATCGCAAATTTCTTCAACAGAGGCCATGTTGTGGGTAGAGAAAATCAATGTACGTCCGGCTTTTTTTAATTCCAGCATTTCCTGTTTAAGTAATTCAGCATTGACCGGATCGAAGCCGCTGAATGGTTCGTCAAAGATCAATAAATCGGGTTCGTGAACAACGGTGATAATGAATTGCACTTTCTGTTGCATTCCTTTAGAGAGCTCTTCCAGTTTTTTGTTCCACCATGGCATGATGTCGAATTTTTCGAACCAATAAGTTAATCTTTTTCTTGCTTCGTGAGCACTAAGTCCTTTTAGTTGCGCAAAGTAAATAGCTTGTTCGCCTACTTTCATTTTTTTATACAGACCACGTTCCTCAGGCAGATAGCCGATATGAAAAATATCATTTGGTAGTGAAGGTCGGCCGTCAAAGTAAACGGTGCCACTGTCAGGCGCTGTTATCCGGTTGATGATACGTATTAATGTTGTTTTGCCAGCTCCGTTCGGACCCAGGAGACCGAATATTTTTCCTTGCGGTACCTGGATGCTGACATTATCTAAAGCCAGGTGGTTTCTATATTGTTTGACAATATCGTTTGCTTCTAAAAAGTACATAGTTACATTTTTAATATGATTCGTTCACCTAATTCTTTACTCAGGATCACTTTAATTTCATTTAATCGTTGTAGTTCGGCCATTAATTTTATTGCTTCTTCAACATCTCCGTTTGTTTGCAGTTCTTTCATCTTTTTATTTATAGCGTTTATTTGTTGAATAACATATGCTTCTTTAAATGCGAAAATATCACGCCGGAGTGCATGTTCAAATTCTTCCATTTGTTTTTGTTGAATTTGTTCTTTGATTTTCTCTAGTTTAGCCAATTGCTTTTTATCAGTGGTTTCCTTTATTTCCGCATTTACTTCTTCTAATTCAACTTCGTCGAAGAATTGTTTGTGATTTGTCCCTGTCAGGTTGATGGCCGTCTGACTGACTGACGGGTTTGTATGCGAAAGAAAGTGTCGTGCAGCCATGAAATTCGCTTCGTGGCAATGTGAAATTGCGTCGTCCAGAATATGCTTGTAATGCGGAGTCAGAAATGCTAAATCATCATTCCCTAATTCGGAATGGATATATTCGGGCACTTTGATGACAATCGATTCATTCTCTTCCACATATTCAAACAGTGTACGTTCTCCATATTGTATCACATATAAAAGCAATGCTTCTTCATATGCTTTAAATGGTGAAATAAAAGCTTTTGGAGGATGCTTTACGCTAGACGTCTCTTGATGAGATATGTTTGTCTCAGTAATTTCCGGTAATTGTGCTGATTGATCTGTCCATTCGTTCTGCGGGATAGCAGTAGCCAGTGTTGCTGTAGGAATTGTTTTGGTCTGAGTTGACGTATTTCTCTTGTTTGCGCGAATTTTATTCAACTCATTTAGCAATGTCTGCTCTTTAATGTCAAGTAAATCACTACATTCCTTAACATAGACCGAACGGACAATATTGTCAGGTATGACTGCGATAGAATGAATAATTTCGGAGATTAGTTTTGCCCGTTTGATGGGGTCGTCTCCGGCCTCATTTAATAATAGCTTTGTTTTGAAACGTATAAAGTCTGTTTCATGCTGTTGAAGGTATACTGAAAATTCAAACGCATTGTGTTTTCGTGCAAATGAGTCAGGATCTTCTCCATCAGGCAGAAGTACGATTTTTATATTCATACCTTCTTCCAGCAACAGATCGACCCCTCTGATAGCGGCTTTGATTCCGGCAGCATCGCCATCATAGATAAGCGTGATATTATTCGTTATGCGGTGGATCATGTGTATTTGCCCGTGTGTCAGGGCAGTCCCGGATGAGGCAACCACATTTTCAACACCTGCCTGATGCATTGAAATAACATCCGTATATCCTTCAACTAAAAAGCATTTATCAGCTTTGGCAATCGCTTGTTTCGCAAAGAAGATGCCATATAGCTCATTACTTTTATGATAGATATCGCTTTCAGGTGAGTTTACATATTTGGCCGTTTTTTCATTGTTTTTCAGAATACGTCCACCAAAACCAACTATTTTTCCACTCATCGTATGAATCGGGAAAATAACACGTCCCCGGTAACGATCGTTTGCTGCACCGTTTTCGTAGAATGTTACAAGTCCTGTTTTTTCAAGGAAATCTTTTTTGTAACCCTGCTTTGTGGCCGTTTGGTAAAGATCATCGCGTTTCTCAAGGCTGTATCCTAATTGAAATTTTTTTACGATATCTTCCCTGAAGCCACGTTCAACAAAATAACGTAATCCGATTGCCAGGCCTTCTTCGTGTTCGTGTAGGCGGGACGAAAAGTGTTTCTGTGCCCAGTTGTTAACAATAAACATACTTTCACGGTCACTTTGCGCCTGTTTTTCTTCATGGGTCAGTTCTCTTTCCTGAACGTCGATGTTGTATTTTTTTGCTAAAAAACGAAGTGCATCATGATAACTAAGTTGTTCATGTTTCATGATGAAATAAACAGGCGATCCACCTTCACCGCAAGCAAAGCATTTACATATATTTTTTGATGCAGAGACATAAAACGAAGGAGTTTTGTCGGTATGAAAAGGACATAAACCTACATAATTAACTCCCCGCTTTCGTAAAGTAACGAATTCAGAGACTACATCTACAATATTTGCTGCATCTAAAATCTTATCCCGGGTAACCTGGTCTATCATATAAAAGTTTATGCTTTGCCATACAAATGTAATTATTAATTGTCAATTGTTTTTTATCTTTGTATTATAATATCGGTGAAGTGATGATTCTAAGGAGTTGTATTCTGTTTTTATGTTTGTGGTTTGCTGGTGTTTGTCATCTGCCGCTACAGGCATTGGAAAAGGTAAATGTTTTCGTTGAGCAGGCGAATAGCAACAAAATTAATTTTGATTATGTTGCTGCAAGAAAACAACTGGTGAAAGCGAATGATTTTGTTTATACTCAGGCAAATGGTGTGGAGGGTACTCTATACACGCTTGAGTCGGAGATCTTATTGCTTTACTTTTATGATCCCACCTGTGAAGATTGTCATGAATTAAAAGAACAATTAAATACATCAGAAATCGTTAATCAGTTAATAGACGAAAAACGTTTGGTGATACTGTCTGTCTATCCGGAAGATGATATGGATCTGTGGATGCCATACACGAAACAGATTCCTTCCAATTGGATAAACGGTTATGATAAAGGGGCTACGATTAATGTGGAAGGTCTTTTTTTGCTGACATCGTTGCCTACTCTCTATTTATTGGATGAAGAAAAGAATATTGTTTTGCAGACGACTACATTTGAAGATATAGAACAAGAGTTAGAAAAGAAAATCAATTAATAATTTAATATTTTATACATTGGACGAAAAAGTTAAATTAAGAGTACAGGGATTGACTAACAGTCAGATGCAGTCGGGAGCATATGCTTTGATTTTATCAGAGGATGGTCCGCGCCGGATCCCGGTGATAGTAGGCGTTTCAGAAGCACAATCCATTGCAATCGCATTGGAAGCGCTTCGCCCGCCTCGTCCTTTAACACATGACTTATTTGTTCGTTTTGCGAATGCATTTCAGATCCGTTTATTAGAAGTTATGATTTATAAGTTCGATGATGGCATCTTTTATTCGGAGATGGTATTTTCTGATGGAACAAATGAGATCCGGATAGACTCCCGCACATCTGATGCTGTAGCAGTTGCTCTCCGGATGAAGGCGGATATTTACACGCTCGAATCTATTATTCAGAAATGCGGTATAATACTGGATGAACGAAATTCTCCAGAAAAAGAGAAAGAAACTCTTTTATCCAAACAACTGAATCCGGATGAAATTGATGACAATGCTAAATTACAGGAATGGCTGCAATTGATGGAAAGCGATGAAATAGAAGAACGCATGGAAGATGCTATCCGTGAAGAAAATTATGAGTTTGCCAAAATTTATAAAGAGGAACTGTTGCGCAGGGTAGAGGAGGGCGACCGCTGATGATCGAGTCAACCGGCTTTAGTGGAATTTCTTTATTACGAGGTTTGCTTGGTGTAATTACAGTATTAGCCCTGGCATATCTTTTTAGTGAAAATCGTAAACGCATTGACTGGAAGCTGGTACTATCCGGATTATTATTTCAACTCGTTTTTGTATTGTTGATTCTGTATGTTCCTTTTATCGGGACTATTTTTGAGTATCTGGGTAAGATATTTGTGAAAATTGTAAATGCAACGCAGGCAGGCGTAGCTTTCTTATTAGGACCCTATGCTTCTAAAAGTAACGGAGTAGTTTTTCTAATTCATTCCCTGCCTACCCTGATTGTTTTTTCTGCGCTAGTGTCGTTGTTTTATTATTGGGGCATTATTCAGCGTGTTGTTTATGGGTTCTCATGGGTACTAAGACGGATGTTCCGGAATATATCCGGCGCCGAAGGGCTTGTTGTAGGAGGAAATATTTTTATAGGTATGTCAGAATCTCCGCTTTTGGCAAAAAATTACCTCCCCAAAATGAATAAATCAGAGCTTTTCTTGGTGATGGTATCAGGGATGGCTACGATTGCGGGGACAGTTATGGGGGCATATATAGGTATATTGGGAGGAAATGATCCGGCAATGCAGATATTCTTTGCAAAACATTTATTGTCAGCATCAGTGATGGCTGCACCAGGGGCTATTGTCATTGCTAAAATGTTTTGTCCGCAAACCGAAAAAATAAATGATTGTTCGGACGATACTTGCAAGGTGGAAAATAAAGACCGGAAGGGAGGTGCTTTAGAAGCGTTAGCATCCGGAACGGTTACAGGCCTCCGGTTAATGGCAAATGTAGCAGCAATGCTATTAGTATTTATCTCATTAGTAGCTTTGGTAAATTATATTTTCGAAGGGGTTATAGGGCACTATACAGGTTTGAATGATTGGGTAGTTTCTGTTACTGATGGTAAATCATCCGGATTTTCCGTACAGTTTATTTTAGGCTCAATTCTGTCTCCTTTGATGTGGTTGGTGGGTGTTCCTACAGACGATTTAGTGTCGGTCGGCGCTTTATTAGGTCAAAAAACGATATTGAATGAATTTGTAGCCTATTTGCAAATGCAGGAATGGAAGAGTGCAGGCCTATTTATATATGAAAAGTCTATTGTAATGTCCACATATATGCTATGTGGTTTTGCGAATATTGGTTCTATCGGAATATTAATAGGTGCATTGGGTATACTTGCACCTGAAAAACGACCGATGATAGCAGGCATGGGTTTTCGGGCTATGTTTGCAGGAGCATTGGTTTCCGTACTTTCGGCAACTATAGTTGGAATGATTTTAGGATAATGATATGTACCTTTTTTATGCCCCGGATATTGAACAAGACACAACGCTTCCTGAAGAAGAATCAGGACATGCCATACGTGTTTTACGTTTAAAAGAAGGTGATGAAATAATATTAACTAACGGGAAAGGCTCTTTTTTTCGTGCGAATATTATTGCTGCCCATCAGAAGCGTTGTAAACTGGAACTTCTGGAGAGTTGGCAGCAGGAAGAATTATGGCCCTTTTATCTGCATATTGCTATTGCTCCGACCAAGAACATGGACCGGATGGAGTGGTTTGTTGAAAAAGCTACCGAGATAGGTATTGATGCAATCACTTGTTTGAATTGCCGTTTTTCCGAACGTCGTGAAATAAAAACAGCACGTCTTGAGAAGATACTTATTAGCGCCATGAAACAATCGCAAAAAGCCTCATTGCCATTATTAACCGGGATGACCGGATTCACCGAATTTGTAAAACTTCCGTTTGCAGGCAGGAAATTTATTGCACATTGTGAAGAGCAGGAGAAGCTGTTATTATCAAAAACGTATCATCCTGGTGAGCGGGTATTGATTCTTATCGGGCCGGAGGGTGACTTTAGTCCGGATGAGATTAAACTTGCTCTTCAAAATGGCTTTGAACCGATCTCTTTAGGTAAAAGTCGGCTACGAACTGAAACGGCTGCTTTAGCAGCCTGCCAAACTATTCATGTGTTGAATGAATAAAAAGCAGGTCTATCTCCATCACAAACCTTTTTTTAGTACTCAATATATAATAAATATATACTCAGAACCATTTTTTTGGATCTGAGTAAATAAAAATGCTTTGAAAATAAGCTAACTAATAGTTTGCCTGATGATGCTGCTATAAATTCTGAAATATGGTAAACAGGCTACGCATTTCATTCTTTACCTGGTTCATACCTATTAACCCGCCGGACATTCCGGAAGATTGACTGCGAATTTCACATTTAATCTCATTAGGAGCAATAACCGTTGTTTGAACACCTACTTTGTAATATTTGATCATTGCGCCCAATAATAATCGTAGAACACGATTCCCTTTTTCATAAATCCGCTGGCCGTTCAGACCCCCTGCCAATTTGTACCCTTGTGAAATAAATAGTTGATCAATCTTTTGATCTAAACTTTCTTTTGAACTCTCTTCGTAAACATGTAAGAACATGTCGTCGGTGGTTACTTCGTTTCTTAAAAATCCCATGATCGTTTTGTTTTAGTCTTTATTAAAATATTAAGAGCCTGTTTAAATTTTCAACGAGTAAAATTTAAACAGGCTCTGTTGAGTCAATTTATTCCCATTCGATTGTTGCAGGTGGTTTGGAACTGATATCGTAAACGACCCGGTTCACCCCTTTTACCTTATTAATGATTTCGTTTGACACTTTTGCCAGAAAATCATAAGGCAGTTGTGCCCAATCAGCAGTCATTGCATCTGTCGAAGTAACGGCGCGTAAAGTAATTGTATTTTCATATGTCCGTTCATCACCCATCACACCTACCGAACGGATCGGTAGTAAGATCGCTCCTGCCTGCCATACCTTGTTGTATAGTCCCCATTCGCGCATCAACGATATATAGATATCATCGGCATCCTGTAAAATACGTACTTTTTCGGGTGTAATATCTCCTAAAATACGAATTCCTAAACCGGGACCCGGAAATGGATGGCGTTTAATCAGATTCGGCATCATGCCTAATTCAGTTCCAACCAAACGTACTTCGTCTTTAAACAAAAGGCGTAAGGGCTCTACTAGCTTTAAGTGCATTTTTTCCGGTAACCCGCCTACATTGTGGTGACTTTTAATCACTGTTCCTGTAATTGAAAGTGATTCGATTACATCCGGGTAAATAGTTCCCTGTCCAAGCCATTTGATGTCTTTTAGTTTCAGTGCCTCTTCGTTAAAGACATCAATAAATCCTTTGCCAATAATTTTTCTTTTCTGTTCGGGATCTGTTACTCCAGCCAATTCTTTATAGAATTTTTCTTTAGCATCTACACCGATCACATTCAGACCTAAATGCTCATAGTCTTTCAGTACATTTTCGAATTCATATTTGCGCAAAAGCCCATGATCAACAAATATACATGTCAGGTTTTTGCCGATTGCTTTATTCAAAAGTACAGCAGTTACAGACGAGTCCACACCACCGGAGAGAGCTAAAATTACTTTATCATCTCCGATTTGATTTTTCAAGTCTTCAACAGTCGACTCGATAAACGAAGCAGGTGTCCAATCTTTTAAGCATCCGCAAATCTGTAGAAAGTTATCTAACAGGTGTGTGCCGTTTTCCGTATGGAAAACTTCAGGATGAAATTGCACGCCCCAGGTCATTTCTCCTTCTATATGATAAGCAGCAGCTTCTACATCGTCTGTGCTTGCAATAACCCGGAATGATTCGGGAAGTTCTGTGATTGTGTCTCCATGCGACATCCATACCTGTGCGCCTGTATTGATCCCTTTTAAGAGGGGATCACTATTATCAACAAAAGAAAGATGCGCACGGCCGTATTCACGCGAGTTGATTGATTCTACTTTTCCACCGGAAGATTCTGCTAAAAGCTGGGCTCCATAGCATATACCCAATACCGGATATTTTTTTCGTATTGAGTTTAAATCTATTTTAAAAGCTTTTGCTTCGTTTACGGAGTAAGGGCTTCCGGAAAGTATTACCCCTTTGATTCCCGTGTCATCTTCCGGAAATTTGTTGTAAGGTACTATTTCGCAATAAGTGCTTAACTCTCTGATTCTTCGACCGATCAATTGTGTCGTTTGTGAACCGAAATCAAGAATGATAATTTTTTCGTGCATGGATTATGTCCTAAAATTTAGTATTGCAAGTATATAAAGTTGCATTGTTACATTGTTGCAAAGTTACAAAGAATCATGGCAAACTCCATATAATTTTTCTGAAATGAAAGAAAAGTTTCTTTAAAGATTTTGATAAATAACGATTAACACTACCTTTGTAATCAAATTCTATTTTTATCTGTTATAATAGTATCATATGGACGCAGAAGAAAAAGAAATAAAGAAAAAGTCGCTGATAATTATGGCAATCATCGTATTGATGTTTCTCATCGGTGGTTTTGGCTATATTATTTATAATAAAGAACAGCAAATGTCTGACATAGTAGAAGCGTTTGCGTTGGAAAAAGAATCATTAACCGATGAGTATGCCGAATTGTCCCTTCAGTATGAAGGTTATAAATTTAATATAGGGAACGACTCGCTGGTAGCGTTATTAACTACCGAACAAATGCGTGTGCAACGTTTGCAGGAAGAATTGCGGACGGTAAAGGCGACAAATGTCAAACGTATTACCGAATTAAAGAAAGAATTGGAAACATTACGCAAGATAATGCGTGGTTATGTTATTCAGATTGATTCGCTGAATGCTGAAAATACAAGGCTTAAAGATGAAAATCAGCAGGTAACCCAAAGATACAAACAGGCAACCTCTAACGCGGCTCAACTGACACGCGAAAAAGATAAACTGACCGAACGTGTCGCTATGGCAAGTCGGTTGGAAGCGGGTGGCATTCAGGTAAAAGGTGTGAATTCCCGTGGGAAAGAAATGAAAAAGATTGATAAGATCACTCAATTAGTCATTACATTCCATATAGCTAAAAATATTACGGCTCCGGTAGGAGAGAAAGTGTTGTATGTACGTATTATGAAGCCCGATGACGATATTTTGGTAAAACCAAATTCAGGAACATTTGCTTTTGAAAACAGACAGATTTCTTATTCAATGATGAAAACGATTGAATATGACGGAGAAGAAGTCTCAGAGGTTATGTATTGGAATGTTGAAGAGTATTTATCTCCAGGAAACTATCGTGTAGATATTTTTGCTGATGGTAATATGATCGGCCGGAAGTCATTTACGTTGAGTAATTGATTGTCTTGTAGCGCTTATTTCTTTGATAAAGGCTTTTGATTTTGTAAATTAAGTATTAAATTTGCGATTAATGTCCATAAAAATAAATTTTAAAATTTTATCCAATGCAAAACAGACGTGACTTTTTGAAAAAAGCATCTATTATGCTTGCCGGAGGTGTAGCCGCACCTCTTTTATCATCTTGCGGTGGAAAAACCACATCTACCACTGCTTCGACAGAAGAAACTGCAGTAGCAGCAACAGAAGCTGTAGCAAAACGCATCGGTTTACAACTTTATTCACTTCGTGATATGGTGAAAGAAGATGGTATCAAGGCCGTATTGGAAACCGTTGCAAAAATGGGTTACAAACATCTGGAAACGGCTAGTTATAACGATGGTCTGATTTACGGTTTGCCACCTGCCGAATTTAAAAAAATGGTAGACGATTTAGGTATGAGATGTACTAGTGCTCATTTAGGTCAGTCTATTACAAAAACTAATGAAGCAGAAGTAATGGCTTGGTGGGATAAAGCTGTCGAAGCTCATAATGAATTAGGTGTGAAGTATATGGTTCAGCCGTCTTTAGATATCACTAAAAATACGACAATTGATGATATGAAGATGTACTGCGATTATTTTAACGCTGTAGGATACAAAACTGCTGCTGCAAGTATTGCATTTGGATATCATAATCATGACTTTGAATTCAAATTTAAGTTTGAAGATAAATATGCATATGATTATCTGTTAGATAATGTAAGCAAGAATCATGTATTCTTCCAGATGGATGTTTATTGGGTAATGATGGGTGGTTTAGATCCGGTACAATATTTGAAAGATCGTCCGAGCCAATTCAAGACCATCCATATTAAGGATGAAAAAGAAATCGGTGCAAGTGGTCAGATGGACTTTAAACCGATCTTTGAACAAATGAAGGCTAACAATGTGAAAGATTGGTATGTAGAAGTTGAGCAATATACAAATAACGATCCGGTTGCAAGTGTACAGGAAAGTTTCGACTTTTTAAATAATGCGGATTACGTATATTAATTAAAGAGTTTGTTGATTACAACATAACTGGTTACTGACTAATATAAAAAAGTAGGCTTCTCTGTAATGGGAAGCCTACTTCTTTATATTAACTTGTCTCGTCTTATCGTTTAATATAATCTGTCACGATTGTAAATCCGTACATCCGATACTTACCAGATCTTAAATAATAAGATAATGTACATATTACGTCTACTTGCTCATTCTGGAATCTATACTCTATAGGTGTACCTCCTACCATAATTGATTGCGCTTCAGAAAAGGCGTACCCGTCACCAAAATTATTATCATCCATATTAAAGCTAAATACATCTTTTGTTTTAGATATGGGTTCACCAAAATTCTTCTCCAGTTCTTTAAGTGTCGACTGAAATTCATAAATGGGCAGTTTTATAAATTCTGAATTGGGTGGATCAAATTGGACAGAATAATCAATACTACCCTTAAAAAATTTGTTGTTATCATCCAAATAGTAACTATACCATTTACCATTGTAATCATATATCATCAGGTTATTACTCCCGCCTGAAACTCTTGTTTTCAATTCATTAAATTCAATATATTCTTTGGTATCTCCCCAGATGGCAACGCCGAAGTCCGGTTTTGGCAATGCTTTGTTAGGATACAACCAGGGCTCATATTGATTACTTTCGGCCCTTAAAGAAAAGATCTTTGTTAAGCGCAACGTAGTATCAGATTCTGCAATCGTAATAATTGTATCGCTTAGAGCTCCGTTGTTAGGGTATTCTATGTCTGTACCTTTCAATGCCTTTATGTGTATATAATACGATTTGCCTATTACAACACTGTCTGAATACAAATCTGATTCTACAACCTTTCCAAGCGCGTTAATCTTTCTTTTATTTGTTTTATCATAAGCAATGCCGAAAGCGTCTTCTGTTCTTTTCTCAATCTCTATATCTGTACAATCAAATAGTTCTATTTCGCATATACGTCGCAAATCAAAGGTATCAGTATTCGTCCTGAAAGAACTTCTTGTGTCAATCATTACACGTCCATACTTAACAGGGGCTGGATCAGGATCTGGGTCGGTTGGTTTTTCTGGGACAACAGGCTTTTCCGGCTCCAACACATCTGTTTCTTTATCGCTACATGCCGTAAATACTATCATCATAAAGACAGATATAGAAAGAAAAAATCGTAATCTTTTCATTTTGATATTAATTAGGATTTATGTATTTGAAAAATTTGAGTTGTTTTTTGTAGAAAAACAACTTGTCAAAGTGAATTGATATATTTTCTATTCCCGAATAAATAGGACGGGAATAGATTTAGAGTTAGAATTGAACGTTTAGTTATTTCTTTAGCAATTAGTCCCGGGATTCTTTACAGGTATCTTATCAATTCGTTGCTGGTGTCTGCCGCCATCAAATGGTGTTTTCAGAAACATATTAATAATGTTTTCGATTTCCGATATACTTATAAAGCGTGCAGGTAGAACAAGGATATTTGCATCATTATGTGCACGTGTTAACCGGGCCATTTCCGGATTCCAGCAGATTGCCGCACGAATACCCTGATGCTTATTTAATGCCATTGCAATCCCGTTTCCTGAACCACAAAATGCGAAGCCTAAGTCAACTTCCCCGGCTTCTACCGCTTCGGCCAAAGGATGTGCAAAGTCCGGATAGTCGACACTTTCGGAAGAATGAGTGCCAAAATCTTTAAAACTATATTCTTCTTTCGAATTGATGAAATTTTTCACATACTCTTTCATCTCAAATCCGGCATGGTCAGTTGCTAAACCAATTAATTTCATAATCTTATAATAATATGAAGAGGATGTCTCAAAAAAACACCCTCTTCGCTTTATTTATTTTTTAATTAAATCCTTTACCTGTTTGTAAACATTTTCTCCGGTAAACCCGAACTTTTCATCCAGCACTTTATACGGAGCCGAATAACCGAAATGGGTCAACCCATGTACATAACCATTATCACCTACTAATCCTCCCAGTGTAACTGGTAGTCCGGATGTCAATCCGTAGCGTACTATTCCTGTAGGCAAGATTTGTTGCTGATATGTTTTAGGCTGGTCGCGGAACAATCCTTCGGAAGGAACAGACAAAATACGTGTTTGTATGCCATCCTTTTTCAATAATTCAGCGCCTTCTGCCAGTGTGGCTACCTCCGAACCACTTGCCAGCATGACAACATCAGGAGTACCCTCACAATCAACAACCGTATAAGCTCCTTTTGTGAGTTGCATAGCTTCTGTCCGGCGATCTGCTGAAATAGTTGGCAAATCTTTAATGTCCTGACGTGAAAGGATCAATGCAACAGGGCGTTTGCTTTCCATAGCCATTTTCCATGCAGCAATTGTTTCCAGTCCGTCAGCAGGACGTAGAACAACAGTCGAACGTTCACCTTTATGGTTGTGGAGATGCTCCAGTAAACGTATCTGAGCTTCGTGTTCTATTGGCTGG
Source organism: Tannerella sp. (assembly GCA_031285565.1). GTDB lineage: Bacteria > Bacteroidota > Bacteroidia > Bacteroidales > Tannerellaceae > Tannerella. The sequence continues at coordinate 74,904 of JAITVY010000058.1, read as the reverse complement.
TGGGTTGGGCCGTCTTCGCCTACCCGGAATGAGTCATGTGTCCATATGTAAATTACATGCAGATGCATTAATGCCGCCAGACGTGCCGCCGGTTTCATGTAATCTGAAAATACGAAGAATGTTCCACAAGCAGGAATTACACCTCCGTGCAAAGCCATCCCATTCATAATGCATGCCATGGTCAGCTCACATACACCTACTTGTAAGAATTGTCCGCTGAAGTCTCCTTTTGCAAAAGCTTTTGTCTTTTTCAGGAAACCGTCTGTTTTGTCGGAATTACTTAAGTCGGCAGATGCTACAATCATATTTTCCACCTTTTCGGCCAGAGTGCCTAAAACAGTTGCTGATGCAGCACGGGTAGCAACATTTGCTTTCATTTCAATTGCAGCATAGTCAACATCCGGAGTCTCTGCATTTAGAAACGAGTCTAATTTCTTGCTTAATCCTGAATTCTCTGATCTCCATTTCTTTTCCGTATCAAGACGTTCCTGATACCATTTATCTAATATCTGTTTGCGTTCTGCATAAAGCGTTTTTGATTCTGGGAAAATCGTGAACGGTTCCTCTGGATTACCTCCCAGATTTTTAACCGTTGCGCTGAAATCAGCGCCGGCAGCCGATAAAGGTTGTCCGTGAGTAGATACCTGGTTTTCAAAATTGTTTCCGGAAGTACAAATTGCACCCTTACCCATAATGGTCTGGCCAATAATTATAGTAGGACGTTCCGTTTCGGCATTCGCCTTTTGCAATGCATCGCGTATTTGATCTACCGAACAACCGTCGATACTAATGACATTCCAGTTCCACGCTTTATATTTAGCAGCAACATCCTCGCCTGACACTTCGTCTACTTTGGTTGAAAGCTGTATGTTGTTTGAATCATAATACATGATCAGATTACTTAATCCAAGATGACCGGCAATGCGTCCTACACCTTGAGATACTTCCTCCTGAATGCCACCGTCGGAAATGTAGGCATAAGTTTTATGAGCCATCCATTCTCCAAAGCGTGCAACCATAAAACGTTCGGCTATTGCAGCTCCTAAAGCCATAGCATGTCCCTGACCTAATGGACCGGAAGTGTTTTCAATACCGTGCAACAGATCAACTTCCGGATGCCCGGGAGTTATACTGCCCCATTGACGGAAATTTTTTAATTCATCCAAAGGAACCAATCCTGCCAATGTCAAAACCGAATAAAGCATTGGCGACATGTGTCCGGGATCAAGAAAGAAACGATCACGGAACGGATAATCAGGTTTGCCCGGATTATAGTTTAAGAACTCGGAGTAAAGTACGTTGATAAAATCAGCGCCTCCCATGGCACCTCCCGGATGTCCGGACTTTGCTTTTTCTACCATTGCCGCAGATAATATACGGATGTTATCTGCAGCCCGATTCATGGTTTTGTTATCATTCATAAGTGATTTGATTATATGTTATGTTTAATCTTTCTGCAAAGATAGATAATTTATCAGGAACATTACGCGTTTTTATTAAAATTGCACATATTATTGTGACTAAGAAATTGATTCTTAGTTTGATTGTATGTGTAAAAAAAACACTTATTGTTGGATTCTGATTAAGAGACAATTTCGAGTTTTATCCGGTGATTAATCAGCCTTATTTTAGTGTTGTTCTCTTAAATGAAAACAGATGAAAATATAATAAGTCCTCCTCTCTGAAAAAGGCTGACTTTTACACAAAAAAAGTGGATTTTTGCGGAACCCACTTTCTCGATTTTATCAGATTGTATTAATCGGCCAGTTTTCGTGCGCCGTCACTGATTACAACATCGTAAACTTTCGGACTGCGGCCATATTTCGCTTTATAAGCCTCTTTTGCTTTTGCAATGAAAGGTTCGTACAATTCGTCTTTTACCAGATTGATCGTACAACCGCCAAAGCCACCACCCATTACACGTGAGCCTGTAACTCCGCATTCTTTGGCAATATCGTTTAAGAAGTCGAGTTCTTCACAACTAACTTCATACAATTTACTCATGCCGTAATGTGTTTCATACATTTTTTGTCCTACCGTTTCGTAATCACCTTTATTCAGAGCATCCGAAACATCCAATACGCGTTGAATTTCTTCAATTACATATTTTGCACGCATGTAATCTTCTTCCGTGATTTCGCTTTTGATAGCATCTAGTTCACCTAATGAAGCATCACGCAAAAATTCAACATTCAGTTTTTTAGCCACACGCTCACACGATTCGCGGCGTTTGTTATATGCTGATGAAGCTAATTCGTGTTTAACAACCGAATCAAGTAATACTAATTTGTAGCCTTGTGGATCGAATGGAAAATATTCATGTTCCAGTGAACGGCAGTCTAAACGTATCAGGTTGCCTTTCTTTCCGAAAAGCGATGCGAACTGATCCATGATACCGCATTTTACACCGCAGTAATTATGTTCGGTAGCTTGTCCTATCTTAGCCAGTTCGAATTTATCGATGCCCAGGTTGAACATATCGTTTAACGCATATGCATATACACTTTCCAAAGCTGCTGATGATGACATTCCTGCGCCTAACGGTACATCGCCGGCAAAAGCAGTATTGAATCCTTCCAGTTTGCCGCCCCGTTTAATGATTTCACGACATACACCGTAAATATAACGAGCCCAGCTTGCACGTGGAGCATCTTCTTCTTCGAATCCGAATTCAACATAATCTTTTAAGTCGATCGAATAAGCACGAACTTTCTTGGTACCATTCAGTTTTATCTCTGCAATCATACCTTTATCAATAGCACCCGGAAATACAAATCCACCATTGTAGTCTGTATGTTCTCCGATCAGGTTAATACGTCCCGGAGAAGCGTAAACAGTTCCGGTACTACCATCAAAATGCTTAATAAACCGACTTCTAACGTGTTCTATATCCATAATTCTATAAAAGTTTAAATGGTGAGTAATGTCTCAACTCCCTTTGGGGAGTTGAGAATATTTTTTAATCAACAGGAATATCTTTGTTTACGTTTTTACTACCGATTAATGCGTAGTACAACATGTATGCCAGACCTGCAATAGGAACTAAATAAGAGGTCATGTAAGTTGTGATGTCTGCAACCCAGTTTTGAACCAACGGGAGGATACCTCCACCCACAACCATCATCATAAAGATACCGGAAGCAGCAGCAGTATATTTACCTAATCCTTCAGTAGCCAGGTTGAAAATACCACCCCACATAATGGATGTACACAAACCGCAAAGAACTAATAATAATGCGCTCAATGGTACTTGTGTCATTTCAAATCCGGAACCGGTAAATACAGGCATTGCAGTTTTTACAGTCACCGGAGAAAGCATTGCTCCAACGATAAGTGCAATACCCAATGCAGAAGCAAATGTTAACATCATCTTACTGGATATCTTACCACCAAGGATACTTCCTAAGAAACGGCCGATCAACATCAGGAACCAATAGGTTCCGGCAACGAATCCTGCGATCGTTGGCCCTACGCCTCCTGCATTAGAGTCAGCCAGGTAGAAGTTTAATGTTCCGGGAATACCCACTTCAACTCCAACATAGACAAATATAGCGATTGTTCCTAAAACGAAATGACGGAAAGCCCAAGGGCTTTTTTCGTATACGATATCTCCCTTTTTCTTGTCTGCGTCCGGATCTTCGATCGGAACGAAAGAAAGGATGATAAAAGCAGCTGCGAATACACCCATTGCGATAAATAATACCGGATTAACATCGGTGATAGCTGTATCTTTTGATACTGTTCCGATCAATGCTCCTACAAACATCGGTGTAAGCGTACCGGCTAAAGAGTTCAGTGTACCACCAGTCTGGATCAACTGGTTACCTTTGTTACCACCGCCACCGAGCAGATTCAACATCGGATTAACTACTGTATTCAACATACAAACAGAGAATCCTGCGATAAATGCACCAAGCAGATAAACGAAGAAATTAGCAGGCAAACTGAATAACTGGGCTCCGGCACCGATTATTCCGGACAAATACTGAACGAATACACCTAAGAAACCGACAGCGATTGCAATTAAGGCTGTTTTCTTATAGCCGATTTTGCTCAATAATTTACCTGCCGGAATACCCATAAATAGATAAGCCAGGAAGTTCATCATATTACCCATCATTCCCAGAAAGTTGGATCCTTCAATCCCTGGTTGGTTTTTCCAGATTACTCCGATCGGAGCTGCGAGATTTGTTACAAAAGCAATCATCGCGAATAGGAACATCATTGTGATAATCGCAATGATACTTCCGTTTTGTTTTTTTCCTTGTGTCATGATTAATAAGTTTAAATAGTTTATTCTAATTTATATTTCTTTTTTATACTATTCTTCAATTGAAAACGAATATACGGTTTTGCTCTCAAAAATTTCCTCCGGACGTAGTATCGTTGTAGGATATTCCGGTTTGTTCGGACTATCCGGGAAATGCTGTGTTTCGAGACATAATGCCGCTCTTGACGGATAACGCTGCCCGTTCTTTCCTTCAAAATTGCCTGTCATCCAGTTGCCGGTATATAATTGCACGCCCGGTTCGGTAGTATATGTATCCATTACAATACCCGTTTTGGGTGAGATACAACGTGCGCAGAATGAAATCTCATTTTCTTCTTTATTCAGTATATACGTGTGGTCATAACCTTTTCCGAAGATAAGTTGTTCGAAATCTTCATTGATGCGTTCTCCAACCGTATGTAGTTCACGGAAATCCATGGGGGTATCTTCTACTTTTTCTTTAGGCCCGTAAGGAATAGCCGTATCGTCTGTCGGCAAATAATAGTCTGCATTAATCATCAGTAAATGATCATTCACGGAAGGATCGCCTGCACCTGAAAGATTAAAGTAAGAATGATTCGTTAAATTCAATACGGTAGGTTTATCAGTTGTAGCCTGATAAGATATTACCACTTCATTATCATCTGTAAGGAAATAAGTAATGGTGGTTTTCAATGTGCCGGGATAACCTTCTTCTCCGTCAACTGAAGTATAACTTAATTCTACGGTTTGATTATCGATTTGTTTCATGTTCCATACAACAGCATTAAAACCTTTAATACCACCGTGTAAGCTGTTTGGGCCGTTGTTGATAGGTAATTTATCGTATACAATACCATCCAGTGTAAAGGAACCTTTGGCAATACGGTTGCCATAACGCCCGCAAACTGCACCGAAATACGGTTCTTCCGAAACCAGGTAATCATCAATAGATGCATGGCCTGTAACCACATCCGTTAATTTGCCATTTTTATCCGGTACCATTAATGATACGATTTTAGCACCATAATTTGTTATAGCCACTTCCGACCCTGCTTTGTTGGTTAATACACAAAGCGAGGTTTCTTTTCCGTCAATTACTTTGTGAAAGTCTGCCACAAGTAAGCCGGAAAGGGTATGTTCATTTTTCATAAGATAATATTTATTTTTTTACTAAAGTCACATGGAACGAGTCTGTCAAGTGATTAACTTTCTTCATTTCATAACTAATCCTTGTAATTCTTCAATTTGTGTGTAAAATTAAGTTTCTTCCGTTGATTCGGATAATCTGGAAAGATGTTATAGAGCATGTTTCGGATATGAAAAAGAAAGATATTAGGATAATTTTCTGACAATAGAGCCGGTAGTGATTTTGTTTTTTATAAGTTTGTAGCAAAAAACAAATTGAAGATGAATGTAGGGAGAGGATTGTTTAATCATAAATCATTGATATTACCGGTATTCATACTGTTTTTTTGTGAAACTTATTTATCAGCCCAAATAGCAGAGGATGTATATCGGACTAACTATGAGATAGATACTACTCTTGTGAAACAGCTGTTTATTGAAGTTGATAATATTACCTTTTTGAAAAATGATGAGTTTAGCGGTGATTTTATTAAAGGATATACACTGCCCGGATTCTGGTTACAACCAAAGCTTGTTTATTACCCTTTGAAGAATATCAAGCTGGAGGGAGGTTTGCATTTATTACGTTTTTGGGGGGCGAATAAGTTCCCGAATTATGCTTATACGGATATTTCTAAATGGAAATCAAATGATTATCAGTATGGTTTTCATCTGCTCCCTTATCTTCGTGTACAGGCAGCATTGTCGAAAAAATTTACAATTGTGTTAGGGGATATTTATGGAGGAGCTAACCATCAGTTAATAAAACCATTATATAATCCCGAATTGAATTTAATGGCAGATCCGGAGAGTGGTCTGCAGGTTTTATTCAAGTCAAAATCTTTTGACATGGATATCTGGATGAATTGGGAAAGTTTTATATTTGATTTGGATACACATCAGGAAGCATTTACAGTGGGATTGTCTTCGAAGATAAAATACAACTCGCCGGTATCTGCTTTTCATTTTTATTCGCCCATACAAATATTGGCTCAGCATCGCGGAGGTGAAATCGATACCATTCTGGATAATTCCGTACAGACATTGATGAATGCTTCTGTTGGAGTAGGAGTCCTTTGGAATATGAAGCATGGTTCATTTAAAAATATAAATGCGGAACTCAATTTCCTGGGCTATTATCAGCAATCCGGCACATTATGGCCTTTTGATGAAGGAGAGGCAGTATATGCTAGTGTCTCTGCTGATATGAAAGATTTCCGTTTTAAAGCAGGCTACTGGCAATGTGAGGATTTTATATCTATGTTTGGTAGTCCTTTTTATGGTGCTGTTTCAATGTCAAACGAAAATCAGACATTTATAAAGCCGCAAATGGTTACATTAGGAGTAGAATACTCAAAAAGCTTCGGAAAAGGGTATGCGTTAGGTGCTGATTTAGATGTATACCATCATTTACCGGTAGATATGCAGACTCCTGAAGGTATTGCCAGGCGGAAGAGTGCTACCAGTTTTACAGTTGGTGTTTATTTTCGTGTCAATCCTTCGTTCCTGCTTAAAGCATTTTAAATATGCTTTTACAACTTGTATTTGTCTTAGTCGCTATTATAATAGGAGCCCACTATAAAGGTATCGGGCTTGGTGTAATGGGTGGATTAGGACTTGCTATCCTTACTTTCGGATTTGGTTTACAACCAACCTCTCCACCGATTGATGTCATGCTGATGATTGTGTCGGTCATTGCTGCAGCGAGTTGTATGCAGGCAGCCGGAGGATTGGACCTGATGGTAAAATGGGCGGAAAAGCTGCTCCGGAAACATCCTCAGCGCATAACCATCCTAAGTCCCATAGTAACATATGTATTCACATTTCTGGCAGGAACAGGCCACGTAGCATATTCCGTTTTGCCGGTAATAGCAGAAGTGGCAACCGAAACAAAAATACGTCCCGAACGGCCATTGGGAATTGCAGTTATAGCTTCTCAACAAGCCATTACGGCAAGTCCGATATCTGCTGCTACGGTTGCATTATTAAGCATGCTGGAAGGATTTGACATAACCCTTCTTGATATTTTGATGATATCCATCCCCTGTACCTTTATTGGCGTAATGGCGGGAGCATTTTATTCGCTTCGCATTGGCAAAGATTTAGAAAGCGATCCGGAATATGTACGCCGTCTCGCTTCCGGAAAGTTGAATATATCAAATTACCAGACTACAGATGTGAAAAATTACCGGAAAGCACTGTTATCCATCATAGTCTTTTTGATTGCAACCATAGGAATTGTCCTGTTCGGGTCGATTGCCGATCTGCGTCCTTCATTTATAACAGAGGAAGGTACTATCCAAATGCAAATGTCACATATTATCGAAATCCTGATGTTGACTGCTGCAGCTATTATTCTGCTTGCAACCCGTACGGATGGAATTAAAGCAACACAAGGATCCGTATTCCCAGCCGGTATGCAGGCAGTTGTTGCTATTTTCGGAATAGCATGGATGGGAGATACCTTTATTTCAGGTAATATAACAGAATTGAAAGGCGCTATTGAGGAAACCGTAACAAAAATGCCCTGGTTGTTTGGTGTAGCCTTATTCGTCATGTCCATCCTGTTATTCAGTCAGGCGGCGACCATACGGGCTATGTTGCCGTTAGGAATAGCGTTAGGAATATCTCCATTTATGTTGATAGCATTGTTTCCTGCTGTCAACGGATATTTTTTCATACCTAACTATCCAACCATAGTTGCAGCAATTAGCTTCGACCGCACAGGTAGCACACATATCGGAAAATACCTGCTCAATCATTCATTTATGATGCCCGGATTAATAGCAACCTTTACATCTGTAGCACTGGGACTTCTTCTTATCCAGCTGTTTTAAATAAAAACAACTAAAAGAGAGTGAATGTGTCAACAGTCTGGCACCATTATAAACAACAGTTATCCTATATCACTATTTTCCGACCTTGTGTGGTAAGCCATTAATAGTTGAAAATGAAAAGCAATCAATAAAACAGACAGTATCCAAAACAACTGACCTCCGGCATTGTACGGTGAGCCTGAAAAGCAGCGAAGACGGTGTGAAAATCTATGCTGTTTGAGCTTCTAAAAGAAGCGAGTTCATAGATTTTAGCCGGCAAGTGCCACTTTTCAGTGCGAAGCGTACGAAGCCTTGATTTTTGGGTTACTTTTGGATCAAGCCAAAAGTGACAAAGAAATTAACACACCTTTCAACAAACATAACATTTTTATCGAATAAACAATAGTTCCCTGTATTTCGGCAAAGTCCACATTTCATTATCGACCGTAAGTTCCAGCTTGTCAACAGCGTTACGGATCTTATCAAAATAGGGGGATACCGTATCATGGTATGCAATCGCTTTTTCGCGTTCATTCTCTATACGGTTTGCAACTTTACGGGCTTCTACCATTGCATCTACATCTGTCTTGATCGTACTGATATGTTCTGCTATATCTTCAATAATTGCGGAGTCCATAGCGCTTAATACTTTCGCTTTGTCTGTAGGGTATACCTGTTGGATTTTATATACGTTATCCAATAACATCGATTGATAACGGGTTGCTACCGGAATGATGTGGTTCATTGATAAGTCTCCTAATACACGTGCTTCGATCTGTATCTTTTTGGTATACATTTCCCATTTTACCTCATTACGTGCATGTAACTCTTTATCAGTCATAACACATGTTTCGGCAAACATCCTGATCGTTTCGGGTTTCAGATAAGCATCATAAATCACCGGAACACTTGTTTCGCAATCCAGACCACGTTTTTGAGCTTCTTCTTTCCACTCATCGCTGTATCCGTTACCATCGAAACGAATGGCTTTACTGTCTTTAATGTACTGTTTGATAGTGTCAAAAATAGCTTTTTCTTTCGAAGATCCGGCTTTTATCTTAGCATCAACTTCAGCCTTGAATTCTTTTAGCTGACTTGCAACTGCAGTATTTAACGCAATCATAGCCGATGCACAGTTGGCCGATGACCCCACTGCACGGAACTCAAAACGATTTCCGGTGAAAGCAAAGGGAGATGTCCGGTTGCGATCCGTATTGTCAATCAATACTTCCGGTATGTGTGCAATATCCAGTTTCATCTTTTTCTTGTCATCTACGATAATCGCATCTTCGCTGTTACTGTTTTCCAGTTTATCTAAAACGGCCGATAACTGAGAACCCAGGAAAATTGAAATGATGGCCGGCGGCGCTTCATTTGCTCCCAGACGATGTGCATTCTGAGCTGTCATAATAGATGCTTTCAATAAAGCATTATGCTTATATACAGCTTTCATGGTTGTAACCAGGAATGTCACAAATTGAAGATTCTCTTCCGGGGTTTTTCCCGGAGTGAATAATCCGACGCCCGTATCGGTTCCCAGCGACCAGTTATTATGTTTTCCGGAACCGTTGACGCCCGCAAACGGTTTTTCATGCATTAATACGCGGAAGTTATGCTTGCGGGCAATCTTATCCATTAATGACATGATAAAAATATTCTGGTCGACAGCTAAGTTTGTTTCACTAAAGATCGGAGCCAATTCAAACTGGTTTGGAGCTACTTCATTATGACGTGTTTTCAACGGTATGCCATATTTATAAGCTTCGAATTCCAGGTCGCGCATGTATTCTGTAACACGTGCGGGTATTGCTCCGAAATAATGGTCTTCCAATTGTTGATTCTTAGCACTTTCGTGTCCCATTAACGTTCTTCCGGTTAATAATAAATCGGGACGGGCCGAACAAAGCGCTTCGTCTACCAGAAAATATTCCTGTTCCCAGCCTAAATAAGAATATACTTTTTTTACATTTTCATCGAATAACCGACATACTTCAACAGCAGCTTTGTCTACAGCATTCAGTGCCCTTAATAAAGGAGCTTTGTAATCCAATGCTTCACCTGTATAAGAAATGAAAACGGTCGGGATACATAATGTGTCGCCTACAATAAAAGCAGGCGAAGACGGATCCCATGCTGTGTATCCGCGTGCTTCAAACGTATTACGGATCCCCCCGCTTGGAAAGCTGGATGCATCCGGCTCCTGTTGTACAAGTAATTTACCTGAAAACTCTTCGATAATGGGTCCTCCGGGTTCGTTTACATATTCAATGAATGAATCATGTTTTTCTGCCGTACCATCGGTTAAGGGCTGGAACCAGTGTGTATAATGGGTGGCTCCCATTTCCATCGCCCACATTTTCATACCGGCAGCCACATGACTTCCGATATCACGACTCAATGTTTTACCTTTATCTATGGCTTCACAAACAGTCTTCATTGTATCTTTTGACAAGTACTTGGCCATTTGTTCGCGATTGAACACATATTTGCCATAGTACTCTGACGTTATTTTATCCGGAACCGTAGCCGGAACGGGTTTACGCTTGAACGCTTCTTCGACAACCTTAAATCTTAATGTACTCATTGTTAGAAAAATTAGTTATTTTAACAAGATGTTATTTGCTTTGCATTTTTCAATCATCTCATCAGACCATAGTGAGGCTTGTACTTCACCGATATGTGCGCATCGTAGAAAATACATACATAAACGTGATTGTCCGATACCTCCGCCTATTGAGAGTGGTATTTCATCATTTAACAATGCTTTGTGAAATGTCAGTGACTGGCGTTCCAGGCAGTTACCTAGTTCTAACTGACGCAGTAGGGCGGCTTTATCAACACGTATTCCCATCGATGAGATTTCAAGTGGTGAATTTAATATCGGATTCCAAAGGATAATATCACCGTTTAGTCCCTGATGAGTATCATCTGTAGGAGTCGACCAGTCGTCATAGTCCGGAGCACGTCCGTCATGTTTTTCACCATTTGCCAGTTTAGCCCCGATACCGATAATAAAAACTGCTTTGTATTTTTTGGCAGCTTCCGTTTCCCGGTCTTTAGGCGAAAGATCCGGATATTCGGCTAACAAATCTTCCGAGTGGATATAGGTAATCTTCTCGGGTAAGTAGGGCTTGATGTGAGGAAAAGTTTCATATGTCTTTTTTTCAACCTTTTTTAATACCTGGAAGATTTTATCAACTGTATCTTTCAGGTAATCCAATGTACGCTCTTCATCGGTAATGGTACATTCCCAATCCCATTGGTCTACATACAGCGAGTGGATATTATCTAACTCTTCATCGGCACGGATTGCATTCATATCTGTGTATAGACCATATCCGGGAGGAAAGTTATAGGCTCCTAATTTCATGCGTTTCCACTTGGCAAGCGAATGAACCACTTCGGCCTTCCGGTCGTCCATATCTTTGATTGGGAACGAAACCGCTCTTTCGGTGCCATTCAGATCGTCGTTAATACCCGTACCTGAAAGAACAAATAAAGGAGCTGTCACACGCCTTAAATTTAATGAATCTGCCAGTTCATCCTGAAAAAGACCTTTCAGCATTTTAATTGACTGCTCCATCATTTCAGGAGGTAATGTAGGTTGATAGTTTGTTGGAATGTAAAGTTTCATTTAGCTAGAAATTAGTTGTTATTTTTAATATTATGTTTGTTTTCTTATTGTCATTCTGTCATTAAGGAATCGGAGGGGAGGGCTATACTTCCCAACACAAAAGTACTATTCCCCTCCGAGAATAAAAAAAACTCACTGTATTTTTTATTTACCATCTTGATTTTGTGAAAAATCAATACCATTCCTCATGCTTAATTATATGTTGTTTCTCCGTGTTCATAAATATCCAGACCTTCTTCCTCAACACGTGGAGGAACCCTTAATCCGTGTACGATATCTAATTCCTTGAATATGATGAATCCCATGCCAAGCGCCCAGCAACTTACCACCAGGGCACCAAATAATTGAGCAAAGAAAAAACCGGTTCCGGCTCCGTAAAACAGACCCTCGCTTGTGGCAAATAATCCTGTCAATATGGTTCCCAGAAACCCGCAAACACCATGAACGCTGGAAGCTCCTACCGGATCATCGATTTTTAGTACTTTATCAATAAACTCTACTGCAAACACCATGATAACACCACATATTGCACCGATAATGATAGCGCCTATAGGTGAAACCAGGTCACATCCGGCGGTTATTCCAACCAATCCGGCTAAAACACCGTTTAAAGTTAAAGACAATGATGGCTTTTTGTATTTTATCCATCCTGTGAGCAGCGAAAAGAAACCGCCTGCACAGGCAGATAAGTTAGTTGTCAGGAATACATGGGATATAGCGATCCGGTTTTCCTCGCCTGAGGCGGCTAACTGCGAACCGGGGTTGAACCCGAACCAGCCAAACCAAAGTATGAAAACTCCAAGGCAAGCTAACGTTAAATTGTGACCCGGAATTGCCCGTGACTTCCCATCTTTCCCATATTTACCTATGCGAGGACCGACAATAGCCGCTCCTATGAGGGCTACCCATCCTCCGACCGAATGAACGATTGTTGAACCGGCAAAGTCATGAAATACAGTACCAAAAGTTTTCATAATGAAACTGTCGGCTGCATCGTTCATTAACCATCCGCCACCCCAGGTCCAATGACCGGATATCGGGTAAATCAGAACGCAGATAAGGATCGAATATGCTAAATACATCGAGAATTTAGTGCGTTCAGCCATTGCTCCGGATACAATTGTTGCTGCAGTTGCACAGAATACGGTTTGGAAAACTAAAAAACCTTCTATCGGAAGTTCGGAATCAAGAAAATTCAGGTTGAAAAAATTGGGAGCACCCATAAATCCTCCCGAACCGAACATGATTCCAAAACCGATTGCAGCAAAGAGTAATGAGCCGAGTGAAAAATCAAGCAGATTTTTCATTAGAATATTTGCGGTGTTTTTTGTTCGTGTAAAACCAGCCTCTACCAATGCAAATCCGGGTTGCATGAAGAATACCAGCATGGCAGCTAAAAGCATCCAGACAGTATCCAGGCTTAATGCTAAATCTGCAATCGCATCTGTTGCAGCGTTTGTGTCTTGCGGGAAAGCGCTAAAAATAAAAACTCCTAAAAGTATAGCACTTATAGCCGCTTTTCTTATTGTGTATATATATTTATCCATTTATAACTCGTTTTTTATTGTTGTAATTAACTAGTTTGAAGATTGAATAACCGAATGATTGAGTAACTGAATAATTGAATCCGTTGAGTATACTGAATTCACTAACCATTAACAATTAATCATTAACCACTCATATTGGCCTATTCTTCATGCTCTGCATTATACAGTGCAATATCTCCCCGTTCTCCTGTACGGATGCGTATTGCATCTTCAATCGGGATGATAAATATCCTGCCATCTCCGATTTCGCCTGTCTGCGCAGCTTTGAGGATTGCCTGAACAGTCTTTTCCGTATTTTTATCACGTACAACAATGGAAACCAGGATACGTTCTATATAGCTTGTATCATATACGACACCCCTGTAGATCCTTCCCTGGCGAGATTTTCCAACTCCCCTGACATCGTAGTATGAAAACCATTCAATATCAGCTTCAAGAAGAGCATCTTTTACATCTTCAAATTTTGTCCGGCGTATAATAGCTTCTATTTTTTTCATTACTTATATATTGTTCGTTAACAAATCGTTTTTTTATAAACTGACCCCAAATACAAAATAAGCATTGTCTGTATAAGGATTGAAAGTCATTTTTGCAAATACCGGAAGATTGAATGTGTCGGTTATTTTTATTTCTTTACCTGCTTTTAAACCGATATTTACAACATTAAATTTATCCGAATAAAGTCCTTCCCACGGAGTACATCCTATTTCGGCATTGAAGTCAATCCCACCCAATGCAAATGGGGCGCTGGCTTCGATATAGGTAGAATAACCCCTGTCTCCGTTTTCTTTCGTATAATCCCCTCCGGCAAAATACGTGTTCCATTGCAATGCTAACGGACCGAAATCGTAACCTACTGTTGCTTCGAACATGTGTGACGTCGTATGCGCCGAGTAATCAAAGTAACGGTGGGTGTCAAACCAATAATCGGTCAATGCAATACTAAATCCGCCAATCCCGTAGCCCAATATAAAATCAAACTCTTTTGTATCTGCATTATCAAACCCGACCGATCCCCAAGCTGTTAATGAAAACCCTTTTAATGAAAGGGATATATCGGGTTGGATACTGACTCCGGCACAGTCCTGACCACGCCAGATGTAACTGCTGACTAGATCTCCCCCTACGGAAACCTCAATTGTTTCCTGCGCATTTGCCTTATTTAGATGAACTAACATACAAGTGATCATTAAACCTAAACATCCTTTTGTAATACAATTGTTCTTTTTCATTTTGATTTATCTTTATAAAATTAGAAAAATCAAAAGAGCTCTTTTGTAATAAACCCATACTATTGCGCGCTTCAATAGTATAAAAAACTAATACCTATAAAAACCTATTTTCAATCTATTTTAACCAATTATGTATTCGTTCCATTGCTGTGATACAATTTTCGTATGTACCGAAAGCAGTTAACCGGAAATATCCTTCTCCACTTGGTCCAAAACCAACTCCGGGCGTACCGACAACATTTGCCCCATAAAGCAATTGATCGAAGAATTTCCAGGATGATATGCCATTGGGCATTTTTAACCATAAATAAGGTGCATTTTCTCCGCCATATACTTTTAAACCTACAGATTCGAGACCCTGTTTCATGATTTTTGCATTGTTCATATAATAATCTATTATTTCCTTTACCTGTATTTTCCCTTCAGGACTGTATGTTGCTTCAGCTCCACGTTGAGTGATGTAACTGGTACCATTGAATTTCGTAGATTGGCGACGATTCCATAATTGATTCAATGATACTTTTTCACCACTCAGGGTGAACCCCATTAATTCTTTAGGTACTACTGTGTATCCACATCGCACACCGGTAAAACCGGCCGTCTTTGAATAACTACGGAATTCAATAGCCACTTTTTTAGCTCCTTTGATTTCATAAATAGAATGTGGAATATCAGAATCCTGTATAAACGCCTCGTATGCACCATCATAAAGTATTAGTACATTGTTCTTTATAGCGTATTCCACCCACATTTTCAATGCATCTTTTGTTATCGATGCTCCCGTTGGATTATTGGGGTAGCATAAATAAAGTATATCCATACGTCGTGCAGGAATTTCAGGTACGAAATTGTTTTCTTCCGTGCAGGGTATATATACGATATTACTCCATTTTCCTTCTTCCAATACGCCGGTGCGACCTCCCATCACATTAGAATCTATATATACGGGATAGATAGGATCCGTAACGCCTACACAATTATCATGACGAAGAATATCACCCATATTTCCTGTATCACTTTTTGCTCCGTCGTTTATGAAAATTTCACTGCTATCCAGTGATACGCCTCTTGGTGCATAATCGTGTTTGATAATCGCTTCCGACAGAAAAGAATAGCCTTGTTCAGGTCCGTAACCGCGGAACGTATCCATACTTCCCATTTCGTCTACGGCTTTATGCATAGCGTCACGTACGGCCTGTGGTAATGGACGGGTTACATCACCAATGCCCAGGCTGATTACATCAGCTTTCGGATGCGTAATTTTAAATGTTTGTACTTTTTTGGCAATATCCGAAAAAAGATAACTGCCGGGTAACTTCAGAAAATGTTCGTTAATAAGCGCCATTTGTTTAATCGTTAAACTATTTAGTTATGTTTGTTTTCTTTAATTCTCCATTGTCAATTCTAAAAACCCTTCATATACCATTACCGCTTCACCGGTCATCCATACCTTATTGGTTGTTTCGTCCCATTCAATGATGAGTATTCCTCCATCCATTTCGACAGAAGCTTTCCGGTCTGTTTTTCCGGTCTGAACACCGGCAACCAATGTAGCACAAGCTCCTGTCCCGCATGCTTGTGTTATTCCTGATCCTCTTTCCCAGACCCTCATACGTATTTCATTCCGGGAAAGTGTTTGGGCGAACTCAACATTTGTCCGGTCTGGAAAAACCGGGTGATGTTCGATTAACGGACCAATAGTAGGCAAATTGACGGAATGTGCATCTTCGGTAAAGATGACGAAATGCGGATTGCCCATTGAAACGATGGTTCCCTTGATTTTCATTCCGTCAATTTCTATTTCTGTTAGCTTTTCTCTCGTTTCCGGTTCACCCATGTCAACACTAACCGTTTCCACTTTATTGTTAACAACATGCAGATTCAGCCTTTTTATACCGGATAGCGTCTCAAGAGCAATCTCTTTTTTAGATGTTAATCCCAGGTCATATACATATTTACCAATACATCGGCTGGCATTTCCGCACATCAGCGCTTCCGAACCATCGGCATTGAAAATACGCATGCTAAAATCAGCTTTATTCGAAGCGCCGATCAGGACTAAGCCATCTGATCCGATTCCAGTGTGAAACTTACTCCACCGAATGGCAAAATTTTCCGGATTTGATATGGGATAAATCATAGTGTTTACATAAATGTAATCATTTCCGGCACCATGCATTTTGTGGAATTTTATCTGATTGGCCATATTTGTCGTGTTATTTATGTCTTTTTGATTTGTTTCGATGCAAATGTATGACATTTTGAAATAAAAACAAAAGAAATTAATTTCAAAATGATTTTTATTTTCACGAATATGAATATTTGTCTGTTTTTTGCGGCTGTATAGTGGTAATCTGTTATGATATGCTGCAATTTTGTTATAAATTGAAAGATGAAGCATTTAGGGATAATTTATCATACTAAAAAAGTGTATTGCCCGTTATTTAGAAAACCATAAATAACATGTATAAATGAAAAATTATTTAGTTCTTATATTATTACTTATTGCAGATATACTTTTTGTTTCTTGTAATAAGAGTGAAGTCGCTGATCATGTATTGCCAATCCGCTCGGAATTGCCTTTATATAGTTATACCATAGACAGTGAGAAGTTTGAGGGTAAAATAGATAATATTGAAGAGTTGGTTACTGCCGATCCTTTTATCATTCAGTCAGAGGAGGAATTGCAGGCTTTTTTTGATAAAGTGGATGAACTTTTAGGTACTAATCCTCTTAGAACACTTCCTGAATATACTACTTTTAATTTTTTGAAGCATACCGTAATCTTAAAGTTCTTTTTTCATGGGTATCATCCTAGTAAGTTGAGAGAAACTGAATCTTATTTTTTTTCAAAAGATTATTTGTCGGATCAATTTAAATCTGAGGGCTATTCTTATTATTATTCCCAGATTTGTTCGTTTAAGGCCCATCATTTAGATGATGATGGTATTTTCATTTCTCTTTCGGGAATTGTTGTGGATAAAATACCAAACGATAAAAAGGTAATGGGGGTTATTAACTTTACTGTTTCAGATGGGTGGGATGACTGATTTTTTATAAACCATAAATGATATAAAACGAAGCATGTAAACTAATGGTTAATGATTAGTGATTAATTAACCGCTTACCACTAACCGTTAATCACTCGACAGACTCATTCTATACATCCTTAATGTAAAAAATAAATATCTTATGAAAAAGAAACCCTTTGTTATTTTAGTGCAATTATTATTTGCAGGTGTTCTATTTTTTTCCTGCAATAATGAGAGTGATACCATTAATTATCGCCTTCCCATTAGTTCGGAATTGCCTTTATGCAGTTATTCATTGAGCGACATTGATACTACGAACAAAGAAGCTATATTGGAGATTCTGAGGAATAGAGAGGCTATTGTGATTCAGTCAGAGGCTGATTTGGAGAACTGCTTAAGTGAAATAGAAAATCTTTATGATAAAGGTTTCCGGAAGAAGTATCCCGAATATACTTCGGTGGATTTCTCAAAATATACATTGTTATTATCGAACTTTATTCAATCGTTTGACCCCGAAGATTGTATTGAAATGAATTCTTATTTTTATACAAGTGAATATGCGGCGAGAAATTCATATTTATTAGAGGAATATGAAAATTATGATTATTACTATATTCGACATCATTCATATTATGGCAATGAATGGAATGAAATACCTGTTTTTGTTTATGTATCTGGAATTGTAGTGGATAAGATTCCGGAAGGTGGAAAGGTCAGAAGTCTTGTTAACTATTCTGTTTCCAGCAGGAAGGACTGAAAAAGTAATAGCCCATGCTGTTTTTTGTTTTATTTCGCATGGGCTATTGAGATTCTTAATATTTTATTTTTACGGTAACACCATCCGGATGATTTTCAAAATGCATTAAAACGGTATGACTCGTATCATCCCATTCCCATTCGGGAATAGGATACGAAATAGTTTTATCATTGTATGAAGTGGTACATTCTTTCGGCTTTCCGGGTACGGATATACGCATCACATTTGTTGTTTCAACCGGGCTTTTTGCTATAAAAGAATAGCTGTTACCGGAATGTATTTCATCACTTATACGTGCTCCGGTAGCCAGGACACAAGGTTTCTTTTTATCGACTATGCTTTCTATATTGTATAATAGGGACTGATTGCCGGGCATAACTGTTTTTTGTTTCAATACAGGGAGTGCCGGATCGAAAAGATCTATAAAAAGCCCGTTGATAACAAATGGGTTGTCATAAATACTTTCGTCCAGTACAGAAATCAGCTCATACGGTCCGCGGCGGAGATAAAAATTATTTTTGAATATGAGTTTTTCTCCGTCTATCTTTTCATACAAGGCTGAAATTTTTTCAAGAAGCTTCGTCTCCGAATCAGGAGTTAGTACAAATTCTTTCGGATCGTGGCGAATAACACATATCGTACCGTTTCCAACCTTGTATTCTCCTTCCTCCGGATGTTGCTTTAACCCGAGTAATTCAAACAGATGAGCTGAAGCAGTAGGGTATTGGTTTCCATTTTGGTTCCACCATTCGGAAACATGCTGAAAAGGATCTTTATCGCTTCCGTTGTATACAAGTATACCTCCTTTTTTTACCCAGTCTGCGAGATACTCGTGAGCTTCTTTTTCAAGAGGTTTCATATTGGAATAAGTCATCAAAAGTATTTTTGTGTCGGCCAAAGTATTTTTATACGGAAGATTTTCAATATGAACGATATGGACAGGCACGCCTCTTTTCAGGAACGGAAGCACATGCCCGTAAAAATTACTGAGTTGAGGATCGTCATAGCCGTCGTGTACAGGCAGGCGTTGAAACATTAAAGAGTTACCCATCAAAACACTTATACCATGTGAGCCATTCACTTTATTGTCTGACAAAGGCATGTCGTTAAGCGTATTGATCATTACATGCATTTGTGTGGCATAATCGCGTGGTATACGTGCCTTTTCACTACTGCCGGCCGATACGCTGTAGAGTCCCTCGTAAATCCTTTCCGGCCAGGGCATGATCTCGTAGTTGTCAATACCCGGATAAAGTAATTGAGCAGTGAACGTTGCCTGATAATTCCGGCGGTAGTCTTCCCAATCACGGGGCCAGTCTTCTATAGGGTCGGTGAGGAAGAACATCTTACGTCCTGTCGGAGCCGTCATGGATTCCATGCATCCGTATTCCAGAAAGGCTGTTTCAAATACACGTTCTTTACAGACTCCCTGATAGTAATTGGGTTCCCTTGATGTGCCTGTCCATACCTGTGCAATATATCCGTCCACACAGGGTAAGGATGCCAGGCTGGCCTCCGGGCTTACGATACTCCATTGGGAGTAGTTTACCAATGAATGGGTCGGAACATAACAACGAACATCCATCCCTTTACTTTTTCCGTATTCCTTGGCATAAGTAAATACCTCTTCAATGGCACGGTAATATAAAACATATTTTAGTTTGTTTGACAACCAGGTGTTTTCCGGTGATTCATGTTGCGGACGCCATGGAAAGCCATAATATTCCTGCCATTCGTTCTTAAAAGCTTCACTATAGCCTGCACGCGCCCAGAATTCAGGCTCTTCCATATAGATGGCATCTATTCCGGCGTCAATAACCCGTTTGACATGTTTTTCTTTCAGATAAGCCAGGAAGTTTTTGGAAGGAACAATATACGGAACCATGCGTCCATGCCAGATCGTGTCTCCTTCCTGTTCCACCTGCCCTTCATCAAGATGCCATTTGCCGTCCCATTCGCCGGTAAAGTAATCCTGATATGAGCCCCATGCGATTCCGGTCATAAAATGAGTCGTATAGCCGCGTTCCTGCCACGACCTGACGCGCTCTTCGAAAGGCATACGTTTGGATTTATCGCTTGGATTTCCACCTACGCCATAGATAATCGCTACATCTCCCCGGTTGTCTATGGTAGGACGCCATTCGCGTGAGGTCTGAAATACTGTTTTTTCTTTCTTTGTTACGATTTCATTCTGCTGTTCGCTCTTATTTCCGCATCCGGATAATATATATCCGGAAAGTAGTATAGATATGATAATAAAGTTTGTTTTCATGTGATTATTTCTTTTAATGATTATCTCTATGTTTACACTCTGTCTTCTTTGGTGTTTTTGCATTGGTACAAAAGTAGCAAAAAGTTATCACGGTGAGATAGATTTTTTACGTCACCGTCATTTGTTTTACGGCTTACTACACAAGGTTGGATAGTGGTGTTTTGTCATAAATTTCTTTTGTTTCTTATATTAAGGTTATACGGAACTTACATTTCAAAAGTAAAAGACAGGAGACTGAAAATATTTATTTCCGAATCCCCTGTCTGCTTCACTCAAAATCTATGGAGAAAATATTATTTACTTAATACTTTAACTTCCTTGGATTCATTGAAATTAAATCTGCGTGCACCTTCTATACTGGTATCAATACGCGCACCTACGCGGATATAATAATCCCGTTCCATAGAAAATGAACCCGGAGTCGTCATGGTTATTACCTGACCTAATGCATTATTTGCTGCATCACCTTCCAATTTGGCAGTATAGCGGTCATCCCGGTTATCTTCTCCTACGTAAGGGCTGCTTGAGTTAATCATCAGCCAGATATCCGTAACTTTCTGCTGGTAATTCGGATTATTTGTTCCGCGTGTTACTTTTACCTGTACGGTGATACTTCCGTTTGAGTTAAGGACAGGTTCGCCTACCCATTCTACATTAAGAAACGGTTCTACTTCCCAGCTCAATTCAACTTTACCTTTTATATCGATTTCTTTTTCTTCAACAGGAACAAATGGCCCGAAAGGAGTTACTCCATAATGTCCTTTGAAGATTTTAGTATGATTGAATGTTCCGTCCTGATTTCCTATAAAATAGTAAGGAGTAGGGCTTTCACTCCAGGAATACTCCATCAATTTAAGACGATTCCCTCTGTCGCAAGTCATGTCTGCCTGTAAACCTTTACCTGTATTTTTATCGATAATCGTACCGTAGAGAGTTTCCGCCGGTTCGTCGTAATTATCAACCTCGCAAGCTGTAAAAGCTAAAGGAATTAAACATATGAATAAAAAATATCTGATCGTTTTCATACGTAACTGTTTTATTGTATTAATAACCTGGGTTTTGAATTAAATTAGAATTACTGTTCATAAAATCACTATTGATTTCTGCATAATACCAGCGTAAATCAAATGTGAAATATCCGTTGCGTTCATCGTAACGATCGTCAAAAAACCATTTTCCTGCATTTTCTGCATAAAAAGAGTGTAGTACACGATATGTGCGGCTGTTTTGTTCTTTATCCATAATCCTCCAGCGGCGGAGATCCCACCATGTCTGGTTTTCGAAAGCCAACTCTTTACGACGTTCCGTACGTATGATATCGATATCATTCAAATTACCCGCATCTGTTAAAAGATCCGCTCCTGCACGTTCACGTATCTGATTGATACAATTGTAGGCATCTGTTACATAATCGGCATCATTTTTGCCTGATAAATGTAGTTCGTAAGCTGCTTCTGCCCGGTTGAGGAGTACTTCTGCATAACGAAGTTCAATCCATGTCTGATCCGAATAATTTTCACGTACATCGGCAGCCGGCATATCCGGGTTTAGCCATTTACGTACGGTAAATCCGGAAAGAGCATGTGCGCGTTTGTCATAGAAATGTCCGCTACGTCCGGCAGGATTCATTTTTTTCCCATTAGGCAATGTATGCGGAGTCTGGTCATCGTTAGCTGAAGTAACAAGAACAGATGCAGCAGATGAATTTTCATACGTATCACGTGTACCTTCAGGCAGAAGGCGGGAAATACCTCCGCTTACAGAGCCGGTATAGATACCCCTCCATATTTCGACTTCATTTCCTTTGAAATCATCACCCGGGAAAATAACATTGGCACGGAGACGCGGTTCTGCATTTGCAAAAAAGTCCATCTGTTTGTCGAAGAGGAGATATTTTCCGTTTTCATCATATACATTCATTGTACCGTCTGCATTTTTAGGAAGTCCGTCAAACATTTCAACGAAATCAAGTGTCGGATTTACGGATGATGTATAGCCTGATACCATAAACTGATAAGGGATGCAATAGGCATCGTATCCATGTACGGAGACAGGATATTGGTATTCGCGTACAAAAAGATTTTCGGGGCTGCTATTATCAAAATACATGTTAATATAATTTTGATATTGAGCTTGTTTGTCGTCTGCTGCCCAATTTGATTTATAAAGGGAATATTTACCATCTGTTAATTTTGCCGCATCGTAAGCTGCCCGGAAATAATCCGCTGCCTTATTTTCAGGGATACCACATAATCTGTTCCCATTGTTATCCATAAGTGAAATCGTATTATATTTGGCAATAGATCCTGCATATAGCATAACACGTGATTTGAATCCTGCGGCTGTATATTTGTTGGCACGTCCGCGTTGATTTGTTTCAGGTAATAAAGAATATGCTTTGTCAAGATCGGCTGCAGCCTGTTCCCATGTATCCTGTTCAGATGAACGGGGTAGCATTAGTTCTTCAACAGACTTTTCCGGATATTCCAGTACCTCATTAATAATGGGCACGCCACCAAAACGTTTGGCTAAAGCAAAATACGTGAATCCACGTACCAGATAAGCCTCTCCTGTCCATGTATTTACTTGATTATCCGTAAAGTTGGAGGATGCTGTATACTGAGGTAGCGTTTCAATAAAATAATTAATATCACGTAGTAGTTTATAGGCATCCCTGAAGAAGCGGCGTGCGTCTTTACTTTCTGTTTCTGCCGAATTCTGGTTGCCACACAAGGCTTCTCCCGTGATGGTAGGGAATGGGTCAATAATCCAGAAATGGTTAAACCCACGTCGTGGGGTATAGCGGAAATCCTCTATCGGCATTTGCCCGTAAATACGAGCCAGATAGCTTTTTACTCCGCTTTCACTACTAAAAATATCTTTATCCTGTACCACGTCCACCGGATCGATGTCTAGATCGGTACATGAAAGCATGCCTGTAAGGGTAAAGAACATGCATATAATTGAATATCTGAATGTTTTCATATCTATGCGTAATTAAAATTTAATATTTGCTCCTATGGAGAATGTGCGATTTAACGGATATGTATTTCCATAGTTATCACTATTATGTTCCGGGTCTAATTCTACATATTTGAATGTCAGTAAATTATATCCATTTACGTATATCCGTGCTCCCTTTATACCGATTTTGTTGATTACATTGCCGGATAGTGTATAACCCAATTCGAGACTTTTCAGACGTACATAATCCGATTTATAGACATTATGTTCCGACCATTCGTCGGGCATGGTTCCCGTATAGGCATATTTTCCGCTAATCCATTGTGTGGTATGGTTGTAAGGGTCGGCATTCGGATCGGTAGGATGCCAGCGATCCATAAAATACTTCAATGCATTTGATTGGTCATGTCCCCACATGGGCTCACGTAATTGCTCAATATATCTGACATTACCAAGTGCAGACCCTTGCCATAGCATATTGAAGTCAAAGTTTCTCCATTCGGCACCCATATTGATACTAAAGTTCATGAACGGAGTTTTACTATCTTCAAATGCATAATAATACTTATCATCGTCATCTATCCGTCCATCACCATTCCAGTCAAGATAACGGTAGTCTCCGGGTAATGTGCCGCGACCTACATATATAGAGCTATTTGCGATGTCGGCATAAGAAGACCAACGGCCGTCCGCAGCATGTCCACGAAGGCGGTTCATATAGCGGTCTTCGTTATTATTTATCCAGTTTTCCCAGGAATTACCGGCTCTTGCTCTTTCATCATGCAATTTCTTGATACGTGTTATGGTCAGTATTCCTTTTACGTTATACCTGAAATCACTGATCTGATTACGATGTGATAATTCCAGCTCGATTCCGTGTGTCAGATCACTTTCAAGATTTTCTTGTGGCAAAACGGCGCCTACTACAACCGGAAGGCTTAGTACCCTTGTTGCTAATAAACCGGATCGTCTTCTTTCAAAATAGTCGAAGCCAAGACCAAATAGTCCATTCCATGCTTCGAGATCAAGACCCACATCCAATGTTTTAGATACATACCAGGTTATATCGGCATTTGGAATACCCTTGTTGGAAACCGCATTTACATAGGTACCGTCAAATATGTATCCTGATGGTAAACGATTAGTGCCTATATCAAGGGCGTCGCCTCCGCTTTGCGCTGGATAACTGAATCCGGCAAGGTACTGATATCTGGCAGCACTATCATCTCCCAGTTTTCCGTAAGAGGCACGTAGCTTTAAATTGTTGATAAAAGATAATGGAGAATTTTGCCAAAAAGCTTCTTCCGATATTCTCCAGCCTCCGGATACGGACGGGAAAAATCCCCATCGGCTATTGGAAGGGAAAAGTGAAGAACCGTCATAACGAAAGCTACCCTCAATCATGTATTTTGATTTATAGTCGTATCCAAGACGTCCTATCCATGCGAGATTTGCCTGTTCATACATATCTTTTTCATCATCATTGTATGTGGTCGACATGCTGCCTTCCTGTTTTTCGGTATTTCCGGCAAAAAGGTAAGGTAGGTCAAGCGACAATTCTCTGAATGCAAAAAAGTTGTCTCCTTTTTTCCAACTGCCTTCCACTGCGAAAAAAGCGTTTACATTATGTACTTCCGCAAATAGTTTCCTATAGTCGAGAGCCAGATTATATAAAGTGGAATTGTTGGTATAGAATGCTCTTTTTAATTTATTTATACTACCCTGGTCTTTTGTTTCGTATTTATTCGAAGCAGCATCATATTCATATAAAGGATATTTTTTTTCGTATTCTTCATTGTCTCTTACCTGATAATCGTAACTGTATGTACCTTTTAGTTTTAGACCATCGATATACGGAACGTCATACGTGAAAGAAGCAGAAGACTGGAACCATTTGTTATTATGCTTTTTATATCCTGTCAGGTCGGCATCTGTTTGTGCTTTCGGATTAACACCTTCAATATAACCGAACTGATAATAAAGCGGATTATCATTTGCATATACCGGTTGTATGGCCGGGGCGCGTTGCATACCACGAATCATCCAGTCCGCATTTGTCCATGGTTGATTCTTTTCGTCCATAATTCCGCTGATATTAAGATCAATCGTCAGGCGTTTGCTTATTTTGGCTGATATATTGGAACGTACGTTGAAACGTTCGTAATTGAGATCATTACTACGCATGAAAGATTCCTGATATAAATATCCTCCACTTACATAGAAATTTATATTGTCGTTTCCACCTGTAGCACTGACAGAATGTTGTGTTTGTGGTGCCGCGCTACGCATTATTTCATCCCACCAGTTAGTACTGGTTTTTGTACCATTACGATATTCTGCAATATCTTCGTCGCTATAAGGACGGAATCCTCCGTTTACATTATGCATGCTTCGTTCGTTTTTCAGAACCATCCAGTCGGCTGCATTTACACTTTTGGGTGCTCCGCTCGGATTCTGCCATCCTACATTTCCCGAATATTCAATGTTAATGCTTCCGCTGCTTCCTTTTTTTGTAGTGATAAGTACAACTCCGTTTGCAGCACGTACCCCGTAAATGGCAGCTGATGCATCCTTAAGAACAGATATGCTTTCTATGTCATTCGCATCAAAACGGTCAAAATTATCACGGGGCACACCATCTACAATAATAAGAGGGTTACCCATACCACGGATATCAAAACTATTGCCGAAAGATCCGGGTTCACTACTTTTCTGAACCACACGCACCCCGGGTAATTTACCCGTCAACATATTTTGTATGTTTTCGTTTTTAGTCGTTATGATCTGATCATTTGTAACGGCAGCAACAGCTCCGGTCAATGTGACTTTCTTCTGTACCCCATATCCGACTACTACCACTTCATCGAGTAAAGCTCCATCTTCACTCATTGTAATCTGAATATTTGTTCGTCCGTTTACTTTTATTTCCTGTGTTTTGAATCCAATATAGCTGAATTCGAGTGTGCCGCCGGATGCTACGTTTGATAGCATATACTGACCGTCTACATTTGTGGATGTACCATTTGTTGTGCCTTTTTCAATAATATTTACTCCAATAAGAGCTTCTCCCGTATTATCGGTTACTGTTCCGGAAATGGTAATTCTTTCATTCTGGGCATATAAACCTAACGAACAGATAAGGCATATGAGGGCTAAAATAAATTTACCTGCAGATGTGTGCTTTTTTAATAAGATTTTCTGATTCATGTTAGTTAAAATTGTTATTTTCTCAATAAATAGATTCATTTAAAATAGTCGTTTTGGCTATGGCCGATTTTCAATTGCTGCTAAGCAGCGAATGCTATTTGGCTACGGCCGATCTCCGATTGCTGCTAAGCAGCGAATACTGTTCTTAAAACGTTCAATTAAATTAGTCGTTTCGCGTGACTCGGCATAACCCAAACAAGCTTGGTTTCTGCCCTTGCTACTTAAAACGTTCATTTGTTCTGATTTAAAATAGAGGGTCGTAAGTGTTTCAAACCGGCGAATAGTTGTTATTGCACGATTCTTTTCTTCATAAGCAATAATAGTTTTGTTTTTAATCCCCATTACCTGAAGTGGGGTAGGTTATTTTGTTTTTCCGGTTATTTCGTCTGAAAAAGAATAAGGAAAGTCTTCCTTGTTAGTACCTCTTGATTTATTAGGCGACAATGACATCTGAAAATCTATGACACCACCATTCATCAATGTTTCGTGTTTGATATAGTTTTTGGAATAGGACACCCCGTTTATTTTCATTGATTCAATATATCTGTTATCTTTATTATTGCCGGGTGCGTTTATCACGATTTGTTTTCCGTTTTCGAGGTTCATTGTCATTTTTCTGAAGAGAGGAGACCCTATAACATATTCATCCATACCCGGACATACCGTGTAAAATCCCATAGCCGAAAGAACATACCAGGCCGAAGTTTGCCCATTGTCTTCATCTCCGCAATAACCATCCGGATTTGCATTATATAGTTTGTCCATTACCTCTCTTGTCCAGTACTGGGCTTTCCAGGGTTCTCCGGAATAATTATATAAATAGATGAAATGTTGAATAGGCTGGTTTCCATGCGCATAATTACCCATGTTCATAATTTGCATTTCGCGTATTTCGTGTATTATGAATCCATAGTAACTATCATCAAATAACGGTGGCACATTAAATATTGAATCCATCATATTGTTGAACTCCTTCGGGCCTCCCATAAGCTGAATAAGACCTGCCGGATCGTGGAATACAGACCATGTATAATGCCAGCTGTTTCCTTCTGTAAAAGCATCACCCCATTTCAATGGGTTGAAAGGCGCTTGAAAAGTGCCGTCTGCATTTCTGCCCCTCATTAGTTTATGTGTGGGATCAAAAAGATTTTTATAGTTCATAGCTCTTTTGGCATATACATCAATTTCTTTTTTAGATTTACCCAGTGCCTGTCCCAGTTTGTAGATACACCAGTCGTTGTAGGCGTATTCGAGTGTGCGGGCTGCGTTTTCATTGATATCTACATCATAGGGAACGTATCCGAGCTTATTGTAATATTCGTAGCCAAGTCTACCGGTAGAGCTTACTGTCGGATGCACTGCGTTTGCTCCATGTTTAACCGCTTCCCATAATGTTTCAATGTCATAATCACGAAGACCTTTCAGCCATGCATCGGCAACGACTGATGCCGAGTTGTTACCGACCATGCAACCCCGGTGTCCCGGGCTGGCCCACTCCGGCAAAAAACCACTTTCCTTATATGCATTTGCAAGTCCTTCCTGCATTTTTACATTCATTGAAGGAAACATCATATTTAAAAATGGAAAGAGTGAACGGAAAGTGTCCCAAAATCCCGTATCGGTAAACATATATCCCGGAATTATTTGACCATTATAGGGGCTGTAATGAATTATTTCACCATTTGCATTAATCTCATAGAAACTACGTGGGAATAGTACCGAACGATATAAACAGGAATAAAAAGTTCTCAGGTTGTCCAGGTTGTTGTCTTCAACCTGTATTCGCCCCAGTACATCGTTCCATTCCCGGCGTCCTTTTTGGGCTATTGTATCAAAATCATCATTCGCGAGTTCTTTCAGATTGAGTTCTGCCTGTTCAAAACTGATAAAAGAAGATGCCACACGCGCATTTACTACTTCGCCTTTTTGGGTATTGAAACCTATTATTGCACCGGAATGACTGCTTTCTGATTCAAGATCATTTTCATTTATAATATTCTCTTTTACCGATGCCTTATATGTGTAATTCTTATCGAATATAATTACAAAGTAGTTACGGAAATTATCAGGTACTCCACCTGAGTTTTTTGTTGTGTAACCTATGATTTTATTTTCTTCAGGAATAATTTTTATGTATGAGCCGTTATCGAATGCATCAACAACAATAAAAGAACTGTCATTTTCGGGAAAAGTAAAGCGAAATATAGCAGCACGTTCCGTTGGAGCTATTTCTGTTACGACATCATGGTCTGCCAGATAAACTTTGTAATAGTAAGGTTTTGCTGTTTCTGCCTTATGGGAAAACCAGCTTGCACGTTTATCCTGATCAAAGACAGCTTTACCGGTAACTGGCATGATGGCAAACTGTCCGTAATCATTAATCCATGGACTGGGTTGATGTGTCTGTTTGAAACCGCGGATTTTATCAGCATCATATGTATATGCCCATCCGTCACCCATTTTTCCGGTTTGTGGCATCCAGAAGTTCATGGCCCATGGTAATGCTATAGCCGGGTATGTATTTCCTGTAGAAAGCAAATGTTTCGAAAATGTACCGACTAAAGGGTTTACATAATCTACAGGACTGAAAGTGGAAGATGCTAATGATTGAAAGCAAAATGCGATATAAAAAAGGCTAGCCCAAAAGAACTTCTGTATCATGAGTATTTAGAATTAATGTAAAATTTTTACAAAAATGAATATGTCAGGGTTAATTTTTAGGGTTAAATCAGGATTAAATTCAGGTTAATTTTATTCTTTTTTATTAATCTTAGATGAAAAATGTATTAAAATGTAACATGGCTGGTTTTTAGAGTAATATGAAAGTGTGGTTTTTCTGTTTTTTTTATTTAGTTAACGACTAAAAAAAATTATATCTTTGTAGACAATAGAAAAGTAAAGCGTTACTTATAATATAACGATGACATTCATATTACTCTCGTAGAAGAAAACTGGTAATTTTCAAAAGATAGACGAGTGGAATGTGTAATGTTCATGCCGTATTGGCGTGGGCTTATTCGTTTCATCTGTCAGGTATACCAGTGCCTCTTCTACGAACGTGTAAGGTCCACGTCATTTTTTTATGAATGCAAATATGAAGAAACAGGACAAAAGAGAGAAAGCACTATTGATAGATGGTCTGACTTTTAAATTTTTGTCATGTACTTGGATTTGTAACATAAAAAATATTTTAGATATGCTACGGTTTAGTTTGGTCTTGATTTATATATGTATATCTGTCACATGTCGTTCTGAAGGACTTCTGATAAAAGGAAATGATTATTTGATTGAGGACCGTTCCACGTATTGTGTTTTTAATAATGTAAAACCGGTTTTTGATAATCGTTTGAAGATTGATTTCGAGATTGCTCCTATAGGGAACATCGGATATGTCATGAGGATAATGAATGAAGAAACCAATTCTACATATAATTTATTGTATGATGGTAACGGCGAATCACTGGTCTTTACGTTGAATCATGAAGGCAAAAATATATTGATAGAAGCGCCGGTAAAACAAATGTTAATCAGTGAAAGCCATTGGCTACAGCTATGCCTTGATTTTGATTTGATTAATGATTCAGTCGTACTCTATATAAATGATGAACGTTTTACAGCAAAAGGACTGGATCTGGAAGAGCAATGGTCGCCGGTAATCCATTTCGGGAAGAGTGAACATGTGATTGATATCCTTACATACGGACTTCGGAATTTAAAAGTTAATGATGAAAACAGGAAAAACTTTTTCTTTCCGTTAAATGAGAGCGATGGCGAAGATGTTCATGATTGCAATAAAAAAATTACCGGACATGTTGATAACCCGGTATGGCTTATTAACTCTGCTTACTACTGGGCTTTCGGACCTTCTTTTTCTTCAGGGAAAACAGCAGGTTCAAATTTCAATCCGGATACGGAAGATGTTTATTATTTTAATGAGGATTCAATAATTATTTATAACATCGGGACAAAAGAAACGCTTTCCCGAAGATATGCAAATAAATGTCCGATGCAGATGTTTTTGGGTACTAATTTTCTGGATAGGGAGAATAACAGGATCTATGTTTATGAAGTATCTGTGGAATCTGCCGGAAGCACAACTATTTCTTATCTGGATCTTAATACCTATCAATGGACTGCACTTTCTACAGATGTTCTACCGATACAACTGCATCATCATAGTAATCATTTTGACCAGGAAAGCCGGTCTTATTTTATATTCGGCGGATTTGGAAATGGTCTTTACAGTGACAAACTTTATGTGTATAAATTGGATCTGAATAAATGGGATACCCTCGAATTACGTGGAGACCGGATTACACCGCGCTATTTTTCTTCCATGGGATGTTCCTCATCAGGGAAAACACTTTATCTGTTCGGAGGGATGGGAAATGAATCAGGATATCAGTCGGTCGGTAGAATCTATTATTACGACTTGTATTCGGTAGACCTTGATAGCGGAGTTGTTCGGAAAATGTGGGAAATACCCTGGGAAAAAGAAAATATGGTTCCTGTACGGAATATGGTTCTTGCAGACGATAGCACCTTTTATGCCTTATGTTATCCGGAACACTTTTCTCATTCATTGCTAAAGTTGTATCGTTTTTCTATAGATGACGGAAGTTTTCTTATGCTGGGAGATTCAATGCCTATTGTCTCGGAAAAAATAACAACACATGCAAATCTGTATTTTGATCAACACTCCAATGAATTGTACAGTATTGTACAGGAGTTTGAAAATGATGATATTGCATCCGGAATGAAATTATATTCCCTGCTGTGTCCGCCTGCAACCCAAAATGATCTGTTATACTATAAATCCGGTAAAGGTCCGGTTAAATATATTATCGTTTGCCTGTTGATCATTCTTCTATTAGTCGCAGCGTTTCTGATAGTAAGGAGTATCAGAAGAAAAAAAAGTAGGGTAGATATGCCGGACGTTATCAATGATGATTCTGAAATTTCGGTAATAAAAGTATCTGATTCACAGTCGGACATTTCTGTACCGAATTCCATTTATTTGTTTGGCGAATTGTCTGTATTCGACCGGAAGAACAGAAATATAACTTATATGCTTAGTGCGAAGTTGAGGCAGGCTTTCCTTTTGATACTTCTGAATAGTAATCAGAAGAACGGGATTACTTCCCGTGACCTGAGCGAACAGTTATGGCCGGATAAACTGGAAGATAAGGTTAAAAATTCCAGAGGGGTTACATTGAATAATCTACGAAAGATTCTCAGTGAACTGGAAGGACTTAGCCTTGTTTATGATAAGGGCAGATACCGGATTCTCAAAGAAGATACATGTTATTGTGATTATATGCGTTGCCTGGATATTATTAACAAAAAAAATGCGGATGATGATTTGTCTGAGTTTGTAAACATCGTATCTCGCGGCAAGTTTTTGAAATCATTAGATGATGAATTTTTTGATTCTTTTAAAGCTTCTGTAGAAAAAGAACTGGAGCCGTTTCTTTTGCTAGAAGCGGATAATAGTTATAAAAGTGAAAAATACCAGATATCTGTTTTGTTAAGCGAAAGTATTCTTAATATTGATCCGGCCAATGAACACGCATTGTATTTCATTATAAACTCGTTGGTTAAATTGAATAGAAAGGATGAAGCAAAGCGTAAATATCTACTTTTTATAACTGAATATAAACAATTAACGGGAAATGCTTATGGGAAGAAAATGGCGGAACTGATATCATAATCTGAGTATTCTGTCCTCATGTAAATTGAAAATCGGCCATATCCACAATGTAATCTATGTTTTTTATGCGATGACGATCGAAGAGAGGAATGACGATCGCTTATATGCTTGCCATTCCTCTTCTGTCTGGTTAGAGATTATTTCGCAGCCTTGAAATAATCGGATACGCGATCTGGAGATAACATTTGCCAAAGTGATGCAACAGTCCATCCCGGAGCAAAAATGTCATTATAAAAACCTTTTCCATTCTTGCCGTAATCCCAGTTTGTATGTTGTACTACTTCCGGATAGTAGCCGGTTTTGGCGATATCGAACATGTGTCCTTTTACCGGCATTAACTGAAGCATGGAGGTTTTGATTACCGATGAAAAACCGGTGAAACGAGGCTCATTACGTTCCTTTGCCAACCAATCCAGTATAGTTGCAAATTCGAAGATGAAAACATCAATATGATTGTTTTCTACGGATACGTTTCCCCAGCCGCGCGATTTAAGTCCTACGTCGCCCAGCATTTGTCCCTGTGCGAAAGGAACGTCCCACATATAATACCATGACAGGCAAAAATAAGCCGCTTCTTTACATAAATCAATATAATGTTCCCGCTCTTTCCCTTTGGTCACAAACGAGAGGTAATATAGTGCGGT
This sequence comes from Tannerella sp., assembly GCA_031285565.1. Lineage (GTDB taxonomy): Bacteria > Bacteroidota > Bacteroidia > Bacteroidales > Tannerellaceae > Tannerella. Next base: position 41,712 of record JAITVY010000058.1, on the reverse strand, counting down.
AGAAGCATAAAGCGATGATTCTTTATCTTCGCAGTTAGCATCTAATGTCGACGAAAAATAATCGGATTTGGAAATGAGCTCTTTTTCCAGGTATACAGCTGTTTTCTTAGCGCTTTCCAGGTAGTTTTTATTCTTGAAATAAGAATAAGCCATTGTCAATGGCAATGTTGCCGATGGGGTGCTTCCGCCTGAGATATCTGCAACCTCAAAATTATCTTTGAATTTACGGGGAAAACTTCCATCTTCTTTTTGCACTTTCAGAAAGTTATCGAGGATCTGTTTTGTCTTCGTTTCCCATTCCGGGTGTTTCCGGCCTTTTGATTTCTCATATTGCAGATAGTTAAGAACTGCAAATGTCGCTTCAGACTGGCGGCGAATACTATAAATATCCGTTTCGTTGTTGTGGGTATAATCTACAAACTCGCGGAAGAAACCATTCGGCGTGAATCCGTGTAATAAATAGCTGTCGAAAATCGCATTAGCGCTTTTAATCAGGTTGGCACGGTTGTTTGCTTCGCCATATTCCAGTGCATTGAATGCATTCAATAATACACGGCCGACAAAACCAACTTCAACAGAACCTGTACTCATACAATCATCCGTGCGCATATGTACTCCTGAATAATATTTCAAATCATATTTATCCACATAACTTTCTACAAAGAAATTTGACAGCACCTCTTTTGCTTTACCGGTGTCATATCCTGTATCGACTGTTTTCGGGCTGAGTTTATCAAAAGAATAGTTCCATACATCCGTTACGAAGCCGGCGTAGTTTGTTGCATTGCTTTTGCATACTTCCCATGTAAGCTGACGCCTTTCTCCTTTTTCCAGTTTCTCAAAAGCCTGTGCGGGAGGTATTAATGTTAACTTACGGATATAAGTCTTCGGAGCCTCATGATAAGGAAAACCGAACACTAATGCAGAATTACCTTCTATATTACGGAAGCCGGTAAAACCAATGGACGTTTTACCTGAGAGGATTATCTCTCCCGATGTATGTTGAGCCAAACATTCATCAGCAAACCTGTCTTCTCTTAATACCGTATAATAATCCCCGGTCTTATTATTATAAACCCCGGTGAGAGGTGTACTCAGGCGGTCTTCCCTTACCTGCCAGCTGTCGCTGGTATGAAAAGAGGGCGCTTCTTTGGGCGAGCGCATATTACGATGATACCAGAAGCCCGGCATATAAAACTCACAATCGTCATGCAGCATCTCCGGCAATGAATAAATCTGTCCGAAGTTATAATACACTGTTTCCTGTGCTGTTAATGCCACCGATATACGTGTATGTCCGTCTGTCTCGGTTATTTTCTGCTCAATTGTTAAAGGCAGCTTTTCCTGAGCTGTCAGGTTTCCGTTATTATCGGATTTCAACGCATAGGTAATTGCTTTATTCCCGGGCGCTTTAATAGATATACTACTCGATAATTGTTTTTCTGCTGCATTCGTCAGGAAGCATAAACTGCATATCAAGACGGCTGGTAAAAATAACTTTCTCATGTGATAATATTTTATATAATTATTTTGAATCCTTTAAAGTCGGGCGAAGAATTTTGCCTGTAATCTGCATTACCGGCACTTCATCATCAGTGAATGATACATCTGCAATATTCATATTGCGCGGATGGATGTTTTCCCGGTTATGATGGGCATGGAATACAATTTTCAATTTGCCCTCCTTATCTGTAAACATGGCGCTATGTCCGATCCCGACTAAGGTGTCAGGCTTTTGATAAATCGGATTTTTATCATATTTAGTCCATGGACCTAAAGGCGAATCTGCTGTAGCATATCCGATTCCGTAAAACGGACTTTCATAACTGTTGGCTGAATAGGTCATGTAATACTTGTCTTTATATTTTAAGACAAAAGCGCCTTCATTTACACGCGGCCATACTTCTTCCCATTCCTGGGAGACATGGATACATTTCTGCATTGTATTTTCTTTGATCGTTTGCAGGTCATCTTCCAGTTCGGCAACCCAAATATTCAATCCGTCATTAAAACGGTCGAAATAAAGATATGCTTTACCGTCTTCATCGATGAATAAAGAGTTATCAATACCCTTTTCTCCTTCAAGCATCGGTTTTTTGATTGTTTGCCTGAAAGGGCCTAAAGGTGAATCGGATACGGCAACTGAAATATGTTCATCTGCTGAAAAATACATGTAAAACTTATCATTCACATAGTATACTTCGGGTGCCCAAAACCAGCGGTCGGCCCAGGTGTCATTTTTATGCAGGGCCGGTTGTTCGCTTTTCTGCCATGTGAGAAGGTCTGGCGACATATATACTTCAATCCCGTCATCAGCATGGGTTCCATATGCGTAATACATATTGTCATAGAGCATTATAAAGGGATCCCCAAAAGGAACCAGTTGGTCTGTCACTTCCGTATTATTATCCATATTCGCGGCCTGCTTACAACTGAGGAAGACGAATATAGGGAGAAATAGAAAAATATACTTCTTCATATTGATTTTTTTAGTTTATGGAGTATGGTACCTTAAAATACCGTTAAAAGATGAGTTTGCCTGTTCGGAAAATAAACCGACCTGTGCCGGATTATTGTCGATAGGCAAAGTACAGAATTGCACTCCATCAATGAATAACAAGAGTTGATTGTCAGATTTTGCACATCTGATGTTATAAGAATCTTTAAAAAGTTCTTTTATCCGTATTTTATAAATATAAGGATTTTGATCCTCGGCATCTTTGTTGGTGAACCGCAAAGCTGCGGTTTTTACAGGATGTGAGAATATAGCTTCATTATAAAAAGGATTGTCCGCGTTTTTTACTGTACTGACCGGTGCGGGAAGCCACTTCCCGTCCTGCTTATATTCAGCATACACTTTTTCAAACATATCATCTACAAAAAGGTCATTGTTACCATATGCCTGGCGGTTTAGCATGATACCATCTATCCATACCGGCACATCAAAAGTATATCCTTTTTCTATAAAATCAGTATATTTTATGTCTGCATAGTGTGTTTTCCAGTTCTCCGGTTTATAATTTTCAGAAAATACACTTTTCCCATTGGCTATCCGTGTCACTCCGATTTTTTGTGCATCATAATCAAATACAACTTTTACATAATTTTTATTATCAATATAGACAGGATAAGCGCCGGTTTTACCTTTACCCTCTTCGTTGGTAATCTGGGTTGTGAATTCATACCGGGTTAATAGGTCCCCTTTAAATGCCTTGAATTCATCGGAAATCGTATGAAGCCCATTGTCTGTAACAAGGTATTCTCCGGCCATTTTTTCCCTGGAAAGTGAATTTCCCCAGGCTGAAATATGCTGATCATATTCATCCCATCCGATTGTATAGGTCACTCCCTCAAAAGAATTGTTACCTGCTTCCGAAAACAGTCCCGGAATACCTTTTCCGGCAAACGGTGTTTGAATGGAGTGTATTCCCGGTGCAGGAATTCCATCAATTTTTATTGTGAAATCATTATAATTCCTCTCAACCCTGATCGAATGGTAAACGCCAAACCTGAAATCTACAGGTAAAGGATACGCCTGTTGTTTGAGAACATTGCCCTCACATAATTCCATAAACCAGGTGTTGTCTGCTGCATTCAACCCAATTTTCAGCCAGTTTTCATTATCCAGCCACCATGCTATCACACCTGCTTTCGTATTTGTTTTTATACCCGATTCGAATAAGTAGGCGGTTGCACTTTGTTCTTTTTGCGGATAAAGCCATTGTGTAATCCCGGAAAGTGTTTGTTCCCGGTTATTTGCATAGGTCGCTTTTGCCGGTTCGGGAAAATAGCCATTCGTTTTCGATGAACTGATATTATCGGCATACATTTTCTTGTTATGAAAATGGATTTGGTTAATATACTGGCTTCTCCGTTCCCTGTTTTTATTTGCCATATAGACCAGCCACCATTGGAAACCGTTTGGTCCCCGGACGATATTAGGTTGCCCGGGCGAATAGAGGATATCGTCTGCCTTCTCATTTTTCGTATCAAAAAGGGCAACGTTCAGGTAATTTTTCCTGCCCTTCGCACTTTCTATGGCCAACAGGTTTTTTCCATTTTTCAGAAGAGCTTTATCTTTCTGTGAAAGATTGTATATGCAATGGTCTGCCCCTTTTTTATCATAGATGATTGTCCCATTGAGATATACTCGTGTATCACCGTCATGTAATAAACGTAGAGCCAGGTTTCTGGTATTTGCATCCGTTACGAATTCTTTCCGGATATACAGGCTTTGCGCATTCCATTCGGATCCCTGATGGCGGGTCGTTGAGCCGGCAATGACTTCGGATGCAAATCCGCCTTTCCCTTTCTGCCATGCAGAATCGTCATATCCGGGCATTGTCCAGTTTGCCTGGGGCTGCTCTGTGGAATAATTGAAATAAGGATCATAACCGTTTCCAATACGCAGTATATCTGCATATTTTTCTTCCAGGATGGTTTGGTTTGACAAAAGGAGCGGGTAGGGATATTTATTCCCGTTATTAAATAAAAGCGGCGAACCGGCTTCAGATACACCCAGTTGATAGTTTCCCCAATCTGTTCCGGTATGGTTTGCATTATACATCATATAGTAACGTCCTCTGTATTTGATAACCCATGGGCCTTCGGCAACGCGGTTGTCTATCGTTTCCCATGTGCCCGGAAGCGAGGCAAACAAACAGAAAGGATGTCCATCGAAAGTGTAAGGATCTTTCATCGGACGAACCCAAATCGTATTGCCGTCGGTAAACCGTACCATATACATATAGAGTTTGCCGTCATCGTCTTTGAATACATGGGGGTCGATCCGGTTATCCATCCAGGTGTCTTTTATGGGTTCATGGTAGGAACCCAATATACTATCAGACTCTGCATGTGCAATATGTACTATGTGTTTGTCTTTTCCCCAGTGATTGACAGACCAGTACAGGTGGAATTTACCATTCAGGTAAATCATATCGTTTGCATGGATCTGGTTATTTTTAGCACCTGTCCCGGCAGTCCATTCATTGTCCATATCAATTACATGAACGGGACCTGTCCAGTTCGTAAGATCTTTTGATATATAAAAATCACCATTTGTGAACACTCCACCGATATAATATTTCCCGTTAAATTTGATTACTCCGGCATCTGCCACTCCGGACAGTACAGGATTCTGTATGTTTTGTGCCTGAAGTGGTATTATTGATACAGAAAATGCAATAGAAAGTAATAAAGCAATAAGAAGTTTGTTTGACATAGGTATTCATATATATTAAAGGGAAATACAAGGTAAAAGTATGGAAATTACCTGTATTTCCCTGAAGAATTTAGTAAATTAGTATTTCGGGTTCTGCGTTAATCCGCCTTCACTGTTGTCAATTTCAATTTGTGGTATCGGCAAACGGTTGTGTTTGCCTAATACAAAATTGTTGAAATCTTCATCCCTGCTTCTTAACTCGTTAAGACCTGCTTCGGAATCAAGTAATCCCCAGCGTTTAAGGTCTGCCCATCTCCATCCTTCAAAACATAATTCAAGGGCGCGTTCCATCTGGAGCCTTTTCAGGAAAGCATCTTTGGACGAAAGGGAACTTGCGTATGTACTTTCGCTAAGTTTATTTAAACCGGCACGCACACGTATTTTGTCAACATACTCAGCCGCTTGTGCCGTTGTACCTCCTGTCTCAATGATACATTCTGCATAGCTTAACAGTACATCCGCATAACGTATGATCCGGTAGTTGTTCGGGGCAAAGTAATCTTCCCTGTCCCGGTAGTAGGATGTGCCGTATTTACGGATGTAACAGTCGTTACCCCAGCCTTTTTCATCCCATCCTGTATTTGTATTAACAGAATAATACATTTCGTCTCCATCCGGGAAATCTTTTAAATAATCACGATACAACACGCTGTAATACAATCGTGTGTCATTCTTTCCATCCGCTCTTTTTTCTTTGAGGAATTCATCTACCACCCATCTTCTGGCTTTGCCGTCAGCCCAGCCGATCCCGTTGGGTGCATAGAATTGAGTGCGTTGGAAACCGGTAGCCATACTGGCATTATTGCCGGTGCCACCTTTATTGGTATCATCAAACTGTATTTCAAAGACGCCTTCTATATTATTTTCATCAAGATGGGTAAAATTGTTTACCCAGTTATCGATTAAACCATATAAAGAACCTTCTTTACTGATCAGCCATTCAAGTTCGGTCTTTGCCTGGGTATATTTGTGCTGTTGCATATAGGCTTTTGCCAGGAGGGCTTTTGCTGCACCTTTTGTTGCACGCCCTAAATTTGCTGCATCCCAACTTTCCGGAAGTACGTTTGCTGCTGTGGTAAGATCACTTTCTATTTGCTCCCAGATTTGCTCCTCAGATGATTCAACCGGAACATAACCTGCATCAGTCGGTTCTGTAATGATCGGGGCTTTTTCCCATAACAGGTTGATTTGAAAGTACCACAGTGCCCGCATAAAATGAGCCTGCGCCAGGATTTGTTCTTTCTTAGTGGCATCAAAATCAATTTCCGGAACAAATTTCAATACCTGGTTGGTACGGTAAATAGCCATATAGAAATGTTCCCAATGGATATTGTTTCCTTCATAGAAATTGTAGTTCGTGTAGTTGAAATGTGTCCAGTTAGCCAGTTCAATCCAGGGAGAAGTACTTAATCCTTCGTCGGAAGTAAGGTCGTAGCGGAATGAAAGCCAGCGCATCCAGGTACCTTCTTTATAAAGGGCGCTATAACAGGCATTAATACCGGCCTGGGCATCGGCTTCTGTTTTCCAGAATGTTTCAGTTGTCGCTTCATTGGGATTGTCGATGTCGAGTAAGTCAGCATTGCATGCTGATAAAAATAGCATCGTGGTAATGAATAAGGCATATATTTTTTTCATACGATATTTTATTTTTATACTAATGTTTAATGTTTAATGTTCAATGTTCAATGGTTTTGCTTGGAACTTTAAACCTGAAACTTTGAACTTTATATTTTTAGAAAGTCAGGTCAAGACCAACCATAAACGAACGCATATTAGGAAATGCAAAACTGTCTGTTCCCCTGTCCCATACATCAGAGTTATCATCTTTTTTGGTTACAAAATCAGGGTCAAGTCCGCTGTATTTTGTGAATGTGATCAGGTTACCTCCTGTAACGTACAGGCGTAATCCTTCTACTCCAAATCGTTGAATCAGTTTTCTATCAAAGTTATATCCTAACTGGATATTTTTCATCCTGAAGAAAGAACCGTCTTCAAGATGCCTGTCACTGTCATAATTATTTCTGGAATCCCCATAAATGATTCGAGGTGTACTTGAATTCGGATTTTCCTGATAAGGTTCTTCTCCTTTCTCAAATTTTATATAGTTAGAATTGTCGGAAAATAAGCGTCCCTGCCATTTCGTTGTATTGAAGATCTTATTGCCGAACTGGCCATACCACATCATGGAGAAATCAAAGTTTTTCCAGCTTACATTCGTTGTCAATGATAATTGAACATCTGCCCAGGGGCTACCTACTATCTGACGATCATTTGCCGTGATGGCGCCGTTATCATCCGTATCTACATAGATAACATCACCCAATTGAGGACGTTTTTCCCCGATAAGGATTGGTGTTCCGTTTGATGTTACATAATTGTCAATCTGTTCCTGTGTCCTGAATATACCTTTTGTTTTATATAAATAGTACATAGAGAGGGGTTGACCTATTTCCGATTTGGTTCTTCCGGAATAATATACATCTTTACCATATCCCAGGTCTTCAATTTCATTTTTCAATGTTGTAAGATTGACAATGGCGCCATAATTAAAATCCCCGGCTTTATCTTTCCAGGAAGTTGTTAATTCAAATCCGCTGTTTTTCAGGCTGGCAGCGTTGGCTAACGGAGCTCCTCCCTGATTACCGGTAGAGATAGCAATAGGCATAGTTGTAAGAACATCTTTAGACTTTGAAACATAATACTCTGCACTAATACCCAGCCGTTGACCAAGGAATGCGGCATCAAATCCGATATTAGTAGTCTCTTTGGTTTCCCATTTTAAGTTGGAATTTACCATTTTAACCTGTGCCGCTCCCGATACTAAAGATCCTCCAATAACTGTAACCATGCTCTGGTTGATTGTTCCCAAATAGTCCCAGTCACCGATGTTAGCATTCCCTAAACGTCCCCAGTTAGCACGTAACTTCAGGTCGTCTATCCAGCTGACATCGAAGAATCCTTCCTGTGAAATCCGCCATGCTCCGGAGATAGAAGGGAAATTTCCCCACCGGTTATCTTTGGAAAGCCGTGATGTTCCGTCGCGGCGGATTGTTCCTGTCAGGTAATATTTGTTGTCGTAATTATAATTGACACGTCCCAGATAAGAAATCATTGCATTCTTTTTAATATTGTTTGCATTTTGCTGGTTGGTTTGTCCTGCATCCAATACTTCCAGATAACCGTCTCCTGCCATAGGGAAATTAAGGCGTGAAGCCCATAGGTATTCCTTTTGATAGTTTTGATACGTTAAACCTGCTACGGCATCCACATGATGTTTGCCGAAATCCTTATCGAAGTTAAGCGTATGTTCAACCAGCATATTATAGGTATTGGTGCGTTCTTTCTGGCTTTCCGGATCACGATGTTCCTGGTTACGTGTCCAGTTACCTTCGCCACGGAACCATGCTTTTTCGAAATAATAGAAATCGATACCGGTGTTTAGCTTATATGATAAAAAAGATACCGGTTTGATTTGTAGCCATACAGCTCCATTTATACGGCTTTGTTTTTCGTCCTGTTTTTCCAGGTCTTCACGTGCAATAGGGTTCGTACCAAACGTATTTGCGTTTGCATCCCCATATCCATACCCTCCGGGATTATTTTCGTCATAAACCGGAATCGTAGGCATCATTCGAACCACATCGTTATACGGATTTGTTTGCAACGGATCGGTTTCCGTAACAGAAAAGGCTAAGCTTTCTCCAAAAGAGAAGATCCCTTTTTTACCTTCCGTATTGACACGGAAACTATAACGTTCGAAGTTATTACCATATGAAACCCCATCGTTATTGTAATATCCGCCGGAAACAAAATAATGTCCGCTTTCGCCTCCTCCGGAAAGGGATACATTATAATCCTGTATAAAACCGGTTTTAAAAACTTCATCCTGCCAGTTGGTATCATAATTTGAGTGTTGTTGAAGTTCTCCCGTCCAGCTTCCGTTGGCAATACCTTCCCGGTAAGCCATGTCATTGTATTTCTTATAATCCGTAGCGTTCATCAGGTCGAACCGCGGTGTCCAGTCAAAGGATTCTTTTACACTGATGTTTACTTTCATCGGGCCTGAATGTCCTTTTTTAGTTGTAACAATAATAACTCCATTCGCAGCCCTGGAACCATAAATGGCAGCAGCAGAGGCATCTTTCAGTACCTGTATGGACTCAATATCCATCGGGTTAAAACCTACGCCCGGATCCATAATCATACCGTCTACTATCCACAACGGACTTCTGTCGCTAAGTGTTCCGACCCCCCTGATTTCTATGGATGCGTCTGCCCCGGCCTTACCGGTAGAACGTACGTTTACTCCGGTAGCCAATCCCTGCAGCTGGTTACCGATAGTTCCTGCCGCGCTTTTCTTCATCTCATTGGCATCGACAATTGCTACGGCGCCTGTAAGGTCTGATTTTTTTACGGTTTGATACCCGATGACAACTACTTCATCCAATGCTTCCATATTGGATGCCATCGTGACATCCAATGTAGCTTGTCCTTTATAGGCGATTTCCTGTGTCGCATACCCGATATAGGAAAAAACCAATGTCTGGCCGGATGATACATTCAGGGAATAGTCTCCGTCAATACCGGTAATTGTACCGGTTGCCATACCTTTAATACTGATTGTTACACCTGGTAAAGGTTCCCGTTGATCGTCAAATACTTTTCCTTTTAATAATACATTTTGTCCGTACATGATATTAAATGAACAAAATGCTAACAGCAGAAATAAAATTCTTTTTTGCATGTGTTTTTAATTTTGTGGGATTAACAATATGAAATTTGTGCATCTTTGTGTGGCAAAAGTATGAAGTGTTTGACTGGTCATTGTAGCACTTTTTAATAAAAATAATGTAAAATATAGTATTGGGTAGGTCTGAGACCATGAATTACATGGAATGACCCAAAAAGACAAGGATTAGATGAAATTGCTGATTTTATATTTAGAGTAAGGGATGTATTTTTACAAGTATGAAAATTCAGAGTAGAATAGTAGTTGGTAGTAAGTAGTTAGTAGAATGAAAAAAAGAGATAATCTACTAACTACTATATTATATGACCTTAGTAGAAAAAATAATTATTATCGTGTGAAAAAAATATACTTATTGTTAGCTGTCTTTCTTCTGGCTGTTTCATCGGTAATAGCTCAGGTCGAAAATATAAATTTCCATTTCAAAACATTGCAGGTTGATGATGGTTTGTCGGAGAATGCAGTTTATTGCATATTGCAGGATTCCAGGGGATATATGTGGTTTGGAACTAAAGATGGCCTGAACCGGTTTGATGGTACCGGTTTTCGTATATTTCGTAATACGGCATTTAATACATCTTCGTTAGGGAATAATTTTGTGAGAAGTATTATTGAAACAGATGATGGTAATTTATTTGTAGGAACAGATGCCGGTCTATACTATATGGATGTAGTTCATGAAACATTCTGTTTAGTACAAAGTAAAACGCAGGAGGATATATCTGTTACCTCTGAAATTAATACACTATATAAGGATCCGGATCAGAATATATGGATAGGAACGATGCGGCAAGGCATCTTCAGGTATAATCATCAAACAGGCGCTTTGCAGAAAGTGGAAATAGAGCTATTTGAGCATGGCGAACATGCCGTATGGTCTATCTATGGTGATAAGTCGGGAATAATCTGGGCCGGGAGCCGAATGGGATTGCTCAGGTATAATCCATTGACAATGATATTTGATGCCGTGGATGGTCTTTTTCATCCGGTAGCTAACTATGGACATGAAATTTTATGTATACATGAAGATATCAATGGTAATTTATGGTTGGGGACATGGGGGCATGGCATCAAATTTTATAACAAGCAACATTATGATGGAATTTCGTATTATGGCAATGAAAATAGATCTTTATATATCACACATATACGTGCTATTTATCCATACGATGAAAAACATCTTTTGATAGGGGCAGATGACGGTTTGTTTTTATTTAATATGGATTCCCGGAGTATAAAACGGATCGATATTCCTTTGTTGAAAAACAGTATGAGTGACCAAAACGTATATTCTCTCGCAGGTGACCGTGAAAACGGGTTGTGGATTGGAACTTATTTTGGTGGTGTTAATTATGTGAATGCATCCAACCGTACAATTGAAACTTATTATCCGGATGTGCAGGATGGTATGTTGTCGGGTAAAGCGGTTAGTCAGTTTTGCGAGGATAAAGACGGGAATTTATGGATTGCAACGGAAGATGGAGGAATTAACTATTTTAATCCGCAAACAAAACAAATCACACAGCCGATTAAAACAACTTACCACAATACGCACGCCTTGTTATGGGACGGGGATAATTTATTGATAGGTACGTTTTCCCGCGGAATAGATATATACAATACGAGAACCGGAAAATTGACAAATTTCAGGAATAATCCGACAGATACTAATTCTTTAAATGATGATTGTATCTTTTCGTTGTATAAAACCCGGAAAGGGGATATGTATGCCGGTACACCTTTAGGCTTGAACCGTTATGACAGGAATACCAATTCGTTTGTAAGGGTAAATGAAGTTTTTGGCTTTGTGTACGATATTAAAGAAGACGATTCAGGCAATTTATGGCTTGCGTTATATGATTTAGGTGTGATGAAGCTGGATGCAACAACCGGTGAATGGGTTAACTACAACACTTTGCTACCTCTTAACAATCCTATTGTTAATAGTAAATTAACAAGTATTTATATTGATAATCGGAAGAGGGTCATTTTTACAAGCGAGGGTAGGGGGCTGTTTTTGTATGATTACAAAACCGATGGTTTCAGGAACATATCCGAGGCAGATGGATTGCCTAATAATGTTGTATATGGTGTATTGGATGACTCTTTTGGGAATTTATGGATGAGTTGTAATAGAGGAATTGTTTGTTTTAATACGGAAAAGCCGGCAGAATACAAATTGTTCGATAAAAGCGATGGCTTACAAAGCAATCAATTCAATTATAAATCAAGTTATAAAGCAAAAAACGGGAAGTTTTACTTTGGTGGAATCAATGGTTTTAGTTCGTTTTATCCGCAAAACCTGGTCTCACTTCATAATCCGGCAGTGCCGGCAGTAGAAATTACGGATATACAACTTTTGGATGACGCTGATCCTAAGCGGCAAAGTGATATCCGTGTACTTTTAAATAAAAAAGAAAAGATCCGGTTACCATACAATCAATCGTCATTTACAATATCTTATGTTAGCCTGAGTTATCAATCCCAATCGAAGAATCAATATGCATATCGATTAGAGGGAATAGATAGGGATTGGAAGTATGCCGGAAATAATAAAAGTGTTACCTATGTGGGGCTTTCTCCCGGAAACTATGTCTTTCATGTAAAAGCATCGAATAATGATGGTATATGGAATGAAGAGGGTACAGTAATGACATTTGAAATACTTCCTCCGTTTTGGTTAAGTATACCTGCTAAAATTATTTATCTATTCCTGATTGCAACCAGCATCTATTTATTGTTAAGGTATTACTGGAACCGGAATAAACAGAAACAAACCAGACAACTCGAAGAGTTTAAAATGGAACAGGAAAAGCTGTCGGTCAAATCAAAATTGGATTTTTTTACAACCATAGCTCATGAAATACGTACTCCGGTAAGTCTGATAAAAGCCCCATTAGAAGAAGTGCTGCTCTCCGGCGATGGCAATGAAGAAACAAAACAAAATTTGTCGATTATCGAAAAGAACAGTAATCGGTTGAATCTGTTGATCAATCAATTGCTTGATTTCCGGAAGATAGATTCTATGAAGTATACGGTAAATCCTGAAAAGATAAATCTTAAACAATGTATCCAGGAATTGTTTGAAAGATTCAGGAAAACAGCCCAGAAAAATAAAATAGATTTTGTTTTGGAAACAATTGAAGATGTAGAACTATATGCCATTTCGGATCAGGATGCATTAACGAAAATAGTAGGTAATTTATTGACAAATGCATTGAAATATACTACTGATAAGATTATATTGAAATTAGAGAAAAAGAATATAAAAGAATATATAATCTCGGTCGAAGATAATGGAATAGGTGTGGCCGATGAACACAAATCCCTTATTTTTGATCCGTTTTATCAGGTTAATCCGGAGAGTGGTAAAGGTACCGGGGTTGGTTTGTCTCTCGTAAAAAGTCTTACACCTCTATTGAATGGACGTATAGATGTCTCTGATAGTGATTCGGGAGGCGCTGTGTTTACATTTACGTTTACTGATCTCGAGATGAGTATTGTTTCGGATAATCAGCCGGTGGAAAAAGGGAATGAAACTGAGATGGTTAATTATGAGATTTTAAAAGATCGGAAGGCATCCATTCTGGTTGTTGATGATAATCCGGATATTACTGCTTTTATAGTTAAATGTCTTCGAAACGATTACAAGGTAGAGAGTGCATTGCATGCTTCTGATGCGTGGCTGTTATTAGAGAAAGGCAATTTCGATCTGATCATATCGGATATTATGATGCCCGATATCGATGGAATATCGTTTACAAAGAAAATCAAAGCGGATATTAATTTTAGTCATATTCCTGTAGTGTTATTATCTGCCAAGACGGAGAATACTGTCAAAGTGGAAGGACTACAGTCCGGTGCGGAAGTATTTATAGAAAAGCCGTTTTCTACATCCTTTTTAAAGGCGCAAATTTTAAGTTTATTGGAAAATAGAAAAACGGTCAGGGAAACGTTTAACAGATCTCCATGGTTGCCTTATTCAACATTAGTGTCCACTAAGAGTGATGAGGCTTTTCTGACCAGACTAAATGAAGAGATCGAAAAAAATATTTCCGATGAAAACTTTTCTGTTGAATCATTAACTGATGTTTTAAGTATCAGCCGGTCTAACTTTCAACGCAAATTGAAAGGCATCTGCGGAGTGACTCCTGGGGAATATCTGAGAAACTATCGTTTGAGGAAAGCATGTCATTTATTAATAGAAACGCCTCTTCGTATCAATGAAGTGGCGTTTCAGGTCGGATTCAATTCTGCTTCCTATTTTACCAAAGCATTTATCAAATGCTATAAAGTTTCACCCAAAGAGTTTGTACAGAGTAATAAGATAGGAGATGGAAGAAATTAACCGCTGTTAATCAATTCTTTCATCACAATTCTTCAAATGAATTGATGATATTGTCGATAAGCGCTCCGTTTTTTATTTCCCTGCCGGCTAATGTCCATGCAATGACTTGGTAATAGGTGTTTTTACCTTCAATCAGAGCGACCTTATAATAGACGTTTATTCCGTTTATTTTGCGTGTATTGTCAAATATTCTGGCTTTTAATCCATTAATGGAAGCATTTTTCAGTTTATCCAGATCGGTAGGTGTCAGAAAATATTCTCCTTCATTGCTGCCTATTAGCTGACTAAATCCATCCAGGTCGGTATCTATCAGACCGTCTAAATCATTCTCCGAAATGACTTGTTCTATTTGTTCAGCCGGTTCATCGAGTACCATAACATATAACTCTCTGAGACCACTTGCATATACCATTGATGCCTCTTCATTCAGGTTTTTCTGTGAACGCATGAATTTGGGTATCTGCATTTTGAACTTGTTGTTTGTTACTATTTCCCTTGGTTCTGAAACGTTGCAGGAAAAGAGTAAAGCAAACAGGCTTAATGTACTAATGAGAATTATCAGTTTTTGTTTCATGATGTTTGGTATTGTTTTATAAATTATTTTTTTTCTTTGGATTGAGTGTTTTCAATTTATCTTTCGCCTGTTCAATACTTGCAATAAATTGTTTTTCTACTTCAGATAGTTCGTTGATACTTTTTATTTTATAAATATCATATTCTTCCAATGCTTTTCTCTGAGCCAGTTCCGCAGATATTTTTCCTGCGTGAGTTAAAACGTCTTGTCTACCCAGTGTGATAAACCCGTCCAATACTTCAATCCAATCTTTCATGTACATGGGTTTCTGCTGTATCGCATTTATTTCTGCTATATCCAGATAGGCTGAAACGAGTCGATTCAAAAGAGCTAATTCTTTTTCGGTAAGATAATTTTTAGCAACAGTAATTTCCTGTTTAGTGGGCTTTTTGCCTTTGAAAGATGTTAGTCCCATAAATGGTTGTTCTGCATTAGTTCTCTGGTAGATAACTTCTGCTGCTGTATGTCCGTGTGCCGCCCAATGCAACTTATTTTGTACTGTTTGGAAAAATTTTTGTGTAATATCTGTCCGGGGATTATAATCAATACTTGTTGCATAGATTTCGAGCACTTTCCGGTAGAATATTTTTTCAGACGAACGTATATCACGAATACGTTCGAGTAGTTCTTCATAATATCCACTACCCTGTTTCAATAACTCATCATTCATCGTGAATCCTTTAATTAGGTATTCACGCAAACGTTCTGTAGCCCAAATCCGAAATTGTGTGCCCCGAAGAGATTTTACTCTGTAGCCTACAGATATGATAACATCCAAATTATAGACTTTTACGTTAACCGTTTGAGTTTTTTCCGGAATTGCTCCATGTTGAGTGGTTGTTCGGAATTTCCGAACAACCACTTTTTCGTTAAGTTCTTCTTCTTCAAAAATATGTTTTATGTGTTCGCTTATATTTGATTTAGATGATTGAAATAATTCTACCATATCAGCTTGTGTCAGCCAAACGGTATTATCTTCCAGATGTACCTGTATCTTAATCTTTCCGTCTTCTGATTGATACAATAATAATTCGCTGTTTGATTTTTCTGGCAACATAATCATGAATCTTTTTTTATAATACACATATACATTGGCTGAGATACCATAATGTTGATATATGGATTATATATGATCCGGTATTTATCTATTTTTCGGTTGTTAATTGTTTTTGTTCAGATTCTTATTTCACAAATTCATCGATTCTTTTTTTGTAGGCTCCTGCTCCTTCGGTAATGCTTTGAGGTGCTGTAGGCAATGAGGCTCCATATACCACAAAAGGCGTTTGCCATACCATTCCAGAGTGATTGGCTAATAATTGATAGGGGCGTAATAATTCATCCATTGTAAATTGATTTCGGCCACCCGAACGATACGCTTCGTATTCGGATCCTGTGGTTGCTGCAACCATCAGCTTTTTGCCCTTGATGATAGAAGTTAATCCCATAAAGATTTCATCACACCATTTTTTCAGTTGCGAGGGAGCGCTGGCCCAGTAAAAAGGAAACTGAAATACCACAGTACCCGCTTCCGTTATGACTTGTTTGTAGGTGTCAAGAGTAAACGGTGCGTCATACAAATCGATAACGGTAACATCATTTGAACCTTTAACAGCATCAATAAGCGCTTTGTTTGCTTTGGAATCTTTGAAGTTCGGATGAGCCAGCAATATCACTAATTGTTTATCATTTTGCGCAACGGCATTAGTCTCTTCTATGGAAATGGCCGATAACTTGTTTTCTACTGCATTTATGCCTAATGCCATTGTTCCGGCACCGACTGTTCCTAAAAAATTTACGCCTGTTTGTTTTCATGATTATCTGTTTTTATATGTATTATTACTATATCGGTCACGTATACCATTAAAGTTCCTTACTGATCTCAAACGCTAAAGCCGGCAAACTGCCGGGCAGGCTCTTAGGTATAAACAGGGTAGTTTTGCCTGCTTTGGTATTCCATTTAACTTCTTTACCCGTGTGTAATAGTATAACTTTGCTACCTTTTGCAGGTTCATTGCCACTCCATTCGATCTGAGTAGGTAGCCGCTCACCTTCATTGATGCAATGAATAGCATATAACTTTTTAGCATCCTTGCTTTGGGTAAACCATGTGCTACCGTCATGATAATGTTTGGTATTGCGTGTCTGATAGATCGCTTTTCCGTTTCGACTTGTCCACTGACCGATTTCTTTCAGGTATTGATTTACTTCGGCAGGGAATTCACCTTCGGCTGTCGGTCCTACACCTAACAATAAACTTCCGCCTTTGGCAACAACTTCTACTAATGAATGGATAATCTGTGTTGTCGACTTGTACTGCTGATTGGGTACCCAACCCCAGGCATGACCCAAGGTTATACAGGATTCCCACGGATCATCCAACTGTGTTTCAGGGATCCGTTGTTCGGGTGTTTGATAATTTTCGTATTTTCCATGCACCGTACGGTCTACAACTAACAATCCGGGTTGTAAGGTACGGGCATTGGCTACGATGCGTGGAAGGTCGATATCCTGATCCCATTCAGGAATACGCGCTCCCCACGAACGAACTTCGTCGGTTACGGTCGAGAGCGGACGTACCCATCCGCCATCCAACCAAAGTATATCAATCGACCCATAGTTTCGCATGAGTTCATCAACCTGGTTAAAAGTGTATTTTTTAAACTGATCCCAACGCCAGGGGTTTTTGCGAATATCGTAATTATTATTCCGGTCGGCTGTTGCATATTTGTCCCACCAGTAATATTGGGAATGCCAATCGGGTTTAGAAAAATATGCGCCGATCATCAATCCTTTTTTACGGAAAGCATCAAACACATAGTTCGCAACATCGGCTTTGGGATGATTTTGAAAAGGGCCTTTGGCAATAGAGTAATCTGTTTCCCGGGTATCGAACATACAAAAGCCGTCGTGATGCTTAGTAGTAAATACCAGGTATTTCATTCCGGCATCCGATGCCGCGCCGGCCCATTGATCGGGATCGAATTTAACGGGATTGAATTCCTTTGCCAGATCGAAGTACCAACGTTTATATTTTTCGTATGTGGTTGTAGAATCGCGCCCGATCCAATCTTCTGAACAGATGCTCCACGATTCGATGATGCCCGGAACGGCATAAATTCCCCAGTGGATAATAATACCGAATTTCTGATCACGCCATTGTTCGAGTTTCTCCCTAACCTCCGGTATTTCAGGATATTCGTATTGGGATGATTGAAAATGAGTGTGCTGAGCACTTACTGTAAATAAGCTCAGGCTAAAAACTAAAATAAAAAGAACTGTTTTCATCGAATTTAATTAAGAGTCAGTTTAATAAACCATTAGGGTTTGCCACAAATAAATCACCTTAAAGATAACGCTAAAAAATTAACAGGCAAAATTCCCAACAATCTCTTATTTACGGTGTCTTTCTTTTAAACCTTTATTCTCCTGTCGTTATTTGTATGTTTTACTTAGCCAATTTTGCTGCTAATATCTGTATGTATTCTGCATATACATATATCAAATACTACAGTCATAGTTCTTAGTGTGAGTTTGCTGTGAGTTTAGTGGGACTTTGATTGTGGGAAATAACAGATTATAAGTTACTTATGAATACGGTGTCCGAATGTTTTGTTGTATATTATAATTTGAGATAATTATGTTGTAAAATACATATTATATTTGTTGTTGATAAGAAATGATCTGTTTTATTGCAGGTTTCATATTAAGTTTAATTTTGTAGTATATTTTCTGCTTATGGAAATATCGGGGAGTAAGAATATTAAATATTTTAATATCAGTTCAAATGATGAGAGTTGGGGCATTGTTGTTTCTACAGTAGGACGTCAATTAATTCCTCCGCAGAGTCCGTATCCCCGGTCTCAGCATCCCGAATCGCATATTTTTAATCCGGCTAATGGAAGAGTGCTAAAAGAGTATCAATTGATTTATATCTCAAAAGGAGGGGGGTATTTTGAATCGCAGTCCTGTAAACGGCAACGAATTTCTCCGGGTACTATGATTTTGTTGTTTCCCAATGAATGGCATACGTATGAACCGGATAAAGGTTCCGGCTGGTTTGAATATTGGGTAGGCTTTCGGGGCGTTCATATTGACAAGCGGGTAGAAAATGGTTTTTTTTCTCCAAAGCGACCTGTTTTTCATTTAGGATTCAGTTCTACCATTATTGGATTGTATGAAGATATACTCAATCATGCGGCAGAAGAAAAGGCCGGTTATCAGCAACTTATTTCCAGTATTGTACTTTATATTTTAGGGGAGGTCTATTTCAGGCACCGGAATGAAACATTTACGGATTCGTTTGCCGTAATAAAAATTAATGAAGCACGTACGGTCATGAAACAAAATATAGAAGCAGATATATCTCTCAAGCAAATTGCAGAGGATTTGGGGGTTAGCTATTCGTGGTTTCGGAAAATGTTTAAAAAATACGTAGATGTTTCGCCTGCTCAATATTATGCCAATTTAAAATTTTTACGTGCTAAAGAGTTATTGGATACAACTGATTTAAACATTACAGATATTGCTTATAAGCTTTGTTTTGAGAATGCCGGTCAATTCTCGACTTTCTTTCATAAAAAAGAAGGTGTGCCTCCGCTGCAATATCGTAAGATAATACAAAACGTTAAAAAATCGTCTTAAGGAAATCCTGATTTTTATATATCTCATTTCTTTTAATTAATAGATCATTTTTGTAAATTATACTTTTTCCAAAAAACGGATATTTGTTTTTCAATACATATATCATGAATAAATACATCCTTATTTTAGTTATCTTATGTTTTGCAGGGGTTTCTAAAGCAAATGATAAATGGCAGCAAATCCGGAGCAATTTTGAAACCGCTCCTTTAAATCTGCGCCCTAATCCGCTTTGGTTCTGGAATGATACCAAAGTAGAGAAAGGAGAACTTATCCGGCAGATGCGATTATCTAAGGATGCCGGATATGGCGGATTAAGCATATTACCTTTCGGCAAAAATTTCGAGCCGGAATATCTTTCGGAAGCGTATTTTGATGTATATCGTACCTGTATAGAAGAAGCTGAAAAGCTGGGTTTGACGCTTTGGCTTTATGATGAATATGGATTTCCAAGCGGTACGGCCGGCGATATAAACGGAGACGGAATAGGGCGGTTTAAACAAAAATACCCCGAACACACCAATAAACGTTTGGACAAAAAGGAGTTTATTCCCGAATCAAGGAAAATATTTACAAAAACACTTTCACTTGATTTATTGATGGCTGCCGTTGCTATGGATACCGTATCGTTTAAACGGATTGATCTTGCTCCGTTAATTTCAGATAATCAATTGAAATGGGATGTGCCTGAAGGAAATTGGAAAGTAATGATATTTACCTGCGTGGATGCAGGGAATACAATTGTAGACTATATGAGCCCGGAAGCCATAGATCTGTTTATAGATATGACTCATGAGCAGTATTATAAACATTTCAAAGAATATTTCGGGTCAACGATTATCGGGACTTTTTTTGACGAACCGACCTTGTATTATGCAGAGGGCCGTTCGTGGACACCTGATTTTAACAGGAAATTTGAGAAGAAATATGGTTTTAGTCCGGCTCTCTATTACCCGGCCTTGTGGTACGATATAGGTAAAGAAACGGAAGAGGCGAGAAACTATCTTTTCGGATTTCGTACGGATTTATATGCCGAAGGTTTTATCAGGCAGGTAAATGACTGGAGTCTGAAGCACGGTCTCCTGGCAACGGGTCATCAGGATAACGAGGAGATTATTAACAGTGTCGGGACTTCCGGTGATTTGATGAAGTGTTTTAAATATCTTGAAGTGCCAGGTATTGATAAAATCGGAGGAGATCGTCCTGCTGAGCATTTCTATAAAATAGTCAGTTCTGCAGCATACAACTGGGATCATTCACTCGTGATGTCGGAGACCTATGGCGCTATGGGGAATATATCGTGGACAGAAATATTTAATATCGCCATGGATCAGTATTCGAAAGGTATTAACTTACTGATCCCACATGCAACCTGGTATAATATGGAAAAAGTTGTGTTCTTGCCTGAATTATCTTTACGTAATCCGTTATATGCCGACAGCCTTCGTATATTCAATGATTTCCTGACAAGACTGAATGCCATTATGCAGAATGATGCCCGTTGGGAGGGGGATATCGCTGTTTTATATCCGATACATACGATGCAAAGCGGCCATTATATGGATGGGCCTTTGGGGCATTATAAAGGAGGGGTTGAGATACCGGGACTGGATTATGTCGAAGTGGGGATTCATTTGTTTGACAGTCTGGGGTACGATTATCAGTTTTTGCATCCTGAAGTGCTGGATGGGCAGTGTAGCGTGAAGAAAAATACGATTTTCCTGAATAATGAAATTCAATATAATTCTTTTTCTACGTTGATTGTTCCCGGATGCCGGACGATCTCACTTAGTAATCTTGCGAAGATAAAAGCGTTTGCTGATGCCGGCGGTACGGTTGTTTTTACGACCGAATTACCGGAAAAAGCGACTGTGCAGGCCGACGATGATAAAGTGAAAAACATCATTCATACGATGATCCGGGATAAGAAAGCCATATTTATTGAAGAACCTTCCGTACGGAATTTAGCCGGTGCTTTAGATCCGGTGTCGTCCTCTTTTTCTTTGAGATTCAAAGGAAAAGAAAGACTACAAAATATGCATAAAATATGGGAAGGGAGAGAGCTATGGTATTTTGCTAATCCGTCTGAAAGATTAAAAAATGTTGAAATTGAGATAAAAGGAGAGCATCGCCTTGAGTTGTGGAATCCTCATACGGGTGAAACCGGAAAAGCGATAGAAGTCAGTCATGAAGATGGACAAACTTTATTCAGATTGAGTTTAGATAAAGGAATGTCTGTGTTTGTAGTTGCTTTAAGTTAATTAAAAACTGACCATAGTCAAAATGGAAAATTGGCAATAAAGACAGCGTGTCCTGTGTCTTTTTACTATAAACAGTAAATTATCATTTTTGGCAATTTATATATCATTTTTTTAATATTTGTATAAACAAAAAGAGGAACCTTTGTGATAGATTTAATAACTCATAGATATAGTATGTCCGGTATAAAAAACGTATATATTTATCTTGTTCAAAACCGTTATTTGATTTAGCATTAGTTGGCATATATACGTTAATTAATTACCGAACTTAAGAAATGATTATAAATTGAGAAGCCGAATGGCATGAGAAACCGAATAATAACCCCATTGAATAAATTGACTATGCTTGAATAAGATGCTGTTTGAATTTTAACAATAAATATCTATAGAAACCATTTTACAAACCTTCTGATGCTTTTTTTGGGGTATATTTTTCCCTCTTCCCTCTTTATCCTACTAATGGATTTATCTACAAAAAATATAATTTAAAACTGAATGCCTATGACAAGAAACCATTGATCTATCTAAATTTCAATTAAAAAAGCAAAAAGTAATAATTATTTTTATATTAATCTTAATACTATGAATCATTTAACAAAATGTACTGTGTTAATATTCGTTTTGAGCCTATTGGTTCAAATAATGAATCCGGTCTATGCTAGTAATGAAATCTACACCTCAGGCTTAAATCAATCTACCCGTAGAATTACGGGGCAGGTAATTGATGATAGGAAAGAGCCGGTTATCGGTGCCAATATTCTTGAAAAAGGAACTACCAATGGTACGATCACAGATGTAGATGGTAATTTTTCTTTAACAGTTTCTTCCGGAGCTGTTTTATATGTATCATTTATTGGTTATCTACCTCAGGAGATTCCGGTAGGGAACCAGTCGAATTTACAAATCCTCCTGCGGGAAGACACAAAAGCTTTGGACGAAGTAGTTGTTGTGGCTTATGGTACACAAAAGGCACGTTCGGTAACCGGCGCTATGAGTAAAATGAATACGGAAGAGCTGGCTGATATGCCGGTGGCTAATATTGGACAAAAGCTGCAAGGGAAATTTTCCGGTGTGCAGATTTATCAGGCAAACGGAGAACCTGGTGCTGGATTAGCTTTTCGTATTCGTGGTCAGGCTTCTTTAAACGGAGGTAATGAACCATTGATTGTAATCGACGGGTTTCCATCTTCAATGGGTCTGGAAAATTTAAGCCCGGATGAAATTGAGAATATTACCGTATTAAAAGATGCCGCTTCTGCTGCATTATATGGATCGCGTGCGGCTAATGGTGTTATTCTGGTAACGACGAAAGGTGCGAAAGAAGGCAAAACCAATATTGAACTGTCTGCCTATTTCGGAGTTACACATGTGCCCAGAAAAGGTATGCCTGATGTAATGAATGCCCGTGAGTTTGGTCAATTTAAAAAGGAGTATTATGAGGATGCGGCTATTTATGAAGGATATACCGACGGTGTTCCTAAGGTGTATCAGGATCCGCAATCGCTGGGAGACGGTACGGATTGGTTTGATATTTTATTGCGGGATGCAATTGCACAGAATTATAATTTATCTTTAACTACGGGAACATCCAAAGTTAAGTCGTCTGTAAATCTCAACTATAACAAGCAGGAAGGAGTGATTTTGGAGACGTATTCCGAACGTATTTCGGCGCGCTCGAATAATGTGTTTAATGCTACGGAGAAGATCACATTCGGATTAAATTTATCCGGATCTTACAGAATGGGACAATTGACGGAATCATTAGGTGGAGGCCGGAATATTATCGGTTCAGCATTCCTGATGGACCCGCAGTTAAAATATAAGAATGACGATGGAAGTTATCCGGTCTCTTATACACAACCGGGTATGTTTGCTAATCCGAATTATTATACCGTATTGAAAGAACAAAAACATCCGCAAAAACATTTACGGGGTACGGTTAATGCGTATATGAATATTGAATTGATTGACGGATTGCAATACAGAATAAGCGCTAATGCAAATCTGGGGAATGAAATGAAGGAGCGATGGGTACCTTCAGTAGCAAACGGAGCAATGTTTTCAGCGCCTCCCCAACCTGCAGTCGGTTGGCATCAAAACTATAATTACAGAAACTGGTTGATTGAAAATACCTTGACGTATAAAAAAACAATTGCAGAAAAACATAATATTGATTTATTAGCCGGTTATACGACACAAAAATCCTGGGAAGACCAGGCGCGGATAAGCGCCAGCAATTATCCGGATGATGAAGTTGCCTGGTGGGGAGCTGCTTCTACAAAGGTGGGGGATCTGGGAACAGATGTCAATAATCCCAATAGCTTTAGGCGTGAATGGTCCATGATCTCTTATCTGGGACGTGTAAATTATGATTATGACGGCAAGTATCTGCTTTCTTTGTCTCTGCGCCGGGATGGATGTTCTCGTTTCGGGCCTGATTCCAAGTGGGCGAATTTTCCCTCCGTATCAGCCGGATGGATAATCTCCGATGAATCGTTTATGGAAGATTTTGACTGGTTAAGTTATCTGAAATTAAGAGCCAGCTATGGTGAGGTCGGTAATTATAATATCGGAAATTACAGATACCTGGCATCGGCCGAAGCTGCTAATTATGTGTTTGGAGGCGGTATTACTGCCGGTCGGGCATTAAACGGTATCGGAAACAGTAGCCTGACCTGGGAAACAACCAAACAATATGACCTGGGATTGGATATAGGCTTATTTAACGACCGTGTATTTCTGGTTTATGACTATTACTGGAAAAAAACAGAAGGGTTATTGTATCAGATTGATATCCCTCGTCAAGCAGGATTTTCGGCTATTTATTCCAATATCGGTGAGTTACGATTCTGGGGACATGAAATCGGTATCGAAACGAAAAATCTGGTGGGTGATTTTAAATGGAGTACAAGTCTGAATATGACATTCAATAAGAATAAAGCCGTTAAATTAGGTACGAATGATACGCCTATCGGTGGAACCGATAACCAGGGCAATTATAACCGGACTGAAGTCGGTCAGCCTCTCGGACAATTTTATGGATATGTGTATGATGGCGTATTTATGACGGAGGCAGAATATCAGGCCGGTCCGAAACATGCTTCTTCGATGGTTGGTACCGTACGTATGAAAGACCTGAACGGAGACGGTATTATTGATATGAGCGACCGTACCTTTATTGGTGACCCGAATCCGGATATGATTTTCGGTATTACCAACGAATTCAGCTATAAGAATTTTGATGCCAGTCTGGTCTTGGCCGGATCTATCGGAGGCGATATTATTGACGGAACACTGGAATGGACGGAAAATATCGACGGGGTATTTAATGTTACGAAAGAAGTGGCCCAACGATGGAGATCAATAGAAAATCCGGGTAATGGAAAGATTCCGCGAACACGGGCCGGTACGACAGAATTATTCCGTTATAATAATAGCCGCTGGGTGTTCGACGGTTCCTATATTGCAGTTAAAAATCTGACGGTGGGCTATACTGTTCCGCTTAAGATGAATAATTATGTGAATGGATTGCGCGTTTATTTCAGCGCCCAGAACCTGCTTACACTGTCAAAGTATCCGGGAATGAATCCGGAAGTGAATAATCATGGTTCCGAAGGATTAAAACAAGGGGTTGATATCAGTTCGTATCCTGTGGCAGCGATCTACACATTAGGTGTAAATATAAAATTCTAATTTATAAATACGAAGAATTATGAAACGTATATTATTATATATCTTTTTAGGAGCAATAGGTTTGACTTCCTGCAGCGAGGATTTTTTGAATGTGTATCCGGAAACTTCTGTCAGTTCTGAAACTTTTTACAAAACAGCCGACCATTTTGATCAGGCATTGGTAGCTTCTTATGAAAAAATGCGATCCATTGCTCTGAGAGGGCTTATTATGGATGAGATGCGTTCGGATAATGCCTTTTATACGATGTATTCCGGCGACAGAGGTCCTTATTTAACTACAGAAGTGATTTCTTTATTTTTAGATGACGAAACAACCGGTAATTGGGTTTCGGATCGCTATAATGACGTATATTCCGGTATTTCGCGTGTGAATACGGTTTTAAGCAGGATGGATGCATCATCTCTGACTGATGGTGAAAAGAATGCGGTGAGGGCAGAAGCTCTTTTTCTGAGAGCTTTTTATTATTTTGATTTGGTAACCCATTGGGGAGGCGTACCGTTAATGCTGGAAGAAGTAAAGACTGAAACGGATGCTTTCGTTCCCAATTCAACTGTAGAAGAAGTGTATAATCAAATTTTGGCGGATGTTAACGAGGCAATCAGTATCGGTTTGCCGGTAGCCTCTTCTTTTCCGCAGACAGGGAGAGCTACGATGGGGGCTGCCAAGATGTTACGGGCTTATACGTATATATCCAAGCCTTCAAGAGAATATGCGAAAGCAGAGCAGGATTTGCTGGACATTACCAATATGAACTATGGTTTGCTGGATAATTATGCGGATGTTTTTGAACTGGGTAACAAGAATTCGAAAGAGTCTATCTTTGAGGTGCAGTATTTGGATGGTGATGGCGGACAACACAGTGATTTTCCATGGCGATTAATTCCGAAATGTAGTAATACGGATCTGTTGATGGGCGTTGCAGCCAATAATTATGCATATACGAGTGGCGGATGGGTAGTTCCTACGCAGGAAATGATTGATTCGTATGAAGCCGGCGATAAGCGTTTATCTGCTACTATCGTTGTTGCCGAAGGTACGGTTGATGCTTCCGAACAGTTTACTTTTGAAGAATTGAAAGAGCCGAAAGGATATGTATGTCCTCCGGGCAAAGCGTTCCGCTATTTTACAAAGAAGTATTATCATCCGCCTTATAATTATGGCTTGAAAGCCGGCGATAATTTTCCGGTCTATCGTTACTCCGGTGCATTGCTGCTATTAGCCGAATGTCTGGTAGAGCAAGGAAAGAATGCGGAGGCATTGCAGTGGATTAATCAGGTACGGGCAAGAGCGGGATTACCTGCATTAGCCAATGTAACCAAGCAGAATGTTCTGGATGAAATGCGTCACGAACTGGCATTTGAGAACCATCGCTGGACGGATCTGGTTCGTACCGGACAAGCGATTGAAGTAATGACAAAGTTCGGACAGGAAATGAAAGCATTGTATCCCTGGATACTTCCGGCAGCATTTAATGTAACGCAGGAGCGTTTGGTATATCCGTTCCATTACAGAGAATTACAGGTGAATAAAGAGTTAAAACAAAACCCCGGATATAAAGGGGATTATTGATTCTGATTAATTAATTTTGTAGGTGGTGCGATGAATGTTATTTTATCGCACCATAACTGCATTTACTTTTGGACAGTTAACTAAAACTTTATAAATAAAATGAGAACCTTATTGACAATACTTTTTTGTATAGCGTGTGTTTTATCGTACGCTCAAATCAAACCGGTTAAATTACAGTGCGAACATCTTGTAAATCCTTTGGGGATTGATACGCCTGAGCCCCGTTTGTCGTGGCAACTGAAAGATGACCGGTATGGCGCCTTGCAACAGGAATACCGTGTTATAGTAGGAACCGATTCTGCTGCTGTTGTGGTAGGAAAAGGCAATATGTGGGATACGCAAAAGGTTGCTTCCGACCAGATGTTGGTCTGTTATAACGGGCTTCCCTTGTCACCTTTTACCAGATACTACTGGAAAGTGGATATCCGGGATAAGGATCAGGAAGTAAGGACATCGGATGTTGTTGCTTTTGAGACCGGGATGATGCATATCAGTAACTGGAAAGGTTCATGGATCAGTGATGGGCATGAATTGCATGGAAAAGATATCTATGATAAATCGGCTCCTTATTTCAGGAAAGAATTTGCCGCAGCCAAAAAGGTTAAATCCGCACGGGCTTATATTGCTGTTGCAGGTTTATATGAATTATATATCAATGGAGAGAAGATCGGTAATCATCGTCTTGACCCAATGTATACCCGTTTTGACCGCCGTAATTTGTATGTATCCTATGATATTACTTCTAATTTGAAAAATGGAGACAATGCATTAGGCGTATTGCTGGGGAATGGCTGGTATAACCATCAGTCGATGGCTGTATGGTATTTCGACCGGGCTCCGTGGCGCAACCGGCCTGCTTTTTGTATGGATGTACGTGTAACGTATGAGGACGGATCGACTGAAATTATAACAACAGACAATAGCTGGAAAACATCACCGAGTCCGCTTATATTCAATAGCATTTATACTGCTGAACATTATGATGCAAGGCTGGAGCAACCCGGATGGGATAAAACCGGTTTTGATGATTCCGGGTGGGGGCGGATAACATTGCGGGGCGTTCCTTCGCAAAACATTGCTTCACAACAATTATACCCCATACGGAATGTTGAAAAAATACCTGTAAGATCTGTAACAAAGATAGATGATTATACATATCGTTATGATCTGGAGCAGAATATTTCCGGTGTAACCGAATTCCGGGTGGAAGGGGATGCAGGAACCATTATTACGTTGGAGCATGCAGAATTATTGGATGAAAACGGCCGGATCAGGATGTCTAATCTGAATGAACATTACCGCCCGACAGACGATAGTGATCCGTTTCAGAAAGATATTTTTATTCTGAGTGGGAAAGGGGAAGATGTCTTTATGCCGAAATTTAACTATAAAGGTTTTCAGTATGTAGAAGTAAAATCCAGTAAGCCTATTGAATTGACTAAAGATAACCTGACGGCCTGGTTTATGCATAGTGACGTTCCGCCGATCGGTTCGTTGGAAACATCCAATCCTCTGATAAACAAAATATGGCGGGCGACCAATAATGCTTATTTGTCTAATTTATTCGGTTATCCGACGGATTGTCCGCACCGGGAAAAGAACGGCTGGACTGGCGATGGACACATAGCTATTGAGACGGCGCTTTATAATTTTGATGCTTTAACCGTTTATGAAAAATGGCTGGCTGATCATCGTGATGAGCAGCAACCCAATGGGGTGCTACCTGCTATCATTCCGACAAGCGGATGGGGATATCATTGGGCCAATGGCCTGGATTGGACAAGTACGATTGCTATTATTCCATGGAGTATCTACGAATTTTATGGCGATTCACGTTTACTTAGTGATTGTTACGATAATATAAAACGTTATGTTGATCATGTGACTGATTTAAGCCCGGATGGTTTGACGGATTGGGGGCTGGGTGATTGGGTGCCGGTAAAATCGAGGACGCCCGTTGAGTTTACGTCTTCGATCTATTATTATGTGGATGTTATGATCCTGGCAAATGCTGCTAAATTATTTGACCGTCAGGACGATTGTCTGAAATATAATGCTTTAGCTGAAAAAATAAAAAAAGCTGTAAATGATAAGTACCTGAACACAGAAACCGGCATATATGGCGAAGGAGTGCAAACCGAACTGAGTGTTCCATTGCAGTGGGGTATTGTTCCGGAGGCATATCGCCAAAAGGTTGCGGATAATCTGGCTAAACGTGTGATTACCGATGGTTCACATATTGACGTAGGGTTGCTAGGTTCGAAAGCGATCCTGAATGCCTTGAGTGAAAACGGATATTCGGATCTGGCTTTTACCGTAGCTTCACAGCAGACATATCCTTCGTGGGGTTACTGGATTTCGAAAGGGGCTACTACACTCTATGAAGCATGGGCGGTGGAACCGGGAAAAGAAACATCGCTAAATCATATTATGTTTGGCGAAATAGGCGCCTGGTTTTACAAAGCGTTGGGTGGTATACGGATAGATCAACAGGCTCCGGGATTCAAAAATACATTTTTGAAGCCGCAGTTTGTAAAGGGCTTGAACTTCTCGAAGGTTACGTATGAATCACCCTATGGTGAGATTGTTTCAAATTGGGAACGTAAAGGAAAGACGATCAGTTACAAGGTAGTAATACCTGCTAATAGCAAGGCCGAATTGTATATTCCTACGGGGTATACACTAAAGAAAATACGGTTAACTTCGGGTGAGAAAATTGAGCTTAACCGGATATCTGAAAACGTGTATGAGTTGGTTGCGGGGAATTATCATTTAGAGTTAAAGTAGACCCCAAACCCCTAAAGGGGCTTAAGAGGTAAAAGTCGAAAGATAAAAATTAGGATACACCGAAATATCAAATTTAACATATTATAGATCATTTCTAAAATAAATCTATGCTTGTTTATCACAATCTTTGTATTAAGAATATTGCATCTATTTACTAAAAAGCTTATAATAAAATATTATCCACATGAAAAAACTTATTTGTCTTATCAGGAAAATATCTGTTTATTTCCTTTCAGGGATGTTTATACTAACGTTAAGCTGTGACGATGGTAATAACTCTGAAGGAAAGGACAACTTCGCGACATTGGAATCCTTATTTGCAGATCCTCCTTCGGAGTATCGCAGTATGCCTTTATGGGTATGGAACGGTAAAGTGACTGAAGCCGAACTCGACCGAATGCTGAAAGAATTAAAAGATGCGGGATTTGGCGGTCTTTTTGTGCATCCGCGTCCCGGAATGATAACCGAGTATCTTTCGGACGACTGGTTTAAGATGTATAAATATACCGTCGAAAAAGGGAAAGAAATGGGGGTGGAAGTCTGGATTTATGATGAAAATTCATATCCCAGCGGTTTTGCCGGTGGGCATGTGCCGCAGGAAATGCCTGAATCGTATAATCAGGGGCAGGGACTTAAATTAGAAAAAGTAGAAATGTTGCCCGCTGATTTGGATAAATACTATCTCTGTCTGAAAAAAGAAAATGATATATGGAAAGATATTACATCTTCCTTGAATGAATATAAAGGACAGAAAGGAGAATATTATCTTTATGAAAAGACATATTATGGTAAATCAGACTGGTATGGCGGGTATTCGTATGTAGATATACTTGTGCCTGGTGTAACTGAGAAGTTTATTGATGTAACCATGAAAGGGTATGAAAATACGTTTAAAGATGAATTTGGAAAAGCAGTGCCCGGCGTCTTTACGGATGAACCGAATATTGTTACTTCAGGAGGTCTGCGCTGGACACCGGATTTGTTTGATGTATTTCAGAAGCAATGGGGATATGATTTGAAGCCATTGATCCCTTTGTTGAGCGAAGAAACCGGGGAATGGAAAAAAGTACGCCATAATTATATGGAGACTTTATTGCAATTGTTTGTTGACCGTTGGTCTAAACCCTGGTATGCATATACGGAAGCGAATAATTTGAAATGGACCGGTCATTATTGGGAACATGGCTGGCCACAAATGAATGATGGACCGGATAATATGGCAATGTATGCCTGGCATCAGGTTCCGGCGATTGATATGCTTTTTAATCAGTTTGATGAAATATCATCACAGGCACAGTTTGGCAATATCCGTGCAGTAAAAGAGTTGCGTAGTGCTGCAAACCAGCTGGGACGTGAACGTACACTCAGTGAAACGTATGGAGGTGGCGGATGGGATGAAACATTCAAGGATTTCAAGCGACTGGGTGACTGGGAATATGTACTGGGTGTGAATTTTATGAACCAGCATCTTGCCCATATGACGCTTACCGGAGCCCGTAAATATGATTACCCGCCCGTATTTACATATCATTCTCCCTGGTTTGGTAATTATAAAGTGCTGAATGACTATTTCGGCCGGTTGTCGTTGGTTATGAGTAAAGGTGTTCAACGAAATGACATCCTGGTATTGGAACCTAATTCTACTTTATGGAGCTACTATTCACATACGGGAAGCAATCCGGCGTTGATGAAAATTGGCAAAAATTATCAGGCTTTTGTTACCTTACTGGAAAAAGGACAGGTAGAATATGATCTGGGATCGGAAAATATAATTAAAGATCAGGGAAGGGTAGAAAATGGTAAATTTATTGTAGGAGAAGCAGCTTATTCAACGGTTGTTATACCACCGATGAATGAAGCATTGAATAAACCGACTTTTGCTTTGCTTCGTCAGTTTGTAGAGCAGGGTGGACGTTTGATCACATTCGCTAAGTCTGATCTGATTGATGGAGCGCCCAATCAGGAACTTGTGTCGTTTATGGCAAATGAATCGATTATTTATGAACCACAGGCAAGCAAAGAAATAATAAAGAAATATTTTTCTTCATCCAAAGGATTTGATATCAGTTTCAGTCATGGAAACCTGTATCACCATCGCCGTCAGTATGCGGATGGAGAATTAATATTTATAGTGAACTCTTCAATGGAAGAAGCGTCAGCCGGAAAACTTTCCGTTAAAGGGAAAACGTTATTGGAAATGGATGCCGAAACCGGAGCGATTTATACTTATGCTTCGGAGAAAGAAGATGACATGTTAACGGCTTCTTTCCATATCGAACCGGCAGGAAGTTTGTTATTATATAGTTCGTACAAAACAAATAATAAATATGCAGCCAAACCGGAAGAGAAAGCGGATAAGGTAGTTCCGGCTGTTGGAGAAACAGTTGTAACACGCGTCAAAGAGAATGCATTGACAATCGACTTTTGTGATGTGACGGTAAAGGGGCAAACTACTAAGAATGTCCATTTTTCGCAGGCGGCAGATATTGCCTATAAAGCGCATGGTTTCTCGAACGGAAATCCGTGGAATACTTCTGTTCAGTATAAACGTAATATTCTGGATAAGGATAACTTTACGGATGGAGGATTTACGGCTGGTTATCATTTCATGGTTAATGACGAATTTGATTATTCGGGTATGCAACTGGTTGCCGAAAGACCGGAGTTTTTCAAGGTGAAAGTAAACGGAGAAACAGTGACGCCTGTTCCCGGCAAATGGTGGCTGGATAAATCGTTTGGTGTTTATTCGATTGGCAGTTATGTGAAGAAAGGGATTAATACGATTGAACTGAGTGTTAGTCCGATGAGTATATTTGCAGAAATTGAACCGGTATATATCCTGGGTGATTTTTCTGTTGTTCCGGAACAAAAAGGCTGGAGTATAAGCGCTCCGGTTAGCAGTTTTACATTAGGTAGCTGGAAAGAGCAGAAACAGCCTTTCTACTCGTGGGATGTTAAATATAGTAAGTCTTATAATATTACCGATATTTCCGGCACTTATCTGGTGAAATTAGGTGAATGGACAGGTACGGTAGCCGAAGTATATGTAAACGGAGCAAAAGCTGGTATTATCGCGTATGATCCTTACCAGTTGAATGTTACTCCCTACCTGAAAGAAGGAAGCAATCAGATAGATGTATCTGTTATCGGCAGCTTGAAAAACCTGTTGGGTCCGCATTATAAGAATCCGGCTCCGGGTCTGGCATCTCCATGGCATTGGAAGAATGTAGATCAACCAATAGCCGGCGCTGACTACCAGATGATGGATTATGGCTTGATGGAGGACTTTAGCTTAATGGTTAATAAACCCTGATTTTACTTTCTTTGGCTCCTAAGAAACTAGAAATTTGGTCAAGGCTTAAAGCTCATTAAATCAGCCTGTAAGTTTCTTGCTCATTTTTTGGATATGCTTATCCTGGTGACTTGAATCAAAGAAACAAAGATCAAGGCTTAGTACGCTTCGCACTGAAAAGTGGCGCTTGTCGGCTAAAATCCATGAAACTCGTTCCTTTTATCTTTGCTGTTATCACAGCGAAGCGCCTACACTCGGCAGAAGACAAGTTTACTTGTATTATGCTCTCGTTTAAACGGCGCATTCAAACAGCATGGATTTTTTAACGCTGTCTTCGCTTCTTTTTAGGCTCACCGTACAAGGCCGAGAAAGAAGTGACTTTGGATTCCCATTGTTTAATGATGTCTGTATTGTATATATAATTAGTATTAAAAAAATACATCATGATTAACCGTATTATTATCATATTCCTTTGCATTGGCATAACGGTGTCGCTAACAGCACAAAATACTTTTTCAGTATATAATCTTACCTGTGAGCATGAAGGAAATCCTTTAGGCATTGAAACCGTTAAACCTCGTTTCAGCTGGCAGATTAATGCCCAAAAAAGAAATTTTGAACAATCCGCCTGGCAAATACTGGTCGCAGATACGGAAGAGGAATTGAAAACTGACAATGGTAATATATGGGATAGTGGAAAGCAAAATTCATCTTCATCCGTATTGAATGATTTTGATGGAAAAACACTTCAATCCGGGAAACGTTATTTCTGGAAAGTTAAAATATGGGATAAAGAAGGAAATGTTTCCCGTTGGAGCCCGGTAGCTTATTTTCAAATGGGACTGTTGAATGAGAAAGACTGGAATAAAGCACAATGGATAGCCCTGGAGAAAGATAAGAAAGATGAAATATTTACTATGGGTATTGCTGATATTGAGAGGGAGTTGGGTGATAAAAAGACAGGGATGTATCTTCTCCCCCAGTTTAGAAAAGAATTTTCAATAAAGAAAGATATAAAAAGAGCAACAGCCTATGTCTCTGGTCTGGGACATTTAGAAATGTACCTGAACGGAGATAAAGTCGGGAATAATTTTCTTGATCCGGGTTGGACCAAATATGATAAATGCGCTTTATATGTGTCGTTTGATATTACGGATATGCTTCAACCGGGTAATAATGTGATTGGTGTTATGCTTGGGAATGGTTTCTATAATATCCCCCGCGAACGTTATCTGAAAATGATTACTTCGTATGGCGCTCCTAAAATGAAAATGAATGTGCAGATAGAATATACGAATGGGGCAGTGGAGCATATTGTTACAGATCAGGGTTGGAAAGTGGTCCAAAGCCCGGTAACTTTCAGTAGCATTTATGGTGGCGAAGATTATGATGCCGGCAGGGTACAAGATGGCTGGATGAAAAGCGGTTTTGATGATAAATCGTGGAATAAGCCTGTCATTGCCGGTTATAAAACGACACTTGTTTCTCAACGAGCAGCGCCATTGAAAGTCAGGGATCGCATACCAGTGGTACGTATTTTGCAAACAACAGGGGGGAACTGGGTATATGACCTTGGGCAGAATTTTTCAGGAATTCCTGAACTGAAAATAAAAGGTGGTGAAAAACTACCGGTAAAACTTTATCCGGCGGAATTATTGAACCCGGATAATAGTGTAAATCAGAGTGCTTCGGGATCTCCTTTTTATTATACATATACGACCAAAGGAAATGATACAGAAACATGGCAACCTCAGTTTACGTATTATGGCTTTCGTTATGTGCAGATTGAAGGCGCTGTACCCGTAGGAAAACCAAATCCGGATAAACTGCCGGAAATAATGGACATAACGGGACTTCATACATGTAATTCGGCTAAAGAAGTCGGAACCTTCCATTGTTCGAATGAGATGTTTAATAAGATCTATAATCTGATAGACTGGTCTATGCGAAGTAATATGGCGAGTGTATTAACGGATTGTCCGCATCGCGAAAAGCTGGGATGGCTGGAAGTAGTACATTTGATGCAATATTCGTTTCAATATAGATACGACATGGCTCGTTTGTATGAAAAGAAAATGATGGATATGCGTTCTACACAAACGGTAGACGGATTAATTCCGGATATTGCCCCCGAACTGGTAGAGTTTGAAGGAGGTTTTAAGGATACGCCGGAGTGGGGGAGTGCATTTATTATTTGTCCCTGGTATATCTACCAATGGTATGGTGACAAACGGTTGATTGAAGATTATTATCCGGATATGCAACGTTATCTTGATTATCTGACATCAAAAGCGAATGATCATATTATTGCATACGGATTGGGTGACTGGTATGATATCGGACCTGAACATCCCGGTGAATCCCAGCTTACATCTAATGGCGTAACAGCTACTGCCATATATTATTACAATACGACCCTTATGCAAAAAATGGCATTGTTACTGGGTCGATCTGATGATGCCGAAAGATATGGGAAGCTGGCAATTCAAATTAAAAAGGCTTTTAATAATACTTTCTGGAATCAGACAACCCTGACATATGACCGCGATAGTCAGGCTGCCAATGCCGTTGCCATCTATATGGGATTAACCACGGATGATAATCGTGAAAAGACGTTTGGTAACCTGGTTGCAGATATTCGTAAACGCAACAATGCATTGACGGCGGGCGATGTGGGCTACCGATATGTATTGCGTGCTTTGGAAGAAAATAACGCTTCGGAGATTATATATGATATGAATTGTAAATATGATGTACCGGGGTACGGATGGCAATTAGCGCATGGCGCTACATCTTTGACCGAATCATGGCAGGCATATGGATTTGTGTCGAATAATCATTGTATGTTGGGGCATCTGATGGAATGGTTGTTTGGCAGTCTGGGTGGCGTTTGTCAGGCTGATCGCTCGGTTGGATTCAGAGAGATTGCATTTAAACCGGAAATTGTCGGTGATGTCAGGGAGGCAAATGTGTCTTTTGAATCTCCTTACGGAATTATTAAATCGGAATGGAAAGATAATGAGGATGAATTTCTGCTGCGTGTGGAAGTTCCGGCAAATAGTTTTGCATCTGTTTATTTACCGACATCAGACTCGTTGGGAATAACGGAGAGCGGTATTTCTATAGCCGAAGCAGACGGAGTGTCGGAAGTCCTTTATGAAAATAATCATATGGTTATTAAGATAGCTTCAGGCATTTATAATTTTAAAGTTGTAAAATAAATATATAGAGAATTATGAAGATAGGTTTGTTTGGAATAGGTTTGGAGACATACTGGCCTCAGTTTGACGGGCTATTGCCACGGTTAGAGGGATATCGGCAGCGAATAAAAACCCGGATAGAAGAGATGGGGGTAACTGTTATCGATGCAGGTATGGTCGACAATCCGGATAAAGCACATCAGGCAGCTGATTTTTTAAGAGAAGAAAAGATCGATATTGCTTTTCTTTATATTTCTACTTATGCATTATCATCGACAGTCTTACCAATTGCCCAACAAATAAAAGTGCCTGTTATTGTGTTGAATGTTCAGCCTGTAGCTGCAATAGATTATGACAAATTGAATGCTATGGGCGACCGTGGCAATATGACAGGTGAATGGTTAGCTCACTGCCAGGCTTGTGCTGTTCCTGAAGTCGCTTGTGTATTCAATCGTTCAGGTATCCGGTATGATATCGTATCAGGGTATTTAGATGATCAGGAAACATGGACTCAGATAAAAGAATGGATAGAGGCTGCAAATGTTTTATGTGCATTAAATAATAGTCGTTTAGGTATACTGGGCCATTATTATGGCGGAATGCTCGATGTTTATACGGATTTAATGGAACTGGCCGCTACATTCGGGACTCATATTGAAATGCTGGAAATGTGCGAATTGAAAGCAATCCGTGATGAGATTTCCGCAGAAGAAATAGACCGGAAGATAAATGAGTTTAACACAAAGTTTGACGTAATTCCGGCTTGTGAGCAAGCAGAGATCGAACGTGCGGCACATACATCTGTAGCAATGGACAAATTAGTGGACACCCATCGTATCGATGCATTAGCTTATTATTATGAAGGGTATGCCGGTAATGACTATGCGAATATCGTTACATCTGTTATTGCAGGTAATACTTTACTAACCGGGAAAAAAATACCCGTTGCCGGTGAGTGTGAAGTGAAAAATGTTCAGGCCATGAAAATAATGGCGGAATTTGGTGCGGGAGGATCCTTTTCTGAATTTTATGCCATGGATTTTACCGATGATGTTATTTTACTGGGCCATGACGGACCGGCTCATTTTAATATGGCTGAGGATCAGGTAAAGTTGGTTCCTCTGCCTGTTTACCATGGAAAACCCGGGAAAGGATTGTCTATACAAATGTCAGTAAAACATGGACCTGTTACTATACTTTCTGTAGTAGAAGATAAATCGGGGTTTTCTTTGCTTTTGGCTGAAAGCGAGTCGGTCGCAGGACCTACTTTACAAATCGGAAATACGAACAGTCGCTATAAATTTTCTATTTCGGCAAAGGAATTTATGGAGCAATGGTCGAAGGCCGGTCCCTCACATCATTGTGCAATCGGTATCGGACATATATCCGGAAAGATTAAGAAATTAGGATTCTTACTGAATATTCCGGTGAAGCAGATTTGTTAACCGGAGATCAGATAATTTTCCATTAATTACGGGAACATCAGCGTAAAGGTGGTGGTTCCCGTAGATGGACTGCTTTTGAGTGAAATACTGCCTCCCGAGAGGCGCATGATCTGTCGTGAAATAGATAGCCCGACACCGCTTCCGTTTTCTTTGGTTGTAAAGAATGGCACAAATATGTGTTCGGCTTCTTCCGGTGGAATAAGAGGGCCATTGTTACTGACTTCAATCAGAATTGCTTCGTCTTCGTTGCAATATGCTTTTACATTAACCAGACCGTTTTGCTGGTCATCTCCAATTGCCTGCATCGCATTTTTCAGCAGATTAAGTACAACCTGACTGATCAGGTTTTCATCTGCATATACGATTAAATCTTCCGGTTCTACATCGATCCGGAATGAGATATTAGGATATTGATTATGGTATGATGCAAGTTGTACCATCCGTTCTGAAAATTTCTTTACATAGAACAGGGATGGGGTTGGAACCGGAATATGTGTGAATTTTCGATAAGACTCAACAAAAGAGATCAGGCTTTTCCCGGTGGCTCCGATAACTTCGAGTCCGTTACGGATTTCTTTATTGGCGTCACTATGGATTGAAAGGAGTGTTTCGCTTAAAGATGTGATTGGCGTAATGGAATTCATGATTTCGTGTGTTAAGACCCGTGTCAACCGAATCCATGAATC
This sequence comes from Tannerella sp., assembly GCA_031285565.1. GTDB lineage: Bacteria > Bacteroidota > Bacteroidia > Bacteroidales > Tannerellaceae > Tannerella. Next base: position 3,247 of record JAITVY010000058.1, on the reverse strand, counting down.
AATTTCTTTATCATCTAATTCGCTGTTAATATCGTTTATTGCAATAATACGCACGTGTTTATCCTGTAAGGTCATAGCAGATACCCTGAAAGAAAGATGAACAGTTCCACGCTCGTTTGTAAATGAAATTTGTTGTTTATTCCCGGGCTGTATATTTGTTACAAGCGCTTCCAGACTTTCGTCAATCCGCCGTAATTGTTTTACATGTGTGAAAACCGGTAAACCTAGTACACGAAGCGCTTCGTTGTTTGTTTGATATATATATCCTTCATCATCAATTACAATAAAACCGGTTGTGATGCTGTTCAGGATTAATTCATAATACTTTTCTTTCTGGACGGCATCGGCCTTTGCATCGAATAAGATTTTTGTCATCCGGTTTAATGACTGATTTACTAATCTATCGTTAGAGAAACGACGCGTAGTAGCATATTTGAATGCATAATCAGCATTATCAATGGCATCAAACATAAATGCTACTTTTTGAGCATTGCGTTTATATAATTTCCGTATTAATTGTATGGCTACAAGCCAACCGGCTATTGTGAAACCAAGCCATACCCATTCCTGCTGTATATACAGCCAGGTAGCCAGCACAGTTAGTATGATTAATAACGACAGGCGAAATGTCAGACTATCATAGAACCCCTTAATCATTTTAGAGTCAATTTAAATTTTCCACGAATAAATTAGTATAGAGAGTCTTCGTTATTTTTTCAGTCTCTTTTTGTCTGATTTTTCCTTTTGCTCAGCTCAGATAGCCCGCTATAATCGCCTCTCAAAAGAAAAAATCACCCTAAAAATAGTTCTAAAAAAATTAACGAGCAAAACTTAAACAGACTCTATAGTTCGTACCTTTTGATTTTATTGTAAAGCGTTTGTCGTGAGATTCCTAACTGATTAGCAACCAGTGATAAATTTCCGCCATATTTGTCCATTGCACTTTTTATCATGTTGTACTCCATTTCTTCCAGTGTTGTGGCCTCTTTTACCTGTGCATCCTTTTTTTGCGGGAAATCAAAATCCGTATCTTCCAAAGTGTTACCCTCTGATATAATAACCGCTTTTTCGATGGTATGTTGCAGTTCCCGGATGTTCCCGAACCAGGGATGTTTTTTCAACTTTTCCTTTGCGTTATTGCTTAGTTTGAGTGAAGGCTTTGAATATATGTTTACATATTTGGAAAGAAATATTTCGGTCAACGGAATAATATCTTCTGTACGTTCGCGCAATGGCGGAATTTCGACGTGAATTGTATTGATACGATATAACAGGTCTTCACGGAATTGATCAGCCTGTACCATTTCCTGCAGGTTCTTGTTTGTTGCACTGATTAGCCTGATATTAACAGGGATAGGAGTGTTACTGCCTACGCGTATGATACTCCGGTTTTGCAATGCCGTCAGTAATTTTGCCTGCAGATGGTAGGGTAGATTTCCGATTTCATCCAGAAAGAGCGTACCGTTATTTGCAGCTTCAAATTTACCCGGACGGTCGGCTCGTGCATCCGTAAAAGCTCCCTTTACATGCCCGAAAAGTTCGCTTTCGAATAAGGTCTCTGTAATTGCCCCCATATCGACAGTGATAAGCATTTCTTTTTTTCGGTTTGAAAGCAAATGGATTTCCCGTGCCAGCATTTCTTTTCCTGTTCCGTTTTCGCCGGTGATGAGTATATTGGCATCGGTTTTTGCAACCTTCTCGATTAACGAACGTAGTTGCTGCATGCTGTTACTTTCGCCCCAGAACATGCCGCTTTCTTTGGATACTACCTGTTTTTCGCGGGTCAGTTTCATCCCTTTTTTATTGGCAACTTTCAGTTCGTATGCATATTGAAGTGTTTCAATCAGTTTGGTATTGTCCCAGGGTTTTACAATAAAATCCGTAGCCCCTTCTTTTATTCCGCGCACCGCTAAATCGATATCGGCATAAGCCGTAAAGAGTACCACCTGCATGGATGCATCTGTTTTTTTGATTTCAGTAAGCCAGAAAAGTCCTTCGTTTCCGGTATTAATACCGGCAGAAAAGTTCATATCCAGCAGAACGACATCAATATCCTCATTACGAAGTGTATTAGGAATCAGATTCGGAGAGGTAAGTGTGATTATCTTCTCGAAATAGGTCTCCAACAGCATTTTTACTGCTGTCAGTATTCCTTTATTATCATCAACAACTAAAACTGTTCCTTTTTTTGCCATTGGTCTTCCATTTGTTTTATGCAAAGATAATAATATCTCCAGATTATTTTTCTTATTTGATGATTGTGTCTATAAATAGTCAGATAGTTAGGGTAAAGGAGAAAAGCTTTTAATTATTTTGTATGGTGGCTGAGCAAAAAAAGAATTATACCTTTTGAGCATAATTCTTTTTACCGTAATTTAATTCCAAACTTAAACTGTCTCATCTAAATTTCCATATTGTTTGCAAGATACATTCTGGTGTCAATTTTCTTACTTGCTTTTAATTGATTACTATTCAGTACATTTAATAATATCAGATATCTCTGATATTGTTTAGGACTCAATACGTTCTTCATTGATTGCAGATTGTCATAAACAGCCTGCATCACTTGTTTTTTCTGCGAATCCGGAGTTGATTTACGACTTTTCTTTTGCAATTCTAAAAAGTAACTGTTGATCTCAGATACTTCATTAAATTGGTTTGGAGACAAGTCCAAATACCGGTTTAGATTTTCTACAGAAATGCTGAAAGGCTCTTTGCTTACCATACTCTTTTTCTTTAAAGTTCGACATATCATTCATGTAGAAGTTTTATCATCTTAACAGATTTTTTTTGATTGCATATAAAAATTTCTTGTCTACTAAAAATACCCTAAACAGATCTTCCGGTTTACTATAAACTGTTTATCTTGTCCTTTTCGTCTTATGTTTTTTAAACGCGGAAGTCTTGAAAATTATTATATCAAATTGAGTAAAATAGACGAATGAGTGTTTTTTTTCGATAAATGCACTTTTTTTAAGGTTGAAATGCAAAACTCATGTAATAACAATGCGTTTTGAATATTATAAATTGACTATTTTTGTGACTGATTACAAAAAAGCAAAGTTGCTGAGTTTTGATTATGTAGTACTATGTGCCACCATAGATCTCTTTTCATTTGACATATACAATAAATAATAATGCGAATCAGTATTTAAAAAATAAGATAAATAAAAGCGATGGCAATTTTACCCATCGTATGAATTAAAAGCCCGGATGTAGATCTGGTCTTATGCGCTCTTTGAATATT
>JAITVY010000094.1 GCA_031285565.1 Tannerella sp. | reverse complement strand
TATTATACACTAATTTCGATTACGGTCAAACTGTGTAGGTCTATCAAGCGAAGGTAGATATTTTACTTCTGTCATTTTCTCTTGGGGCACAAATTTTTGGGTTTATTCTCGCAATGACGTTGTTCAAGGGCTGAATTGTTACAAATTTTGAGAAAAAGCATATAATAATTTTCTTGTGGAAAATTTAAACAGGCTCTTAGTTTGTTTTTATTGTGAGTGTTTGACTTTTTAATCCTTTTGCTTTTGCTTCGAGTATTAGTGTGCCCGGCTGTTCGGTAGCTTGAACAATAGCGGTTAGTTGTCCGCTAAACGCATGCATCCGGGGCAGGTGGAACAGATCCAGACTGGTCGGATCGCCATTTGCGGCTGCACGGTATTTGCCGGCTCCTTTTACGGAGAAATTAACCATGCGGCTGTCGTGCGGACAAAGGTTGCCGTCTTTATCGACTACCCGTACGGTAACATATGCCAGGTCTTTGCCATCGGCTGTAATATCCGTACGATCGGTTACCAGTTCCAGATGATGAGGCTTTCCTGCCGTGCGTACAACTTTTTCTTCAACGGCTTTCCCGTCTTTGTCGTAAGCAACTACCTTTATTTCACCGGGTTCGTAGACTACATCCATCCACATCAGGCGGTAACGGTGTTGCAGGGTTTCATTGCTTTTACTTTTTTTGCCATAGCTTTTGCCGTTGACAAAAAGCTCGGCACTGCTGTAGTTGGTATAAACAAACACCGGAGTGATTTCTCCTTCGCGTCCTTGCCATGTCCAGTGAGGAAGTACATGCAATGTGTTATCCGTTTTATTCCACAGGCTCCGGTAGAGGTAGTAGCGGTCTTTGGGGATACTAGCCAGGTCGATAATCCCGAATACGGAACTATGGCTTGGCCATGCATCGGTATCGTAAGGGGATGGTTCGCCGAGGTAGTCGAAGCCTGTCCATACAAACTGGCCGATCGTCCAGTTATGATCGTCAGCCAATGCAAAATCGTCATCGGGGAGGTTAGCCCATGAGCAATATTCGAGATCGTAAGATGAGGATTGATGATCATCGTATTTGGCATCTGCTTTTTTCTTTGCCGGAAACTTATAAACGCCACGCGAACTGACGGTTGAGGCTGTCTCGGAGCCAAGCACGATATTTTGCGGCAGCTTGTCGTAGGTTTCCTGATAGCGATGTGCCCGATAGTTCAGACCGGGAACATCGATCATCGCGGCAAAACCATTTTCCAGTACGCAGGTAACCTGATCCATTCCGCAGGTAACCGGACGTGTGGGGTCTTCGCGATGGCATATGTCCTGCAGGAAAGAAGCTACCTTGTAGCCCTCGGGACTGCATTGTGTTGGTACTTCATTACCTATGCTCCACATGACTACACAGGGGTTATTGCGGTAGTTGTGTATCATATTTACCATGTCTTTTTCGGCCCATTCGTTGAAGAAGCGATGGTATCCGTTTTTACATTTGGCGATTTCCCATTCGTCGAATGGTTCTACCATCATCATAAAGCCCATTTCGTCACATAGTTCCGCAAGTTCGGGAGTGGGCATGTTATGCGCCGTACGAATAGCATCGCATCCCATGTCTTTGAGTAGGGTAAGCTGGCGCCGCAGGGCTGCCGTATTGACTGCCGCTCCCAAAGGCCCCAGATCGTGGTGGTTGCATACGCCCTGGAATTTGCGGTGTACGCCATTCAGATAGAATCCTTTATCTGCTATAATTTCCACCGTGCGTATACCGAACCGGGTGGTATATTCATCAACGAGTTTGCCATCAACGTATACTTTTGATACTGCTTTGTATAAATGGGGTGTTTCGGGCGACCACATCTGCGGCGCGTTTACAATAAAGTTTTGCTCAAAAGGATGGTCATGACTGATTTTGCGGGTATCGTCTTTATGAGCTACAACAGTCCCCTGGGGCGAGAGGATTTCGGTTTTGATCTGTACTTCATCCTGTCCGATGTTTTCTATTTTGGTCTGCAGCCGTACGGATGCAAAATCTGCTGATACATGCGGGGTTGTGATATAGGTTCCCCAGACAGGAACATGTACTTCGTTTGTTACAATCAGGTGTACATTGCGGTATAGCCCGGCTCCGGGATACCAGCGCGAAGACTGTGGTTTGTTTTCCAACCGTACAGCGAGTTGATTCTTTTTTCCATCGTTGGTGAGGTAATCGGTAATATCGACATAAAAAGAGTTATAACCGTTCGGCCAGAAACAGGCTTCTTTTCCGTTGACATAGACGCGTGCTTCACTCATTGCACCATCGAAAAGCAACGAAACACGTTTGCCGGGTGTATAGTCTTCAACGTCAAAACTTCTGTGGTACCAGCCTATGCCGGTGTATGGAAGTCCACCTGTGCGACCGGTTTTTACAGTTGCTACTTTTTCAAAGTTCTGGGTGACTGCTACGGCCTGTAAATCGTGCTCACGATCGAACGGCCCGTAGATCGCCCAATCATGAGGGATGATTACGGTTTCCCAGTTGCGGTCTTCGAAATCTGTTTGAGGGGCTTTGTCGAAATCTCCTTTGGAGAACTTCCAGTTTTTTTCTAATTGGTATTGATGGCGTACTGTTTCCGGCTTTAGATTAATACAAAAGCCAAAAGCAATAATAAGAATAGCAGCAAACTTCATAATTTATTGGTTTATTAGTTATATGCACTTGATGAAAGAACTAGGGTTGATATTTTCCTCATAAGATTTGGTTTTAACTATATAAGGGATTCAGATTCCAAATTTAAGATTCCGGATTCAATATTCCAAATTGGCTATGCCCGATTTTCAATTATTCTGTTATTTTGCTGCTATGTTCTTTTTTTCAAACTCCAGCAGTTTTTTCTTTCGCCAGATTCCACCGCCATACCCGGTAAGGGTGCCATCTGCCCCGATAACTCTGTGGCATGGTAGAATAATAGAGATTTTATTTTTCCCATTGGCATTGGCTACGGCTCTTACAGCAGATGGTTTACCCAATAGTTCGGCTTGTTTTGCATAGGTTGTCGTACAACCATACGGTATTTGCAGTAGACCGAGCCATGCTTTTTTCTGGAATTCGGTACCTACCAGATCCAGAGGAATATCAAAATTCTTCCGTTCTCCTTTGAAATATTGTTCCAGTTGCTCCCTGAGCGTAATAAAATGGGGATTATCGCCTTGTACGAGCGGCGCTTTGAATGAAGCAGCTAGTTGCCTTAATTCGAGTTCAAGTAGTTTGTAATCGGCAAACTCAAACATACAGATACCCTTATCGGTTGCAGCTGCGATCATCATTCCCAAATCCGTTTCGATATGAGCCATGTTGACAATTTTTGTATCTTTACTTTTCTGCGGAGAGGCGCCAATAATATTCTTAAACATACTATTGAAACCGCTTAATGAGTCGTATCCCGAATCGTAGGCGACATCTGTTACACTTTGGTCGGACTGAAAACGTTGAAAGGCATTGTTTGCCCGATACATTCTCTGATAGGCATGAAATGTTTGTTTGTAGTTTTTCAAAAACCACCGGCGAACCTGATTCGGTTCCAGTCCTAATTCTATCAGTCCGGCATCTTTTATTTTAATTGTAGGGTTTTCTTCCATGTATTTCAATAACCGTTTAATGTCTGAAGGCGGGTTCCCCATCTTTTCCAATGGTTTACAGACTTTGCACGGTCTGTAACCGTTAAGCATGGCTTCTCTTGCCGACGTATAAAATTCGATATTTTCCAACTTGGGTTTGGCAGGGCAGGTGGGACGGCAAAATATGCCTGTTGTTTTTACTCCGACTACGAATACTCCTTCAAAAGAACTGTCTCTTTCAAGAAAGGCTTTATAGAATATATCTCGTTCTGTTTCCATCTTATTGTATATTTAAATATTCGTTTGAATCACCGGGCGCTTCTGCTCTGTCGCTATCAGTATATTCACGAATAACCGAAGCTACAGTGATATGGTATTTTTCAAAAAGGGAATTATGCCCTGTCTGCTGGCTTTTCCGGTGAGCGATGTGATTGCGCCATTTTGTTGCTGCTTCTTCATTTTCCCATACTGACAGGCTAAGTAATTTACCTTCTTCGTTGAGGCTTGAAAAACGTTCGGCGCTCACAAAACCTTCCATTTTAGATAATTCTGATTTCAGGTAGGCTGCATGGGTTAAGTAATCATCCATGCCTTCTTTTTTAGGCTTAACTTCAAAAATTACAACTACTTTGTCTTTATTCATGGTTTTGTTTTTTTAGGCGCATAGTCTTTCATTCCTTCAACAGCTCCACAAGCTACAGCCCATAAGTACAGGCTGGCTACAGAGGCGTAAGGTGTATAGCGTTTCCAATATTTATTGAATTTTGCTTTATCAATTTTCCGGTGATGGTAGACCATCCGTAATCCCCGAAGGATAGCCAGATCGCCATAACTCAATATATTGGGGCGTTGCATGGAAAATATCATTAACATTTCCGCTGTCCATATGCCAATGCCGTCTAATTCGGATAGCCTGACGCAAACTTCTTCGTCCGACATCGAATAGAGTGAGTTGATGTCAAATTCAGCTGTTATGATTTTCTGTGCAACTGATTTGATATATGCGGCTTTTTTGAATGTAATGCCGAATTGCTGTAATTTCTCCAATGGCAGGTTGTCAATAACCGCAGGGGTGATTTTACCCAATTCTGTTTCCATCCGTTCCCAAACCGTTTGGTGTGCTTTAGTCGAGATTTGTTGTCCGATGATGGAATGTATAAGTGCGGTAAAGAGATCGGGAATGACCGATCTTTTTACCATACCTATCTGATCGATGACTACCGCCAATCGTTTATCTACTCTTTTGAGGTGTTCAACTTCTTTTTCTCCGTATTGGAAATATACAGCCATATTTTATTCAACTATCAATCATTCTCACTGCAAAGTTAAAACTCTATTTAGCTATGTGCAACCGAAAAATTGACAATCTCTATTTATGTTTTTTGTCACTTTTGGCTTAATCCAAAAGGAGTAACCAAAAGTTAAAACATTGTACAGATATCTCCTTATTGTCCCTTTGGCTTGATCCAAAGGAACCAAAGATCAAGACTATGTGTGCTTCACTCGCCAGCGCTCGCTTGAAAATCTAAAAAATCCAAACTCGCATCTGCAATGCTCAAACAGCGGATTTTTCTTAACGCTTTTCTTCACAGCTCTGTCGGCTCATCACACAAGGTCGAAAGAAGAGTTATCTTGGCTGCTGGTTGTTTCAGTGATTAGCTTTCACATAAATTTTCAACTTTCCATTTTCCATTTTCAACTCTTGACGGCTCACCACACGAGGTCGAAGAAGAGTGATTTTGGATGCTGGTTGTTTTAGTGATTATTCTTCATTTTTCATTGGTTTCTTGTTTGGCGTAATTTATGAATGTTGGTGGTGTGGTGGTAAGATCGAAATAGTCTAGTGTTGCAATTGGTACACTGAAGTATGCCAAATCTTGATAACCTTTATAGAGCCTTGACAGCACAGGATTTGTATTGTATATTTCCTGACATATTTCTTCTGGTACATTGAAAATGGCATCACCGGATATACGTACAGAGATATTGCCTGACATGGCAAGTAGTTCGACAGCAGGTTTTGATTGCAATTGAACAAAAACCTCTTTTTTCGGCGAAGTCGCGAAATAGAGTGTATTCGCTTGTTCGTCTATTTTCATCATCTGGAAAACCCTGATTTTGGGTTTTTTGTCGTCGCCAACTGTTGCGAAGGCTATATCTCTGTTTTGCTTCAAAAAACCATATATCTTTTCTAAATTCATACCCTTGAAACTTAGCCTTATTGATGTTTTATTTACGAATCCAAACATTTGTTATTTCTCCGAAAACTATTTTGTGATACTCATTTGTTTCGGCATAGGCATCGACAACAAATTTGCGTGCATCATCGGTCTGGAAATCATCGGGTGAAACAGAAGTAATTTCAAATAGTTTGCATTCAATAATCAGTTTTGCTTCTTTGAATGTCATATTACCGGCAGGCGATTGCACGGCAGTCAATTTGGTTTCTTCCATTTTCTTACCATCACGACCGGACTGTGTACCAAATTTCATGAGATCTTCCTTATACTCATCATCAAAATAGCTCATGGTATATGTCAGATCTTTTTTGATAAGTTCGAGTGTATAACGGTTGGAACGCAGGAAGCACCATGTTACGGGTTTGTCGAAGAGTGTTCCCCAACCTCCCCAGCTTGCTACCATTGAATTGTATAGTTTGGGTGTTCCGCCTGTCAATATCGTAAGATCTTTGTTTACGAGTGTAAACACGTCTTCGGAAATTTCCTGTGGAGTGATTTGTTTAAAAAGTTCATTGAAAGAAGAGGCCTGTATCTGTTCGCGGGTTAATGTAACTGTTGTATTTTCTTGTTGTCCTGTATCCGTCTGACGGCTACTTTCGTTGCAGCCTGTAAATACGAAGGCTGCAACGAAAAGGGATATAAAAACTATATGTTTCATAATTTCCGGTGTATTTTAAATCAATAACCTATTGTAAATCTTTCCTGATGATGTTGCGGGGTTTCCAGTTCATCTACCATTGCTTTGGCATAGTCCTGAACGGAAATTTTACTTTCACCTTTATCATTTACAATCAGGTCGTCTTTACCCAAACGGTAGTTGCCTGTGCGTTCTCCCGGTTCGAGCGAGCCTGCCGGCGAGAAGAATACCCAGTCGATGTCTTTTTCATTCATAAGAGTATTCAGGTAAAATTCACCAAGAGATTTCACTCCGCCCATAATTTCGGCTGGTATTGCACCGGAATCTACTACACGAAGCCCAGGAGCAACGAATAATGTGCCTGCACCACCAACGATAAGCAATCTTTTAACACCTGCTTTTTTAACGCCTGCAAGAATTTGAGGATACACTTTCAGTGTTTCTTCATAAATGGCTGGGTTAGTCCATCCCGGATTATATGCGCTGATAACAGTGTCAACGCCATTGCATAGTTCGGCTACTTTATCGGCATCCGATACATCTGCCTTAACGATTGTTACATCAGGGTTAGAGATTTTTACACCTTCAGGACTACGAACTACTGCCGTAACTTTAATACCTCTGTTCAATGCTTCATTCAGGATAGCAGAACCTACGAATCCGCTTGCTCCTATTAATACGATTTTTTTCATACGATGTTATACTTTTAAATTGTTTCTATTATTTAACAATACAAAGGTATAGTTTGATTAAAGGGTGTTGATAATACATCAGCGCCGAATGATGGTAAATCTCCGACAGTGAAATAAAAAGCGGGTGTGTTATTTGAAGTTTAACTTCTCTTTTATCAATATATTGAATAAATCGCCTTTCTCTTTTGAAAATGTTCCATATCCGAGGTCATTTACGCACATCCATTTTACAACGCCTTTCTCGTCTATAAGATAAAAGCGTGGAATAGTCTGATTAGCAAACAGGTCAAAGACTTCCCTGTTTATGTCGGAGAAATACGGCATTGACAAATCCAATTCGCTCCAATAGTCATTAATAGTTTGCCGGGTTTCGCCACGGCCGATGGTGATTACATTTAGCCCTTGTGTTTCGAGCTGCAGATGTGCATACTCAGCAAAAGGTATATCCCGCCTACAATCGGAACAGGTTGTTGTAAAGAATACCAATAACGTTTTCTTACCCAGAAAGTCACCCGGTGATTTCAGGCTGTTTTCACCGTCTGAGATTTCAAACACAGGAACACTGTCTTCTGCCAATATATAGTTTTCTGTTTCAATGTCTTTATCGTCCTTAATGCACGAATAGAATATAGAAACGGGCAGTATGAAGAAAAGCAATAATCTTTTCATGCGATAATAATTATTTTATTGTAGAATCTCTGAATTGGACTGGTGTTACGCCTGTATGCTTACGGAAATACTTATTGAAGTTGGTTGGTTCGTCAAAACCAAGCTCGTATCCGACTTCTTTTATAGACAAGCTGCTGTATGACAGCAATCTTTTGGCTTCAAGTATGGTGCGTAAATCAATATAGATTTTAGGCGTTTTTCCGGAAAGAGCCTTCACTTCTTTTGATAACGCTTTTTCATTTATGCCCAATAGGTTGACGTAAAAATCAGTGTTGCGGTTTTCTTTGAAATGCTCTTCAACTGCATTATAAAACAGGCGTCCTATATTATTAGTCAAGGGAGAATAATTTGCAGCAAGTTGTCTTTCCGTTTCAAGCAGTAGAACGCGCAGGAAACTTTGGGCTATTCCTGCCTGGAATTTATCGACAGGGTGTTTCAATTCTTCATCCAGCAGTGTTGTTAGATTTCCTGCAAGCTGCGGGCAAATAGGAACTGTTTTATTCAAACTGACCGGATTGAGTATTTCGGAGGTATGCAGGAAGTTGGAATCGAGTTCCGTCATTGTGAAGAAAGCTTCCGTGAATAGGATTATCTTACCGGAATAATCCGATTTCGTATCGAACTGACAAACTTGTCCCGCTGAAATAATCAGTATTTCATTTGATTGTATAGGTATATCCCGAAAGTCAATCCGGAATGTAGCTTTTCCCCCTGTAAGCCATATGAATTGGTAAAAAGTGGCTTTATGAGGTTGTCCAAGTAATTTTGGTAACTCTTTGGCAAACCTCAAATCTTTAACCTCTATTTCAATAGGGAGGGGATTAAATTCAAATGTTCTGATATTCGCATTCATTATTATGAAGCAAAAATAATGAATGTATTTGAATGTAGCGTGATCTATCTTTGTGGTTAGTGCTGTGTCAAGGATTTTTTGTCTCGTCATTGTGAAATGCAGAGCGATGAATGTTTTCGTTAAGCAGGTGTGCAGAAATAAAGTTTACTTTAATTATGCCACTGCGAGAAAACGACTAATGTAATTGAAGTAATCCATGTATTTGATTGAAATTGAACTGGATTGTATCAGGTAAACCTTCACAATGGCGAACGGACTAAATAGACTTGACTTTTCACTCGTTATGCGTCTGTAATCTTCATGTCGGGTTTATTCTCAATCGAAAACCGTTTCCCAATTTTTACTATGGTAAGCATCGAAACATATTTTTATTTGTTGTGGAGTGTTCTTCTCTTCCGCCAAAAGGGGTAATTCTGTTAAATTGAAATATTTACTTTCAGTTGTTTCAATATTAGATGAAAACTCGCCACTCACTACTTCACACAAGACAAACGCTTTAGTAACTCCATAAGCATAAAGTGGAGTATTATGCCGGTTCCTGTCTTGAACAGCGATCAATTTGACAGGGATAACGTCGAGCCCTGCTTCTTCTTTCACTTCTTTCACCGTATTGGATTTTATGGATTCGTTTACATCCACCCAACCTCCCGGTAATGACCATGTGCCGTTCCTCTCTTTGACAAGCAATATTTTATTGTCTTGAAATATAGCGGCTCTCGTATCCAGTTTTGGCGTTTGGAACCCTGTTTCATTGCAAAAGACTTCTTTAACATAGTCAACAGAATATCCACTACCTAAACTCATCATTTCTGCTGAAATATCCCGTATTCGTTCGAACCGTTCGATATCAAAAATGTCTTTTGAATAGGTTATTCCCCCTTGTGAAAGAAATTGCAGTTCCATAGCCAGCTTTGCCCATTGTAACTCGTTTGGACTCTTTTTATCAATGGACAGGGCATACGTTATATCTTTAGGAGAATTGAAGTAATAGTCGGCGTGAATATTTTTCGGAGAATGGCAACCCCATAAGGCTAATCCGAATTTAACATTTGCATCGGATGCGCATAACATATCGTAGGCAGTATCTCCGATATAAATAGCTTCCTCTTTTTTTGTGCCTGATATTTCCAGGTATTTAAGCATTGGGTCTGGATAAGGTTTCGGACGAACACTATCTTCGGCGCAAATAATGGTATCAAAATAATCATCTAATCCGAAAGGACTGAAATCCTTTTTATACTCATTCCTCTTTTTCGATGTGATTATGCCTAACTTATAGCCTTGTAACTTTAATTCTTTAAGCGTATCTTCTATTCCCTCAAATAACAGGATGTTATGTGAATAATTAGCCATATATTTATTCCAAATATGATTGGCATTTACGACATTATTAATCCCTAATTGCTTTAATGCAACTTCTCCCGGTATTCCTAATGCAAATTTTAAATCCGATAGTTCAACACGCTCATTTTTTACTTCTAATATCGTATCAATTAAAGAACTCAATGCAGCAACCTCTGTATCAAGCAATGTCCCGTCTATATCAAATATTACAGTATTTATCATGGGTGAGGATTAAATATGTGTATTCTGTTTCGATCAGGATAAAATACCAAATCCGGATTTACGAAGTATCCATTGCCCCCGCGTAAAATCAGGGAAATCGATCACTGCTCCACCCCGTGCCACAGACATTTCAGAAAGCGCCGTTACAGCACTCCACGAAGCTGCAGCATAACAATCTAAAGGTGAAGGATTTCCATTGCGAACGGCATCTACTAAATCATATATCATAATAAAATCCATTCCTCCATGTCCTGCCTCTTTGGCTTTAGCTTCCAAAGAACTCCACAATTTATGATCGTACTTATTAAACCAATCATCGGCTTTGTCCCATTTGTGAGGAGCTGATTGTCCTTCAATATAAACACTGTCACTCTCATCTATCCATAAGCCGTTAGTGCCTTGTATCCTGAATCCGAGAGAGTAGGGGCGTGGGGAGTTTGTATCATGGGTTGCAATAATGGTTTGACCATTGGCACATTTTATTGTGGTTGTAATTATATCGCCTAAATTAAACTGAATGTCTTTATATGGATGGTTGGCGCCACCATTGTCGATAATAAATTTATGTAGACCACGCGATTGAGTAGCCATAGCTGATAGTGTAAGAAAACGATTGCCACAGTTGATGTCGAGGCAATTTGCAACAGGTCCAATTCCATGCGTCGGATATAAATCACCATTACGTTTAATAGAATGCATGGCACGCCATTGAGCTTCGGAATAAGCGTCTTGTCCCATTTTAAGTTCGCCGCCTTTCTGAAATGTATAATTCTTCCCGTCATTAAATTTTACATCACGAAGATCGTGTTCATACCCGCAACGCGCATGAATCAATTCACCGAATAGACCTTGCCGTACCATATTAAGAGCAGCCATACAATCCCTGCGATAGCACACATTTTCCATAATATACAACTGGCTCTTTGTACTTTCTGCTACATTTACCAGATCCCAACATTCTTCAAGTGTGTTGGCAGCAGATACTTCCAATCCCACATACGGAACTCCAGCTTTCATAGTCGCTAAAGCCATACGAACATGCCATTCCCATGGTGTTGCAATAATTACACAATCAAATTCTTCGTTGTTGAGCATTTGTTCAAATGCAAAATCATCTCCGCTGTAAACTTTAGGAGGAGCGACATTAAAACCTGAAATTCGCTTCAGTGTCCTTTCTATTGAAGATTGCTGGGTATCACATATTGCTACGATATGATTACCGTCAATGCTTAATACATTTTTTATATGCTCGTTGCATCTTGAACCTGTACCGATAAAACCGAAACGAAGATTTCCTGTTTTTTTTCCATTAGTTGTTTTTTTCTGACTTGTTTCAGTGACATTTGTTGCACCCAATTTCTCACTAATAGCTAATCCGGTTACACTCACTCCCCCAACAGCAAGTGTCTTCAGGAAAGAACGACGATTGTTTTCCATGTTTCAAATTTTAAGATTTATACCAGCCGTAAAGTTATGTTGTATAAATGACGAAAAATTTGTGATAGGTTAAAATCGTACAGATTCTAAATTAAAGAGCTATTTTCTCATTTTTCAGCACGTATTTTACTTAGGGTTGGTAATGTAATCCCAAGATAAGAGGCTATATATCCTAAATTCAGTCTATTACATAGGTTTGGGTAATCATTAACAAGTTTATCATAGCGTTCTTTGGCTGAAAGTGTTAACCTTTCTATCCGGAGGTCTTGCAAAAGCAGGAATAAATCCTGATGAAGAACACGAGCCCAATTCGCTATTTCGATATTAGTGCTGTATAAATTATTAAGAACTTCTATCGGAATGGAATATGTTAACGTTTTTTCAAGGGTTTGCACATATTCAAACCCAGCTTTGTCCTTCAAGAAGTCCAATGAGCCATAAGCCAGGTCGCCTTCTTTGCTGAACCATGTGGTTGTTTCGTTTCCATTTACCAAAATGTATGATCTTGTTAATCCTGATTCAATGAAGAATATTTTCTTGTCAAGCACATTTGCCCTTACAATATGAGTTCTGGGGGGAAATATTTCTTCTTCAAAATAAGAAGTCAATAATTTTATCGATTCCTTGGAAACAGGGTACTTCTTTTTTATGGATTCTACTATATTTTTCATGTATTTACCTGGCTAAATTTGTATGCACAAATTTAACCAATTATCTGATTGTAGTAAATACCCAGGATTAGCATTTCTACTCCATTGTTTAATTTTACTGTTTTCATACATTTTTCCCTGCTTTATATGCTTCTATCATTGTTGGTTTATTCACTATGTCGCCTTTGTCCCACACGCCAATACCTAATATCATGCCTGCTTCTTCCAATCCGGTGGCACAACTCAGGAAACCCCGAAAGTCTGAGATTGTGCCATCCATAGCAGTTAAACTTGGTTCGGCACAGGCGGCGATCAAATAGGCTTTTCCTTTAAACTCTTTGAAGCGGGGGACTGTACGGTCGATAAATGTTTTGAGTTGTCTGTTCATTGCATAGAATTAGACAGGTGTGACAAAAACCAACACGTCGGCATCCACCATTTTGTCCAGTATCTCATTCATGCTGTCCTTTTGGATACATTTTCCGGCATCAAGACATTTACCGCAGTCCAGACAGTATTTTATCTTTTCATTGCGAATAAATATCTTTTCTACCTGATGTCCTGATTCCCATGCCCCCAACGTGAACTGGTCGCACAACAGGTCGGAATTACCGCCTTTTCGTGGGCTTGCTGATATAATTATAGCTTTTTTTATATTGATTGGCATTATTAATGAACTGCTGTTTTAGAAAATATATTAATCATGAACATTCCTGTAACAATCAATCCGATCCCTGCAATGGCTCGAAAATCAATCGATTGTTTGAATATGAAGACTGAAATCAGAGCAGTAAGGATAATCCCTATTCCGCCCCAAATAGCATACGTAATGCCAAGAGGAATTGTTTTCAGGGCAAGTGATAGAAAATAAAAACAGGTAAGATAGGCAACCGCAACTACAAGTGTAGGCAGTAGTTTCATAAAACCATTGGAAAGTTTGATAAAACTTGAACCGATTACTTCAAAGAATATGGCTAAAGCTAAAAACAGATAGTGCATAACATTTTACCTTTTAATTACATTGCAAAGGTAAAGTGATATTATGTGCGCGTTTTTGACAAAAGTCAAGAAATCATTTTCTACGGACGCGGCTTAATGTTTCCTGTGAAATCCCTAAAAACGAGGCTATATAGCCCAAAGGGGCACGTTTGATTACTTCGGGATAGTTTTGAATCAGGTCGTTGTAGCGTTTTTCGGCCGACATGGTTTGCATGGTAAAAATACGTTGATCCAGAATTTTACAATAATCTTCGACTATCTTTCGTCCGATTGTGTTGATCTCGCTATATTTTCTATATAACTCATTCATATCCTTTCCTGTGATAAACAGAAACCTTAAACTTTTACACCTCTTCCATAAGCTGTTTAGGTATCTTTTCGAATTTCGACAGGAAGCATTTGGATAAGTGTGAATGCTCGTGATGGTGTAATTGTTTGAAATAGAATGTTGTATATGGGTTGTGGCACATCGAGTAACAATGCTATAAATAGCCTCAAATATAAAATTTATATCAATGCAATATACCCCATTTATGGGGTATAGTAAGATAAATTTATCTTTTACATTTACAAAAATTTTAATTATTCAAACATAATAATGTTAGTAGATGAATCTTCCGGAATAGACATGCTGAAAAGGATCTTGGCATTGTCGTGGTGAAGCAAAAATGAAAAGAATGCAATAAAAAGTAAATCTGAAAAATTAAATTAATAGAGAAATGGGAAAGACAGTTTTTAGTGCAATAAAATGCATAACAGGCATCATTTTCTTTACACTTTGTTACAATTGTAGCGGAGGTGTATCGAAACAGGAAATAGCGCGTGAAGATATAATACCAAAGGAAGATAAACAGTCTGGGAAATGGGGATATGTAGATGAAAAAGGAAAAGAAGTTCTTCCTTTTGAGTATGATCATGCCGTTAGTTTTACCGACGGTTTGGCAAGAGTTTTACTGAATGGAAATTATGTTTCCATCAACAAAACCGGACAGAAATTTGAAACAATATTTACTCTGCATGGTGGTTTGAGGAAAGTTATATCGGATGGTAAATGTGGTTATCTGAATAATACCGGTGATGTGATAATTCCTTGCAAGTATGATCAAATAGAAGATTTCTATAATGAACAAGGAAAGACTGTAAATGATTATGCGAAGGTCCAAATTGGTGAAAAATTTGGCATTGTGGATAAAAAAGGAAAAGAAATCGTTTCTTGTAGTTATGACGAAATTAGAAAATCCAATGGAAATATGGCACTCGTTATTAATGATGGAAAATATGGTTATTTTGACAATCAAACGGGATTGGAAGTTGTTCCATGTAAATATGATTATGGCTACGAGTTTTCCAATGATATGGCCTTAGTCATGTTAAACGGAAAATACGGCTATATTGACAAAACCGGCAATGAAACTATTCCACTAATGTTTGGAGAAGCAGAGAGTTTTAGTAAGAATGGTTTAGCCCAAGTAAAATTAAATAATAAAAAGAAGTATATTAATAAGAAAGGTGAAGATGCTAAAGTAGACTATCTTTTTAAAGGTGAAGTTAATATGAATTATGTAGACAAGCTTATCGTGACATTTGCTTTATCGGAGGATAAAAAAACAATGAGTAATATTAAAATTGAAATTAAGGATCTCCAATATACATCGACAAAAGATGGAAATATTACAACCATTAACATCGGTTCATCAACCAACTATATACAGGGTATAGTCAAAGTGAATGCAAACGATAGGTATTATAACAATATATCTTTCGGAAATAGTGGCATTACGGAATTACATTTTACAGAAGGGCTCAATTATGCAACAGGTATGATTAGTTATGTCCACGAACATCATACTGGTAGTGAAACAATAAAAATACCATTAGGAAGGTCTGAAATTAGTTTTTATAAAACAGGCGTGTATTTGGCAGCACCCTCTTCGCTGTAGTATGTTATTTTAGTTGACTGTTGTGAAGATCTATGCTTGTGATCATTCTGGCGATCTGACTAAAAAAAATTGAAGCGTCTCCAAAAAGTTAGATAATAAACTTTAGGGAACGCTTCAATAATGATTTTATTCTCATTTATTACTTCGTTTCAGCCGAAGGTGGAGCATTGTTTGCTTCGGTTCCCCATGTTTTATTAGCTACTTTTCCCATGACTAATACCAGTTTTCCTCCGTTTTCGATATCCGAATGTTCAAACCAGGGCTTATTCCATGTTTTTCCGTTTAACGTAGCTGACTGGATGTATTTATTTTCTTTCGAATAGTTTTGTGCTTCTACCTCGAACGTTTTTCCGTTACTTAGTGTCATCTTTACGTTTTTGAAGAAAGGACTACCGATATTATAGGCAGGCATACCGGGTGTTACCGGATAAAATCCCATTTGAGAAAATACAACAAAAGCCGACATACCACCTCCGTCTTCGTCACCGGGCATACCCATCAAATCGTTACGGAACCATTGGTTCATTAATGTATGAATACGTTTTTGCGTTTTCCAGGGCTGACCTGCATAGTTATACAAATATGGAATATGTAAACAAGGTTCATTAGCCATAGAGAACTGACCTACATTTCCCGTATGATCAGGAATCATTGCATAAAAAGCATATTTACTTCTTCTCAACGGTTCTACAAACATACGATCGAGATTATTGATAAACTGTTCTCTTCCACCCATTAATTGTATCAGGTCGGCAACATTATGAGGTACGTCCCAACGATAGATCCAGCCATTATTCTCTCCGTAATACTGACGCGCTCCGGGTCCACCGTCAAAGCTGTAATCCAATGGTTCAATAAATTTTCCATCTTTATCTTTCGGGTGGAAAAAGCCTGTTGCAGGATTGTATACATTTCTGTAGTTCAAAGCACATTTTAGGTAATGTTTTTCATCGTCCTTTTTCCCCAAAGCATTTGCTATTTGCGCCAGACACCATTGGTCGTAAGCGGTTCCTAATGTAACGGCGATTGGTTGTCTTCTTTCAAACGGGCTTACGTTAGGAACGGTTTCTTCAGTTCCCCAGAGTAATGCGGGTATATAACCATGTTCTTTGTAAAAGTCGTCGATCCATCCTGCGGGAGCTCCTGACCATGGGATAAGTGTTTTTTCTTCAATACCTTTTTTACATGCCAGATAGGCTTTATCGAGGTCGAAGCCCCGGACTCCTTTTACCTGTGCATCAGCTACCGTCGCTACGGCATGGTTGGAGTTCATTCGTCTGGAATCGCCGGTTATTTCAGGGAAAGTGGGCATCCACATATCACCCATTTGCTCTGCCATCAATACGTAAGAGTTAATTACGTCCACTTCTTTTTCTACGTCAATCAATACGCGCAGCGGATGAGTTGCACGGTATGTATCCCAGATCCAATCGTCGGTATAAAATGGTTTTCCTCCGTCCTGATGAATCTTTCCGTCAAAAGCGCTGAAGTAACGCCCTCCTTCACTGATACATACCGGACGTTCGTAACAACGATATAATGACGTATAGAAAATGGTTTTATCTGTATCATCATCTCCAGTTATTTTGATTTTACCTAATGCTTCGTTCCATATATTACGACCTTTTTCCGCCAGTTGTTTTACATCATAGTTGTTGAGTTCGCGTTGCAGATTGGCTTTAGCTTGTTCTTCACTGATGAAAGAAATTCCATATCTCAGATTTAGTTTTTGTGGTTGGTCGCCATAATACAATACAACGAATGCATTACGTCCTTGAGCATCAGCTTTGGTTTCATTGATCGCATTATTCGCCCATGTTCCTGACTTTTGAGGTGTAGTTTCAGTTTCCAGATAGATATATACCCGCGTGTTGTTTTCCAGTTGTTGATAGCCTGAAACTACGTTTTTGTTTACTTTTATTTCTCCATTACGGGAATTAAGGATCAGGTAAACAGGCTTGTCTTTTTGGGTAAAATCAATCTGATAAATAGCTGATTGATGCGAAGGCGCATATTCGACAGAAGTAAGCTGATTATCTAAAAACACTTCGTAATGATAGGGTTTCAGTTTTTCCAGATCATAACTATAAGCAATTACCGGTTTAATGCCTGATGCTTCTCCCTGATAGGGGCTTAAATTAAAGGCCGAACTTCCACGGTGGCTTGTAATAATCAACGGTAGTCCTGATAATACATCACCTGTATAATCCCCACGCTCCGGGTAGACTCTTAGCATGCTGTTAGGCAGGTGTATAGTGGGGTAGGTAGGTACTAACAGATGGCTGATATTACCCATGTATGGATTTACATGGTCCACCGGTTGTTTTTCCTGTGCCTGTAGGTTCACGAAACAGCCACAAAGGAAAAGTGTTAATAATGTAATTGTTTTTTTTAATGAGCTCATAATGTGTATTGTTATTTGGAATTTTATATTCAATATTTTGGGTTTCAGGTTTATAAAATTTAATCTATAAAATGCAGATTAATGCGGATAATTAGCTTTCTCCTAAAATGTATTGGTCGATAGGCTTTGCAATCCCCGGTTGCAAAGATAGTATAATGCTAAAGACGAAAGAGTTTTTTTTATATGGTAATATTTATTTTTTACACTAAGGTCATATAATCTATCCGGATATTACTGACTGTTATCATATTGCCGAATATCTGTTATCTGTTGATCCTTTAAATGAAGAAGCTATTTATGTTAAATGCTCGTTATTAAGCAGAACCGGTAAAAGAGGGCTGGTAAAAATTCATTTCGATTCTTTTGTGAAGGCATATGAAGACTTAATGGGTAGTCCGTATCCGCGTTCGTTTGGGGAGGTGGTTAAATAGAAGCTTTAACCTTCCTCTGGAAATATCTCTGAAATACTTATCGTTAAGCCGGGTAATGTTTTTACCGGTATTTCCGTTTTTTCATCTTCTTCATAAGCTGTTCCGCGATCATATTTGCCGTTATCCTGTAAAATGAATACATTAACCGCCTTAGCATTCGGTGATATAACCCAGTATTCTTTGACACCTGCAGCTTCATACAAATTGAATTTATCATTCAAATCGTATTTTTGTGAAGAAATGGATATTATTTCCACTACCATATCGGGTGCTCCCAGGCAACCGCGTTTATCTAATTTGGATTTGTCGCAAACGATACAAATATCGGGCTGAACAACCGTATAGATTTTATCATCCGTTATTTCATTTGGGTTTTTAGGTAAACGAACATCAAAAGGTGCGGCAAAAGCTTTACAACTTCCGCTGTTTTGCTTAATATAAATCCATAAAGACGAATGCAAATTAGAGGAAATTTCTGCATGTACCAAAGACGGAGCCGGCGACATTGACCGGATGAAACCATCTAACAATTCACGTGTCTTACCGTCTAACCATGTCAGATAATCGGCATATGTATAACGCTTCGTTTCATCTAATATACAGCCCTCTCGAATATATTCTGCCTCAACCTCCTCAATATTGTCAGTCATTTCCTGTACACTATAGCCTAATGGTCGATTTTTATGACTCAACCGGAGAACTTCAGCTTCCAGTTCAGCCACTTCTTCCTCTGTATTTACATCCATTATAATACTCCTGACCAGAGCCATTTTCCGGACGTCAAGTTTTGTATCTTTCATAATCGTTATATTATTATGTATACATCAAAGTTAATGAAAAATAGTCAAACTAATGTCTTTTTTTATTATGATTTGTAATAAATATTCTTCATTCCGGGCTAGTTATCTAATCAGGTTTCAATGTGGTTTTTCAAGTTTCTCTTTATCAATTATATAAATACGAAACAGATTCGTAATCCATGACCATCTTATCGTGTCCGGAAGCGTCTTCGACAAATTCTGCATTCATTATGGCTGTTTTACGTGGAGATACATTATCATCGGAAGCATGTACATGAAATACATATTTCCATTTTCCGTCTTTATCTTTAAAAAAGTCACCATGACCGGAACCATTCAGGCCAATTTGCGACCGATGAATAATGGGATTGTCATCTGTTTTATTCCAAGGACCATAAGGATTGTCAGCAACAGCATAGCCCACAGCATAATCGATGTTGCGGAAATCATTTGCCGAATAGAAAAAATAGTATAATCCATCCTGTTTCAATATAGTGGGGCCTTCCGTTACTTTCCATTCAACATTTTGAGTATCTTCCCATGGAAGTTCTGCTTCAATACAAAGTTTATCCGTACCTGGTTTAATATCGGATAAATCATCTTTCATTTCGGCAACAAACAGTTTATTGCCTTCGGTTAACCGCACATGATATAAAAAGATTTTTCCATCATCGTCTATAAAGACATAGGGATCGATCTGCCTTTCTCCGCCTGATAATTTTGCTAATGTCTTTTGTTTGAAAGGGCCTAATGGAGAATCGCTTTCGGCGATAGCTATCTGTTCATTTGCCGTATACGCCATATATAGCTTGTCGTTGTACTGAAAGATCTGCGGAGCCCAAAATCCTTTGGTTCCATAACTCTCTCCGGTTACTAATGCATAACCGCTGTTTACACCTTTCGGGCCTTCCCAGTTTATCAGGTCGGTAGAAGTATATACCAGAAAACCATGGTCTTTTTTACCACCTGTGCCATAAAGGTAGTAAGTGTTATCCCAATAAAAAATGGTGGGGTCTGCCAACTCTATAGGTTTGCTTTCAGATACGGCTATTTCTTTTCCAGTATCATCTATCTGTTCATTTTTGACTTTGTTATTGCATGTTGTTAATAATAACATGCTTAATAGTATCCCCAATTTTAAACTATGTGTGTTCATCTTTTATAAAATTATCTTAAGGAAATTATGAAACTCAATATCACGAGTAACTTCTCGATTACCTTCGGTTTGAACTTGTGCTATTTTTGCACAAGTTACTTCTTAAGTACTATTACGGATTTGTAGTTTCTTTTTTTTAGTCATTCAACATTTTATATTATTTTCTGTTGAAATAAGTAACTCCCTCACATCAACATTTAACGCCTTAGCAATAGCAAATAAGATACCAGGCGATGGTTGAAATTCATTTATATACCACCGGAAAACAGTGGCTTGGTTACAAATGTAGTGATTAAATCTAACAACTTTATTCTCATTCGTTATTTAGTTTTCAATACAATACTTCAATATTACTTCATTGATTCACGATGGTAGAAGTTATTCGTGCTGTCGGTTATTCGCGGAAGCTATTTTTATGCATGATTCATTGAATGAAGATGCTTTGGGTATTAAATGCCATTACTTAGTATTGATGGGTAAATATGGATTAGCTAAAAAAGCGTATACTGTTTTTGTGAAAGAATATAAAGTTTTATTCAATGCAGACTTTGGTCATTCGTTTGAAGAAGTGATTTGTTAGGGAAGTAATAGCACTTCCGTCATCCCAAACCTTATGTGAACCAAGCAAAAAATGTCGTGGAACAATTTTTATTTTCAGGCAAGGGGGTGAAGCAGGGTTTTCTCCTTACCCTCTCCTTATTCTCTCCTTACCTGGTCCAATTGTATAACAAGGAGAAGAACAGACGGAAATATAGAGAAAACGTATCTTAAATAAATTTGATTAGCTTTAATCTGTGTGTTTTGTCCTTAAACCGGCAATTCACAGTAAAAATAGACAAAAATCAGCAATCCGGAGCAGAAGTGTACCATTCTGATACACAAGTGTCCCAGAATAGTACACTTTCTTTTCTATGCGAAAAATAGCTTGTACCTTTGTAAAAGGAAAGGACAGGGAAAGAAATATTACAAATTCCTGCTGTCTAAAATCTTTACACGGATGTCCAGAATTTAGACATCGAATCTCTCTGTGATGGTATTTATGTTGTTGAATTATATGAGATTATGAGTGTGGCTTGGTTTTTGTTTATTCCTATATAGTATATCTAATAGACATATGTTATGAAACGAAGCATGTAAATTAGTGGTTAATTGTTAATGATTAGTAATTAATTAATCGTTTACCACTAACCGTTAATCACTCGAAAGGTTCGTTCTATACATCCTTAATGTGAAAAATAAATATCGTATGAAAACAATGCGGATCAATTTACTTTCGATCATTCGTAAATTCAAGTATGCTGTTCTATTGAATGTAGCAGGGTTTTCTGCCGCTTTTGCAGCATTTATCATTATCATGATGCAACTTCATTATGAATATACGTTTGATGAATACCATCCGAATGCTTCCCGTATCTATCGCGTGGAACGTTCTTATTCCTGGGGTAGTTCAGCCATTCAGACGCGTCCTTTTATTGACGAAGTAATCAACTCATCTCCTTATATCCTTGCCGGTTCGATATATACACCTTATAGCGGGGATTATTATTTTAGTGTTGAAGATGATCCGGAAAGTTCAGGTTATTCAGAACCTATGATTTATTGTTATCCCGGTATAACTGATGTTTTTAATTTTACGATGGTGGAGGGAGATGCCGGATGCCTGGAACATCCTGGAAAAGCATTGATCCCACAAACTTTAGCGATAAAGCTTTTTGGTGATCGTCCGGCTACAGGAAAGATACTCCGTCCATTATTTGATTATAAAGAGATGGAAGAAGTATTTGGATTCAGCGATTTGGAAGTAGGCGGAGTGTATAAAGATTTTCCGAAAAATACCCAATTGAATAATGCTATTTATGGCAATATAGGAAAGCTTAATTTGGGCAATAGGGTAAATATGAATTATTTATCCTATGTTTTACTGGATGGGAATGTTTCTCCGCAAGATGTTATTGATAATTTCAACCGTACGTCCGAATCTGCGAAACTGGAAGTAGAAGATGATGAAAGTTTCAGCCTGGCTTTGGTTCCATTAAAAGATCTGTATTTTTCCGGTTATTCGGACGGTATACAGAAAACAGGAAATAAAAATACCTCTAATATATTGTTGCTGATTGCACTTTTGGTAGTTATTATAGCAGCAATTAACTATACGAACTTCAGTACGTCCGTGGCTCCTATGCGTATTAAGAGTATTAATACCCAGAAGGTACTGGGAGCTTCCGATTTTTTGTTAAGAAAGACATTGCTTCTGGAAACACTTACGGTTTGCATGGTGTCTTTCCTTATATCATTGGTTATTATATATAGCTTCAATAAAACAGGTTATATCACTTTTGTAGATACAGACCTTGCTTTTTCTTCTCATATGCCGGTTCTTGTTATGACAGGAATTGTCGCTTTTATAATCGGGATTATTGCTGGGGTTTATCCTGCTTATTATATGATGAAGTACCCTCCGGCTATGGTTCTGAAAGGATCTTTTGGACTAAGTCCGTCCGGAAAGAAGTTAAGGACTGGATTAGTAGGTTTTCAGTTTATGGTATCTTTTATCCTGATAATAGCCGCTTTTTTTATCTATGGACAAAATGAGTATATGAAGCATTTTAACCTCGGATTTGATACCGATCAGATTGCAGTAATCTATGCCGGACCTAAATCGGTGGAGCAAAAAGATGTTTATGTAAATAAACTGAAAGAGAATCCGAATATAGAAGATGTGGCATTTACAATGTTTAAGATCGGAGGAACCAACACATATATGTCGTGGGGAGGCATGAAATACCAGGGAAAGGAATTTAATTCATATATTTTGCCGGTATCATCAAACTTTCTGGATATGATGGGTATCCCATATGAAGGGCAGGAACTATTAACCTCTTTTGATGCTTCGGAGGCTCATTATCTTATCCCTAATAAGAAGCTGATGCAGGAGTTTGAAATGGAGCCTAATTCTACGATAGAAGTTTCCTGGCATGAGAAAGGTCCGTTTGGTGTATTAGGATTTGCAGATAATATCAATCCAAAATCGCTAAAATATACAATAGAAAATTTCTGTTTTATGATAGGGCAAAGTAATAGTCACAATTCATATATAAAAATCAAGGCAGGATCGAATATAGAGGATGTTGTGGAGCATATTCGTCAGACGGTAGCCGAGATAGATCCTGCATGGCCCTTTGAAATCGAGTTTTTCGATACGATATATGATAATATGTATAAAAAAGAATTGAATACCAGTAAAATGATATTTCTGTTCAGCTTGCTGGCGATCATTATTTTCATTGTCGGGGTGTTTGCATTAGTTGTTTTTGAAACGCAATACCGGTTTAAGGAAATAGGCATACGGAAAGTACATGGGGCTTCGATTGCCGGTATATTATGGATGTTCAATCGTCATTATCTGAAAATATTAGTGGTTTGTTTTGTGATAGCTTCACCCTTTGCATGGTATGCAGTAAGCGAATGGCTGAAAGGTTTCGCATATCAAACGCCTCTTTACTGGTGGGTATATGTGTTGGCTTTTCTTATCGTATCGTTTATTACCATCCTGACGGTCACATACCAAAGCTGGCAAACAGCCGTTAAGAATCCAACAGATAGTATACGGACAGAATAATTGACAATTACCTGGGATGATGAAATACGTAAAAAAGAAAATATATAATGAGTATTGAAAAGGATGGCAATATGATAAAAAATACGATTGAGCATATTATAACCGACAGGTTGATTATACGATTAGCGAAACCGGATGATGCGGAAGCGATCTATGCTTATCGCTCTGACATTGTTGCAAATAAATATCAGGGATGGCATCCCGGTTCAGTCGAAGAAGTGCGTGACTATATAGAAAATATGCCACAGACCATGGATGTGGCTGATATTTGTTTTCAGTTTGCCATTATCAGTACGGACGAGGATTGTCTGATCGGAGATATGGGGATTATTTTCACCAATCATGACAGGATGCAGGCTGAAATAGGTTGTACATTGAACAAAAATTATCAGGGAAATGGGTATGCTTCGGAGGCGTTGGAGGGAATGGTAAACTATCTTTTCGAAACGTTGAATAAACGTCGTATTATTACATCTATTGACCCACGGAATGTCGCATCCATCCGGTTAGTTGAACGATTAGGATTCAGGAAAGAAGCCCATTTCAGGGAAAGTTACTATCTGCGCGGGGAATGGGTGGATGATATTATTTACGCTATGCTTAAAAAGGAATGGGTTAAAAAGATTTGAATGAAATGGAAATAACTGCAGTTAAAAGGGATGATGTTCCTGTATTATCCCCTTTACAACCGAATGGTTGGGTGGATATAAGACCCGTTTTCGATTTTTATATTGATTCGTCATTCTGTTTTCCTATAAAAGTGGTGACGGATCATAGTATTGTAGGACTTGGAGTTGTCATTATCCACAATGATGTGGCCTGGCTTGCGCACGTCATTGTTCATCCTGATTACCGGTGTAGGGGGATTGGATTACAAATTGTACGGACTTTAATAGGGATTATAAAGGATAATGGTTGCTCGACTACTTACTTAATTGCTACGGATCTTGGAGAACCTGTTTATAAAAAAGTAGGCTTTATCACAGAAACGACATATCTTGTTCATAAAGACATTGTTGCGCTAAAGGATCGGGCAATATCGGATCAAATTCATCGTTATAAAGATAAATACAGGGAGCAGTTACTGGGTCTCGACAGAAAAACTTCCGGAGAGGACAGGATGA
Source organism: Tannerella sp. (assembly GCA_031285565.1). GTDB lineage: Bacteria > Bacteroidota > Bacteroidia > Bacteroidales > Tannerellaceae > Tannerella. Next base: position 7,254 of record JAITVY010000094.1, on the reverse strand, counting down.
TGCATCTCGAAGAACACCTGATTAGCGGCCGGGTTTATCTTTGTAATGACAGGGTGGAAGGTTATTATCTGCCTACTTTAGGAGAAGGATTAATCATTGCAGAAACTGAAAAGGCCGGAATAGAACTTTTGAAATTACACCTGCAATATAATAATCGTGTTGTTATTCCACAGGAAAACCTTGTCGCTCGTAAATTTCTGGAAGAAACAGGAGTTGGTGAAGTGAAAGCAATAAAACGGATGCGCCTGGGCGAAGAAAGGAAAGTGTTATTTGCAAATATTTACAACCGGATAGGAGGGAATGTGGGATGAAACCCCAGAAGGGGAAAAAGAATTATGAATGATTAATTATGAATTATGAGTGGTTAGTGATTAATTTTAGATGTTAATTTGTTGATGCTTTTATTCGCCGATTCGGTTAAGAAAAATTTTAGTGATAGAAAATGATAAAAAAAGTCAGCTCACAGGATGATTTTAATATATTGGCAAAGTTATTAAATGAAGCATTTGCTACGGTAGCGGAAGATTTTGGACTAACGAAAGAAAACAGCCCGACTAATAACGCTTTTATAACAGGCGAGGAACTGGAGTTGCAGTTAACCGGGAACCGTGAGTTTTATGTATATGAGAATTATGGGGAGAAAGTGGGATTTATCGCTGTTGAGAAATCATTGAGCACACTAGGCACATTCTATATCGAAAAAATGGCGGTTACCCCTGCTTGCAGGCATTATGGAATCGGTCTTTTATTAATGGATTTTGCTACAAACAGGATCAAGGAACTTGGAGGAAAACGTATATCCATCGGGCTAATTGATTCCAATACTATCCTCAAAGAATGGTATAGTAAACAAGGTTTTGCAGAGTTTGAGCATAAGACGTTTGACCACCTGCCTTTTAATGTGTGTATGATGGAGAAAAATATAATATGAAATCAATACTTATTTGTTTTGGCTTATTTACAGTTCTTTCAACCGGTGTTGTAAGCGGGCAAACGATTTATTCGCAAAGCTATGGCGATAGCTTAAACCCGGCTATTATTTATGTACATGGGGGACCCAGTTCGAACTCTACATTGTTTGAAGCTACTACAGCAGAGGCTCTTGCTGAAAATGGGTTTTATGTGATAGCTTATGACCGGAGAGGAGAGGGGCGTTCTAATGATCCGGATGCAACATTTACATTTCAGGAGTCGTCGGACGACCTTGTAACTATTTATGAGAAATATAATATAAAAGATGCCACTATTTTCGCCCATAGCTTTGGAGGAATAGTTGCAGCCTATTTTGCCGACCGACACCCCGAAAAGGTAAATGCCATTATTCTTATGGATGCATTATTTTCACAGCAGGAAACATACGATCATATTCTGGACACTGCGGAGAAAAGATACCGTAAGAATAATGATTCGCAAATGCTGGAAGAAATTCGCGAAATCAGACTAATGCCAAAAAATACTGTTGAATACCGAAAGGCCTGTTATGATCTGACGGATGGCTTTTTAGATATGCCGAATCCCACTCAGGAGTCTTCTGGCCTAAAGGAAAAATACAGGATAAGTGACTTCTATAAAGATAATATAAGGAATAAGAATGCTCCTGCAATATTTTATCAGAATGAATCATTAAATAATGTTGATACAAAACCTATTCTTGAAAAGCTGAAAGCACAACATATTCAACTATTCGCAATTTATGGAAAGCAGGATGGCCTTTTTTCGAAAAAGCAATTAAACGATATGAAAACAATTACCGGTAAATCAAACTTTACGTTGATTGATAATTGCTCTCATTTTCCGTTTGTTGACCAACAGGCACTTTTCCTGAAAACGATTTCTAAATACTTGAAATAAAAATGAAATTAATGGTTCTTTATTGATACTAATTGATTAATTTTGATGACCAACATTCTTTATATTATGAAACGAAGTATGATTTTTATAAAACCACAAAAGTCCGTAATAATAAAAATCATGCGAGTTCCATGCGACCTTAATGTAAAAAAGTAAAATATTATCGTATGAAAAATCAGATAGCAATACCGGTCTGTATCCTATGTATGTTTACCGCTTGCACAAAGCAATCTACTACCAATAAGCAGACACCAATCCCATCTGAGATAAACCTGAGTCAAGAAATACTTCTGGATAAAATTAAAGGAGGCTGGGCCGGACAAACCATTGGATGTACGTATGGCGGACCTACTGAATTCAGGTTTAATGGAACTATGATCCAGGATTATGTACCTATTGAATGGCCGGATGGCCATATAAAATGGTATTTCGATCATTTTCCCGGTTTGTATGATGATGTATATATGGACCTGACGTTCGTAAATGTTTTCGACCGGTTAGGTCTTGATGCTCCGGTAGATTCATTTGCGATGGCTTTTGCTACTGCCGGATATCAGTTATGGCATGCCAATCAGGCTGCCAGATATAATATACTTCATGGAATTATGCCTCCACAATCGGGTCATTGGCTGAATAATCCGCATGCGGATGATATCGATTATCAGATCGAGGCCGATTACGCAGGACTTATGTCGCCTGGTATGCCCAATTTTGCATCTGAAATATCTGATAAAATCGGTCATATTATGAATTATGGTGATGGATGGTATGGCGGGGTTTACGTAGGCGCCATGTATGCGTTGGCATTTGTCTCTGATGATATTGAGTTTATTGTGGAAGAGGCTTTAAAAACTATACCTCAACAAAGCATATATTACCAATGTATGTATGATGTTATACAATGGCACAAGCAATTCCCGGATGACTGGAAACGTACCTGGTTCGAATGTGAAAAGAAATGGAGTGAAGATACCTGTTGCCCGGATGGCGTATTTGTTCCGTTTAATATTGACGCTGTAATCAATAGCGCTTATATTATTATTGGCTTGTTATATGGTGAAGGTGATTTTTATAAAACAATGGATATCGCAACCCGTTGCGGACAGGACTCGGATTGTAATCCGGCTTCTGCGGCTGGTATCCTGGGTACGGTGTTAGGTTATAGTAATATTCCTGAATACTGGATGAAAAACCTTCATGAAGTAGAAAATATTGATTTTGCTTATTCTTCTATCTCATTAAATAAAGTTTATCAGATGAGCTTTGACCAGGCTTTACAAGTGATTGAAAGTAATGGAGGAAAAGTTGAAGGAGGTGATGCCATTATCAGGTATCAACAACCGGTTCCCGTGCGTTTTGAGAAAGCTTTCGAAGGGCATTATCCTACACACTATATAAAGATAAACAAACAAATCTGTGATGTGGAAGAGATCTCTTTTGAAGGAATCGGTATTATTTTCAAAGGCCATCTTCATTCGCCCGATAATAATTATAGTGCAAAAGTGGAAATGTATATAGACGGCGAACTTGCGGAAACGGCTGATTTGCCGGCTTCTTATATTACCCGTCGGCATGAGTTATTCTGGAAATATCAACTGCCTAAAGGAAAACATAACATTACATTCAAGTGGCTGAATCCCATACCAAATGCTACGATCAACTTTACGGAGGCATTAGTCTATAGTGATGCTCCGCAAAGAGTAATGCATCAATAGTTTAAAGTTCAGAATTCCGGAAACCAAAGATGCCTGTATGAAGGTTGTTTTGGTGAGAAACTAATATCCTTATGCGTGAGAATACCCAATCCGCATAGGTGAGAGCATTAAACCCTTATGCGTGAGAGCACCGAATCCTTACGTGTGAGAAGATCTCTCACACCAGATAATGCTAGCTGTTAATGTGATGCTTTTCCGAAGAGTGATTATCCCGTAATAAGTAATATTCTTCTTTTAGTTTAATATAATCTATAAGAGCAGTTTATAAAATTATTTTGTTTTTATAAATATATTGTACGAATGTTATAGATAGAATTCATCTTACGACAATGCAGCAATAGCTGTTCCTATCAGATTTGCATTATCAATTTTATCGAGTAGTACCTGAATGTCGTTTAATCCGAATTCGTTTAAGAGTATCCGTAGCTCATCCATCACTATACTTTTATATGATTTGCCGTTTCTATTTGTACTCCAGAAAATGCTTCCTTCAGCCACCAAACGTATTTTGCCGATTGAATTATTATGTGAATATAATACCAGTATCAGTCCAGCCAATGAAGCAGCTACCAGTTGAGCAGACCGCTGGTATATCCAATGGGCAACCTGTACATATTTATCTTTATAAAGATCCGGATAATTCATTATCTTCGTCAGTTTTCGTGTATCAAATTTCTTTTCAAATTCATCCATAGGAAAAGCAGCTTTGAGGATTTCTCCCAGATACATGCCGGATACTGCTTTTTCAAAACGCTGGGCTCCTTTACTATTGGAAAGCGCATCGACTATATTATCAATAGAAGTTAAGTGAGGTGGGAGAAAGTTTCCGGATTCCAGATTAACAGGTATTAAACCGCGTTGATTAAGCATAGGATCAAGTTTTTTAATCTTATTTGCGTTTATGAAAGTAGCCATATTGGTTCCGGTACCCACAATCAGACCAATATATGCATCACTATCATTATATGTCAGGCTGGAAAATAAACTGGCAATGGTATCATTTATAACTTTAATATAGGTGAAATTATTTCCATTTTTCCCATTCAAATATTCCAACAATGGTTTTCCTACGGGCTTATTTAACATTTTCCTGATATCTACCCCTTTGGTCCAACGAATCAATTTGGCGTCTCCATCCAGCATAGATTCCGCAGGATAAGAAAAACAATAACCTATCGGCATTTTTTTATCCAACCTGATTTCATTAATAAGATCGGCTTGCTCTTTAAATAGGTCTTTTTCTGTAAAACCTGGAGTTCTCATGATAGACAAGTCTTTCTTAAATCCGTTTTCAGGATGAATAACCGGTTTTTCTCCATTAAAATCGACGGTTGCTGCCCGACAATTTGTTCCTCCTAAACTCAATACTAACGCTTCTCCTTTGATGCCATTTGTCTTCGGACGAATAAATGTAGGTATACATTGCACTTCCATATATTTCTGACTAAGACCTGCTTCAACTTTTTCCTGAAAAGATTGTGAGATTTCTTTTAATTGTCCGGTGTGTAATTCAAAAATATTCTTTTCCATGGCTTGTAGTTTTAGAATGTTCTTTAATAGTATCTATATATTTATTTCACAAAGATGTACTTTAATTAATAACATGGAATGAGGGTGATAAGTTATTCAAAAATAAGAATTATTTTGCGAAAATTTCGATTTAATTCCCATAAATTGCAAACAAACGGATTAAATTAAACTCTTCTGTTTATCAAAGACATACAGATATTTCCTTTATCTTTGCACAGACAATTCTATATGAGAACGATCATTATATTATATGAATAAAATTCTTTTGGTATTAATGATGATGGCTATGACCATGCAAGGATCAGCAGAGGGTATACTAAATGAACAATGGGTTTTATCCGGTAAGGATGGTGAAGCTTTAGAGATTATTTATGGTGGGGACGGGAAGTTTACTACTGAAAGTCGGCATGCCAACGGTTGGTCTTCTTTTGAACAAGGAATTTACTATTTCAATAATAATACAGGCGAAGTGTTTCTCCTGGTAAACCATGGTTCGCTGGATTGGCTCCAAGGATATCTCGATGGTAAAAAGGATATGCCGCTCTATTATTCAAATATTTATAGTGATTACCAGCTTTATTTCAGGATAACGGAGAATAGCGATACTATGATTACTGTCATAGAGTATGTTAACTCATACCGGGGCGAATTTTGCAGTGAAATGGAAATATATGACAAAACTCCTGTCTGGCGTGAAGAATCAGGTGTATATTATCCTTTGATACCCAATAAGGAACATTTGCGGGAGGTGGTTTTTAAAAGGGAGTTAAAGTAATATGTGCGGTATATTTTAAACCGGTTATATTTGAACAATGAAAAATAGATATAAATATTTTATCACATTAATAGTAGTTGCAATTTTTTCCTTTAGCAATCAGTATATGGTAGCCCAGGATCGTGGCATTTTGAGTCGTTTGCAGGCAGTTTCAAATGTAGACTCCGACTTCTATAATGTAGACGGAGTAAAGATAACATACGAGGTGATCAAGCAGAGGTTTACTATGAGAAATATACTCCACCACTACGGGCAGTTTATCCCTGAAGGATCGGCTCTGGAACATTCAGACTCAACGATTAGTCAGCAGAATTTTGTATATGAGAGAATTGATTCTATTTGTGAAAGAGTAAATATCTACACAACTTATTATTTTATAGAAGAGTCTGCTGCAGGTATAACAGTGATAACTTACAGTTCTCCGGGAAAGGATAGTAAAGAAATACAACAGGAACTCAATCCGTTGCTTCTTGGTAAAAAAATACCTGAATCTGTATTTAATAAAATGATATTTAATTCTATCAATTTCGCTGGTCGTAAGATAGAACTGGGAACTTATGCGGCTCAGTGGACGAATGTGAACTGTGTGCAATGGCCATATAACGGAGAAATGAGCTGGTCGATTCATCGCGACCAGGCAGGTGCAGCCTTGTCTGTTGAGATGCAGCGCAGGATTACTGCTGAAAATAACAGTAAGGAGTTTAGTGCTTCATTAGTTTCGGACGAAATGGTGAATGTGTTGTTTGAAGGTGTCCCCGTAGTTGCCCGTAAAGTTGTATATAAACCCGAAGGGGAGATTGCAGCGAAGCTTGCGTCTACCAGTGATGGGGAAACGATGGTAATTTATTATGTTACTGCTTTTGTCAGGAATAATTGGGTGAGCTGCATGATGAGTCACTGGAGCAATGACGCCATTGGAGAAAGTGGCTTACCGGTATTATTGGAAAAGGTAATGACGTTACGATAACCAGATGGCTATTGTTACAGCAAAGGCGGAATGATTAAAGGAGAAAGAAAAAATGACGAAGAAAAACATCTTGCTTAATAGCAACTTTATACTTGTTCTTATTTTTATAAATGCAATTATTATATTCATTCAGGAATTTAACGATGCGCCACGTTTCTTTTATTATGCAGATAATACATTTACGATCATATTTTCTCTTGAAATATTCTTAAAAATAAAAACGTTCGGGTTTAAAGATTTTTGGAAAAGAAAATGGAATAAATTCGATTTCGTGATTATTTCAGCTGCTTTATTGTCTTTAATTTATAATTCTGGGATGGGTGAAATCCCCCGCCTTTAGGCGGAGAAATTATATATTTGCAAAAAAGAGTTTTATGCAAACGTATAAAAGTGGTTCCCACACCCGTTATGATATA
>JAITVY010000041.1 GCA_031285565.1 Tannerella sp. | reverse complement strand
TTTCGTATTGGTTCTTAAGATGACTTATAGTCTTTTCCTTAAGATGGCTTTAGCCTTAACAGGACTTTTAGTCCGTTACAGTAACCCACCGCCTCTTTAGGCGTGTGGTTGTTTAGTTAAGAAAGAATACAGTGACGGATTTGGATGGGAATTACACGATTGAAAGTGTTCCGGCCGATGCAATTCTGCATGTCTCTTATATCGGCTATATAGCCCAGGAAATACGTATTGGCAATCAATCAACGATTAACGTAACTCTGAAAGAGGATACACAGACATTGGATGAAGTAGTTGTAACTGCTTTGGGTATTAAACGCCAATCCAGATCGTTGGGATATTCAACGACTCAGGTAGGTGGTGAAGACTTTACAATGGCACGTGATCCGAATCTGGGTAATGCTTTATCCGGAAAGATTGCCGGGGTTTCGGTAGCCGGAAATGCGACCGGAGCAGGTGGTAGTAGCCGTGTTGTTATCCGTGGTAACGCTTCATTGACAGGTAATAACCAGCCATTGTATGTAGTGGATGGTGTTCCGTTTGACAATACAAACATGGGTTCTGCCGGAACTTGGGGAGGTATGGATATGGGTGACGGTTTGTCTAATATCAACCCTGATGATATCGAAAATATTCAGGTATTGAAAGGTGCGGCTGCTTCAGCATTGTATGGTTATCGCGGAGGTAACGGAGCGATCCTGATCACTACTAAATCCGGCCAGAAAGGAAAAGGTGTTAGTATTGAGGTTAATAATAACCTGACATTCAATACGATTTATGATTACCGCGATTATCAGAAGGTATTTGGACAAGGGCTTGAAGGCAATCGTCCGGTTGATATAAATACAGCTAAAGCTTCTGAATCTGCTAGTTGGGGTGAAGCATTAGATGGTGGAAATGCAGTCAACTTTTTGGGTGATACCTACAAATATTCTTATGTAGATAATTGGGATAATTTCTATCGTACAGGTATTAACGAAGCAGCATCTGTTGCAATCAGCGGTTCTTCTGATAAAATTGCTTACCGCTTTGGTATATCAAATGTTTATGAAAAGAGTATTTTACCTAACTCAAGCAATAGCCAGCAGGGTATTAATATGAATACGACTTATGATATAACAAGTAATGTACAGTTAATGGTAAATGCAAATTATGTATTTGAAAAGTTCAATGGTCGTTCAAATCTGTCTGATGGTAACGGTAATACCAATGCTTCTTTGATTCACCGCGGAAACTCTTTTGATATCAGATGGCTGGAGCGTGGTAGCCCGACTAGTGATTGGGGAACTGCTGAAAACGGAGCCGAATTACTTGGTGGTACAAACGTTTATTTCAATAACCCTTATTGGTTACAGTACCGGAAAACGAACGATACGAATAAAAATCGTTTGACCGGTTCTATGACTTTAAAATGGGATATCACAGATTGGTTGTATGCTCAGGGAGCAGTTCAGCGTGACGGTTACAACCTGGACTTTAAACAAGTTCAACCGGTTGGTGCCGCTGCCGACCCGTCAGGATGGCTAACTGAATATTCTAAAACATATTCGGAAATGAACCTGAATTACCTGATCGGATTTGATAAAACATTTGGCGATTGGTCAGTAGCTGCTACATTTGGAGGAAACACCCAGCGTAATATTGTTAAACAATTTAATACGAGTGATGGTGGTCGTCCGTTTATTGTAGATGGTTTATGGTCTGTAAACAACCTGGGTGATAAGCGTCCTAAAAAGACTTATACCGAATATCGTGTAAACTCTATTTATGCGACAGCAGACTTCGGTTGGAAGAATCAAATATTCCTGAATCTGACCGGACGTAATGACTGGTTCTCTACATTGGCTCCGGAAAGTAATAGTTATTTCTACCCTTCAGCAACATTATCCTGGGTATTCTCCGATACATTTGAAGTGCCGGAATGGTTTACTTTCGGTAAGATCCGTGCTTCTTATGCATCTGCATCCAATGGTACTACTGCCTACCAGAACCTGTTGCTTTACAAAGTCAGAGATTACACGGTAAATGGTCAGCATACAGTTACGCAAAATAACGATAATAAATATCCGAATCCAGCATTGAAACCGGTTCGAATCTCTGAGCAGGAAGTTGGTTTGAACTTATCATTCTTCCGGAATCGTTTATCTTTCGATATGGCGTATTATGTAAAGAATACAAAAGATGATATTGCAGTTGTTTCTACTTCCGGAGCTTCAGGTTACGGATCAAAGGTTATGAATGTCGGCGAAATCCGTAATAACGGGTTTGAATTTTTGGTAGATATTGTTCCTGTTCAAACGTCAGACTTCACATGGAATACGACAATAAACTTTGCATACAATGACAGCGAAGTTAAATATTTGGGTGAAGGCGTAGAGCGCTTGCAGATTGATGGTGCAAGTTCCCGTTCAGGTAATGTATCTGTTCAGAACGTGGTAGGTTCTTCTTATGGTGAATTGATCGGTTATAAATACAAACGTGATGATAATGGTAATATCGTATTCAAAGATGGTATTGCTCAAAGAGCGGATAAACTTGAAAGTTTAGGTAATGGTGTTTATAAGTTTACCGGAGGGTGGAACAACTCGTTAAAATATAGAGACTTCACGTTGTCGTTCTTGTTAGACTTTAAAGTGGGTGCTAAACTATTCTCCGGTACGAATTATTCTTTGTATGGCGATGGTTTGCATAAGAATACACTGGTAGGTCGTACAGTATCCGATCCGAATGCTCAAATTATCGGTGTCGGTGTAATGGAAGATAGTAATGGTAATTATGTAACGAATACGGTAGGTGTGGATGCACAAACGTATTACAGAGGTATTGCTAATAACAATATCGGAGAAGAGTTCATCTATAATGCAAGCTTCTTAAAGTTACGCGAACTTGCTTTCGGTTATGAATTTCCGCAAGCTATTCTGGGAAAAATGAAAGTGGTAAAAGGCCTGAATGTTTCACTGGTTGCCCGTAACCTTTGGACGATTGTTAAAGAAACAGATAATATCGATCCGGAGTCTGCTTACAACAACTCAAATGGTCAAGGTCTTGAATTGAATGGTTACCCTGCAACAAGAAGTGTAGGTTTCAATGTTAATGTTAAATTTTAATTATAATTAAATTGAACATATTATGAACAAATATATTAAATATACTTTTGCGGCACTGGGTCTGATGACAGCTTTTACCGGTTGTGACGATTTCGGTGATGTAAATATTGATCCGGAGAATATGAATGAAGGCAATGTGCCTTATGAAATGGTATTTACCAATGCTCAGCATCAGGCATTAGGCTCTGACTGGGATGTTTGGCGTAATGGTTGTATCTATTCCGGACAATGGGTGCAACACCTGACTTCTATAGATTGGTGGTGGAATTATAATCTTTATGCTTATAGTGATGCTTATTCAGGCGCTTATTGGGATGGTGTTTATTCCGGTGATCGTGGTGCTGTACGTGATGTAACAACCGTATTGGATTTATGGAAGGATAAAGAAGGATATGGAATCGATTATAATATGAGTCGTGTAATGAGAGTGTACGTGATGCATAGAATGACCGACCTTTACGGAGATATTCCTTATTCGGAAGCTGGGCGTCCAAATGAATACTCTTATCCTAAATATGATACTCAACAAGAGATCTATATGGATATGTTGAACAGTTGGATCAGGCACAAGCAAATTTAAGTTCAGGAACAGCTCAAATGGGAAATCAGGATGTTTATTTCCAGGGTGATGCAGCATCCTGGAAGAAGTTTGCAAATTCATTGATGCTACGTATAGCAATGCGTTTGTCAAAGGTTGATCCTGCTACAGCTCAAACCTGGGTTCAAAAAGCTGTTTCCAATGGTTTGATTACTTCAAATTTGGAAAACGTGAAGTTGGAACATCCGGGAGGTGTTACAACTGATGATTCAGCAGAGCCGTATGCTAAGATCTTTGCACATGAAGACAAAGAATTTTTCTTAAGTGAAGGTTTTGTCAATTTGTTGTCAAGTACAGGCGACCCTCGTTTGGGATTGATCGGAGTTGTTTGCGAAGATCCTTCTATCTCTATTCAGAATTCAGCATATCAGTTAGGTGATCCGGATCCTGCTATCCAGAAAGGTCTTCCGGGCGGATATAATAACTCAAAAGGTAGTAACTGGTTCATTGGAAAGAAAATTGCAGAATTCAATGATGATGATTATTTGGCAAATTATGCCAGCAAATATTCGGTTCCTAACCGTTACACTTATTCGGATCCTACTTCTCCGACCTTTATTGTGACTTATGCTCAGACTCAATTGTTACTGGCTGAAGCTGCTGTTCGTGGTTGGGTAAGTGGTGACGCTAAAACCTATTATGAGAATGGTGTACGTGCGGCTATGCAGCAATTTGCCCAGTTCCAGAACGGTGCCAGATTATATCAGCAATATATGACGACGGCGGCTATCGATGCTTATCTGGCTGCTAATCCGTTTGATGGTTCATTGAAACAGATTAATACACAATATTGGATTAATTGCTTCTGTGACGAGTATGAGTCTTTTGCAAACTGGCGTCGTTCGGGATTTCCTGAATTGAAACCGACGTATGATCCTGCAAATCCGTATGGAATGACTGCTACTGATGGCTCTATTCCTCGTCGTTTTATTTATCCTTCAACAGAATCTCAGGTTAACACAAACCATTATGAGGAAGCTGTTGGAAAATTGGATAAAGGGGATTCATTTGAATCTCGCATGTGGTGGGATGTGAAATAAAATCAATTTGATTTATTATAGAAAATGGAGGCTGTTTCCGGATGGAAGCAGCCTCCATCTTTTGCGGAATAATTAGGGGGGAATAAAAAACAAGCCTGTGTTTTTAATACAGGCTTGTTTTTTTATTTATTGTTGGTAAGATATTTAAAACGAATAAAATACACCGAAAGATAATGAATTGCTCAGACTGAAATCAAATGACTCCACATCATCACTATGAATATATCTTAAAGCACCTAAGTGAGCTAATATGGATAGATTGTCACAGACTTTAACAGAAACACCCGGACTTATGGCCAATCCGAGATAAGTCGTCCAATCCTCATCTTCAGTGTAACCACTACCGTTATAATAATAATCTTTCTGAAAACGGATGTTTGGCCCTCCATCTACAAATAAAGAAAAGATGTTCTTTCGTAAGAACGAATAACGTGCATAAGGAGAAAAAGTAAATCTTCTGTCGCTAGTTTTGTAATTATCAGTGCGGTCTACTTTATACTTTGAATAACCTACTGTTGTTCCTATAGACCATTTATCGTTGAATGCATACCCAACTTCAGGTAAAATATTCACAGAAGTAGTTTTATAATCGGATTCTTTATCGTTATTATGGTTAAACCCTAACGATCCTCCCACATACATTTGTGCACTGATGCACATACTTGAACAAGCGATTGCTAATGTAAATAGAATTTTTTTCATAAGTAAAATTGTTAAAGATTTGACATTTAAATATAGATATTGGTTTACATATCTCTGTGATGTTTTGGCTATGGTTGCAAATATATAACAAATAGGTCTGTTCTGTTGAAATTTGATTCTATTTTCAGAAGTTTATTGATTATTAATGCAAATATTGTCAACAAAGGCGAACTGCATGGCGTGAAGGAAAACCCCTGAACAAAAAGATCAGGGGTGTGGGAATAACCCTATTTTTCTTTATTAATTGTTACAGCTTTAACCCCTTCGTTAGTCATTTTTATCGGTTTTATTGTTCCATCATTGTTGAAGTACATACGGTCAACACAGAGTTCCCTGTGATACCCGTTGGGGTCGCCAAGCGGATGACGATGATAAAATATATACCATTCATCAGTACCCGGAATATTTACAACAGAATGGTGACCTGCTCCGGTGCCAATTTCTTTATCAGACTCTAACATTTTACCAATCCGGTTAAACGGTCCGAACGGTGTATCGGCAATACCATAGGCAACGCAGTAATGCTCACTTTCCCAGGCTCCTTCCGACCACATCAGGTAATATTTTCCATTGCGTTTAAGCACAAATGCCCCTTCAGTGAAATTCTCAGGTGTTATCTCTTTATAATAACTTCCGTCATCAAAGGGGACGAGACTGAGCAAATCATCACTTAGTTTAACTACGTTGCAATGTCTCCATCCTCCGTAATACAAATAATATTGTCCATCATCATCACGATATACAAACTGGTCGATGGGTTGTGCGCTGTTGTGGAATTTATCTATCAATGGTTTTCCCAATGCATCGATAAACGGACCGGCAGGGCTATCAGATATGGCAACGCCTATGCCGCCACATTCGTCATCGTTCTGGATATCGTTACCACCAAAGAAAAGATAATACTTTCCGTTAGCCTCAGTAATAGAGGGTGCCCACATAGCATATTCAACCCACTTGACGTTCTCTACGGAAATTACTTTCGGATGTTTGGTCCAGTTAACCAAATCTTTTGATGAGAAAGCATCCATATAAAGCTGGATCGTGTAAACGGGATGGACCGTCTTAGGTTCTCTGACAGGATAATTGGCAACAGAATCCGGATTGTCGGGGAAATAGATATCCGAAAGGGTTGCATAAACCCAATATTCATCACCAAAGACAATAGCCTCCGGGTCGCCATACCATCCTTTTACGAATGGATTACCACTTGTCTTTTCTGTCGTTTTTTTTGTTGTGTCTTTACATGACACAAAGCATAATGAGATAAAGAACAACAGAATGCATTTAGAAATTTTCATAATTCAGTGTTTTATTGTTTATGCGAACCAGTAGTCAAAGTAGTCAAGTAGTTATCAGTTGCTCCGCAACTTTGTAGTTAAGTAGAAATGCATTTGTATTATTCTTAACTCCTTGACTACGAACGAGCGTAGCGAGTGATAACTTCTTTAACTACTAATTCGCGTTAGTTGTTGATTTTATCGGATAGGAAATTCGGTAATGCGTAAGGTTGTACATCCATATGGAATTAGCTCGATGGTTTCTTCCTGTTGTATAACCGGTATGTTCTGCATAAAGTAAGGAACCGGGCCTGCCGAACCTTTAAACAGTTGCCATTCGGGTAAGCGTTTGGCTTTTGTTTTAATGGTGATAGGTGCATTTTCGGCATTCCATGGATAATCAGCAATCGTAGCTACTTTTTCTACCGTAAAATTACCGGCAATAACATCGGGGCGCAGGTCTTTACTTGTAAAGCAATAGTTCCAGGGAGTGTCGGAAGTTACTTCATAATACCAGTCTCCGTAATGGTTTTTCTTTTCGGCTTCGAAGTTTTTCTTTTCCCATTGTTCATCCATTTTCAAAGCGTATACCAGTGGTCCCCGTTCAATCACAGCAGCTCCATCGTACCAATAATTGGCTTCTACCTTCATCGGTAATTCGAGCGTCAGCACGTCTCCGTTTTGCCATTCGCGGCTGATACGTGCAATTTCTCCGGCCGGGGTATCCATTGTTATTTCTTTTCCATTCAGGCGGACGATTGCATTCGGACACCATGCCGGAACACGGAAATGGAAAGGAAAGAACGCTTTCTTTATTTTTTTATCTGCAAAGTTGAATTTGAATTTGACTGCTTCATCAAACGGGTACGTTGTCTCTTCTGTTATTGAAACTACTGTTCCATTGCCGACTTTCGCAGTTATTTGTGATGGTGCATATACTAATGCAGCTAATCCGTAATCGGCTGTTGCAAACCATAGGTGTTGAGTCAGTTTAGGCCATCCCTGGTGCAGGTTTGAAGTACAACAAGGGTATCCGCATAGCTCACCAAACAGTATATCCGTATCTTCGTGGGGTGTTACGAAATTGCGGATATGGCGTGTTACCTGTACCTGGTTAATTTGCTGATAGTACTGGTGTGACGAAAAGTCGTCGGAAACTTGTGTCGGTAGTGCATTGTAGGCAATTCGTTCGATATGATCTGCCCATTGCACATCACCGGTTATTTCCAGCATTTTTTCTAATGAAAACATCATTTCTACTGCTGTACATAGTTCAGAGCCTTGTGTGGGATTTCCGAAACGGAGTAATTCGTCGCCACCCCATAATCCGATTGGAAAAGCAATGGTTGGACGCATATCTGTGACTGCTTTTTTTACTGCATCGATATGCTCCGTATTTTTACTTTGCTGGTAATAAATGACCGGTTCTTTGAACCCTTGTGCCAGGTTTACACAATGTAAACTGTTCTGACGCTTTAAATGGTCCTGATTCAGAAAGACATCCGTCCAGTTAAAAGTTTGTTTATGGATCAGTTCTCCCAGTTCGAGCAGAAATTGATCACCTGTTATATTATATAACCAATATACAACCATCAGGTTATCTCCACCCCGGCGTTCGCCCCAGAAGGTCCAGTTGCCTAACGGTTTTTGAGGCAACTCTTTTAATTGGTATTTGAAATAATTGGTTAGAAAAGGGATAACCCGTTCGTCTTTTGTTGCAGAGTAATATTGTTGCATGACTTTCAGCATTACCATTTTAGGCCACCAGTCGTGTGCATTATCACGTTGCAGGCCTTGTTCATATGGACGGTCTGTATCCGGTCCGAAATATCCGTCGGGCTTTTGGGATGCTAAAGTCCACTCGATCCAGGGTTGTACTTTTTCGATCAACGCCTTATTATTCAGTATATAGGCAAGGGGTAAGAGCCCATCGATCCAGTAGGGGCCACGCTCCCATACATCTCCATCGCCACCTAACCAGCCATTCCGGCTTCCCATCACTTTTTCGTAAACGGTATCCATATGGCCGGTCATTCCCTGAGCCATCCGATTTAACTGTTCTTCGAGCCATCCGGCCGGTTTGACACTACCAATTGGTAGTTCTATGTAGGGTTTGGTCATTAACGGATAACGGTTGTTTTGGTAGTTGACTACGTCGTCTTCGTTATTAGTGGCAAATGCACTAATTGTTGTGAATGCCAAAAAGGCTGTTAATAGGATGTTTTTCATCTTGTTGTTTTTATTTGTCATTTTCAATATTAATTTCAAAAATACCAACAGCCGATTCGGGTTGGGGTGTCATAGACAAACGGATTTTTTCGGTTTTTAGCGGTTGTCCGGGATGTACCATATTGAATTGGTCTTTGAATACATTATAACGGTCTGTAATATATACCGGATAGTCATTCCATTTGCCGTCATTCCAGTATTCTAATGACCAGCTTTGCGGCACTTTTACCCTTCCGTTATCATCGTACCAGAAGACAGAGATACTTTGTATATCCGTTGCTTTTTCAAGGGTAATGGTTATCCATTGCGGTTTTCCGTATTCTCCTCTGCTGGTCCACTTGTATACATGGTTATCTGCCGATGTTTCCGGTGTCTGGTTATCAGCAATGGCGCTTAGTATATCACTTGCAGACGTATATGATGCCTCTATGTCTTTAAATTTGCCATGGGTCATTAGTTGCATGTTGATATAAGGCTGTATATCTTCTGTTTCCGGAAACCAAACCATCATTGATCCGTCTCCCCGGTTGTTCCATGCAAAATAGGGTAGTAGTGTCAGGGTAGTGACAACTTTACTGCTCTCTGTTTTTTCCATTGCGGGAATCACAACTTTAGGTATTCCATTGAGAATAGCATCTGTATATGTTTCGATTTTTATATTTGTCTGATTTTTTCGGAATAAATACATTTGGCAGAATGTTTTTGTTATCAACCCCTTCTGCACAATAAACTAATGGCCCCCGGGTAATACTGATGCGTCCCCGGTCGGCTTCTACCTGTTCGATAGCTTGTGAAAATTGAACAGGCATAGGCAGGTATAATTCGACTTTATCACCTTTTTTCCATGTGCGATGGATCGTTACAAATCCTTTTTCAGTATCTCCGGTCACTTTTTCTCCATTTACTTTGATCATCCATTCCGATGGTTTCGGATCTTTGTAATGATACAACTTTCCGGGTACGAACTGATCTTTTGTCCAGGTTGGTATACGCAATTTTAATGTAAATATCTGTTCGCCGGATACCGGTGAAATTTCATAAAATATCTGTTCCCCGAACGGGTATTCTGTAGTTTGCTTTAGATGAACTGTTCCGTTATCCAATGTGATTGTAGTGCTGCATCCTCCATAAAAAGAACAATAGATTTCATTTAGGGTTGTTGCATACATTAATCCCGGCACCTGCGGAATCAGGCGTGCCAGATTGGAAGGGCAACAGGCTGTGCCAAACCATGGCGAACGTCCTTTGTTACCATGATTGAATGGTTTAATACCATCAGCCTCCAATGGATTCAGATAGAAAAAGCGATTTCCTTCCAGGTTGACACCTGCTAAAACGTTGTTTAGTAGTGCTACTTCTGCTACGTCCATGTATTTTCCGTCTTTTTCCATCAGGAACATCCGGTGGTTGAAAAATACATTGCCTACAGCAGCACATGTTTCATCAAATGCGTCTTTATTAGGTAATTCATATTCGGGTCCGAATCCTTCGATACCGTGAACAGCACCTAACCCACCGGTGATATGCATACGTGTGTCTACAATATTATGCCAGATACTATCAAGCGCCGGACGCAATGTCAGATCGTGGGTATATACACTGACATCCGCCATTGCGGAGTATAGATAGGTGGCACGAACGGCGTGTCCTACAGCTTTCGTTTGTTCACGTACAGGGGCATGTTGCTGAGCATATTCGGGCAACATGACACCGGTCCCATCCGGACGGTATGTGATTCCACGGATATCGAGAAAGCGTTTGGCCATGTTGAGATAGAGTGTGTCACCTGTAATACGATATAGCTTTACCAATGCCAATTCGATCTCCTGATGTCCGGGAGCCTGATTGACCGGTTTACCGTCATTATAATTAGGGTCTCCCTCAAAAAAGAGATGGTTGATATGACGTGCATTTGCTTCAGCGACTTTCAGCCATTTGTCTTTTCCGGTGGCCTGATAATAGGCAATTGCTCCTTCGTACATATGGCCCATATTATACAACTCATGGCTGTGAACGACCCAGGAGTACGGTTTTTCTCCCATACCTCCAATATCATGTTTGGCAACACCTGTAATATGCGATTCGTAATTATATCCGTCTTTTTGCTGTGCATCGGCTATGATGTCGATGATCCGATCCATTTCTTTTTCCAGTTCCGGGTCGCGTTCGAGTTTTAACAGATAGGCAGCGCCTTCCATCACTTTATATAGGTCGGATGAAATGTACCGGTGCGTAAAAGGAAGTTCGTCAGGAATCCCTTTCAGATAATTCCCTGTTCGCCTGAGATTTTCTACAGCAGGTTTGGTTTTATCCAGTGCAAAGGGTACTAACACATCTTTTTGTTTTTCCAATCGTGGAAGCCAGAATTGGTCTTCGAGTGTTACTTCATTGAATGGAATAGGTGTGAGGATATCCTGAGCGGAAAGGTGGCACCCAATTATAAATGTGAAAATAATGGTTAGTTGATATTTCATGGCAATAATTGTTTTTGTTGGAATTATGTTCTTTATAATGGCAAACTTACAAAACAGGGATAGGAGGGGTATACAAAATTCAATCAAATCCTTTCAAAAATCCTTTAATCTCTAATCTACTCATCCATATTTAGAATCACTTTTGCCGGATTGGGGGATTCAAAGACTTTTTGGCCATTTACCAATACATAGAAACCTTTTCCCTGCTTATACCGATTGCCTGTTTTGTCATACAGGATAGTTATATCTTTTCCTTTATAACGGACTTTGTCCAGGCAAAAATATTCCCACTGTTTTTCGGAAATAAGAGGATTTACAACCAGAATGTTTTCTGTAGCCGGTCTGATGCCGATCAGTCCACTAATCACCAGGTCATTAAAGGTGGAATGATTATAATCTTTGCCGCGTTCTTCACCTCCGTTATGCTTTGGCCATGTTCCGTCTTTCCAGTTTTTCAAGCGGTTCCGGGAAATCCAGTCTCCTGTATACGGATTCATATTTTCATCAATCCATGAGAGGCAACGACCGTCTTCCGTAATCATGCAATGTGACCGGCTGTATTGCATAAGAAGGTGTAAGTAGTCATTTTTTGAAATATAATTCTGTTCATAGTTATTCAGCAGATTCGCCAATGCAGTTAAAGTCACGGACGTTGAGAAGGGCCATACCGGTCCGTCCCACCGGCATTCGTGTCCTTCATATGAAACTGTAAATAACGGATGACATTGTTCGGCTGTTGTAATGCCGTAGGGCGCATAAAAGTGTTTGGAATTCATTAAGAATTTCCAGGCAACTGCATGATCTGCCGGAGGAATATTAAAATACCAGGGTGTATATCCATGTTCTTCACGAATATCAGAAAAGTTCATATTCCTGCCGTAGGGGATTACTTTATAAAACTCTGCACTTGCATCCCATAGCCGGGTATTGATGTTGTTTTTTATTTCTTCAGCTCTTTTTTCATAAAACTTCGCTTTAGAGGTGTTTCCGAATTTTTCGGCGAGTTGTTTTAATGCATAAGCATCTGCATACATATAACTGTTGATTGTTGCCCGGTAGCCGTAGCCATAGGGTTCGGCATATGAGCCGGAAACAGATACTTCCATTCCGTCCCGGTTATCATATTGCCAGAATAAACCTGTGGAATCGAGCTTTTCGGTTTCCCAGGCTGCATAATTCTGATCAAGTAGTGGAAATAATTCTTTTAGTAATGCATCATCCGGGTGTACCCGGCAGA
Source organism: Tannerella sp. (assembly GCA_031285565.1). GTDB lineage: Bacteria > Bacteroidota > Bacteroidia > Bacteroidales > Tannerellaceae > Tannerella. The sequence goes on along the minus strand of JAITVY010000041.1, from coordinate 6,615 downwards.
AACTGGAGATGGCGTCGGCCGCCCAGAATGAATAAGAGCGTGGACTAGCTTCGCCTGCAAACCAGAACCGGGCATAGTCTTTAAGGTATTGGGGATTCTTTAGCCATCTTCCCTCCATAAAATGATGGGCTGCCGGACAGCAGATCGAATTATATTTTCCGGCCCAGCTTACATCGGGCAGAAATTCTGTAATGATGTATCCGGCGGGCGTCATACGAATATGCTTGCGGTATGTCCACCAACGGAAATAATAATTCTGTTCCAACTGCTTATCAGGACAATCAAAGAGGGGAATGTTCTCAGACAGAAATTTCCATGCTTTGTCATTCGGATATTCACCCAGTTTATATAGTTCATAATCGTTTTGGTTGAAATGATCTATATAATGTTTATAGTGGCCTGCATCCAGTATCTGGGCTTTACCTATTATTGAGAAAAGCAATAATAAGGCCAGTAGAAGATAATTTTTCATAGTTATTCTTTATAGTCAATCCATACTTTCATTTCCCCGGCATTCCGGTTATCCCAGGTATAGTAGGGGATCAGTTTAGTATCCGTTCCATCCGTCGAAGCGTTGATCGTTATAACTCCATTTAGTAATTCCGGAGCAAATGCAGTTGTAAATTTAGTATTCCCGGAGAATAAGGTCTTTCCAAAAGTATTATTGTTATCAGTTTCTTCGATACAATATACCAAAGGTCCCCGTTGTATTGCACGTTTACCTGAATTTTCTTTTACACGGGGATCGGCAGCAATTACTTCTACCGGCATATCTAAGGTAAGTGTTATTACATCTTCTTTTTGCCATTTTTTGTCAAGAACAGCGTATCCTTTCTCGATAACAGGAGATGTTTGTTTTTCTCCGTTTATGTTTACGGTGTATGATTTACACCAACCCGGAATACGTAACCGGAGTTGTTTTTCGGGCGGAGTGGTGAGTGTTAGTTTAACATCTCCTTCCCATGGATAGTTTGTTTCCATTTGTATAGCAACTTTTTCTTTATCTATATTGAATTCCGCATTGTTTCCGATATATAGATTGATCCATAGAGCATCAGTTGAAACGCCATAGATATAATTACCGATTGACGGTATAAACCGGGATACCTGGCTGGGACAGCAGGCACAGCCATACCATTCCTGACGATGATGACTCCCCTTGGATGCCAGTGGGTTTACATAGAAAAACCGATTTCCGTCCAATGATATACCTGCTAAAGCGCCATTATACATGGAGCGTTCCAGGACATTGATATACGTAGCATCTCCCGTAAAGTGATTCATTCTTGAATTCCAAAAAACCATCCCGACAGAAGCGCATGTTTCGCAATAGGCATCGTAATTGGGCAAATCATATGCTTCGGTAAAGCCTTCGTTATGACGTGAAGAGCCAATTCCTCCCGTTACATACATCTTCCGTAACACTACGTCGTCCCACAGGCGGTTTAGGGTCTGCATATAGCCGGTATCATTTTTCAGGGCAGCCACATCCGACATGCCACAATATAAATACATGGCGCGTACGGCATGTCCTTGTATTTCTGTCATTTTACGAACAGGCATTTCATCCTGATAATGATATGGATCCCATTTTCTGTCATTTCCATGTGAGCCATGTCCATGTCCGCGTTCTTCAATCAGCCAACCTGCAAAATCGATGTAGCGTTCATCTCCGGTTACATTATAGAGTTTGACGAGGGCGAGTTCTATTTCTTCATGTCCGGCTACCCAGTGGCGTTTGCCGGGGCCGAATTGCTCCATCATGTGTTCCACCATACGTTTGGATACCTCGATGAGTTTATCTTTCCCGGTAGCCTGGTAATAAGCTACAGCTGCTTCAATCATATGTCCGGCACAATACATTTCGTGCATATCCATATCCGTCCATCGTTTATCAAGCCCGGTAAGTGTATAGTATGTATTAATGTAACCATCCGGTTGTTGTGCCGCAGCAAATTTATCGATCCATTCATCGGCTTTCTTTTCGAGTTCCGGATCCGGATTGTTGATCAGTGTGTAAGCAATGCCTTCGAGCGCTTTGTATACATCGGAGTCATCAAAGAATATCCCGGAGTGTTTTCCTTCTTTTTTGGCTGCGTTTTCGAAATTCTGTATTCTTCCGGTTTTATTTTCAATCTGGTCGATACAGACAGCTAACGTTGTTGTCGCGTGATTTTTCAGGCGGGGCGACCAGAAGTTGTCTGTGATCTTTACATGTGAAAAATCGACCGGTTCGATCATCTTGAAAGGTTGTTCTTTTATTTGGGCGAAATCGTGGCAGCCCCAAAGAGCGGTGCAGGACATTATAAATATAGCGACCCCTCTAAATCTCCTCCAAAGGGAGACTTTTTGCTGGGATAGCCTTGATCTGGTTCTTTTGGATAATGTGTGTTTCATATAATTATTAGTTTGGATGTCAGTATCCGGCAGAGCGAAAGAACTAAAAATTCTACACTCTGCCAAATATTGACAACTCTGTTTTATTTATTGATATAATTGGGATTTTGTTCTAAATTCGGATTTGATGTTAGTGTTGTTTCCGGAATAGGGAAAACAGTACGATAATCACCCTGTGGTTTATGGGATAACCAGCTTTTTTTGGTAAATACACCGAAACGGATCAAGTCTCTGCGTGTATGCATTTCCCATACAAACTCCCAGCCGAGTTCGTCGAGCATGCGTCCAAATGTAATTGGATCCTGATTACCCGGATCCGCAACTACATAGTTTTCTACATAACCATATTTATAAGTGGAGTTTTGTTTGAGTTGTTCATCGGTTACAATAGCTTTTTCCGGATTATTCTTAAACGCTCTTTTCCTTACTTCCGTTACCAATGCTCCCGCTCCCGAAGCGCCTGTACGCAGTAGACATTCGGCTTTCATCATCAGTGTTTGCGAATAACGGAATATGGGTATATCGGTCGTGCTATTACCTGTTGTTCCCTCTATGATTTCGAACTTATTCATGCGGTATCCTTCCATCTCGGAGGTATAGGTTGCATTGGGCACGTCTTTAGTATAAACAAGGGGTTCTCCTTTCTTATCGTATGTCCCTGTGATTTGCGTCCCGTCGGCGGCATACTGAGCTCCCATCAGCCAAGTGTCCTGTAAGCGGCTGTCGTCACCATCGTATGTATCAATGAACTGGGTCACTCCCATAGCCGAGCCGCTACCCCAGGGAGTGGCTTCAGTCAGGAATTTCTTTTTCAGTTCTCCATGCCAAGAGTACATATGGATACTGTTTCCACCTCCGTAATCCCGGTCGAACGGTATAGTGAATAATACTTCTTTTGAGGATTCTACACCAGTTGCGCGGAATGAAGCATTGTAATCGCCAGATAATGCACATTTCCCACTGTTGATGATATCGTTGCACTGGGCTATGCATTCATTCCATTTGGCTTCGCCGGTATAGATTTCCGCATTCAGGTATACATTGGCTAATGTGGCTTTAGCTGCCCATTTGCTCATACGACCGTATAGGTTACCTCCCTGTTCTTCGCTTAATTGAGGAATTGCTTCCGTCAGTTCTTTTACGATAAAGTCGTAAATTTCTTTCCGGCTGCTTTTTCCGGGAAGATCACTCGATTTATCCACTACCAAAGGTGCATCCCCGAAATTATCGCAGATCATCCAGTAATAGAAGGCTCGCATGGCCCGTACTTCGGCAATACCCATTTCTTTTTCGGAAGCTGAGGGTGCAGGAATTATTTCATTCTCGATCTGATCCAGTACATTATTACAGATTAATACTCCCTGGTAAAACGTAGACCACATACTGCTCACATGGCCTTGCTCCGAATTCCAGGTATGGTAATGCATCCTACGATAGATTCCGCCATCATCCCAACCGGAAGCATTTGGAGGCATAACAATCGCGTTGCCTGTTACTTCCTGTGCGCAGAAAAAACCTCCATGGCTGGGGAAATTCCTGAGATAAGCATATACATTGGATATGGCCGGATGGAAATCATTTGCGGTATAATTATAGCTTTGTTGCGTTACGGATGAATAAACTTTTTCGTCAAGATCATTGTTGCAACTTAATACACTGCAGATTGATATTGCAGCTATTATATATTTGATATATGTCTTCATCTTTCGTCTGTTTTAAAATTTTAATGACACTCCTAATGTATAGGTACGAACCATCGGGTACCTGTTTTTATCATCTATTCCCGGCGATAATCCTAATATTTGGACTTCCGGATCAACCCCGTTGTAACCGGTTAAGGTGGCTAGGTTGTTAACCGAACCATATACACGCAGGCGCTGAATCCATTTATTATTTAAATTGAATGTATAACCTAACGTAACATTGTCAATTTTCCAGTAATCACCATCTTCAATATAGTAACTTACATATTGCAATTCCTGGTCATCGGCCAACGGTCTTTTACCATATACGTTATCATATGCTTTTTGCATTATATTCCCTCTGGAAAGCATGACCGGAACGGCATATTGTAATTCGGGCATATTTAGTACCTGGAAAGCAAAAGCGCCACGCATGGTTATTCCCAAATCGATATTTTTATAATGGAATGAATTGTTCCAGTTCAGATAATGTTTGGGTATGCCATTGCCTATTATCTTTTTATCCGTAGGTTGTTGCTCCGAAATAGGCTTGGGTTTTCCATCCGCACCTTCTATCATCCAGTGCCCGTTTTCGTCGATATCTATACTCTTAAACCCATAGAAATTACCGATCGGTTCTCCTTCCTGAATTCTGTGTGTTCTTTGCTGAATGGGTTCACCTGTCTCTCCCTGGTCGGAATATCCGCTGGAAATAAATTTATCGTTTGAAAGTGATAATAATTTATTTTTATTGGATGAGAAATTGAGGTCTGTTACCCATTGGAAATTTTTTGTTTGAAAAGGAACCGCCCGGATGGCGATTTCAATACCCTGGTTCCTCATAGAGCCGGCATTAGCCGTCATACTGGAATAGATATAAGGGGGCGACGGTACGGTGTAATCCCATAATAAATCGGTTGTTTTCCGGTTATAAAAGTCAATGTTTCCTGTTAACCTGTCATTGAAAAAGCCGAAATCGATTCCAAAATTAGTTTCCGCTTTCTTTTCCCAGCGTAAATCCGGGTTGGCATTTGATGCCGGTTTGATCGATTTGATCCATACACCATTATAGTAAATATAATCGCCAAAGCTTAATGTATTTAAAGACATATACGGCCTTTCAGGGACTGTACCGGTAATACCGAATCCGGCTCTTACTTTTAATGAACTGAAAATTTGCTGGCTTTCCATAAACTCTTCTCCGGCAATATTCCATGCGCCGGATATGGCAGGGAATGTTCCCCATTTATGGTCAGCTCCAAATTTGGAAGATCCTTCATAGCGTACACTGGCCGCCAGCATGTATCTGCCTTTATAACTATAATTGAGACGTCCAAAATAACTGATTAGTTTACTCTCGGTTTGTTCTGAAGACTCGTTTGCCCGTCCGTCTCTTAAAGCCTGACCTGATCCCATGGAATTATATGAATAATCGTCTGATGGAAAATCCCAGTTTTGCATCCAGTAAAACTGGAAGTTCTCTCTTTGCCAGCCATATCCGCCTAAGATAGTAAACGTATGATCGTTTAGCAGTGTTTTGTTGTATTGAACTGTTAATTCATATAGTTCGTCAGCCCAACGTCTTGTTCCCCGGGAAGCAAACCCGTTTTTGTCATCTTTTACTGTAGAAAGGTGTTTTTGGGTTTCGTAATATCCCTGTACCTGGTTTCTGATTTCCCGTGAGGCAAGGTATTTAATATCTAATCCTTCGATAGGTGTAAAATTTACGGATGCAGACATTCGCAGATTAGTTTCCTGATTGATACCATCCGCTTCGTATAAAAGGGCTAACGGATTAGAATAGTCTGTTTTAGATGGGCTTTGATACCAATTCCCATTGGCATCTTTGATCGGGTCGGCGGGACTAAAGTTTAAGGAATTACGGTAAACAGCGCTATTGAAGCTGCTTCCGTCGCCACCATTCCGGAACTCCTGATCGTATCCGCTTAAATTTGCATTTATTCTCAGTTTGTTTTCGAACATCCGGTGTGTTACCTCGATACGCGGGTATATCATCCGGTTATTTGATCGTTTGACAATGCCTTCCAGACCCCTGTATTCCAGACTGGCCGTGTAATTAGTATTCTTGCTGCCTCCTCTTAAACTGATATTATATACCTGGGATAAGGGTGTCCTGGTTACTTCGTCTAACCAGTTTACCCTGCCTCCGTTATCTTGTGCACCAGGTTTTCCCTGTGCCACTTTATCCAAATATTGATTGATGGTCATAAAGGGTAGTTTACGGGCAATATTTTGTGTGGAAACATAGGCGTTTGCTTCTACGGTTGTAGGCACTTCGCCTTTGGTATTTTTGGTGGTGATAATAAGAACTCCGTTTGTACCGCGTGTGCCATAGATCGCGGCGGCTGAACCGTCTTTCAGAACGTCAATCTGGTCAATTTCTTCCGGAGAGATTGTATTTAATTTATAATTCTGGGATGGGTGAAATCCCCCGCCTTTAGGCGGAGAAATTATATATTTGCAAAAAAGAGTTTTATGCAAACGTATAAAAGTGGTTCCCACACCCGTTATGATA
>JAITVY010000021.1 GCA_031285565.1 Tannerella sp. | reverse complement strand
TAATTATTTGTGCCTTCAGGCAATCGTACCTGTTTACACAACTTTCCGGCCAACGAATAAACAGCTACCGATTTTACTTCTAAACTCCCCTTAATATACAATTCATCATAAACAGGATTTGGATATATTAAAAACCCAGCATCAACAATATCCGACACGCTCATGTCAATATCTTCACATGAATAACGTCCCGTGTTATTGATTTTTATAGGATTCCCACTGTTATAATCCATCACTCTATAGTTTTTATCGGTTGCAATATACTCACGACATTCGTCAGCTCCGGGCAAAGTAACATCTCCGTTTTTTATATAAATTCTATAATATGATTCTTCAAATGCCTCTACATTATTTTTTAACTGATGAAAGAGAGAATCCAATCCGCAAGCAGAAAAATTATTACCATACAAAACCAATCCTGTTAAAGCAGAAATATCGGAACCTTTTATAGATGTAAGCTGATTATTACTGATATCTACATAACTAAAATGTTTATACCAATCAAATTCCGTTAATTGATTATCTGCACAATCTATTGAATACAATCTTTCGTTTTTAGAAAAATCAAGCGTTGACAATCCTATACCACGACAAATTAATGCAAATAACTCCTTATTTGCAGATATATCTATATGATTAATTAGATTATAACTGCAATCAAAATAACCCAAATCTGTATTTTTTGATACATCTAAATCGGTTAACTGATTTGTACTACAATCAAAATTGAACAACTTTGTATTCTTTGACACATCAATATTTTTCAATTGATTACCTGCACAACAAAGTTGTGTTAATTGAGAACATTCCGATACATCTAGAGATGTTAAACCGGTATTGTTACAAAGCAATCTATAAAGGGCTATATTTTTCGAAATATCCAGGCTTTCCAATGGATTATCATTACACATGATATTTTCCAATCTCAGATTTTTCAACAAATTGATAGTTGTTATCTGATTATTAATAAAATTCAAATCTGTCAAATTTTCATTATGTGTCAAATCTAAAGAAATCAATTGATTAGAATCACAAGATAAAGTTTTAAGAGCCGGATAGCCGGAAACATCTAAAGAAGTCAATTGATTTGAGCTACAAACTATCGATTCGACATATGGACTTCTGGGAATATCTAATGACGTCAATTGATTAAAAGAACAATATAACCATTTTAGAACCAGATTTTCAGAAACATCCAACGATGTCAATTGATTAGAATCACAAGATAAAGTTTTAAGAGCCGGACAGCCGGAAACATCTAAAGATGTCAATTGATTTGAGTAACAATCTATTGATTCGACATATGGACTTCCGGGAATATCTAGTGACGTCAACTGATTAAATCGACAATATAAAAGTTCAATATCTGGACAGCCGGAAATATTTAATGATGTTAATTGATTAGAAGAACAATTTAAATACTTGAGAACCGGTTTTTCGGATATATCTAATGAGGTTAGTTGATTAGAAGAACAGTCGAAGTAATCAAGAACCGGATTCCCGGAGACATCTAATGAAGTCAATTGATTTGAACAACAAGTAAATGATTCGAGAGCTGGACTTCCGGAAACATCTAATGATGTCAAATTATTATAATAGCAACCCAATACTTTCAGATCAACATTCTGATGTAAATATAAATAATTCAATTCATTATACTGACAAAATAGAGTTTCGAGATTCGAACATCCGGATATATCTAATGAAGTTAAATTGTTATTATCACAATACAACTCTCGCAAATTATGATTCTGAGTTAAATCCAATGATGTTAATTGATTATATCCACAACTCAAAAATTCTAAATAAGGATTTAAAGAAACATCCAAAGATACAAGTTTACCAGTGCAAGATATTTTTTTTACTTTCCCGGCAATAGTAATGGTTTGAGCAGTCAGTTCATATACTATTTTTCCTGACTCCGGGTCTATCAAAATCTCTTTAGCGCCATCAACCCAAAATTCATCTCCGACTATGCCAATATAAATTTTATCACCAATATCCATATTGGTTTTCATTGTAATAACAGGACTCTCTGCATACCCTACAAAGGCTAACAACAATCCGCCAAATAAAAATAAGAATTGTCTCATAAATTAATGATTCAGTTATTCTACTATTAATTACTCTATCATTTAGTTACTCCCTTCCAGCATATGTTGTCCCGAAGTAACCATTACCGGCTTTCCGTTCGGAAAAACCACCTCGGCACTCGTACCCTCAGGCACACTTACCTCAATAGTCATTTTTCGTCCTTTTTGCACAACAGATACTTTAATCTCACCATTTACTGAGGCAAGTGTAGTACTCGCTTCTTTCAACGAGCCCATTTGTGGAGCCACCCGGAAAGTACAGAAACCCGGTGAAGTCGGTTCTACACCACACACCTTTTGACTTAATATCGTCAGCGGTCCCCCACTCCATGCATGGTTAATCGTTCCGCCGCCAAACCCTTCATCACCGATTCCCCATCCCTCAAACAAGGTAGTATACTCTTTATAACTCAACATCTTCTCATATCGTTTCTTCATACGCTCCAACCCAAAAACAGGTTCATTCATCATAAACAACGCTTCCAATACATACTTCTCCATATATGGACTGGCATGATACTCCTTTTTCAGAACTTTCAGCAATGCCGGATATTTATCTTTCCCTGCCAGACCCGACACTACAGCCATGGCTTGTGCCCGGTCGTCAGTTTCTCCTTTATATCCGGGCGAACGATAAGCCGTACCCGTCCAAAATTTCGTATTAAAACACAATTCAATACTTGTCATCATCAGCCGGATTTCTTCCGCATCACTTGTTTTACCCAATTGGATAGCAAACGCATGTTCCGCTTTCAGCGCCAGGTAATACCAGCAATTCGTCAATACCCCCATATCGATATTTTCACCCCAGTCACCCCAGGTCCAGTCACCCGCACGCTCAATAACCAATCCGCTTTTATCCACCTGCCAGACCTCATGCAAATAACGATGCAAACCATCATAAATCACAGGCACAAAACTACTGTCGGCACTGTAATAATATTGCGTATAAAATCCGTACCAACCCACAGATGCCAACATCTGTAACGGTAACTCGCGATTCCAGTTACCGGCCGGAGTAGGCGAAAAAATCACACCGTCAGTACGTTGCCAGTTCATCAGTTCATAAATACCCTTCAATGCCAGTTGATACGACGAAGGTGTCAGGGCATAAAAAGCCTCTCCCAATTCATTTACCTCATCACCCCACCATTGTGAACGTTCGCGATCCGGACAATCCATATATGTATCACGCATCGTCACATACAACGTACGCGCCGATCGTTTCCATAGCTCATTATAAAAAGACACATCACATCTGAACGGCTCCACAAATTCCGTATCGTAACCCGTCTCCCGGTACTTCACCTCCAAAACCTCTACTCCATCAGGGATAACATACCAAACCTCATGCCCGTTCATCCAGCCCAGACTCTCATAAGATTGTTCACCCTCACGGGTTATATATTCGGCACGCACATTAGGAGTACTGCCCCCCAGATAATTATCCGTCTGCATACCAATCATGACTCCTTCCGAAGCCCTCACCTTCAAATACGGAGTAACATGGCAATTATAAGGTAACCGGCAAAATAATGTATCACCATTAGCTGACTTCCGGATATTCACATAGTTTTTCAAACCATAATCTTTCCACAATGGAATTGGGCGTTTTACCAACTTCCCTACAGGCACATCCGCAGGATCATTAAAAATAAACGAACCGCGTATATTTCCGGTAAACCCTTTCATATTCCAACCTATCAGTTCCTTGCGGGCATCAAAACGAATATTACTTTCCGGTAAACGATAGTTTGGATGTGGAGCATCCGTATCCTGATATGCACTGTAAACCATCCCCTGCCACGAACCATCCGATACAATCTCTATACCCGGCGCAATCGTCTCAAACCATAAACCGGCCATACCGCTGTTAACATGGCTAAAACCATTCCGGCCAAAATGCCATACTAATACAGCGATCGTATTCTCTCCGGCAGTTAAATAAGGAGCAATCTCCACCTCATCATAATAAGTTGCATTACGCGCAGGACCACGTTTCAAACCACCTTCGAAAACAACCAGTTCATCATTAATCCATAACCAGTATTTTGAATCTACAGCAATACGTGCAATCAGAGACTTTGGTATATTCGATAAATTCACATCTTTCCGGTAGATATACCACGAATTAGGCTCACTTTGTGTATGTTCAAAACTAAGCCATTTACCTTTCTGGTCAATTTCTGCCTGCGACAATAAAGAAGAACTAAAAAGAAGTACAAAACATAAGATTTTTTTTAGCATATTCGTCTGTTTTTTCAGTATTAAATTAAGATAAGAACAAAGGTCATTTATCTTGTTTTCATTACAAATATAGGAAATATTTGTTTTTAGAACACAAATGTCATTTTAGAATGTAATATACCAATCCAATAGCCTGTAATTCTCAAAATCCAATCTTATAGCTGATGTTAGGTAAAACAACTTTTTCTTCTCTGAATACCACTTTGTTCTTAGTAAGGTCATAAATTTGTCCGGTATATTCGGGAGTCCCTGTCAGGTTCAGGATTTTAAAGGCAAATTCATGAAAAACTTCAGACCGGTTGATACGGAATATAGTGGTAAAATCAGTGATAAAACGAACTGGAAATTGCTCTTCATAAGACCGCTCATAATCATAGATCAGATTTCCATACACCTCTAAATATTCCATGTCAATCGGTGTATACCGCTCTCCTCCCAACAATGACATTTTAAGATTAACACTCCATTCGTATTGTTTATTCTTACCGAAAAACCATTCCTTTCCTCCCAGGGCTCTCAACAAAAAAGTATTATTGTTACAAGTATTATACCAGATCTTATTATCATTACTATATTTCGAATCAAACAACGAGCCGGAAAACAAATAATAAATTCCATCTTCCAGAAAATGTTCCAGAGTGCAGTCAATTCCCATATTTCTGCCTTTACCTTCATTTTTTAGAGCTACATTTATAATAAAAGGCAATCCGTTGACTGTCGAAAATGTTGTATTGGGAACAATGGGGACATTATATAAATACTGGTAATACGGTTCAAACCGGAATATCATATGATTCGACACTTTCCATTGATAAGACAAAGTCAGATGATGAGATTTAATAAAATCCAGTTCTTTATTTATAAAATCCGGACTCATATCATTCGATCTCATAAAATATGTTGCCAGTCGTTCCAACCGGCTATGCATCCCATAAGCTAATGCCAGCGACTGATTAGAAATGAGATTCCATTTCAAACCGATGCGTGGTTCCAGTGTCCAATTTCCATTCAATGTAAATGCCTGGAGATTTATTCCGGCATTAATGATAATATCATTACCTATACGAACCAAAGAATTACTATATGCGGAGAATAAAGCAGTATTCCCCTTTTCTTTTATAAACTCATTCAGATATTCGCCATCCAGATATTTTCTGAAGTTCAAATCATAAAAATATGTATTCCAGATCATTCCGGTCTTATTAGTATGTGCAGAACTGAATTTACGGTTGACTGACAAATTCAGGATTGTACTGGTAGATTTATTCTGAAGATTTAATGTAGGAGAAATTTCGGTTAGATAATCCATACTATCCGTACGCAGGTTATTTTGAGAAAATGTCAAGCCCAGACTCGTTTTTAAGTATGTATTTTTATCCAGAAAAATTTTATTACTAATCCCACCGGCAGCCATCCCCTGAGTTCCTCCCACATCTATGCTTCTTGTACTCCCCCAGCCTCTCTCCGATTCTTCAAAAGTATCTTCGGATTTATCAATCAGACCGATTCCCCAAACAGTAAAAACACCTGCTTTTGAGGTGGGAAAATGAAGTTTAAACACCAGATCCTGATAGGAAAGATCTTTTACATCCAGTCTGGGAATAAAATCCTTAATCAAAGACAAAGTTGAATTTCTGTAGTTAAATAGGTAAGAAGGGGACCTTCCTTTTCCGAATGGTCCTTCGGATGCTACATCCAACCCCAGCAAACTGGCTTGAACCGCATGCTCATAATGCTCATTATTCCCATTTCTCATCTTCATATCAAAAATACCGGAATACGCATTATTATACTCAGCAGGAAATACGCCCATATAAAAATCGGAATTTCCCATTACCTGACTGCTCAACGCTGTAAAAACACCTCCTCCCGTCGCAGGAAGGTCTGCAAAATGATTCGGATTCGGAATTTCGATATCTTCCAGTCTCCATTGAAGCAAATGAGGGGCATTCCCATGAATAGAAATCGAATTATCGGCTATACCTCCCAAAACACCTGCATATGACGTTACCAGACGGGCCGGATCGTCAAATCCCCCGGCAAAACGGTTAGCTTCTTCTACACTAAACATCCGGGAGCCTGCCATTGCCATCGGATTCAAGGCTTGCTCTTTATTCACCTGCCAGGTAATTACTATCTCCTCCAATGAATAATTATTTTCCTCCAACGGAATCTCTATAAACGCCTCTTTGGCCGAAGTAAGCAATATATCCCGGTAAACAAAAGATTCATATCCTAATAAAGAGACTTGAACATCGTAGCGTCCCACCGGAAGGTTTTTCAAATGAAAATTGCCCAGACTGTCGGTAATTACCCATTGATTCATATTATTCAAAACTACAATATTAGCATAAGGAACCGGAAATCCCGATCCCTTATCAATAACTTTTCCCCGAATAGTTTGCCTGAAAATCGTATTCTTCGATAAATCTATAGTTGCATCGGCAGGCACAATAACAATATGTTTTTCCCGAATCAGGAATGTCCAGCTGGTTCCTTCTAAAATAATGGAAAGCACATCTTTTATTTTCTTGTTTTTTATATCTGTCCAAATCCTCCGGTTCACATCCAGTTTTGACTGGTTATAGGCCACTGTATACTTTGTTTGTTCTTCTATTTGCCTGAATGCCTCTTTGAGGGTTAAATCCCTCCCTTGTAGTGAAATTTCAGGTTCCTGCGCATTTGCTGCAATCGAAAAAAAAATGGTTAGTAACACTAAAACACCTATAATACGCTTATTTCCCAACAGTACACTCATGCATTATTTCCTTCGTACGGAAATCTCATTTCCGCTTTTTTTATACTCAAAATTCCCTATCACATCTTTGAGAATATTCATTATCTGATCAATGGACTCCCTGTTTACAAATTGAATCGAATACCGGTCATTAGTATCCGTGTAATTTTCCAACCGGATTGTTATATCGTATTGGCGTTCCAGCGTTCCGATTATATCACTAAAAGTCGCATCCTGGAATATTAATTTTCCGTTTTTCCATCCAACGGCATCATCCAATGAAACGACACGCACCTGGGCCTCTCCATTTTTCTTATTATAAACCAGCTGATCATCAGGGTTCAACACATACGATCCGGCATTGCCATTTTGTATAAGGTTCACCCGGATTTTACCATAAGCCAACGTCGCAATTACCTGACTGCTTCCCGGGTATGCCTCTATATTAAATTCTGTTCCTAAAGCCTCCACTTTCATCGAATTAGTATTGACAATAAACGGCCGCTCCGGATCTTTGGCCACCACAAAATAAGCCTCTCCCTCCAATTCGATCAAACGCTCCTTTCCTTCCATCTGCTCCTGATATTGAATGGTACTTCCGGCATTAATCCAGACTTTCGATCCGTCCGGTAAGACCAGTTCTCTCTTTTGTCCATTCGGGACAGATACTATAATCTGGTTGTTTTCCCCAATATCCCTCATCAGGAAATAGGCTGTACCGGCAATTATCAATATTGGAATAAATATGACAGCTACCCGAAGTAAAAATTTGAGAGATAAAGACTTTCCGTATTTTTTTCCGATATCAGGAAAACCAAGTTTTATCTTAACCTGCTCAAGAGCCTGATAACCCGCCCTGTCAATAGTACTATCCAAATGATCCCAAACAGCACGTAATTTCTGTTTTTTTTCTTCCTGATATTCATCATCAACCAACCATTGTTGTACCTTTTTCTCAGTTTTCGTAGTATATCTGTTATCAAAGAATTGTTGAATAATCTGTGAAATATAGTAGGTCTTCATATTATCAATCGAAAATTGGAGATCATTGATTTATTTTTAATCTGAAATTTACATTCCCTTTATCTCAAAATACAAACTCAAAATTATAAAGAATGAAACACGGAGCAGGACAAAAATCCAGGATCTCCGTGTTTTTCAACCGCTTTCAGGTCAGGGAATAATAATATTGTTCACTGATTATTTGAATGTATTAATTCGTCCCTGTCCGGCTAACGTATCAACAGGATATACCGGATCAACAACCGGATCCGGATAAGTCGGGCTTGGGATAATCGAATCGGTTGGATATTTCGGCTCATCAATCGGCTTAGGATCAACCGGAGGCGGAGTTATCGAATCAATTGGATATTTCGGTTCTTCATATCGAGGAACGATCGTATCCCCTGGAATACTATCCTGTGGCAGCATCAGATCTTCTGCATCCTCACTCTTCAAATCATTTTTTTCCGGAAATTCCAATTCATCATTACATGCCACAAAAGCAAAAACCGCCAACAAAGCGAATAAGAATAATACTCTTTTTACCATAATAAAAAATAATTTTTTTGTTAATAATTAAATACCTGTTTAACTACTCCAGAAAAGTAGCTTTTTTGTTGTATATAATAAATACAACCCTGGCAGCTGTTACTCCCGACTAAAAATCATTTTTTTATTATAATTTCAAAAACACATTAATAACCAATCAATTAAAAAACATCATAAAGAAAAAACCAACAACAATATTTCGTAACTCTCTCAAAGCCAGACTCAATTGATTTTCCACAGTTTTCTTTGAAATATTCAGACTAAGGGCAATTTCATCATTAGAAAGTCCCTCATTTCTGCTCATCCGGTAAATTCGCTGCCTTTGAGCAGGCATCCGGCTGACAGCCATTTCAATTAATAAACTGATTTCCTTAGCATAAAGAATTTCATCCGGACTCTCATATTCACTATACTCATAATCGAAGTCCGCAGCATAATTCTCACAAACCAACTTATGTTTGATGAAGTTAAATGTAATATTCCTGGCAACTGTAAATAAAAACGAATGAAATGACCGACCCGGGTCAATCGTTTCCCGGTTGATCCATAACTTAACAAAAATCTCCTGTGTCAGTTCTTCAGCATCATCCTCCGATTTTAATAAGCCGTTAATAAAGTTCTTTATCCTACCGTAATAGGCAATAAAAACGTCTTCAAACGCCTGATGATCGCCATTACATAGCTGTTCAATCGTATGTTCGTTAATTTTTTCCAATGTATTCAAAACGTTCCAATTAACCCATATTTCTGTGTATCACAAAACAATTGACTATAAATATGAAACCCCGGGCGGCTTGTCTCAATCTTACGGTTCAATTGAAGTATCGGATAGCCCGAACGTACATTCAAATATTGCCGCAGGCGCTTATCTGCACGTATTGCATAAAGTTGCTGTATACCACCTGTAACAACAATTTCATAACGCGAACGCAACAAATCAAATAACGAACGGTTTTCAAGCTCATACTCCATAAAACGAGGCAAATCAATATTCGGAAGCATTGTTATATCAAAAAATACCGGCACACCATCGATCAATCGCAAACGCTCAAAATAAATACAGCCAGCCACCTCTTCATTCGGTTCTATCGGAAAAGCAAAAGCCTCTGTCCAATCCCGGAACTCCGGTTGAGAAATAATGAGAGTTGAAAGATCCGATTGTTCCAAAGCTGACGTAGTTCCAACCAACGACAAAAGACCGACCCCCTTGGGCGTTCCCTTTACGATGCTGCCTTTCCCCTGATGCCGGATCACAATTCCATGCGAAACAAGCTGGGATAATGCTCTCCGAACAGTCAGCCGGGCAACACCATATTCATTACAAAGTGCATGTTCCGAAGGTAGTAAGTCTCCCGGTGCATATGTACCATTGGCTATCTGTTTTCGTAACGCTTCGTAAATCTGTTTATATTGAGGTAAGTCAGCCATAGTATTATTTGGTAAATTAGATTATCATCCAAAGAAAATAAAATGAATAAATTAAACACACATATAGAGTGACCAATATATAATCCTGTTCAACTATATAAATACAAAAATACAACAATCATTTTAATTATAAAAAAAAGTGTACCAGAATGAGACAGAAGTGTATCAAACTGACACACTATTGTTTCAAACTATTACATAAAAACTAATTTTCGATTAAATGAAGATTACATGACAGTCAAAATGATAAAATAGCAATTATCCAATCCAAATATGTGAAAATATATTTCGAAATGTATCTAATTGCAAAAATAAAAATCATATGAGAACCTTATACGATACTCATACGATACTTATACGATTGATGCTAATTGATGCTAAAAAGACCATCAAAAATTGAACAAGAATAGGACTAAATAGCAAACAATTGTATCTTTTTGCAAATAAAACCGAATACACATAACGTATCAATGCCACATCTTCCATCAAGGTTTGTAATCAATCACAATAATAGATACCCAAATATCACATTAGCAAAAACAGGAAATACCACAAAAATCATCAAAATGTCCCTCTGATAGTTAAGAAAAGCAGATCATCTATCTTCCGTATGGTTTCATCAGGCAGTTCAACCAGTGTCATGATATGATCAGTATTCGTTTTCCAGAAAAACTTAGGCTCACCGGCATTTTCAAAAATCCGCTCTCCATGATAAAATAATACAACCTGATCTGTTTCACTATGAATAATCAGTTTAGGCACATTAACGATATCTTTTATATCCCTCTCAGCAACATAATCCTGATTGAACAAAGATGTATTTTTTTCCATACTGTTACGAATAAATCCAGCCGGCATAAAATCCGCTGCAAGATTCTGTGCCGAACTTAAACTCCCATCAAGAATCAATGCATCAACATCATGTTGACGGTCGCTTACAAGTTTGGTTGCAATTTGTCCGCCTAAAGACATTCCGTAAACAATCTTTTTCAACGAATCAGACCCGACCTGCGAAATAAAATCATCAAAAGCCGCTTCCGTATCCATCAATACACCCTTATATTCCGGATAACCCGTAGATTTTCCATATCCTCTCCAGTCAACAACATATACATTATAATTTCCGGCCACCAATGTTTTTGTCATATCCTTATAAGTAGACACATTTCCACCATTACCGTGGACCAAAAAAATATTTGCTTTCGGCATTTTACTCTTAAAAAAATAAGTATAAACAGTAACACCTGCACCCACATCAATAGCCTTTTCCTCAAAAACAAGATCACTCATATCTTCAAATATCCGGCTTGGACGGTAAAACATTTTTGATTCGTTATAAATGGACCTCCCAATAGACGATGTACTGTTTTCAATTGCAATGTTGGCACCGTAAGACGTTTGCTTATGACCTATCTCCACACTTTCTGCCGCTCGTTGCGAACCTTTTTCTATACTTCGCTCAGCTTCTTTCAACCCCATCTCCACTCCGCGGGAAGCATACCGCAAAGCCTGATAAACAGGGTTATTTCGGCAATGATCCAAACGAAACCATTGTGTATAAAGCACACCGGCAATATTTCTTTTGAATAAAATATAGGGTAGATTATGAACGTATACAAATTCAAATTTCGCATACCCTGACGGAACATATGCCAACTCATTACTTACAACCAGCATTTCCTTATTTTCATCAATATCCGCTATAATCATATCTTCGAAATAAGAATCAAATAAAACCGCATCCGAATGATATACTGATGTATCCGGCTGGATAAAAGGCCAATTATTCCAGGTTATCTGATTGATACATAATGGCGCCGATGCTTGCAGTGGAATTTCATGAATACCATAGAAATTAGACAAAATCTGATCGACATTCAACGCTCCATCTCCACCCGAAAAAGACGCAATATCTACACATTCTATTCCTTTACCCAGAAAATGAATATGTGGAAGTCCCAGAACAGGTGCATTAAAATATAGATAATTACCCCTGTTAAATATATGAACCGTATCCATATCATAATCATCTTGACCGGTAACAGCAGTCCGCTCTTCGCCTGATAATGAAACAGGTAAAATTATTAGCAAAAACAACCACATAAAAATCAGTTTCACTCTCACTTTATATTTTTATTTTTTTGTTTAAACCTTACGAAAGTAATAAATTATAAATTCATCTATTGTTTTAACGTAAATAATTTATATTTGCATATAACTAATGTCGTGTCAAAACTATGTTATCGTCATTCTGTTGATCCTATCATACGTATTAACGCATATACGCACTAACAATTCTGTATACCGGCATTTTCATATATATATAAATCATACAAAAAGCCATGCAATTAGAATCAGAAAGACTAGTATTACAAGAAATAACATGGGACGATATCGAAAATATCCATGCCCTTTATTCATGTCCTGAAGTAGACGAATACAATACGCTCGGAATACCTGAAAATATAGAGAAGACCAAAGAAATCATACGGTCAACCATTGAAGCACAGGAAGAAGAAAACAGAAAGTTATACGGATGGAAAATCATCCGGAAAGATTCGGGGGAATTTATAGGAATGGCAGGCTTTACACTATCGGCAAACCGTTTTAAACTTGGCGAAATTTCCTACGAACTACTCCCATCGCAATGGGGACAAGGATATGCTACCGAAGTAGCAAAAACACTGATAAAAACCGGATTCAAAGAATTTAATCTTCATAAAGTAGAAGCCGGCGTAGCAACAGAAAATATACGGTCGATAAAGGTTTTGGAAAAAGCCGGAATGACACGGGAAGGTCTGCGAAGAAAAATTCTACCCATTCGTGGAGAGTGGAAAGATAACTATCACTATGCTATCGTAGAAGACGATCCCATAAATTACTAAGAAATACAGATCATTCTTGACTCCTAAGAAGCATTGGCGACTAATGAAATTAAACAAATAACCCTGCTTAATTGTATTATATACGAATCTATGATAATTAGACTCTCTCAGATATAGGTTGTCTTTTGATTGATCGCTTTTTGAATGACAAAAGTAAGCTGTCAAAACCTGATAAAAGTAATTAACAGGCAAAAGAAAACTAAATATTATGAGAGTAGCATCTTAACTGATGTTTTTGTGAAAGTTTGAATAGATTCTTAGGTACTTTTGTACAAAAGGAAGCGTTTACTAACTTTGCATTCGCAAAAAGAACGCTTCCTTTCTTTTAATAAAATCTAATGATTTTAAGTAGCTGTTCAAATTTTGCCTGCAAAAAAATAAAAAATCGTATGAAAACATTAATCACTATAATTATGGCAGGAATAGCATCTGTACTTCTAGGCTCATGCAACAAAAGTACTTCATCCCGTGGAACATATGAAGGGAAAGACATTTCAAATGAAGCGGAAATCATACGCGATAAGCAAACCCGCAGCACAACATTAAATGTCAAAACCGATGGTAAATGGAAGATCTATGCCGGTTCGCATGTGGAAACGATCGATCATACCAAACCTATATTGGAAGGACAGGGAAAAGGCTCTTTCGAATTAAATATACCCACTAAAGAGAGATATTACTTTCAATTCATAACCAATGAAGGGAAAGCAATTCTCGGCGAACGCCATCTCCCTATTCAGGGTGGTTATAATTTCAGAGACTTAGGCGGTTTAAAAACCAAAGACGACCGGTTTGTAAAATGGGGAAAAATCTTCCGGTCTGATGATCTGTATAAATTAACAGACGACGACCTAGCTTATCTATCTTCAATCCCGGTCATTTCGGTTGTCGATTTTCGCTCGGAAAAAGAAATCGGCAGTGCACCCGATAAATTACCCGCCACTGCCCAATACTACCCATACACCATTACACCAGGCAGTCTGCCGACCTCTGCTGATATTTCAGGTGATAACCTGGAGGCACTTCAAGCATTGAATATAGACAGCATAATGCAAAATATAAATGAACTATTAGTAACCAACCCATCAAGTGTACGCCGGTATACCGATTTATTTCAATTGATGGAAGACAAAACAAACGTACCTCTGTTGTTCCATTGCTCAGCAGGAAAAGACCGGACCGGTATGGGGACCGCACTATTCCTTTTCGCCCTCGGGGTGGATGAAGAAACAATATTAAACGACTATCTGTTATCCAACAAATACATTAAAGAAAAATATGCAAAATATACAGCTCAGCATCCGTCATTAGAACCCCTGTTCAGTGTAAAACCTGAATACCTTAAAGCTGGGATAAAAAAAATAAAAGACGAATACGGATCAATAGACAACTACTTGGATAAAGTTCTAAAGGTCGATCGCGAAAAGCTGAAAGAAATGTATTTGTATTGACCCACTCAAGCCAAACAATTGTATATCAATAATTTAAAAGTTAATATAATTTAACATTCATCCTGTCAATTACTCATAGTACTCACCGTACAGGTAAATAATTAAATCTACATTTCCGGCCATAAATATAAAAAAACGTTCTTACTTTATTATCTTTGTATCTTAGTAACTGTTACCTATAATTAAATTTTATCAGAATGACGATACGTTTTTTTATATTTATCAGCGTTCTTATTTGTTGCATTTCATGCAAAGAGACAACACGGTCAACATTATCCGAAGAAACAATCCCCGATTCGGTCGAAGTACAATCTCAATCAAAACCACTACCGGAACTGGTTGCTGAAGAAATCTTTTTAAAAGAAAAAGAACCGTTCAATGAAATTATTGAATTAAAAGGAGTACAAACAATTGCCGACACAGTCATTTTCAAAGTCGGGGAAGCACAAAGCATTATCAAAGATAACAAAATGTTGCTGAAAACCGATCGTAGCATACTAATATTCAGGCTTCCCGATTTGATATTCGAAGGATTTCACGGAACCTGGGGAATCGGCCCCGACGAATTAAACCATCCGCAGCTCGTTCCCGCGCCCAACGACCCTGCAATACTTGGCTATCTCTTTGAAAGTATCCAATATAAATTACACAAAGTAAATAAAAACGGCAGCATAACCCCCTACTCTTTCAATTTTGATAAGCCCGAAGGTTTCCGGTATAGCGAAAAGATGCTGGTAAACATAGCTCCCGACGATTTTATTTATGCCGACGACAGTCCCACAGGCAAAAGTATTTTTCGCGCATCGGCTGACTCTGGCAAAATAAATATCCGCGAAGTTTTCAACCTGGCCCTGAATCCTAAACGGAAGTCACCATTTAACTACATTGGAGACTTTGTTGTAAATACAGATAAAAACCGAATGGCCTATGCATATAAATATTTCAAAATAATCAAATTTATGGATCTGGAAGCGCAAACTGTCAGAACCATTAACTTCGAACGCGAAGAATTCGACGAAAACACAATCTATAAAATTGACGGATTAGATCAGAATATCACACACTATTGGGGTGCATGTGCACAAGACGAATATGTTTATTTTCTTTACAGCGGACGTACACCTTATGATGTAGTAAAAGAAGCAAATCGAAAAAACTATTATATCTATGTCGAACAATATGACTGGAATGGTAATCCGGTTAATAAATTCAAACTTGACCAATGGGGTTATTTCACGGTAGACGAACCTAATAAAAAAATATATCTGTTATCGACCAATCATGACGATCCGTTTTTCATATACGACTTACCATAAAGCCGGGCAACTTTTCCCCGATATACAAATAGAATGGAAACCTACCCGGACATGATTTATAAGAATTTAGATTCTTCATATTATGGAATTTTAGTATGTTTAGACATCATATATACAAAAACAAAAAAGTTATGAAACAACTGGCATATCTTTTCGGTATCATCCTTTGGGCAACCATAAGCTCATGTAGCCAAAACGAATATAAGTCGGAAGCCATGGCAATGGCATACGATGTATCCAAGGAACAGGGCATACTGGGAGAAACATCACAATCCGCATCGTCATCCGGTGGAACAGAAATTTCCGAAAATAACGCTTCGCTTCAACGCAAAATTATCAAAGAAGGCAACATCCGGTTCGAAACCTCTAATGCTACTAAAACAAGAGAATCTATTCTCAAAAGCGTAAATGAAAACAATGGCTATCTGGCAAATGACAACTCAACCAGTTATGGAAGCAGTACGGACTACTACATTACCATACGCGTTCCGGCCGATCGGTTCGACATATTGTTAGAACAAATCTCCAGTACTGCAAAAAAAATCGACAGCAAAGATATTAAAGCACTCGATGTAACAGAAGAATTTATCGATGTGCAGGCAAGGATAAATACAAAAAAAGAACTCGAAAACCGGTACAAGGAAATTCTCAAACAAGCCCACAAAGTTGAAGACATCCTGAAGATTGAAAATGAAATCGGTATGCTACGTTCCGATATCGAATCGCTCGAAGGAAGACTGCGATATCTGAAAGACAAGGTCTCATACAGCACTTTGACTGTAAATTTCTACGAAAAAAATGTGACAACATCTTCACATTCATTCGGATTTGGAGAAAAATTTATCGGAGCAATTTATAGTGGTTGGGAAGGTATGCTATGGTTCGTCATTGGTCTTACCAGTTTATGGCCTTTTATTATCATCATCATCATTGCAGTTTTCCTTATTAAAAGAGTTCGGAAAAACCGAAAAAAAAAGAAAGGCAACGATATATTTGATTTTCCACCAGTAAAATAAAAAATAGCAATAAAACTATGAATAAGCAAGAATATGCCGACTATCTGAGCAAATTGATAGAAGATTTCGAGTTTGATCCGGATTGTGACCCAGAAGAACAATTTTTCGCATACTTTCAATGCTTCATGCCATACGGAGAATACGTTGAAAAAGTATTTGAACCTTTACCCTGCAAAACTGAGCTATATGAAAGACTGTGTCCCATATATAAAGCAACAGAATCAAAAACACTGATGCAGTATAAAGAAGGCTGCTATCCAGGGTATTTCTGCCCTCCGGCAACAGAAAATATAAAAAAGATCACCGAATATGCCAACCAACACATTGCATCTTTAAAAGAATTTGCTTCATTTTTGAATGATAACGAA
Source organism: Tannerella sp. (assembly GCA_031285565.1). Classification (GTDB taxonomy): domain Bacteria; phylum Bacteroidota; class Bacteroidia; order Bacteroidales; family Tannerellaceae; genus Tannerella. The sequence continues at coordinate 69,256 of JAITVY010000021.1, read as the reverse complement.
CTTCTTGAAATGTTGAACAATGTAACGGATATTAAAGTATCAGACAATGAGACGGAAATCGAAGATGATGATTTAAATGCTTATCTATATGATGCAATAACCGAATGGGGTATAGAAAATATAGACGACACAACACTTATCAGCATACTAAGCGAAGCTTATTATTCAATTAACTGTGATTATTATCTGGCATATTATTTCCAATATCCGACATTCAGAGAAAAACTCGAAACTGATTTCCTAAAGCCCTATTTTAATATATGGAAATCCGGATACCACTGTAAATTTGATGGCAATAAATTGAACATCTATAAATAAAGTCATGGATAAAAAGCCCCTTCAAACCATCTAAAAGTCAATCAGTAGAAGGTGATACGGAATTTTAGAACGAATTAAAATGACTATAGAAAAGCAGTCTATTGAAGTCCTTTCATGTGACTTGAAACACGATATTTTTCCATATTATTTGATAAAATATCAGGCAGACAAACCCTTATCATATCGAAACTACGATAATATCTGGATCATAAATACGGAAGAAAGGCAGTTTATTGCGACAGTGCGAAATGTAAAAGATTATTCAATGGAACTTTATATAAGTCAAGAATATGAAAGTTCAATGATTGGAAATATAAAAACTTGGCTTCTCTTTTCGCCTACAGTGTCCATTGAAGGTGCATCCGAAATTATTAAACTTACAGAAACATTTCCACCATGTCATTACGAAAATATATTATCATATATAACAACAAAAGATAAAATTGAACTTCAAATTTCTATTGAAACTCATAATAGAACAATGGAACTACATTTGTTTGACCTGGTAGAGAATAACCTGAAAAACTACGAAGAGACCAATATCATTTTTCAATTAGTATTTAGTTACTGTGATAACGGAATCAGAGTAGAAATTGACAGTGAAACAGGCTTAAATGGAACTGTAATTTGCAAAAGAATTATTGCACGATTGATATGAGTAATTTGTAATTAACTTTGCATTTTAAATTACATGAAATACCGCTATTCATAAAAGTCAAAATCGGATAAGATGAAAGATGAAAGAATAATAGACCTTCGTCAGACATTAAAAGACAATGTTGATGAAAAAGTACTCGAATCTTCCAAACGCTACTACAAAGAAGGAGAAGAAGCAAGAGTATACGGTATCAAAATGGGTAAAATCAGCAAAATCGGTAAGATATTTTACCAACAGATAAAAGATCTTCCGAAGCAGGAAATCTTTGAAATCTGCGAAGAACTCTGGAAAGCTGACTATCTGGAAGAAGCTGTTATAGCCTGTATATGTACGGATTCTATGCATAAAAAATATGAACCGGCCGATTTTAAGGTATTTGAACATTGGGTTAAAAACTACGTAAGCGACTGGGCTGCTTGCGATACCTTATGTAACCATACAATTGGAACTTTTGTGATGATGTATCCTTCATATATAAAAGAATTAAAGAAATGGACAAAATCATCCAACCGTTGGGTTAGAAGAGCAGCAGCCGTAACACTAATAATACCTGCACGAAAAGGATTGTTTCTGAACGACATATTTGATATTGCAGATATTCTTTTGTCCGACAAAGATGATATGGTACAAAAAGGATACGGTTGGATGCTGAAAGCTGCAAGTGAAGCGCATCAAAAAGAAGTGTATGAATATGTGCTGTCAAAAAGATCTGTGATGCCACGCACGGCACTACGATATGCTATTGAAAAAATGCCTCCCGAATTAAGAAAAGAAGCGATGAAAAAGTAAATAAAATCCCCGAACTTGTTGTAATTTTGCCTCCCGAATTACGAAGGATAATTTTTCGACTGTTCATTACCTGTTTCTGAAGAACCGTCAGTCTATAAAACATAAATATCGATTTAGTCTAATAAACTATCCGATAAATGAATTGCATTAAAAAATGAATGCGAACATCGTAAAAGCCCATCTCGGGCTATTGGCAGCAGGAAGCATGTGGGGCCTCATGGCACCCGTCGGGAAACTCGCAATGGATTCCGGAATCTCAAATTTATCTCTGGCCGCCATGCGTATGGTAGGGGCAGCAATCTGTTTTTGGATAGCTTCATTGTTTGCGCCAAAAGAGAAAGTAAGTTCCCGCGACTTTATGTTATTGTTTTTTGCCGCACTATTAAGTATCGTTTTCAACCAGGGAATATTCATTGTAGGGCTGTCACTTACATCACCGGTCGATGCCTCTATCATTACAACATCCTTACCGGTCACCACAATGATCCTGGCCGCGTTATTTTTAAAAGAACCGGTGACTGTAACGAAAGTGACAGGTGTTTTAATGGGAACGGTAGGCGCATTGATACTCATCTTAAGCAATCAGGGAGGATCGGGCGGAACCGGAAACAGTCTGGGTAACATACTGTGTCTGATTGCCCAGACAAGCTTTGCCTGCTACCTTACCATTTTCAAAGGGTTGATATCACGCTATAACATTTTTACCCTTATGAAATGGATGTTCACATACGCATCGATCTGTTTCATTCCTTTCTCTTTTAACGATCTAACATATACGATACATCAATCTTTTCCTGTAAAAGTATGGCTCGAAGTCGGATACGTTGTTTTATTCGGAACATTTATCGCATACATATTTATGCTGTTCGGACAGAAAACATTGCGTCCGACCATTGTGAGTATGTATAACTATGTACAGCCTATTGTAGGTGCAAGTGTTTCCGTATTAATCGGAATAGGAACCTTCGGATGGGCAAAAGCCTCTGCATCGCTACTGATATTTGCAGGCGTATATGTGGTCACAAAAAGTAAATCACGCAACCAAATTATTGAAGATAAAAAGAAAGTATAAAATATTACCGCATGAAAAAATTATTTTATCTGTTAACGATCAGCAGTATCCTGATAAATTGCATACAAGCTAATGATAAAAAAGAAGTATATAAGTCCGAAACACTATCAATCAACCGGATATCCGAACATGTGTACGAACATATTTCATATCTCGATACAGAAAGCTATGGAAAAGTATCATGCAATGGCATGATCATCTCCAGTAATAATGAAGCCGTTGTATTCGACACACCGACCAATGATACCACATCCCTGGAATTAATCAATTGGATAACAAAAACACTGAATAATAAAATAATTGCAGTCATTCCTACACATTACCATGAAGATAATCTGGGTGGCCTGAATGAATTTCATAAACATGGAATCCCCTCATATGCATACCAGAAAACCATTCAGATAACAAAAGAGATAAACTCTCCTCAGCCACAACACAGTTTTGACCCACTCTTCGAACTAAAAGCAGGAAATGAAAAAGTCATTGCCGAGTTTTTAGGAGAAGGCCATACATGCGATAATATTATCGGATATTTTCCTGCAGAAAATATTATGTTCGGAGGATGTTTAATAAAATCAATGGGATCAGGAAAAGGAAACCTCGAAGAAGCAAATCCCGAAGATTGGCCCGGCTCTGTAAAAAAAGTCAAATCAAAATACCCGGAAACAAAACTAATCATACCCGGACATGGAGAATCCGGAGGTCCTGAATTATTCGATTATACAATCAAACTGTTTGAATAAAAATAGTAAATATATATCCTCTACAAACCAAATTATTTTGATTCGTACTTCATGAGTTTCTCCGTTAAATATTTTATCTGTTCCCTCATGCTGCCGTTTTCTTCAGCGTATTGAACCAAACGATCATAAACCTCAAAAGTCTTATCCGATTCATAAAAATGAAACGATTGATCATTTCCTATATTCTCGCTGGAACTATCATTAAATGTATGGGAATTTCCGTGATTTTCCATAATTTTTCTTACATTTTCCTCCAATGAATATTCTTTTAGAAATCTGAAAGGAACGTTTAAAGCTTTTGCCGCTTTTTCTAATGTACAGTCATCTATCTCTACCTTTGCTTCCAATTGAGAGATATTTTTCTGAAAAAATCCGGTGCCCATTAATTCTGCCAATTCATCTTGCGTAACAGATCTTTCATTCAAAAATTCCCGTGCAAATTTAATGTTCTTACCATGGTGTACTTTCTTTCTACTAATAGTTTCAGACATATCTTTATCTTTTATAAATCAATAACACTATCGGCTTATAATTAATTTGATATTAATTAGTTTAAATAAGTATAAATTATACCATTTTTTAACCTGCATATAAAATATGGAATAAATAACAATTTTTAATTTACTGATTTCTTGAATTATATCAATTATTCAAAAAAAGTATTTTTTATACCATCCATATCAAATATCTTTGTCAAAAGTAATAATCTACAGAGACATTTCAATTTAATAGAATAAAAAAAACAATAATAATTGTTTCTTGAGATAACCAGAAAAACAATTATAAAAAATAGAGTTTTTTGATGATAGATTAAAATGAAAGGGTATTTCATTTGTAATCAACCTCATTAACCTAAATCTATTAAAGAACATATGAGAGTCAATAGTTCTTTAGAAAAACCATTAATCATTCTCCCCCGGTAAAAGTAAAATATTTATAATACTGGAGAATGTATAAAGAGAACGAGAATACATTCGTTCGATAGAGGGTGGTGCAATCTGAGAAGTGGCATCACCCTCTGTTTTATTCTTCAGTTTCCCGCACCAATCCATTTGTCTATTTCAGATATAATATCGTCAAGATTTTCTATCGGCTCCATATACATCACGTTATCACGCATAAGCTCCTCTTCGGTTAAAACCATAGATTCAACGAATACTTTTCCCGGAATTCGTTGAAGAGCATCGTTCCATAACTGTGCTTTTTGAATACATTTCTCCAGATAAGCATCTTCCATCAAATGCGGAAACCCACCAACCAACCTGTGTTTTTCAATAGGAAGATAAAATATAAATCCGGTATAAATATCCTGATATGTAAAATCATTTTTGTCAGTCCAATGATCAAAATTATCTTTACCAAAAGGAGAACCCCGAAAATGAAAACCCAGATTTTCATTGCCGCAAACTTTAAATGCAGCATCCCATTTACCATCCTGTAACACCACAGACTCTTTTCCTGTAAAAAAAGTATTTATCAACACATTTGCAACCCTGCCGGGATATCTATCAAAAAGAAATTCCGTCGTACTTTTCAACTTTTCGCCACTTGCCGGAATATATGTAAATTTATTATTATAAGCATGCCGGTAATTCATAATTACCAATGCCTTTTTCCCTGACCCGGATTGTTTCATTGTTTCATACTGATCAATTATATTATCTGCCATCAGGCTATCCCTGATTGCAACACGCATAATCATATCTGAAACATTCTTTAGCGTCAAATCCCCGGACACGTAAAACTCATCACAAGGATACATTTCAATTTTACTATTCCAGGATACATCTTTATTGATTTCACGCAATCCCCTTATAAAGTATGCAAAATTGTAGTTACCCCAGTGAGGGTATTTACACTTTCGTAAAAAATTCAATGTTTGCCGGTTTACCTCAATATCACTGAAAAGATTATCCTGCAAAAAATAATTCAATTGTGGATTAAGATTCTTAGCCCCTACTTCAGTAAAAACAACGCCTACATTCTCAATAAAATAAGGATCCCCTATGATATCCAGAAACAAATCATATTGTGTGATTTCTTTATAATGACGTTCACACAAAACCACAATATCATGATCCTTAAACAATGATAGAATATACGCTTTTGCCGATGTTTGCTGTTTTTTCAAAAACTCTGTATAAGCTTTCAATTCTGTTCTTACACGAACCTGAGCAGTCGAATAAAAGAACGGACAAACAAAAAGCAGGATAAATATTAAAACTTTCACTACAATCGGTTATTATAATTAATAACTGGCTGGATGAAACAGGAACATCTTGGTTTGACTGCTTTCTCCTTTTCCTTATAATAATAACGTCAAATTTAAGCAATTCTTATATTTTCCACGAATCATTTATTATTTTTCTTCAGTAAGATAACGTATTTTCGACCTTGTGTGGTAAGCCGTTAATAGTTGAAAATGGAAAATTGGAAGTGGAAAATGAAACACAATTAATTTTCAATTATTATAAGTACAGTTTACCAATAACACCGTCTTTGCGACCTTGTGTGGTAAGCCATAAAACAAGTGATAGCAGTGTAAAAATCTATGCTGCCTGAATGCGCCGTTTAAGTGAGGGCAGCGCCAAGCTTGCTTGAGTGATGCCGAGTGTAGGCGCTTCGCTGTGATAACAGCAAAGATAAAAGAAGCGAGTTCATAGATTTTAGCTGCTGAACGCAGTTTTATGAGTGAAGCACGCGCAGTCTTGATCTTTGGGTTACTTTTAGATCAAGTCGCCAGGATAAGCATATCCAAAAAATGAGCAAGAAACTTGTAGGCTGATTTAATGGGGTTTAAGCCTTGACCAAATTTCTAGTTTCTTAGGAGACAAAGCAACTACAAGTTTACTCTTTTACTACACAAAAAAGCAAATGCCCCATATCAACATTCCGGTAATGCTTAATAAAAGTAGCAACCACTTTCATCCCATTACGTAATGCAACATTTTGAGATGTAATATTGGTATCCCTTATAATTGAATACACCTCATTAAAATTCAGGACATTAAAAGCATACTCCCGGCATGCAATAGCAGCCTCTGCTGCATACCCTTTATGCCAAAACTCTTTCCTTAGCAAGTAACCCACTTCCGGTATCTGCTTACCATCATAATCCTGATAAGTAATACCACATTGTCCGATAAGTTCTCCACTACTTTTTTCGACAACACCCCATAAGCCGAACCCATCATTCTGATATCTTCTGAATTGCCTATCCAGCCATTCCTGAACTTCCTGGTCACTAAATGCCCCCTCATATGCATACATTACAGCAGGATCTTGTAACAATTTACATACATCATCAAAATCACGCTGTTCCAAATGCCTTAAAAATAACCGTTCTGTTTCTAATACCATTTTATTTCTCATTTATTCACTAATTTCACAAAAAAAGAAGCATGACAGGAATTTATTTTTTAATGCAAATATTACATCGATTACAAATCATTTATTTTCAGCTGGAAATTCGAAAAAACACATCTCACATGTACAAATATAAACATTGCCGGGTATTTACAGGTAAAATGAGAGGATCCGGTACGGAAACGACAGTTGTACTGCCATTCAGGTATGAAAAGAAATATCAACAATCATAGCATCATATGGAACGGAGTGAACCCCTGTGAAAAATATTACTCCAGATGCTCTATAAGTAATTTGACCAAGTCTTCATTTGCCCTGTCAAAGCTCATTTGCAGAACCTTCTTAGCCGTTTTAATTCCCCATATATTGCCTTCGGTACGTGTTCCCAGAATTTCCTCTTTGACTTCATCCGATCCATGTATTAGTTCTACATCATATTCGGCGAACCCTCTCCATACACCACCAGGAAAAAATGCTTCATATCGTTTAACTCTAATATTTAATATGATATCAGCGTCAGCAGAATCGATCCAAACCACCTTGGGAAAGACAGCTTTCAATGATTCGTTAATAACTGAAGTAAGCTCTTCGAATGTACATTCTACCTTACTCTTTTTATTGATGATACGAGTGTCTTTATAATTAACCTGAATCGTTTTGCCTTCAAGCAAATTAGTTGAGGCAAATTCACTTACCTGAGGTTTAAATACATACACTTTCTTTTGTGCAAAACCCAATGTAGGTATTAAGACTATAACCATAAATAATAAAAATCGTTTCATCTGCGCATGTTTTAGGCAAAGATAATCTTTCTTTTACATATGTATGATTATAATAAAACAATTTTAAATGGCTTAATACAATCATGAGTTCATAAGAAAAGGTCAGACAAAAATAATACCTCCGAAATGAAAAATCAAACCGGAGAACTATTAACTTTGCAGAAGCAATTGGGAATAATTGCATTTTTAAATAATAAACAAGATGATTCAGAATATTGCACCTCATATATTCCACAACGAGTATAAATCCCTCATAGCAACCGCTCAAAGCTACATTCTCTGTTTCGAAGAACGCTCTATATTGCTTGCCGGAGAAACGGAAGAAATCGTTCCTCCCCGTGCAATACAAATCGGACAGATTGACAAGGCGATCTATCTCTTTTCAATTGACGGAGATGATTTTTTTCTTGCTGACAAGCCTAAAAAAATCCCGGAAGGTTTCTCAATGAGAGACCTTAACATCTTCCGTACAGGTAGCCCTCAGGCATATGCATTTGCATGCATTACAGCTTTCAGCCTCCATAACTGGTATAAAAACCACATATGGTGTGGTCGTTGTGGAACTCAGATGGAACACGACCATCAAGAAAGAATGGTACGTTGTCCTTCATGCGGAAATATGGAATATCCCAAAATATCCCCTGCTGTGATCGTTGGAATAACTGATGGCGACAGACTGTTACTTTCCCGATATGCCGGCCGCGAATATAAAGGATATTCCCTGTTAGCAGGATTTTCTGAAATCGGTGAATCTCTCGAAGAGACGATCTGTCGCGAAGTTATGGAAGAAGTAGGACTGAAAGTGAAAAATCCGGTTTATTACAAAAGCCAGCCCTGGGGAGTAACAGACACCCTGCTGATTGGTTTCTTTGCCGAACTCGATGGAGACAATACCATCACACTCGACCGCGAAGAACTGGCTGTTGCTGAATGGTACCAACGGGATCAGATCCCCCCAGCTGATGGTCGTATCAGCCTGACCGGTGAAATGATTGAATATTTCAGGAATCTACCGCCAGAAAACAACTAATGTTGTGTAAAATCAGTTTTATAGTCATTCCGTTTATATTTTAAAACGATTCAACGACTAAACGTATTAGCATATAAACAATTGTGCACTAAAACAGTATAAAATATAATATAAATAATAGTCAAAAGCATGATAAACATTGATAAATTAGGAAAAGATCTGGATCTGGTAAGAGAAAAATCGCCATTGGTACACAATATTACCAACCTAGTAGTAATGAACAATACCGCCAACGCATTACTATCCATAGGTGCATCACCGGTTATGGCACATGCTCTTGAAGAAGTAGAAGATATGGTATCTATTGCTTCTGCACTTGTTATCAACATGGGAACGCTGAGCGAAAAATGGGTGGAAGCCATGCTAGTGGCAGGTTTTGCTGCAAAGAAACTAAATATACCTGTAGTATTCGATCCGGTAGGAGTTGGTGCTACACCATACCGCAACAAAACAGCCGAACATATCATCGATCAATGTAAACCTACTATTATCCGGGGAAATGCTTCGGAAATAATGGCATTAGCAAATGAAAAAGTATCAACCAAAGGAGTTGACAGTACAGCCGAATCAAATGCAGCATTGGAAGCTGCCAGGCGATTGGCAACGCAAACAGGTTCGGTAGTTGTTATTAGTGGAGTGGAAGATTACATTACTGATGGTCAAACCGTCAATACAATAAAAAACGGATCTTTATTAATGCCTAAAGTAACGGGAATGGGTTGCACGGCAAGCGCTATGGTAGGTGCATTTGCAGGAATCAACCCCGATGCGATAGAAGCAGCCACACATGCCATGGCAGTGATGGGTATTACCGGAGAACTGGCAGCAGCAAAATCCGAAGGACCGGGAAGCATGCAAATGAATTTTCTCGATCAGTTATACAAACTAACCCCCGAAATACTCGCTCAAAACATTACACTTTAACTCTTTAATATATGGCATTTGACTTAAGCCTTTATTTAGTCACAGACAGGCAACTATCCTTAGGGCGTGATATTGAGTGGATTGTTACGGAAGCAGTTAAGGGCGGAGTAACCATGGTACAACTTCGCGAAAAAGACTGTTCTACCAGGGAATTTATTAACCTCGCAACATCATTAAAACAACAATTAAAAGACTTACATATTCCGCTAATAATCAATGACCGGATCGATGTTGCATTAGCCGTTGATGCTGATGGAGTTCATATCGGACAAAATGATATGCCATATAGCCTGGCGCGCAAACTATTGGGACCGGACAAAATAATCGGTCTGTCGGTAGAATCTGTCGGTCAGGTAGAAGAAGCCAATATGCTTGATGTTGATTATATTGGAATCTCTCCTGTATTTGGAACTCCTACCAAAACTGATACAAGTCAACCTTTCGGACTCAAAGGCACGGCAGAAGCTGTCAAGCTATCCCGGCATCCGGCAGTCGGAATCGGAGGCATCAACGAAAAGAATGCTTTCGAAGTAATGCAAACCGGAATTAATGGAATAGCCGTAGTATCAGGCATATGTTCCGCACCCGATCCTGCCGAAGCAGCAAAACGCTTAAAAATGCTATCGCATACGAACAGTCATTAAATACTAAACATTAAACACTAACCATTAAACATTGAATATTAAACATTGAACACTAACCATTAGAACTTCTTTCTCAATATCCTGACCGAATTCAAAATAGCCAACATAGAAACTCCCACATCAGCAAAAACTGCCTCCCACATGGTAGCAACACCAAATGCTCCCATCAAAAGTACTATCACTTTAACACCCAAAGCAAATACAATATTCTGTATAACAATACTACGTGTTGCACGGGCTATTCGTATAGCAGTAGATATCTTTGAAGGCTGGTCGGTCTGGATAACAACATCCGCCACTTCTATCGCCGCATCCGAACCCAAGCCACCCATAGCTATTCCCACGTCACTCAAAGCTAATACCGGAGCATCATTAATGCCATCCCCTACGAAAGCAATAACATTTGATTTGTCAGACTTCAAATCTTCAACATGAGCCACTTTATCCTGAGGCAGCAAATCACCATAAGCCTCACGAATATCCAGTTCATCAGCAACCTTCCGGACTATTGATGACTTATCACCGCTAAGCATAACCGTTTTACGGATCCCGTTACGATACATTTCCTGAACAGCTCCGAAAGAATCCTGTTTAATCGCATCTGCAATAGTAATATATCCTGCATACTTTCCATCCACAGATATCAATACTACTGTTTCCGTAATAATGTCCACCGAATGGTCATACTCCACTCCGTAAAGATCGAAAAGCTTACGGTTACCCGCCAGCACTTTATGTCCATCAACAACCCCTACCATTCCATGCCCGGCTATCTCCTTTACATCTTCAATCGGATGATGCAGCTTTGTATCAACGTCATAGTAGTTCACAATGGCTTTTGCAACCGGATGATTTGAATGGCTCTCGAGTGATACGGCATACTCCATCATATGTTGTTGATCAGGCATAACTGAAACAATATCCCTCACCTTGAATACCCCCTCCGTCAGTGTTCCGGTCTTATCCATTACAACCGTATTCACTTTAGCCATAATATCCAGATAATTCGCTCCTTTAAATAATATACCATTACGGGAAGCAGCCCCAATCCCTCCGAAATACCCAAGAGGAACAGATATCACCAACGCACATGGACATGAAATAACAAGAAAAACAAGTGCACGATAAAGCCAGTCTGAAAAAATATAATCGGATACAATAAAATAAGGAATAACTGTCAGTGCAAGTGCCAGGAAAAAGACAATAGGCGTATAAATCCGTGCAAATTTACGGATCAACAGTTCGGTTTTTGCTTTCCGGCTCGTAGCATTCTGTACCATTTCCAGTATTCTCGATAAAGAGCTGTCAGCGTATACTTTCTCTACCTCAATTTCAATCACCCTGTCAAGATTTATCATTCCTGCCAGTACCTGTCCGCCATTATCGATCGTTCGCGGTACACTTTCGCCGGTCAGAGCCGAAGTATTAAAGCTTCCCGTTGCAGAAACCAGTTTCCCATCAAGAGGAACCTTCTCTCCCGCCTTTATTTGTAAAGTATCACCAATATATACAGTTTCTGGAGAAACAACCTCGTATTTGCCGTTACGCAAAACCGTGGCCGTATCAGGCCGTACATCCAGCAACGTCTTGATATTACGACGTGCCTTGTTAACTGCCGATTCCTGAAACAACTCCCCTACCGAATAAAAAAGCATTACAGCCACAGCTTCAGGATACTCACCGATAAAAAAAGCCCCAAGCGTAGCTACCGACATTAACGTAAACTCATTGAAAAAATCACTCCGCTTAAAGCCAGTCAAAGCCTCTTTCACAACAGGATAACCAACTGGGATATACGCAACGATATACCATAACAAACGAACGTAACCGTTAAATAAATCACTTCGGAAAAAATGATCTGTAATTAACCCCACCATAAGCAGAGATAAACTTATAATCGCCGGAAGATATGTACGCCATGCCGGACTGTTCTCCTCCTTCTCGTTTTGTGAATGCGAACAGCAACCACAAGCATGTTCATCTTTACAGGAAACGGCTGTTTCTTTTATATTTGCCATCTGTTTCATTTTATAAATGTTTTTACAGAAGCAAAATTATGCAGAAAACAGTGCAACTAAGTTGCAAACTTCGAACAATGGTCGCAATAACCTTTCAATACGAAATTTACGCTTTCCAATAAGAATTTGTCAGGTAACCGGATTTCAGGAATAGAAATACTTTCAAGGCAAAAAGTATTACCACAATGATTACAATGAAAATGAAGGTGCATATCACCTACAGAACATAAACAACTCTGATGACATACCGAATATTTTACAGAACCCGAACCATCATCAATACTATGGATAAGTAATTTTTCATGAAACAGATTGATTGTACGCGAAAGAGTCGATTTATCCACTGTATCCAGTTTGTCTTCAAGATCAGCCAGACTAAACGCATACTCAAATTCAAGCATCGCTTTTAAAACCAATAATCGTATCGAAGTAGGCTTAATACCCCTGTCTGTCAATCTTTTTTCCAGTTCATCCATATCTGTAGATTCAAATACAACATAAATAGAGAAATACAAAGTTAACGAAAAAACGGGAATCAAAATCTACTTACTACTAACTTCTAACTACTATCTACTTTGAATTAGCCGTTTCATATTGTAATTATAATAACTGGTCTTATTAAAATGAATTTCTCCTTCATCAATCAGTTCAAACCCCAGGTTTGAATAAAAAGAAACATTCTGTGGCAATTGCGTAGTTAATCCTAAAATACGACAATCGTGCTTTGTCTGATGTAACTCATTCAAACAAGTCCGGATAGCAAAAGAGCCGACTCCTTTTCCCCGGCAATCCTCTTTTACAACTACCATCGACAAGTAATAATATACTTCCGATTGTATCGACTTTGTCAAAACATCTTTATTGTAACTATCCAGGCGAAGCATCCTAATCAAGGCAGAAAAACCAAATCTGTAAATAAAAGCAGGCAAACCAACTTTCAGATAATCACCAAACGTTCTTTTCACGCCTTCAGGCGGTACAATCGTATAAGTACCCACAATCATACCAGTTTGTTTTTCTTTTACAACACGAGTTAATATTTCATGTCGGTTAAGCAAAAACAAGCTTGTCCTGAATAACCACCCCAACCCTTCCCGCAAATCTGTTTTATGAAAAATGGAAGCATAAGCCGGATTCGTCTCAAAAGCATCCGTTAAAATCAGAGCAACCTCTTCCAACTCCGGGACCTGCATTTTTTCAATATAAAAACTGTCTGCGTTATTCATCTCGTACTTTATACAATAAATTGTTTCTGCTAGTAAAGATAGATTTTATTCTTGTTTTTTATACTACATATTTTTTCAAATCCTTACCTTGCAACCTTAAAAAGACTATACGATGTTTCAAATAATATCATTGATAGCTGCGTTCCAGGCATTATTCTTCGGGGTACTCGTTATTACGAAGAAGAATAAAAGTATGTTTGACAAATGTATTTCGGCATGGTTGCTATTCTTAACTACGCATATCCTATGTATTTTGATATCACAAAATGAACCTTACCTTAATTACCCGGCTTGTATTTTGTCCGGATTACATGGATTTTTCCTGTATTTATGTACCAGTGCTTTGGTGCGTAATGCTCAAAAAGATATCAAAAAAGGGTCTATTGCAATCGCAGGATGTATATTAATAGCACTTACCGGATTCATTTTAAACAACTCATTTTCAATATTTATTACAATTGGAACCAGGATACTTGCTTTTCTGTGTAATATCCTGTTTATTATTCTTGCAGTCAGGTTATTTCACAAATATAAGAAGTTTTTACAAACGAACTTTTCCAATATAGATATATTGAGCTTTAACTGGATGAGACTGCTTGCTTTTGGGTTGATCATCCTGTTAAGTGGTGCATTAATACTGGTAATATTATATGAATTCTTCTCATTTCCTATCTCGTTGTTTAGCGTGTATGCGGTTATAGTCTTGCTGTTTGTAAATATATTAGGATTCAGGGGTATCAAATATAGTAGAATCTTCAACCAGACAGTTCCACCATATAACCAGACACAAACAGGAAAACAACCAACTACGGATAAAGAACAGGCTTCTTCATACGCTAACTATGGATTGAAACAAGATGATGCAATTTCTCTTTCCATGAAACTTAAAAATTATATGGAAAATGAGAAACCATATACTAATATGGATTTAACACTGAAAGACCTTGCCTTCGCTTTGGATACTTACCCACATTATATAACCCAGGTATTGAATACGGTTTTCAACCAGAATTTTTATGATTTTATAAATACTTATCGTGTAGAAGAAGTTCAGAAACGATTGCATGAACCCCAATTTAAGAATTTTACTATTTTAGCTATCGCCTATGATTGTGGGTTCAATTCCAAATCTTCTTTCAATCGGATTTTCAAGCAAAAGACCGGATTAACCCCAAGCGAATACAGAAACCGGTAATTCTTTTGTCACCAATAATAGAATAGTCTTACCCGCATGGGTAAGACTGCTTTGATGTATCCAATACGTCCCATCCATGCGAGTAGGACGATTGCCCTTTGTGCAACTTGTTCCTTTGTAAGCAAATCAATAAAAAGTAATAATATGAATTTCTTTCAGCAATTATCAATTGGATGGACAAATGGATGGTGGTTTTCCGCTCTGTTCATGTTAGTCAATATGAGTATGCTCATTTACTATCCGAAGCATTTTAAGATACGCGTACTTAAACGGCCTGACTATACAAATTTCCTTCAGAAAATCTGTAGCATAGTTAGTTTCTTTCTATTCCAGGGATGTATCTGGTATTCCATCCTGATACCTATAACATTAAATAGTAGTTTCTATATAGGTGTGGTATTATTTGCAATAAGTATGGTTGGCTATATAACAGCAATGCTGAATTACGCCACTACACCACCAAACGAGCCTGTAACAAAAGGTATTTACAGGATCACACGAAATCCGCAACAACTCATGTCTATTCTTTTATGGATAGGAGTTGGTATTGCACTCGGCTCAGGGTTTATTATTATTGCTTGCATACTGCAACTAATCCTGTCATATCCGGGGTTTATAGCACAGGAGCAAACATGCCTTGCACAATATGGAGAATCTTACAGGGAATACTTAAGTAAGACTAAAAGATATTTTTAACCCAAAAGCAGAAAAATAACAAACCAAAATACCCAATAATAGGGATTGCGGAATACAATCTATCTAATTTACTTTGTCTGTTAATAGAGAACCACGTTCTTTATTAACAGAAATCCATTTTCAACTTTCAATCTTCAACTTTCCATTCTAAAAAAACTATGCGAGTACTTAAAGACAATAAATATAATTCTATTTTGCAGACTGCCCGCATTGAATTTATCAATAACGGGTATAAAGATACATCCATGCGCATTATTGCTCAAAAGGCAGATGTCGGACTAAGCAATATCTACAACTATTTTAAAAATAAAGACGATATATATATCGCAATAGTTGGTCCTGTACGTACTGAACTTTTCACGTTTGTTACTCAGCAACATACCGAAGAAAAAATAAATCATGAGAGCATAGCAACGTTTGGACATACGGAAGATGCAATAGAATATTACATAGGGTTAATCGACAAATACAGGGAAGAACTTCGCCTCCTACTCTATCACTCGCAAGGATCATCAATGGAAAACTTCAGGGATGAATTTACAGAACATCTCACAAATATCAGTTACGAATATATGAAGTTCGAAAAAAAACATTACCCCAGCGCTAAAACCATATCTCATTTTTTCATTCATACACTATCAGCATGGATGGTTAGCATCCTGGGAGAGATTGTAACACACAATCTAAGCAAACCAAAAATCAGGGAGTTCTTCCAGGAATTTTTCCAATTCGAATTTGCAGGCTGGCGCGGACTAACCGGAGTATAAGACATTTCTTTTTTCTACTTTCTTTTGAGTTTCCCCTTTAGGGGTTAGGGGTCTAAAAATACCAACAAATAGGGATTGCACCATAAAAGAAATCAAACTTACTTTGTACGCTGTAAAAAGAATAAACATATATTGTAAACATGAAAGTTTTAATAGGCGATAATATATCTGTCCAGAACAGGAATAGAAAGGGAGGCAAAAAAAGCCTCCCTTTTTTTTGAACAAAATCGAACATTGTTCGCTATTGAACCAATTGATTACTCACATAAAAAACTCACTATAAAAATAAAAACAGTATGGGTACACTAAAAAAACTTCAGCAGTATGCAGGCAAACGGAAAATACTCTTCCCTATGTCGATGATATTATCTGCAATCAGTGCGTTGGCAGGTATGCTGCCATTCATTCTTATATGGCTTATTGTCAGAGAACTATTTGATACAGGAGGAATTATTTCTCCCTCAGGTAACATAATTACATATGCCTGGTGGGCGGCAGGATCGGCTATAGCAAGCGTTATTCTCTATTTTGCAGCGCTCATGTGTTCACACCTGGCAGCATTCAAGGTTGAATCGAATTTGCGCCTCGAAGCCATGCGTAAAATTGTACGCATGCCGTTAGGATTTTTCGATACAAATACAAGCGGACGCATCCGGAAAATTATCGATGATAACGCCGGTATCACACATAGTTTCCTGGCACACCAGTTACCCGATTTAGCGGCAACAATTCTGATACCTCTAGTCGCTTTCGTGTTGATTTTCGTATTCGACTGGCAACTCGGACTGGCATGTATGATTCCTGTTGTCATTTCGTTATTTTTAATGATGAGCATGATGGGTGGAAAATCACAGCAATTCATGCAAACTTATATGACTTCACTCGAAGAGATGAATACCGAAGCAGTCGAATATGTTCGTGGAATCCCTGTCGTGAAGGTTTTCCAACAAACCATTTTCTCATTCAAGAATTTCCATAAATGCATTATGAATTATAATCAAATGGTTATAAAATATACGATGTCGTGGGAAAAACCCATGTCGGCATATACGGTTATAATCAATAGTTTTGTCTTCTTCCTGGCTCCTGTTGTCATTCTACTGATTGGAAACACGGGGAACTACGCAGGCGTTCTGCTTAACTTTTTCCTATTCGTACTTGTCACTCCTGTCTTTTCACAAAGCATTATGCGAAGTATGTATCTGCAACAGGCATTCGGACAGGCAAGCGAAGCCATCGGACGTTTAGATAAGTTGACCAATGTAGAAATACTTCCTTCCATAAAAAATCCGCAATCGATGGAAAAATTCGATATATGCTTCGAAAATGTATCATTTGCATACCCTGAAGCTAACCAAAATGCAGTAGATGGCGTAAGTTTTACTATTTCACAAGGAAATACGGTAGCATTAGTCGGTGCTTCAGGAGGAGGAAAAACAACGATAGCACGCCTCGTTCCACGATTCTGGGACGTTGCCGGTGGAGCAGTTCTTATTGGCGGCACCAATGTAAAAAACGTTGATCCGAAAGATTTAATGAGACATGTCTCTTTTGTATTTCAAAACACAAAACTATTTAAAACCACCCTGCTCGAAAACATCAAATACGGTAATCCTGATGCTACCATTGAAGAAGTTGAGCGGGCAGTCGATATGGCACAATGCCGGGAGATTATTGATAAACAACCGCTTGGTCTGAACACCAAAATCGGCACGGAAGGAACTTATCTTTCGGGAGGCGAACAACAGCGTATCGTATTGGCGCGTGCTATCCTGAAAAATGCCCCCATCGTAGTACTCGATGAAGCAACAGCTTTTGCCGACCCCGAAAATGAACACTTAATACATCAGGCTTTAAAAGAACTTACTAAAGGCAAAACCGTACTGATGATTGCCCATCGCCTGACCAGTATCACTGATGCCGATAATATTCTGGTGATCAACAAAGGCAAAATTGCCGAACAAGGCACGCATAAACAATTAATTGAGAAACAAGGAATTTATAACCATATGTGGAACGAATACCAGCAATCAGCACGCTGGACCATAGGAAAGGAGGCAACTCATCATGCTTAAAACAATTCAAAAACGATTTGCACTCTCTGCAAAGGGAGCCAAAGACCTTTGTAAAGGTATATTTTACACCGTATTGCTCGACTTCGCATTGATGCTGCCTGCAGTTTTCGTTTTCCTGTTTCTCGAAGACTATCTTCGCCCGGTATTCAATCCTTCGGCTTCGGTAGCACATGGTATTACTTATTATAGCATACTTGGCATTGCCTTTATGATTGTGATGTATGGCATTGCCGCCATGCAGTATCGAAGTACCTATTCCACCGTTTATGAAGAAAGCGCTAACCGCCGCATTTCATTAGCAGAAAAGCTCCGTAAACTACCTTTGGCTTTCTTTGGCGAAAAAAACCTGTCAGACCTGACAACAACGATTATGCAGGACTGCACTGATCTGGAACATGAATTCTCGCACTCCGTACCACAGTTGTTTGCATCTGTCATTAGTATTTTATTTATTGCGCTGGGAATGTTCTTCTACAACTGGCAATTATCACTGGCGTTGTTTTGGGTTGTGCCTGTGGCATTGATTATAATTCTGCTGGCAAAAAATAAAATGAGCAAGGATTTCAAAAAAAATTACCGCGACAAACGCAATGTAACAGAACAAATACAGGAAGGACTAGACACTATCCAGGAAATCAAATCATATAATCAGGAAGAAGATTACCTGGAAAAACTAAGTAAAAAAATAAGCGCCTATGAGAAGTCACAAACAAAAGGCGAACTACTCACAGGCATATTTGTAAACGGCTCGCAAAGTATACTTAAATTAGGCCTCGCAAGCGTAATTATTGTGGGAGCTACCCTGTTAGCTTCGGGAACGGCAGATCTATTTTCTTACCTGATATTTATGGTAATCGGTTCACGCGTTTACGGTCCTATATCTGAAGTGATGAGTAACATAGCTGTACTGGTTTACCTTGATATACGTATCGACCGCATGAGGGAAATGGAAGCATTACCCATCCAGCAGGGAAATACGGATTTCAACCCCAAAAACTATGACATCGAATTTAATAATGTAGACTTTTCCTACGAATCAGGAAAACAAGTACTGAAAGATGTTTCATTCACAGCAAAACAAGGAGAAATAACAGCGCTGGTAGGACCTTCGGGAAGTGGAAAAAGTACAGCAGCAAAACTCACCGCACGGTTCTGGGACATTCAGGCAGGTGAAATTAAACTCGGGGGACAAGATATCAGCCGGATCGATCCTGAAAGACTGTTAGAAAACTATTCCATTGTTTTTCAGGATGTAGTACTCTTCAATGCATCCATTATGGATAATATCCGCATTGGAAAACGCGATGCTTCCGACGAAGAAGTATTGCGTGCCGCACGTCTGGCACAATGTGACGAATTCGTAAATAAAATGCCTCAGGGATATCAGACCATTATCGGAGAAAATGGTGAAACCCTTTCCGGAGGTGAACGTCAACGAGTCTCCATAGCCCGCGCTTTACTCAAAGATGCACCGATCGTGTTGCTGGATGAAGCTACCGCTTCACTCGATGTTGAAAACGAAACCAAAATACAAGCCGGGATATCCGAATTGGTACGCGACAAAACAGTACTCATCATCGCACATCGCATGCGAACCATTGCCAATGCAGATAAAATCGTAGTACTGGATAATGGAAACATTGCCGAAACAGGTACACCTGATGTTTTAAAAATGCAAAAAGGTATTTTCAGCCGGATGGTTGACCGACAGATTGTAAACGCATAAAAAGCTATAGATTCTCTGTAATAAAATTTTCATAATGAATGAGGCTGTCAAAATATTGAATTAGAGAATCAATATCGCTATGATCTTGTTAAAACAACTGTTATACCATATCACTTTTCTCGGCCTTGTACGGTGAGCCTGAAAAGCAGTGAAGATGGCGTTAAAAAATCCATGCTGTTTGAGTTCAAAGAACGAGTTTCATGGATTTTAGCCGTCGGACGTTGCTTTTCAGTGTGAAGCGTACTAAGCCTTGATCTTTGATTCTTTGCATCAAGGCAAAGAATGGAACAACTGAAATAATCACATTATCATTCTAATTAAGGGAGATCCATAACAATGGATGGCGGATAGGAAGATTCCGTATCACCTCATCATTTGCCGGAAAATGATCCAGTCCTTTCCATACATCAAAATAAGTTTCATTCGGAGTCTCATATATACTAAACAAAAGAGCAGGAGAAGTTACCGGCCATTCATCCCAATACATAACATCGTGTTCATAAGGCCATTCAGATTTATCCTGGATATATGGGAAAAGCCAGGCCACACCCTTCTGCATATTACGTCCGTCATCAGTTGTAAAATGCCATAGGTTTTCTTCACCATCAGAAAGAATATGGCAAACAGTAGCCATCGCATCCAAATTAAAGATAGAATATCCATACGGCTTTGTCCTTCTCAGTTCCAGGGGAAAACTACCATCCTCAGCCATTTGTGAAGGAAGTAAAACATTTTTATACCTGTCACGACATAGTTTAATAACTTCCGTATTACCCGTAAATCTGGCAAACTGAGCAGCCTGCATCACCCAACAGGTTCCATGATTATTCTGTGCATTCATTTCGTCTTTGCCGTAAGGATGAGAAGTAAGCCAACCAAGATATTCAGAGAACCAATTACGGCATGCCGTCATACCTTCAGCAGAGATTATATTTTCTTTTTCCAAAACCATAAGTGATTGTACTATCTCAAGTAAATGAATCGTATCAATAATACCGATCCCCCTACCGGTAGTTATACCCTTAATCGCCTGTGCATAATTAAGGGAAGGATTCATACGGGTTTCGGGACTAATAAACCATGCACGTATATGTTTAACTACCTGCTCCGCATATTTCTTATCCTTTGTAACCAGATAAGCCGATGTAAGATCACCAACCAAGATGCTAAACCGGATCATTGCATGACGGTGAGCTGTAAAATTATCCGGATTAGTCTGACCATCACGACGGATATAAGCGCTATCCGGACTAACCGGATTCGGCCACCAGTAATCACCTTCCGAATAAAAGTCATGTATCCCCCCTGCGCTTCTTTCAGCAATAAATGATGTGATGGTTACAGGATTTTCTGAAAGCGCCATATCCCCACGGTCAATGATTTCAGAATATAAAAGAATGGCTACTTCTTTTTTTAATTTCTCCCGGGGAGTATCAGTTGCACAACTTACAATAAAAGGAAGTAATAAGAGCAGCTTTTTCATGGTAATTGAATAAATATATTTATCGACAAATATAAAAAAATCAACTGGATTTAACCAATCCGGTGGATTAAGTACGCTCGCCTTTACTTATCTCAGAAGCCTATACCAAGCACTAGTGAGTAAGACTCGCTCTTTAATATAAATTGTGATATTTCTTTATAATCCATCAAAATTAACACAGGATGATTACACATATGCAATATTATCAGCACAATCCTGCTGAACAATGATCATCCTGCTGTCAGGGGAGAAAAATATATCATCAAGGACCGTGAGGGTAGCTTCAAGCTTGCTTGGAAGATGCAAAAATATCTCATTAAATACATCTTATTGCAAAAACCCCAAAATGCACGCGAACCTCGGACACACCTCGGACACACTCCGGACACACCATGAAGCAAGGGCGGGCCAAAATCAGGTCAAAACAGGTCAATTTAGCAAATAATTGTATTATTATATAAATAAACACAAATAAATCAATTGACATATCATATTAAAAACCAACAAATTATACACCTAACACCTTTTTTGTGCGTTTTCATACCTCTTTATATACTTGCATATGCTGATTCATGGTGTGCTTTTTCACACACATATATTTCCTTTCCTGCAAATCACTTTTTTTATTTCCCCTTTCTTCCAAAGTCCTTTTACGAACAGGCATATTTTTGTACTAAGGCCAGAACCCTATCCAATTCATAAGATAAAAGATGTACCCGGGTTTCAAAGCTTTCTACGCCAAATTCCGTATCCAATGTTGGATACTATCGAGATGCAAATAGTAACAAATTCTGATACTTATAAACAGATCAAGCCTTTATTCAGCCCACACAAATAATATATTTCACAAATAAACGTTAATATCATAAATAAAAGAATACCTGGTTAAAAATGAAAAGACTCATAATTCCATTTATATTATTTATAACCTGCTTACATCTCAATGCGCAAACACAAAAAGGAGAATGGTCATTAGGTTATTCGGGAGGTGCCTCCCTTAAAACGGAAAGTGGGTTTTTATGTATTGATTACAGATATAATCTGACGAATGGTATACGCATCGCACCATCCGTCAGAAAATACCTGAGATGGTATGGATACAGGGGAGCAGGAGGCGATTTCGATATTCAGTATGCATTTCCAATAGGAGGTGTCTTAAATGTGTATCCATTCCTTGGGGCAAGTTTTACATATTGGGATTATTTGCTGGATGGAAATACAAAAGAATATGCCGAAGGACAAAAGAGCTTTGGCGGGAATATCGGCTTAGGAACAGAAATAAATATAATCGATGATATCATGATCGGAATAGAAGCCAAGTATAATTACACGGAAATAAATAAGCAACCCATAGTAGGTATACGTGTAGGATATGTATTTAAATAAAAGTCAATTCATACCTTCACATCCTCAAAATAACATGCTCATCATGAAAAAGACATTATTTAACAATGGATGCAAAACAATTATTTAGATTTTATCAGAGTAAATATTACTTGACAAACTGGCTTAATGAAGATGGTGGATTAGCTCAGAATGAAGGCAAAGTAAAATGGTCTTATTGTGGGGTTGGTGACGATTTTAAGAATGAAATTGTTAGTCAGGCAATAAACAATACTTTTACTGATGACGAAGTCTATTTGTGCATTTCATCAAATAAAAGTTCATTAGTTTCAAAATCAATCGCCGTCCAGGAGCTCGGTAACATTCTGCACAAAAAGGAAATAGGCATAATGGATAAATCATTTACGAAAATTATGCACTTCACTCAATACGGAGTATTTCAAAGCGGTATAATAAGAGAGTTTCCTAAAAGTCGTCCGAAACCTGCCGGAAAACCTTTGAAAGTATCATTTCATGCAAACATTGTAGATAAAAGCACTAAGATAGTCTCTAACGTCATGGGAAATCGTTTTGACAATCTTAAGATGGAGTTAAACAATGATTATGGAGGGTCTATGGAACATCTATGGATAGACTTAACACTGGTTGAAAGTGAAAAATCCTGGCCATTTCGATTTCAAAAAAGAGTTGACAATCCTACGTCTTATACGGAATTTTATTCATACAATGTAGGTCATTATAGTGTTAGGCCGGATTTTGAAAAATTGAGAGGGCTGTCGTCAGAGGACTCTATTTGTTCATATGTATTCAGACTATTATATGAATCAACTCAAATTTTAGTAGACAAACAGAAAAAACTGGACGGCTTTAATGCTGCGAAATTTCGAATAGATTTTTTGTCTGCTTGTGAGAAATTAGGCTACTATACTCACCAGACCATTTAAAAATTAGCCCATAACAAATAATACCTTTATATAAAATAAATCATTGCTGCATAGTAGCAAATGTTATCTCCTTCCTCATACTTTATAATTCAGACTTCATAACTAACGAAGAGTACAAGTATCAAATTTGTATACATAAAACAAATACATAAACACCTTATTTTCAGAAATAATAAAAAATAAAAGAAATAACTTGTATATATAACAACTTTCTTTTACTTTTGTCCCGTACACACAGAATTTAATACTTAACATATATAAAGATAACATGGCAACACCAATCATTATGCCAAAGCAGGGACAATCAGTCGAGAGTTGTATCCTGACAGAAATGAAAAAGAAAAAAGGCGACAAAGTCGCTGTCGGTGACATTCTGTTTGCCTACGAAACGGATAAAGCTTCATTCGAAGAAGAAGCAACAGTAGCAGGCACTGTGTTGGAAGTCTTTTATAACGAAGGAGATGAAATTCCGGTGTTAGTAAACGTAATGGTCATTGGGAATGAAGGTGAATCTACAAATGAATTTCTTCCAGAAAATGCAGGTGAGACACCTGCAGGGTCAACTCCGGGAGCAACAGAAATACAAGCTGCTAAAGCTCCCGTTGTATCTGAACAGAAAAAAACCGCACCTATCCAAACAACTGATGCTGCATCACCTGTTTCACCAAGAGCACGTGTCTTAGCCGAAAAAAATGCCATCCCGGCATCAGCATTAGCAGGATCAGGCCCACACGGACGTGTAATCGAAAGAGATGTACAGGCAGCTATAGAAGCCTCACCTAAAACAACTCCGCTGGCTAAAGCTATCATAAAAGAAACCGGAGGAGTAGCACCTGAAATAGGAAGCGGATTAGCAGGAATGGCCAAAGGCGCAGATATCAGCGCTCTTAAAAACCATGTATATGCTACTGATAGCGAGATCAAACCATTATCAAATATGCGGAAGCTGATAGCCAAGGCAATGCATTCATCATTGCAAAACTCAGCCCAATTAACGCACCACCTGAGCGCCGATGCCCGACGCATACTTGAACTGCGTGAAAAAGTAAAAGTAGCTATGAAAGATGGCTATCCGACTAATATCACACTCAATGATATGGTTTGTCTTGCCGTTATAAAAGCGCTGAAACAATACCCGCAGGCAAATGCACATTTTCTGGGTGATAGTACACGCAACTTCAGCAAGGTACACCTGGGATTAGCAGTCGATACCGAACGCGGCTTAATGGTACCTGCAGTAAAGAATGCTGACGATTTGTCAATACAAGGTTTAGCCAATCAGCTAAAAGAAGTAGCCAACGCATGTAAAAAAGGATCCATTGATCCGGACCTGTTATCTTCTGAAGCTGCTTCATTCACTGTATCCAACTTAGGCAACTATGGAGTAGAAATATTTACACCTGTGATTAACCTGCCACAGGTAGCAATACTGGGTGTTAACACGATTGTTCCCCGTCCGAAAGATTTAGGAGGCGGTGTATATGGTTTTGTTCCACATATCGGATTAAGCCTCACATACGATCATCGTGCATTGGACGGCGGAGAAGCAACCCGTTTCCTGAAACAGATCGCAAACGAGATCGAACAACTCAATTTTGAACTTTAAATATTGAATCTTGAATAATATGATCAATTTAGCAATAATCGGAGGAGGCCCCGGAGGCTATGTAGCTGCTGAACGTGCCGGAGCCAAAGGATTAAATGTAGTTTTATTCGAAAAACGCGATTTAGGAGGCGTATGCCTGAACGAAGGATGTATCCCTACTAAAACCCTATTATACAGTGCCAAAATATATGAAAACGCTTTACATGGCGATAAATATGGCATAAATGCTTCGGAAGTCACATACGATTTCGGTAAAATCGTTGCACGAAAAAACAAAGTGGTACGCAAACTCGTTGCAGGCGTAGGAGCCAAAATGAAAGCCCACAATGTGCAGATCATCAAAGGCGAAGCATATACAAAAGGTCGTTCAGGAAATGGCATTGAAATTGAGTGCAATGGCGAAACTTTCTTGGCAGAAAATCTACTGATATGTACAGGTTCAGAAGCTTTTGTTCCACCGATACCGGGAATTCAGGAAGCAGGCGATATCATATTGACAAACCGTGAAATCCTGGCCTTGAAAGAACAACCAAAATCACTGGTAATCATAGGAGGAGGTGTAATCGGAATGGAATTTGCCAGTTTCTACAACAGCCTCGGGACAGAAGTTACAGTTGTAGAAATGCTTCCCGAAATATTAGGAGGATTAGATAGCGAAATCAGTGCAATGCTGCTCGATATATATGCTAAGAAAGGAATCAAATTCCAACTGGCATGTAAAGTAACCCATGTTAATGGTAACGAAGTAATCTATCAGACTCCCGATGGTGCAACAGCATCTGCAAGTGGAGAGAAAATACTGGTAAGCGTAGGTCGTAAAGCTGTTACCGCTGGATTAGGATTAGAGAATCTGGGCGTTCAACTTGACCGCGGAGCTATTAAAGTCGATGAGAAAATGCAGACCAATGTTCCGAATGTATTTGCCGCAGGCGATGTAACCGGATTCTCAATGCTTGCACATACAGCTAGCCGCGAAGGAGAAGTTGTTGTGAATAACCTGACCGGACGACCGGACAAAATGCGTTATAACGCCATACCGGGAGTGGTATATACGAATCCTGAAGTTGCAGGCGTCGGTCTGACGGAAGCAGAAGCACAAAACAAAGGAATAGCTTACCGGATTGCCAAGCTTCCGATGGCGTACGCCGGACGTTTTGTAGCCGAAAACGAAGGAGGCAACGGACTATGCAAAGTACTGGTTGGTGCGGAACATGGGGAAGTTTTAGGTGTACATATGCTGGGAAACCCTTGCAGTGAAATGATCTATGGAGCTTGTATGGCCATTGAACAGGAAATGACACTGAAAGAAATGGAAGAAGTTGTATTCCCCCACCCTACTGTGTCAGAAATCTTTAAAGAAACAATATTCGCCTTCTAAAAAATTAAACATTAACAATTAACAATTATATCCATGCCAAAGTCACAAAATATTGATCCGAAAAAAGCACGGCAGGCCGGCGAAGTAAAATTCACACCGATTCCTGTCAATCAATACAATAAAACAATCAAAGAAGAACTGGACAGCAAAAACTTCACAAAAGAAGATTTAAAGCAAATCTATCACGACATGCTTGTCATCCGTGAATTCGAAACCATGCTGCAGTTAGTAAAAACAACCGGCGCCTACAGTGGAGTCGAATATAATAACCCAGGACCTGCCCACCTTTCCATTGGACAGGAAGCTGCTGCTGTAGGGATGGCCTATACACTTGGTATCGACGATTTTATTTTTGGTTCGCACCGTAGCCATGGTGAAATCCTCGCAAAAGGACTTCGCGCCATACAAATGCTCAGCAACGAAGAACTGGAAAAAATCATGACCAGCCTATGGGATGGCGCTACTGTAAATGCAGTAAAACAATCCTATAAAGGCAATGATACAAAAGAATTGGGACTCCGCTTTCTGGTATATGGTGCATTAGCTGAAATATTTGCCAAAATAACCGGATTCAATAAAGGGCTGGGAGGCAGTATGCATACATTCTTTACCCCATTTGGTATTTATCCTAATAATGCCATTGTAGGTGGGAGCGGAAGCATCGCTGTTGGAGCAGCTTTATACAAAAAAGTAAATCGTAAACCGGGTATCGTAGTTGCTAATATTGGTGACGGCTCTATGGCACGCGGTCCGGTATGGGAAGGTCTGTCCTTTGCGGCAATGGACCAGTTCACCCAATTATGGGAAGATGATATGAAAGGCGGATTGCCTGTGATTATTAATATCATGAATAATCAATACGGTATGGGTGGACAAACCTGCGGTGAAACAATGGGTTATGACATTGCAGCACGCATCGGCGCCGGCGTAAACCCCGAGCAAATGCATGCCGAACGTGTTGACGGATACAATCCGTTGGCAGTAATTGATGCATACCGCCGTAAAAAAGAATTACTTGAAAACAAAAAAGGACCTGTCCTACTCGATGTTCTGACATATCGTTACAGTGGCCACTCGCCATCCGATGCATCCTCCTACAGAAGCAAAGAAGAAGTTGAAGCTTGGGAAGCACAGGATTGTATCATCGGTTTTGCAAAAGAACTGACTGCATCTGCTGTAGCAACCCAACAGGAACTGGACGAAATACAGCAAAAAGTGAAAGACATCATGTTTGAAACATTCAAACTAGCCATTGATGACGAAGTTTCTCCACGTATGGATTTACACAAAAATCCGGAAGCTTTGGGGGAAATGATGTTCTCGAACTTATCTGTTGACTCATTTTCGGATGCAAAACCCGATGTGAATCACCCGATGAACGAAAACCCACGCGTGAAACAAATCGCGCAAAAAGAACGTTTTGCTTTCGATGCTAATGGTAAACCTTTCTCAAAAATGAAACAATACCAACTGCGTGACGGTCTTTTCGAAGCCATTGCAGATCGTTTTTACAAAGACGCATCACTGGTAGCCTATGGAGAAGAAAACCGTGACTGGGGAGGCGCTTTTGCCGTTTACCGTGGTTTAACGGAAGCATTACCCTACCATCGTTTATTCAACACCCCCATTGCTGAAGCAGCTATTATAGGAACTGCCATCGGATATGCCATGTGTGGTGGACGTGTAATTCCTGAAATCATGTATTGTGACTTTTTAGGATGTTGTGGCGATGAAGTCTTCAACCAGCTTCCGAAATGGCAGGCCATGAGTGGAAATATATTGAAGATGCCGGTAGTTGTCCGTGTATCGGTAGGATCAAAATATGGCGCACAACACTCACAGGACTGGACATCACTGGCGGCCCATATTCCGGGATTGAAAGTGGTATTCCCCGCAACACCATATGATGCCAAAGGGTTAATGAACACTGCATTGCAAGGAACCGATCCGGTAATATTCTTTGAAAGCCAGCGTATTTACGATGTCGGCGAGCAATTCCATAAAGAGGGTGTACCCGAAGGCTACTACCAGATACCATTTGGCGAACCTGATATTAAACGCGAAGGAAAAGACATCACTTTCCTTACCATTGGCGCAACGCTCTACCGTGCTTTGGAAGCAGCAGATATACTAGCCGAAAAATACGGAATGAGTGCCGAAGTAATTGATGCCCGTTCGTTGGTTCCGTTCAATTACGAAAAAGTACTTGCTTCAGTGAAAAAGACCGGACGTATTGTTATATCCAGTGACGCTACGGCACGCGGATCATTCCTGAATGACCTGGCACGCAACATAACCGAACTGGCATTCGATGATCTGGATGCACCTCCGGTAGTACTTGGCTCACGCGACTGGATTACACCGGCTTATGAACTGGAATATGCATTCTTCCCGCAACCGGAAAGTTTCATTGATATCATCCATGAAAAAATTGTTCCGTTGAAAGGACATATACCAACAAGCAATTATACACCGGCGGAACAAATCAGACGGGCTAAAGAGGGAATTTAACCAGTGGAAAGTTGAAAGTGGAAAGCGATTTTGTTTCATTTTCAACTTTCAATCAATTCAGAGATTCTTTTTTCACTTTCAATTTTCAATTTTCAACTTTCAATTTATATTATGACTCCAAACGTAAACGCCCACCTACATACCCCCTACTCTTTCAGTGCATTCGAAAAACTGACAGATGCATTGGATCAGGCAGTTGATGAACAGGTAAAAATAGTCGGCATCAACGACTTCTATACCATGGATGGCTACCGGGAATGGCATGACGAAGCTATCAAACGTAAGTTATATCCTTTATTCAATATCGAATTAATCAGCCTACAGGCTGAAGACCAGGCCAAAAGCATACGTGTAAACGATCCGAATAATCCGGGACGTACCTACCTGAGTGGCAAAGGCTTGAAATATCCTGTTTCGTTACCCGAACCTTATGCTTCGGAACTGGCAAACGTACGGGCAGCCTCAAACGGGCAGGTTAAACAAATGTGTAAAAAACTCAATGAAGTACTTCATTCCGTAAATGCAGGGTTTGAACTGGATATTGAATGGATAAAAAAAGAATTGACGCAAGGACAAATCCGTGAACGTCATCTGGCAAAAGCCTTGCGCATAAAAGCATATTCATATTTCAACCAGGAGACAAAATCGATAGCCGCATTCTTTAATACCTTGTTCGGGGAAAAAGCATTAAAATCAAACGTGGAAGATTTTGCCGGAGTAGAAAACGAAATCCGGGGGAATTTACTAAAAGCCGGAGGTGCAGCCTTTGTGCCTGAAGAAACAAGCGCTTTCCTTCCTTTGGATAGGGTACAAAAGATTATTCTCGCAGCAGGCGGTATACCTACCTACCCTTTTCTTGGCGATGATGCAAATGGAATTTTTACTGACTTTGAAAATAATATAGAAAAAGCTGCAGATATACTGAAACAAAGAGGCATCCATTCTGTTGAATTTATAACCACACGTAACAGCATTGAAGTACTCGAGAATTATGCAGGATATCTATTTGATAACGGGTTTGTTGTTACATTCGGAAGCGAACATAATACACCGGCTTCCGAACCTATCGAGCTATTTGCCCGAGGGAAAACACCCCTAACCAACTATCTTAGATCTATTAATTACGAAGGTGCCTGTATTATCGCAGCTCATCAGGAGCTGGTCCGAAATGGTCAACAAGGATATGTTGACATCTCGGGCCAGCCCAACCTTTCAGGCAGGGACGATCTTAGCAAAAAAGGAGACGAATTGATTAAAAAAGTAATTAATGGTTAGTTCTAAAAGTAGTTAGTAACCAGTAGTTGATAGTTAGTAAAAAACATTTTCAATTTAATTAAATGAAACAGCTCGAACAACTCATTCAAATATCCCGGAAATACGGCAAAGACAACCGCTATGTTATTGCCGGAGGAGGAAATACCTCGTATAAAAATACGGATCAAATCTGGGTAAAGGCTAGCGGAACTTCATTAGCTACTATTGCAGAAGATGGCTTTGCTGTACTGGATCGGAAAAAACTAAATGTTATCTCCGAAAAGACATATAGCGACAACGCTGCCATCCGCGAAGAAGAAGTAAAGAACGATTTGGCTATCGCTTGTCTGACAAAAGATCGTCGGCCGTCAGTCGAGACATCCATGCATAATGCTATGCAGGCTAGCTTCGTAGTACATTTACATCCAACTCTTGTGAACGGATTGATGTGCAGCCAACACGCAGAAAAAGAAATGATTCGCTTGTTTGGTAACGAAGCTATTTATATTCCGTATACCGATCCCGGTTATACACTTTTCAAAGAAGTGGAAAACCAGATTAACGCATACAGGAAAAAATACCAAAAGGAGCCGGCTATTTTATTCCTGCAAAATCATGGTATTTTTGTAGGAGCGGAAACAACTGCTGAAATAGAAGCCATTTACAACCGGATCATTGAAAAAATAGAACAGGCTATCACAAATGAAATAGCAAGTGATAATCCCCAACCAATTTGTACCTGTGTCCAGAACGTTATTCCGGCGATACGGATGATGATTAACCCGCAAACACCTCCTGTTCTGAAAATACGTAATAATGCCCGGATTGAAAAATTCTGTTCCTCTGATAAAGAATTTGCCAAAATAGCAATTCCATTCTCCCCGGATATTATTGTATACTGCAAATCGAAATACATTTATTTCGATGATGAACAGCCGGAAACACTACTCGTCAAAGCAGAAAAAGCAATCAACAGCTATATCGAACAAAACGGATATAATCCGAAAGTGTTACTGATCAAAGGAATCGGATTAGTTGCTGTAGGAGATCATGCGGCAAACTGCGACATCATTCTCGATGTATATGAAGACATGATGAAAATTGCAGAAATTGCCCGGTCATTTGGTGGCGAACACCCGATGACACAAGCACAGATTGATTTTATTGATAATTGGGAAGTAGAGAATTATCGGCGCAAAGTAAGTGCGGGAAGTAACTCCGGACGTATCAATAACAAAACAATAATTGTTACCGGGGCTGCACAGGGATTCGGGGAAGGTATTGCCAAATGCCTGATCAAAGAAGGTGCAAATATTGTAGTAGCAGACCTGAATAAGGAAATAGGAACAAAAACGGCTGAACAGCTCTGCCGGATGGCAAAAAATAACCAGGCAGTATTCGTTCAAACAAATGTTTCAGATACAGAAAGCCTGCAAAACCTGATGCACGAAACAGTGTGTCACTTCGGGGGATTGGATGTTTTTATAAGCAATGCCGGTGTACTTCGTGCCGGAGGATTAGAAGAAATGACTCCTGAGAATTTTGATTTTGTAACTAAAATCAACTATAACGCCTATTTCTATTGCACGCAGGCAGCATCACGTGTGATGAAACTGCAAAATAAATATGCAGCTGAAAATTACTGCGACATCATCCAGATCAATTCAAAATCAGGACTTCGCGGATCAAAAGCAAACTTTGCTTATGCAGGAGGAAAATTCGGAGGCATTGGCCTGACTCAATCATTTGCGTTAGAACTGGCTCCGTTCCGGATCAAAGTAAACTCCATTTGTCCCGGAAACTTCTATGAAGGCCCTCTATGGTCTGATCCCGAGAACGGACTTTTTATGCAATACTTACATGCAGGAAAAGTGCCCGGTGCTAAAACCGTTGAAGATGTTCGCAAGTTCTATATGGATCAGGTACCGATGCGGAAAGGAACCAACCCGAAAGATGTAACAAAAGCAGTGTTATATTTAATTGAACAAACGTGCGAAACCGGGCAGGCGATTCCTGTTACAGGAGGGCAGGTAATGCTTAACTAATTGAAAATTGACAGTTGAAAATTGACAGTTGAAAATTGAAAATGTATCGTCATGTCGACCAAAGTGGAGACATCTCATTAACACATTGGTTTGGACTCTTGTTACCAAGGATTTGCAATCCCTGGTTTATATCCGCCGGATTTAAAATCCGGATAATAATTACCAGCAGGATTGCAAATCCTGCTGAACGTTGATAATCTGAGAAAATCCGCGTTAATCTGCGGTTTAATTATTTAAAAATCAAAATGAAAACAAAAGCAGTCAGACTATACGGCAAAAATGACCTTCGCTTAGAAGAATTCGATTTACCGGCAATCAAAGAAGACGAAATATTAGCAAAAGTAATATGTGACAGTATCTGTATGTCATCCTATAAAGCATCGCATGAAGCTGATATTCATAAACGTGTACCACGTGATATAGATAAAAATCCGGTCATAATCGGACACGAATTTGCCGGTGAATTAATAGAAGTAGGTAAAAAATGGTGCTCACAGTTCAAAACAGGAGATAAGTTCTCTATCCAGCCGGCACTGAACGACCCGAACGGACCTGTCGGCGTATTAAGCGCCCCTGGTTATTCATATCAGTTTATCGGAGGAGATGCCACATATGTCATCATTCCAAACGAAGTAATGAAAAATGGAGCCCTTCTAAAATATACAGGCGACGGATATTATCCGGCATCCCTATCAGAGCCACTTTCATGCGTCATCGGAGCTATGCATGCCAATTATCATACCACTCCAGGATCATATAACCACCATATGGAAATAAAAAACGGTGGAAATATGGCAATACTGGCAGGAGTAGGCCCGATGGGATTGGCCGCAATTAATTATGCGATTCACCGTACAGACAAGAAACCGAAACTATTAATTGTTACGGATATTGACCAAACCCGGTTAGATCGTGCCCAAAAACTATACAGCCCCGAAACAGCCGCCCGGAACGGTATTGATCTACGATATATAAATACCGGAATAATGGATCAACCGACCGTTGCCCTCAGAACAATGACCGATGGCAAAGGCTTTGATGATGTATTTGTTTTTGCACCTGTCGTACCGATTATTGAACAGGCTGACGAGATATTGGCTTTCGACGGCTGCCTTAACTTCTTCGCCGGACCAGCTAAAACCGATTTCAAAGCGCCGTTCAACTTCTATAATGTGCATTATGCATATACACATGTAGTAGGAACCAGTGGAGGCAATACAGACGATATGAAAGAAGCCATTGAAATGATGGGAAAAGGACTTGATCCGGCCGGATTGGTTACACATATCGGGGGAATCAATGCCGTAATTGACACCACAATGAACCTTCCATCCATTCCAGGAGGGAAAAAGCTGATCTATACACATATCAGCATGCCATTAACCCCTATCAGCGAATTCGAAGCCAAAGGAAAAGAAAATCCCCTGTTTGCAGAACTACACAAATTATGTGAAGCTCATAACGGACTTTGGAACATCGAAGCGGAAGTATATTTGTTGGATAATGCCGGAAAATTGTAACTTAACACATAGCTACAAGATAAAAACATTAACACTTTGTGGATTAATGTTATTTATACAAGTCTGTTTGGGGAAATCTGTAAGAAGTGTGTACGATATTCCCCTGGCAGATTGTAGTTTGGCCGATTCGCAAACCGACAGGCAAGTTAGTGAATGGGATTCAATTCCCATTTGGGTAAATGAATATGTCAGTTTGGAAATCGGGAAAAACAATTATAATGATCAGCATATACTGATAAAAAGCCTCTCGCCGGATAAACACACATTTCATACACTGAAAATTAATGTCGGTTACTGGCTCAAAAGAGGCGGCAATCATTTGGTTCATCTTTGTGATTTAGACAATAAATCATTATATATACTCGAATCATGGGGTGGCGAGATGGGATTCTATGGACGTTGTATATTGATTCTCAGAGAAAAAAACAGTGGAAATCTGAAAATCATCTCTGATAATGAGCTATATGCTGACGATGGAGGTGATTACAATCTCACCCATGTATACACTAACCGCATTGCACAAAGCAACAACTATAAATACTTATTTGATCGTTGGGCAGAAGATAATATGTTATTGACCACCGACTCAATAAAGGTAGAAGAAAAATATCTTGATCCTCACTACATATACATTGTTAAAAGTCATGCACATGGAGTTACTAATGAAAAAGGCGATTGGATGTGGGATGGCGATAAACCTTTATACGATATATACTACCGTAAAGAAACATGGTATGAAGTGCAAAACGATGAACTAATCGTTCTGGAAGAAAAAGAAGATCAAAAATATCCGGTATATCTGGAAAATAAAATTATCGGATACTTATACGAATCCAGATCTGAAAACGAGTACAATGACCAATACGCCGCTGCATATATTTTAGATACGCTGCAAATCTACAACCATCCAATTGTAATACAAAGAAATGTGACGGCAATCAACTCTCCCGATTGGACATTTTTCCCCTGGTATAATCTTATAATAGACGAAAAGAAAGATTATACACGTATCACATTTCTGAATACAATGAATAGTGAGTACTCATTGATGCATCTTAAAAAAGGAGACGGCGGAGTTCCGTATATCTATCAATATTTCAGCTATAACCCCTTTGCTACCACCGATACCGATTCGTTTGATCGTTGTATTGGCATCGCCAGCGAAAAAGGCTGCAAACTATTAAATGGAGATCCTCCACAAATCATATTTGATGGTGATTTCCATCTGGCGCCCACCGGAACAAACTATTTTTTCCCATGTAATTATTCAATTGATGAATGTATTGAAATGATCGAATCCGGCAAAAAAAATTGAACAGACAGATAAAGATTATTGAATAGGCTATATTGAATTCTGTTGTGCAAAATACAGGCCATATCATACGGATTCACATGATTTATTGTTCAGGATTTTTCTAATGACTCTTCCGGCATTTTATTTTGGCGATGTATCATGGAAAGAGATGTAAGTCATAAAAAATCTATAATCAATAAATCAAAAGAATAATTTTTCAATTACCAGCTACTATCTCGAGAACCTCTTTAGCATACGTCTTGGATAGCGGAAGCTGTAATCCCCCCTCTTTCAATGTTAACTTATATCCATGAGAATTTCCGGTAACATCGGTAACATAATCAATATTCACCACAAAAGCCCTGTGTATACGAAGAATATTAGGATAAGAACTGAAAACATCCAACGCCTGTAAAAGTGTCATTCTAAAAGTCTTCGACTCTATATTATGCCCATTTAAATAATACAGGGTAAAATCATTTTTTACAACCTCTGCATATAAGAAATCATTCGGGGAGAAAGAAATACTTTCTTTCACATTATTTGAAAATGTTATTAATTCTCCTTCAGATATATTTGTAAAAGTCTCCTCTCCCTTTGCTTTTTCTCCCAATCGTTTCTCTACAATATAAACGGTTACAGTAGGAAAAAATCCTACTATTATACACGGAACATATAATAAGAGTATTCCTACGGGAATAGGAAATACAGATTCGTAACTTATTGTTTTTTTTACGTAGTAATTTGCGTAAACAGTGAATCCCCACATGATCGTAATGATAGCAAAAGAAAATAACAAAAACTTTCCTTTTGTCCACGACTGTGGATTATAAAAGTTTTTAAATAGTAATGGGAACAAATACGTCACTAAAGAAGATGCAAATGCAGCTGATAGAGTAAAATATATAACAATAGAAAAAATCGTTTTAGTGTCCAACATGCTCAATCCAATAGGAGATATAGAAAGTGCTATCAATAACACCCAAAAGGTGGTTATTGAAACAACTAACCATTTTTTTCTAAAAAAAGGAAAAGGCTGTTTTAAATATTCCCGTGCAAAATCCAAAACTAAGAAATGACTCTCTTTATTATTTTATTCTAAATTCGTCTTCGAAGATAACTCGTCCCGGCAAAAATACAAATTATAATTATAATAAGAAATCGTTAAAACCGGAAACATTTCCTTTCTATCTGCCGGGTATAATCAAAATCCTGCATATGCATCACAAATTACTACGATGAAAAAACACATCCTGTTATTCCGTCCCTTACGCCTGTATTTATATCCCAACCCCTTTTCCGGCAATACGAACAAAGCTACATTTGCCTTGATTTTTAGAAAAATTAAAGATAAAAAACAAATCAGGTTTTAGAAACTGTTTTGAATTTTATTCGGTGATAAATTGACCTTATTTTTTGTTTAGCTGTGCATCTGTTTTTATGAGCATAGCGGGCTATGTGATTAAAAACAGAGGGGCAGATAAGCGAACGTTTTAAGTAGCGAGTGTAAAAACCGAACTTGTTCGGATTATGCCGAGTCACGCAAAACGACTAATGAATAAGAAGGTCAATTTAGCCCGAGATAGATCATAAAATTAATCCCATAAAATTCAAAACGGTTTCTAAGTAGCTATTAATAAAAAATTATTATCGTATGAAACAATTATTACTTTTAACTGTATGCATGTGCTTTGGCCTACAGTTGTATGCAAGCACTCCATTTGAAGACCAGGGGCTCTCATGGAAACTGGAAAAAAACGTATTAACGATTAGCAAAACAGGTAATGGAAATGGAGAGATGCCTCCGTATGTATTTGGGAACAATAACAATAATGCTCCTTGGCATAACAGTAAAAACGCAATCACGCATCTTGTCATTGAAGAAGGTGTTACCAGCATTGGCGACTATGCTTTTGAAAATTATACGGCACTTACTTCTGTTTCGATAGCTGGTAGTGTAAAAAAAATCGGAGCTTACGCTTTTTCTTCCTGTACCAAATTAACTTCCATCAAACTTCCTGAAGGTCTGCAAACCATCGGATACAGATCTTTCTACTTTTGTTCGGGTTTAGTAACCGCTACTATTCCAAACAGTCTGACTACAATTCTTGACGAAGGATTTGCCTCTTGTATAAACTTAACAGACTTATATACAAAAGCGATTGTTCCCCCAACCTGTAAAACAATGGTTTTTGCCGGTATACCTTCGGATTGTAAGTTATATGTACCGAAAGACAGTAAATCAGCTTATGAAAAAGCGAATACATGGAAAGATTTCAATCCTATTCTTATCGATGAAAGTAAGGATGAAGACGATGGTAAAGACGATGATGGTGAAGATGATGGTAAGGACGATGAAGATGGGAAAGACGACGACACTGCCATGGAAGAAATAAATGGGGTAACCATCTATCTCCATCCTAATCCGGCTACAGAAGGTTTTTATGTAAATGGTATCAATAACGAAACAACACGGCTTACACTTTTTAATATGAACGGCAAAACCGTTTTTTCTAAAATAGTAAAAGAATCTGAATATATTTCCATAGAGTCACTGACATCAGGCATGTACATAGTAAAACTGGAAACTCTCGATGGCATAGTAACCAGAAAGCTTATTAAACAATAAAACATTCAAATCTATCAATAATCAAAACATAAACAAATGAAAGATCTATATAATATAAAATATAAAAACATGTCAATCTGTCGCATAACAAAAATGACTTTATTATGGTTGGCATGTGCAGTATTCGTTTTCGACGTATCTGCTTTTTCTCCGACAGAAACTACAGAACGGAACAACACAGAATATGAGTCTGATGCAGTGGTATTAGCTTTTGTTATTACTCCGGTAACCAATAGCAAAGACGCCACCCCTTCTTTTGTTTTTCACAGCTCTGCAGCCGGTACTTTATCTTTAGGAGGAGGTCTGAAAACACCTACCACACAGGTAGAAGCTGGAACCAACTATCTTACATTAAGCAAGATGGAGAATGGCACGTATTCAGACTGCTACATTATGGTGACCGATGCAAATGGCAATTCCGGCAAATTGAATATCGGTACAATGACTATTAAAGCTCCTGAAGATAAGCACCTATGGAACTCAATACGTACGGCCGGTTTTGACTATGACGATGTAGCTGTTACGACTAAAGAATCGGCAGAATGGCTGGCAAATCATCACGATGTAATTGTAACAGGAACCGTTTCCAAACCAAAAGCGTTTAACTTACTTAAAGAAGCAAATCCGTATGTTAAATTAATCGGCTATACATCAATGTATACCGATGTGGCTGCTGCAATGGAAAAATGGTGCGAAGAGCGGGGTATTGATCCGGAAGAATTGTATTATCATTACGAAGAAGATACGGAAGTTAAACTTGGCACTACCGTATTTGCCAATGTTCCGGGATATGGCCCGAAAGGTTCTGCAAAAACACTAAAGGAAGCTCGAGTTCGTACAACATATAAAGCAGCCTATCCTACTTACTGTCCCTCATCAAAAGTATTTCGTGAAGCATACTCAGCTATAGTACTAAAAAGTGTTATCGTAAATAAAGAAGAAGGCAAATATCTGGACGGACAATTTATCGATAGTTATTACAATATTGCCGAAACATATTACCGTCTGGATAATACAATAGAAATGCGTAAACTGGGAATTAAGACGTTAGATGAGGCCCGGGTACGTGCCGGTGAAGATATGGTAAAGATGAGAAACCAGATGGAACAAACGATTGAAGCTACAATCGGACAAAACTTTCAATTATACGGTAATCTCTCTGAGTCATATTATATCTCCGAATATAATTATATGGCCAAAGACAAGTTCGATCATGTGTATGATGAAATAATGACGGAATACATAACCAATATGGTACGTATGCGGACTTATGATATACGAAGCCTTACAGACCTTTATGAAGCAATGGAAAAAGGTGTCACAATCATAGCCAACAGCGAAACCAATTATTATGATAGACCTGAAAAATATACAGAGGAACAATGGGATAATTTTATTCAGTTTACATTGGCTGTACAAATGTTAGTTGTCCACAATAACGGATATTTTTCTTACCATAAGGGATCTGCCAGTTATTATGGTGGTTGGCCTACAAAAGGAGATTTAACAGAAACACATTGGCACATCAACCGCGAATACGATTTAGGCAAACCTGTTGTGCGAAGCGGAAAAGATTATTGGGGTGTATCCGGTACTGACCGTTTCTTTGTACTGTCAGAAGGAGCAGTATCAACAGCCCCTAATGATCATAAAATTCTTGGTCGGGAATTTGAAAAAGGACTCGTAATAGCTCACTTCGGAAATGCTAATAATGCAATAGCTCCCCTGGGCTTCAATCCCGTCACAGTAGAACTGGGTGGCAAATATCGCCGTCTGTTGGAAGATAATTCATTAGGTGAAGAAATCACTCAGATAACAATCGGAAAAGGAGAAGGCGCCACTTTAATAAAAAGTAATTGATGTAATATATTAGAGAGTCTTTTTTTACTATCCGGTTAAAACCGGAGGATAGTCTTGTTCGAAGATGCCCCCAAAGGCAGGAGTGGTCGGAATTACCCCGATCACTCTTTTTATTTAGAAAACAACCATATCAATAACTGATAATCTGTAACTTTTTATAACTTTGCACCGTTATTTCAAGTAAAATAATTTTATGAAACAACTAGACACAAAGTTAATGCACCCTGCTGATCAGATCAGGGTGGTTATCAGTCGTATATACCGTAGTGGTTTAACAACGACTTCCGGTGGAAATATTTCCATCAAAGATGAAAATGGCGATATCTGGATTACTCCGGGTTCTGTAGATAAAGGCTCTCTGACAACAAAAGATATTGTATGTGTAAAAAAAGACGGCAGTATAATCGGACCGCATAAACCCTCATCGGAATTTCCATTCCATAAAGCAATTTATGAAATACGTCCGCAAATGAGCGCAGTAATTCACGCACATCCGCCGGCATTGGTATCATTCAGTATTACAGAGCAAATACCCGATACGAATATTATCCCACAGGCAAAACGTGTTTGCGGAACGATCGGATATGCACCGTATGAAGTTCCGGGAAGCGAAGCTCTCGGACAAAATATTGCTGATGAATTTGAAGATAATCCCGAATATAAAGCCGTGATTATGGAAAATCATGGAGTTGTACTTTGTGGTGAAGACCTTATGGATGCTTATCAACGGTTTGAAACACTTGAATTCTGTGCCCGCACATTAATCAATGCAAAGATATTGGGTGAACCGACCTATTTAACAGATGCGCAAATCGAACAACACGAAAAGTCGCTTCCTACAAATTTCCCCCATTTCATGGATGTTACCTATCCTTCCGAAGAACGTGCTATCCGTGATCAGATCGTAAAGATTGTTCGTCGCGCCTGCGACCAGGGATTAATGATCAGTTCATACGGTACAGTCTCTGTCCGTTGGAAAGACAATGATTTTTTGATAACACCTCCGGGAGTACCTCGTTGGGATATTGAACCCCACAACATTGTACAGATAAAAAATGGAATGGTAGAAGCCGGAAAAATACCCAGTCGCTCAGTAGCATTACACCAGGCTATTTATCAGAGCAATCCGAAAATCAATTCGATTATCCTGACGCAACCGCCTCATCTGATGGGATTTTGTACTTCAGGAGCTGTAATGAATGTTAGGACAATTCCGGAAAGCTGGATTTTCTTAAAAGATATACCAACGATCAAGTTTGGTGTACAGTTTGATAACAACATGCAGATTGTTGAAAAATTAAAAACAACCCCGGCTGTTCTATTGGCAAACGATTCGATTGTTGTAACCGGTGATGGGCTGTTGCAAACTTTCGACCGTTTGGAAGTAGCCGAATTTACAGCAAAATCATTAATTATGGCACATGCCATCGGAGCTGTTAATCCGATCAGTGATGAAGAAGTGGAAGACTTACGCGAAGCATTCCATGTAGAATAAACAACTATTATGTTGCTTATTAAGAGCACATCTGATGATCCGGTCATTAATAGTGAACTGGAAAAAAAATATTTAACAGAATATCCGGCAAAGGATGTTCTGTTATTTTATATCAACCGGCCATCCGTCATTGTCGGGCGAAATCAATCAATAGAAGCCGAAGTGAACATCCCTTATTGTCAACAGCACAGTATTGAAATTTACAGGCGTATTTCCGGTGGAGGAACCGTTTATCACGATTATGGTAATATTAATTATGCCTTTATCATGCCTAAAGGAGACACTCCGGTTCTGGAAATAGACTTCGCAACTCCAATCATCAAATCCCTTCAATCATTTGGAATAAATGCCAGTGTCGGCCAACGAAAAGAATTATTAATAGACGGTAAAAAGATTTCCGGAACCGCTTCGCATGTTACCCGTGACAGGATTCTCTTTCATGGGACCCTACTCCACCACTCCGACTTATCACATCTTGCATATGCATTGCAAGGCAACCAATCCATACGTGGTAAAAAAGTTGCTTCCATACCCAGCCCGGTTATCAACCTTATCGACATTACCCAATCCAACGAATCTACAGAAGAATTCCTGAATCATTTATTGCATTTCTTTGAAGGGTACTATCAAACAAAAGTAGCAAATGCTGTATTGTAAAATTAAATAAGGCCGTCTCTATTTGTTTTTAGAAACGACCTCATCTAAAAAAAGTCTATTTATTTGAGAAAAGATGATGAGCTACTTCATCAATTCAGGAAAAATTAATGCAAAGATTAATACCCCCAAACCGGCAACCAATACATAAATGGTCAGTTTGGAAACCCCTTTCCATTCTTTTAATATAATTCCCCATATATTACTGAATATCACATTCAACGCCATCAGAATACTCCAAGAGAAAGCCATCATTACACTACCCGGTTCCAAAAAACTTTTTCCCATACCCAATCCGAAGAATTGCGAATACCAAAGCAATCCTGCCAGTGCGCAAAACATCATATTGTTGGCAAGCAATGACTTCTTGCCATAATCTCCAAATGTTTTGTTTTTGCCATTCTGGAATAAACAATAAGCTGCATTCGTAATAAAACCACCACAAGTAACCATCAATGTAGCAGGAAGCGTTTTAAACAATTCGCTTACGCCATCCACAACTAACGGTGTTCCGGCTTCGAGTCCCAATGCAAAGCAGGCACTCATTACACCAGCCAGAAGAGCGACTAACAACCCTTTTGTCAAAGCAAAATCCTTAACAGCAGCTTTTCTCTCTTCTTCTGTCATATTTTTTGCCCGTAATCCTCCTGCGTAACCGATAATAGCAATACCCGCCAGTGTAATACTCACACCAATCAATAATACCAGTCCTTTTCCTTCGAAAAGGTTCGTTCCTGCCATTAATGCCGGAATCAGTGTTCCAAAAGCCGAGCAGGTTCCTAAAGAGATCGATTGTCCTAAAGCAACACCTAAATAGCGCATACTAAGGCCAAAAGTCAATCCTCCGACACCCCACAAAACGCCAAAGCCCATTGCTTTCAACGCAGCCGTAATATCTACTGACAGAATCTGTAACAAGCTACTTCCCTCCGGCACTGCTAATAAAGCACCTAAGAAAGGAAATATCAGCCAGGCAAAAATACCCTGGGTCAACCAGAAGCTTTCCCACGACCAGTCTTTCACTTTATTGATTGGGACGTACGAACTCGATTGTCCGAAACTGCCGATAGCAATAATAATTAATCCGATTAATGTATTCATCTTGATTTATTTTTAAGAGGATACCTAAAAAGCCGTCATCTCGAATAATCACTATGACGATCTTTCAGATACCCTCTAAATATATCAACCCCGCTTAGAGGTTACCGTTTCTTCATATTTCTGGATTTCTGCAATATAATTATCTCCTGCAGGTACATCATTTTGTAAACAGAACATATCCCAAACAGCATTCCACGGCATATTCTTAAGCTCTTCCTGCAACGCCAGCCGTTCGAACAGATGCTCTTCGGCTTCGTATTGCTGCAACGTTTTTGAAGGCTCAAGAAGCGCCATCAAAAGAGCTTTTTGAGTTGCCCGGCAACCAATCACATAAGCGCCTACGCGGTTAATAGTTGCATCAAAATAATCTAAACCGATATGTACACGATCAAGCGCATTACAACGGATAATTTCACGTGTCAAATCCTGCAGGTCGTCATTTAAGATAACCACATGATCACTGTCCCAACGTATCGGACGACTCACATGTAACATGATTTCCGGTGTAAAGAGCAACATACAGGATATTTTATCCGCAACACTTTCCGTCAAATGGAAATGACCCGTATCTAAGGTTACTATTTTACCTTTCTTTGCTCCATAACCCAAATAAAAATCATAAGATCCCACAGTATAACTTTCCAGACCGATACCGAACAATTTAGCTTCAATACAGTCTTTCATATTATTATATTTCGTAGCGAAAATATCATCCAACGATTGTTCCAATAACTGGCGATACATTAACCGGTTTGCAGGAACTTCTTTACTACCGTCATGAACCCAAAGATTCATAATACACGGATCATCCTGGTATTTACCCATCTCTTCACTGATCCAACGGCAACGTTTCGTATGCTCAATCCAAAAATCACGGATTTCCTTATCAGGATTTGCCAATGTCAGATTACCGCTTTTCGGATGTGAAAAAGAAGTAGAATTAAAATCAAGCTTCATATTGTTAGCTTTCGCCCACTCCATCCAACTCTGGAAATGTTTGGGTTCTACTTCATCACGGTCTACTACCTGTCCCTGGAAATCGCCGTAAATTTCATGTAAACTCAACCGGTGATTACCTGCGATCAAAGACTGTGCCTTTAAAACATCAGCGCGTAGTT
Organism: Tannerella sp.; assembly: GCA_031285565.1. Lineage (GTDB taxonomy): Bacteria > Bacteroidota > Bacteroidia > Bacteroidales > Tannerellaceae > Tannerella. Next base: position 24,991 of record JAITVY010000021.1, on the reverse strand, counting down.
CATCAATCGTACGGGCTCTTCCGGGATAATTTCCGGTTACCTGAATACCTCCGGTCAGATCACCACCCTGGTTTTCAAAACCGCTAACATCGTCTGCCTGCCAACAATGCATAGACAAAGATATATTCTTTAGTTTAGCCAATGCATCATCAGCATTTACACCCAAAGCCGCATAACGTTCCTTTGCAGCATCATAAGCCTGTTTTATTAAACTTTCTTTCATGGTTCTTAATTTTTTAAATGATATATGATTCTTATAGTTCTAGAAATTTCTATTCCACTATGTACTTTTATATTGATGCCAAGCCGTGTTCAGACTTCACTAACAACATTTATTACTTTCACCTTTTCCCTTGTTCCTTTCTCCTAAATTCCCCTTCAGGGGCCAGGGGTGTGTTTTTCAATCCGGTAAATACGTGAGTGTTGGAAACGATTTTGCCACTATCTTACGTATTTCCCAACGATCGGCAACCAAACCCGCAGCTTTTGCCTGCATCATACAGTTTCCTATTGCCGTAGCTTCTGATGGACCTGCAACAACCGGCATACCAATAGCATTTGCCGTATATTGATTTAACAACGCATTTTGAGACCCGCCACCAATAATATGCAATTTCTCTATCGGAAATGGTACCATCCCTGATAATTGATTTAATACATCCTTATACCGGCTAGCTAAACTCTCAAATATACAACGGACATATTCTGCATCCGATGACGGGGAAGGAAGACCATTTTCAATACAAATCTCAGCAATTGATTTACACATACTTGCCGGGTTTGCTAACCGTGGATCGTCCGGATTCACAATAGAAGGAGTCTTACCTGCTTCTTCAGCCATCTTAACGATTTCAGGATAGTTATAACTGCGCCCGGCTTTTTCCCATTCTTTCCGGCACTGCTCCAATAACCACATGCCTGTTATATTTTTCAGGAAACGCGTTGTCCCTTCAACACCACCTTCGTTTGTAAAATTCCTTTCAAACGATTCCTGCGTTAAAATAGGAGTCTCAGTTTCAACCCCCATCAGACTCCATGTTCCACTACTCAAATATGCAAAATTCTTATTTTCCGCCGGTACGGCAAGTATTGCAGAGGCTGTATCATGACCTGCAACTGTAACGACAGGCACTTTTCCTACCCCCGTTTCTTCGGCTAAAGCATCCGTAATAGTACCAATCATTGTCCCCGGATCAACCAAAGGATGTAACAAAGATTCACGTAGTCCGGCTGCTTTCAGTAAAGAGGTTTCAAACTGACGTGTTGCCGGATTAAGTATTTGTGATGTAGATGCTTCTGTATACTCACAAACTTGTTTTCCCGTCAGCAGATAAGACAACAGATCCGGCATAAACAATATTTTATCGGCATCATTTAAAGGTGAAAAACCGGTTTGCTTAGCCCGAAAAAGCTGATATAAACTATTGAAATTCATAATTTGAATTCCGGTCAAACGATATACTTCTTCACGAGGTACAATTTTGAAAAAGTCTTCCGGAGCACCTTCTGTATACGGATCACGGTAAGCACGTGGTAATCCTAATATGGTACCGTCTTTACCGATATACCCGAAATCCACACCCCACGTATCAATGCCTATAGAAGTAAGTTGAATACCTTGTTTTGCGCATGTGCGTAAACCTTCTTTCAACGAATCATACAGATTAAATATATTCCAATAATATTTTCCATGCAATTCCATGATTGCATTCGGAAAACGCGTCAACTCTTTCATTTCAAAATTGACACCGTCAAATGTACCTAAAATAGACCGGCCGCTTGTGGCTCCTAAATCAAATGCCAGAAAATGATGTTTACTCATGATAATAAGGTTGTATAACTTGTTATAATGACAAAGATATTTCTTTTTTACTGACAATTGCTTAATAAAGTGACAATATATATTTCAAAATTGACACATGCTTAACAACGAATGTAATTAAAAGCAAACCGGCAATCCGAGGCAAGAAATTCCGAAATAAAAAATAAAACCAAGATTTCATTTATCTTTGTAAAAAGATAGAATTCCGGATTTTACAGAAATAAATATACAACAACTACAAAAGAAATATGAAAACCAATAAATTATTAAAGAGTTTATTCATTATAGTACTACTAATAGCCAATGTTAGTTGTGATCAAATTTCAAAAAATATTGTCAGGCAAAAAATTGAATATAACACGCAAATAAATGTAATAAGTAATTATTTAATTCTTACAAAAGTAGAAAACACAGGTGCGTTTTTAGGCCTAGGAGATACAATTCCCCGCCCATTGTACAAGTTACTCATGATTGCATTCCCTTTGATTGTTATTGGTTACGCACTTTTTTATCTCATAAAAAAAGACACTTTATCCATACTCTTTATTACCGGGGTAAGCTTCATGATTGGCGGAGGATTAGGTAACATTTACGACAGAATATTACATGGCTCTGTAACAGACTTTTTGTATTTCGACTTTGTTTTATTCCATACCGGAGTTGTAAATATGGCAGATATTTCCGTAACGGCAGGCTTTTGTATACTCCTTTATGATTTGTATTTTAACCGTAAAAAGCCAAAAACTATTGAATAATAATCAAATAGCAAAAAAAAGATATTCTTTTCTATTCCTCGACAGACATATAAATATTCAATTTAATTTGTGGAAAATCAGAGACATCAGCATCAATATACAAAACACAATATAAATTATGAGTTGGGATATAGTTTTGTTTAATTCACGTCAAATAATCAAATCGATTGAAGACGTAGACGAGAATTTATTAGAACCTACAGACTTTTGTAGAATATTAGATTGTCATTTCAATAATATTCAGAAAGACGATAATCACAGATCTTTTGAAAGTGACGATTTCGCAGTAGATTATTATATAGACAGTGAGCTCGTTAGCAACAAAATACTACATTTGTATGGGGAAAAAGCCCTGTATGAGATTGTATTACTTGCACGAAAAAATAATTGGCAAATTTTTGATACATCACTTGACGAAATGATTGATCTTGATAAACCTGATAAAAATGGCTATGAAAGTTTCAACAAATATTTACAATATGTACTTGAGAACGCAAGCAAAAAATAATAAAGGCTAGTTGAGAGTGTTCTAATAAGCGCTTAGATATTTCAAGACTAGTTAAAATCAAAAAAAATATGATATCAGTTTATAAACTAAAACCAAAGTTTCAACGGCTATTAACCCCCATATTAATATTTTTGCACCGTCATGGAGTTACAGCTAATCAGATTACAATATCCTCCATTATTTTGTCATTGTTAATCGGACTGGCATTCTGGTTTGCCGACTACTATCATATCTTATTTTTAGCACTTCCAATCGGTTTATTCTTAAGAATGGCTCTGAATGCACTCGACGGAATGATGGCCAGAAAATATAATCAACAATCCAAAAAAGGCGAAGTATTGAATGAACTTGGCGACATCATTTCAGATTTGTTTATTTACTTTCCTCTACTCAAATACGAAAGAGAATATCTTTATTTGATTGTTATATTTATCTGCCTAAGCATTATCAATGAATTTGCCGGTATACTTGGCAAAATAGTTTCCAATGAAAGGCGATATGATGGCCCCATGGGGAAAAGTGACAGAGCTTTTATCATCGGACTATATGGGTTATTATGCTATTACACAATCAATATTAGTGAATTTTCAGTTTATGTTTTCTCACTTATCAATGTCCTTTTAATTATCAGTACTTATATCCGGGTTAATAAATCTTTGAAATAATATTTACGTATGAAAGAAAAATATATATTCACAATAGCATTGATATTTGCTGCTACCGCCTACGATAATACGGATGATTATCTGGTTAAGTTTAAGAAAACAGTTGAAACAATTGTCTTCAAATGAAGCAAACAAATAAAATAAAGAATATGAAACAAATTTTTATTATCATAACTGCATTCATAGTAACGAATGCGCATAGTCAATCACTTGAAGAAAAAATAGCCGCACAGGCATATCAATGTATACAAAAAGCAGAAATAATAGATGATGTAAAATACAGGGAATGTATTTCAAATGCAATGACAGAAGTACTTTTGAGTTCTTCTAATCAGGACGATAAAGATAAACTTGGAAACATTCAGGATATTCAAAATATAGTAAAAAAAGTTGATTCAATTCTGTCCTCAACTAATGACATGTACGATGCAACAAACACGCAGAAAGAGCTTAAAGATGAGAGAGAAAAATATTATGCTAAATGGGAAAACGAATCCGCATTTCTCCTTTATTTGGTCGGAAACGAATTAATGGAAGATGAAAAATACGATTTTGCAATAGAGGTTTATCAATCAGCGCTTTTAGAAGATTCCACTTATGTTCCCGTTTTGGATAATATTGCATTTTGCTACAAACGATTGGGAGATTACACAAATACACTGAAATATTATAATAAATCCCTTGCAATATATCCGGAAGGAGAAGTCGCATTAATAAATATCGGGGCTCTTTATATAGATTTGTCTAAATTCGATATCTCCAATAAATTCTTTCTGCAGGTCAAAACACTTTACCCCGATAACCCGGAAGGATATTTCGGACTTGCCAAAAATTATCTTATCATGGGAGACTTCGATAAAGGTCTGGAAAACATATCAATCGCCCATAAAATATATCAACAAACAAATTCGGATTATATTAAAGATGCCGAAATAATAATAGCTAACGCATTTCAGGTAATGAAAAATACAGGACAGGAAAACGAGTTCTATGCAATAGCTAAGAAATACAATATAAAAACAGATCATATTGACAAATAAAAAGACATATACAAAAGCCCGGCTAAAAGAAGCAACCATGACAAATCTGCCAATAAAAATTCTGATTACTTTGGTCCTTTTTCTATTGATTGCCTGCTCGGAAAAAGACAAAGGAAAAGTTGTACTTTTTGAAATGAAAAACTTTGACAAGGAATTGCAGGAATGTGTACACAACAATTTAAATGATAAATGGACGAATTGTAAAGAAGGATATCTGATTCTCCATTCATCATCCGAAAAAGCCGACAGGAAATTCAATGATGGTAAAATCACATTTATAGATATTACCGATGCGGAACCAAACGACGTAAAATACGGAACAGAGAAGTTGATTCTGAACATACAAAAATCGGATATTGAATCCGATAGCATTGTTATAAATGTTCAACAGTTTTTACTGGAGTCCAATGGGCAATGGAGACGTGTTCTTAATATGGGCGACTTCACATTCACAAAAGAAAACCCTATTTGCGAAATAATTCTTGATCTGGCATTTGTTGCCCAATGCAAATGACTTAATAACATCTTCATGATTTTAGCCTTCGATACATATTACTTTGAAAATAAAACAAAATATGGAAGTTGTGATATTACTCTTTGATAACTTTGAAACACTTGATGTTTTTGGGCCTGTTGAAATCTTCGGACGACTCACCGATTTATACACCATAAGATTTTATTCATTAAATGGCGGGCATTGTAAAAACAAACATGGAGTCTCTGTCTTGACAAATGAATTAAATACCATAGCAGATAAAGTAGACGTATTTTTAATTCCGGGAGGTCTGGGTACACGAAAAGAAGTTAATAACAATTTACTCATTCAAGAAATCAAAAAAACAGCCAACAACAGCAATTATGTGCTCACAGTTTGTACAGGAAGTGCATTACTTGCCAGAACAGGTTTATTAGATAACAAAATAGCGACTTCAAATAAAAGAGGATTTTCCTGGGTTATAACAAATGGAGCAAATGTATTGTGGAATAAAACAGCACGGTGGACAGTTGATGAAAAATTCTATACGTCATCTGGTGTAAGCGCAGGAATGGATATGGTATTAGGGTTCTTAAGTGATCGGTATGGGATTGAATTTGCAAGAAAGATTTCATTTGAAATTGAATATAACTGGATTGAAAACAAAGACGATGATACTTTTAAAATTGATTAAACCCTATTATGAGATAGTGATAATCGATAAATAACAAAAGTGAAAACAGAAATAAAATATATCGAATTAAAAACAGGATATGCTGATAACGGACCTGCTTGGATAGGACAAGTAGAATTTTCAAAATCAGGGAAAACCATGTATTTCAATAATCATGCACTGAAAGGTAACGGACATGGCGGTTGCAGAGATCTTGAGACAGGTGAGATATATTGGGTTTCAGGAGTAAAGAAAAATGAAGAAAACAGGCATTGGGCCGGAAACGGTAAAATTATGGTGGACAAAGAAATTGTTGATCAATACCTGCAAATTATCGGGAAACAAGTTCTTGACACCAAGATTTATGAATTAGTTGAAATTGATAAAACCGATAAACACAGGTTTAATCAAATAGAAAATGAAAACATTGAATCCATTCATATTTTAAACAAATACCAGGATCTGGAGGGAATTAGTATCGATGAACTTACAAAAGTCATAGAAGATTTAAAAAGAATAGAAAGTTATACGAATCCGAATAATGGGAAAAAGTTTATAACCGTAAAACGATTGGATGCAGAGAAATTATTAGAAACAATGTATGAAAATATTGAACCCGATTCAAATATTACCAGGAAACAATAATGGACACATAAAAAACGTTAGATTTGTTATAATCTATGTGACAAATTAATATGTGGTATTTATGCTAACTAGAGGTAATTTTATAACAATCTATATAATCATTGCTTTCATATCTATTTTTGTTTTAGGTTCATGTAATGCAAAACAAGATAACCACTATAAGTCATTACTTAAGCAGGCAAAGTTAGCTTTAGCTGAAAAACCGGATAATACATTACTATTACTTCAATCCATAAATAATCCTGAAGAACTAACTGCAAAAGATTACGCAAATTATCTATTGCTTCAAGTGCAAGCACACGAAAAGGCCGGTATTAGTATAAAAGACGATACATTGATGCATATCCCTGTTTCATTTTATATACAGGAAAACGATTCAACAGAAGCAGCTAAAGCTAATCTGTATGCAGGTAGAGTATGTATTGCTCAAAATAAGAATGAAACTGCGATGAATTATCTTTTAAAAGCCAAAGACTTTGCCGAAGATATCTCATCTGATTACCTGTCCGGACAGATATATTATAGCATTGGAACAGTCTATCAAACGAATCAAAATTACAAGAAAGCCTTAGATAATTTTAAAATAGCGAAAGACTATTTCTTTAGAAGCGGTAATGAAATAAATGAGATATTAATGTTAGACTTTATTGGCACCATGTTCGTAGAGGAATGCGAACGTGACAGTGCCTTATATTATTATCAGCAGGTATTAGATTACGCATACAAAACATCTAACGACAGATATATTGCCCGTATGAATCGAAAGATCAGCTGTGTGTATTTAGAGTTGGAGCAATATGACAAAGCCAGACACTGTGCAGAAGTCTCAATAAGTAAAGATGACCAAAACAATGAATCATTCTGGAACTATTGGGTAATGGCAAATTGTTTATTACAAAAAGGCAAACACGACGAAGCATTCGGATATGTAGAAAAAATATCTACTGAACATCCTGAAGCAAAGCTTCATTATCATAGCCTGATGTCTCAGATTCATGAGAAAAACGGAGACTATCACTCTGCATTACAAGAAGCCCGGCAAACGACTCAGTTACAGGATACGATATACAAAGATGCCATAAATAATTCTATTCCGTATCTTCAGGAACTACATGAAAAAGAAAAAATTGAAAACAGTTATAATAAAATTTTGATCCAACGGCTCAGGTTAATATTAACAGTTATTGTTGTTCTTTTGATAGTGGTCTTTGTTGGCTGGTTTTTAATCTACCGGATCAAACGGAAAGAAAATGAGTTGCTGAAAGCAAAACAAACTTTGAGTACTTTTCGGGAAATGCTTACACAACAAGAAAAACAATTGCAAACCGTTAACCTGTTACTGTCTGAGCAAACAGAACAAATGCAGAACTATCATCAAGTCATTTCAGAACGGAATGAAAGAAGTGAGCAACTGAGAAAATTCCTTATGAATAAATTGGATATTGCCCGTAAGGTAGTTCAAATGAATATTATAACAAATGAAAACACCAATGAATTCATGCGTCAATTCCACAAAATATTTGGTCAGAACATGATGGATTGGAATAGTATTTATCCTGTAATAAATGACTTGTACAACGGATTTGTCGATAAAATAAAATCAGCACATCTCAATCTGACGGAAAAAGAGTTACAACTTTGTTGTTTTATTCGTGCCGGATTTCGAAGCGACGAACAAGCAGTATTACTAAACTACACACAAAGTTCCATTCGGGTAAAACGCACACAATTGGTAAAAAAAATGGGGTTCAGTAATGCAGATGGATTTCTTGAATATCTGATTAAAGTGTAAAATACGAACTTTTCTTTTTAAAGAAAGAGAGTTTGATTTCGCAATATCGTTAATGACACTTTTCATAACAGCCTAACATATAACACATTGAAATCTCTCGGATAAGGCATTTTTGTTAATGCCTGTTTATACGGAAATTGATAACTGTACATTTGTACATGCTAACTGAATAGCAAATATAAATTAGTTATCAATATGTGGAACACTCTTTTAAAACCCCTATTACCCTATTTTGCAGCAATTGGTATTTTTGCTGTTGTATCAATAGCCTATTTTACTCCGGAAATATTCCAAAACCAAACCATGATAACTGTTGATGGTACAGGTGGAATGGGCGCCGGAAAAGAAGCTCTTGATTTTCAAATGCAAACGGGCAAGAAAACGCTTTGGACAAATGCTCTTTTCGGAGGAATGCCTACGTATCAAATATCTCCGGGTTATCCAAGTACCAAAACAATCTCATATATTCAAAATATCTCAGGATTATTTCTCCCCTACCCGGCCAATCTGATATTTATGTTGCTTTTCGGGGTATTTCTTTTATTTCTTGCTTTGGGAGCAAATCCCCGCATTGCAATAATCGGTGCTATAGCCTATGCATTTTCATCCTATTTCTTTATTTTAATCCACACAGGACATATATGGAAACTATTGGTTTTGGCTTCAATTCCACCTACATTTGCAGGAATTATATGGGCATATCGGGGTAAATATCTACTTGGAGGTGCTGTCGCTGCTATCTACGCTTCGCTTCAACTAGTATCCAATCATCCTCAGATGACGTATTATTTCAGTATTCTATTGTCATTATTTGTTATAAGTGAATTTGTTATCTGCATTAAAAACAAAACAACAAAGCGATTCATAAATGCCAGTGGTGTGCTTCTATTGGCCGGACTAATTGCATTTGCTATAAATTCAACCAATATTTTCCATTCATGGCAATATTCAAAATACACAATGCGTGGTCCATCAGAATTAAAAATAAACTCAACCAATCAGACATCAGGTATAGATCGTGATTATGCTACTAACTGGAGCTATGGGATAGAAGAAACATTCACGCTGATGATTCCTGATTTTAAAGGTGGAGCAACCGGGACTATTGGAAATGATGAAAAAGCATTACATAATGTTCCTTCTCAATACCGGCACGACATAGCAAAAACGAATCGTTATTGGGGCAATCAACCCTTTACGGAAGGACCGGTTTATGTAGGAGCTTTTATTATGTTTCTTTTTGTATATGGCTTGTTTATAATAAAAGGACGATGGAAGTGGATATTATTGGCCGGAACAGTTTTATCTATATTATTATCATGGGGACATAACTTTATGTGGCTCACAGATCTCTTTCTGGATTATTTTCCCATATATGATAAGTTCAGAGCCGTGTCATCAATCTTAGTTGTAGCAGAACTCACAATTCCTATGCTTGCCATTCTGACATTAATAAAGGTGGTGAGTGATCCCGGAATAATTAATAAATATAAAAGAGAATTATATATAAGCATGGCACTGACTGCCGGCCTATTGCTGTTATTCCTGATCTATCCCTATTGCTTTAAGTTTCTTAGTGAATCAGAAACTGATTATTTTAAAGAAATAATACAAGAAAATTCAAGACAATCGGCAGATTTCCGATTATTAATGGATGATATTGAAGCTGTACGCATTGCTATTTCCCGTTCGGATGCCTGGCGAAGTCTGATAATAGTGCTTATTGGTGTAGGGCTTATATGGCTTTTTTACAAGTATAAAATTAAGTCCAACTTATTTCTGTCATTAGTGGCAATATTAGTATTATTTGATCTCTCTCTGGTGAATAAGCGTTACTTAAACAAAAAGGATTTTCACCCACAACAACAGCAGGGTAAAGTATTTAAGAAAACAGCTATTGATAATAAAATACTTGAAGACAAATCTCTTAGTTATCGTGTATATAATCTGGCTGTCCCTAATAATAATCCTTTCAGCGACCCCACTACTTCATATTATCACAAATCAATAGGAGGATATCATGCAGCAAAAATACGTCGCTATCAAGACCTGATAGAACATCATCTTATCTACATGAATCCCGCTGTGCTGAATATGCTTAATACCAAATACATTATTACTGAAAAAGAAGGCCAACCACAATTACACAAAAACGCTTTTGCACTTGGCAATGCCTGGTTTGTGAATAATATAAGATGGGTAGACTCGCCCGATGAAGAAATCAATGCACTAAATGAATTTGATCCGTTAGCGACTGCAATTATAGATAAACGTTTTGATTCCTTTATCTCAAAGAACTTAGAAAACCCTCATGTGGAAAATTCATCCTACATAAAAATGATCTCTTACGCTCCGGATCATCTTGTATATGAATCCGAATCGTCTGAAGATAAATTGGTCGTATTCTCTGAGATATATTACCCACATGGATGGTATGCATATATAGATGGAGAATTGTCTCCACATATAAGAGCTAACTACGTTTTAAGAACAATGCCCATCCCGGCAGGAAAGCATAAAATTGAATTTAAATTCGATCCTCTTTCATACCATATAACCGAAACCATTGCATTTATTGCATCAGGAGTTCTATTGCTGTATATTATGTTGGTACTTCTGTTTGAGTTTAGAAAAACATATAAAAAAATCAGACAAAATATACATACGTATTAAACGAATCTCTGACGGATTTCCAAAGAAACTCGGACATTTTCACCTTTTACCTCTTAAATCCCTTCAGGGATTTAGGATTACTTGGCTACTGATTCGCATTGTTAATTGAAGACGAGGGCAACTTCTCAAAATCAATATCCGGAACAGTATTCTGTGCAGGCCTTGTAAAAAGAGCATCTTTTTCAGTTAAATCGTTAATAAACCCGCAATTCTGGAGAAAGAATTTATCATTCTCCACACCTCCACGATAATCCATACGTTGTTTCTGACGCGCTGTGTTATCACAGGAAAACCGGCATTGAGTAATCTCCTGCCAACCTTTACCCACTACGTATATCCACTGATTATCAAAATATACTTTTCGGGTAATGTAACCGGTTTCCGTATTGAAATTTTCCAGAAAAGAATGCAATTTGGTGCAATAAGTGGTAATTTTCGGACGTGAATTGCTCGCAACCAGCATCCAGCCATCATCGGGAGAATGAAAATATGCTGTATATTCCGTATATCCCGAACGGAATGGATCCGGACGGCAGCGAAGTAAGAATTTATAAGTTATATTTGTTTTCCACATATATTTCATAAAATTCTGCCGGCCGGAACCCTCACCTCCAAAAGATTGAGATACAACATCAGAACCCTTTCCATTCAAAAGAATTTCTTCATCAGCAGGAATCTCTTCAGGATTATCGGTTGCAAACGGACTCCATACAGAAAACAAAATCCTCCGTTCTGTTTCCGAATTGACCTGTATACCAAAATAACCTTCACTAAAGCCGTTTACCATAAAATAACTACCCACCGGGTCATCTCCTTCCGGTACGGTTACTTCATTATAAAACCACTCAGTATCTCCTTCTGCCATTACATATCCCAGATGAACAGAAGGGCCACGACGTCCCCAGTAATAAAAATCAGGATTATTTACAAAGTATAGTGTACCTTCGGCAGCTTTACCTTCGATCAGCAAGGATTGTATCTGCGGAAAGATTGATCCTTTCTTCTCGATTCCCTGAAAATCTACAGCTATATAACCTGAATCCACCCGGTCAATTTTCCCAATAGGAATCACCTGGTCTTTACCTTCAGTACAAGTCATTTCAAAACTTTTGCCCTGACATGTAATCCTTATTTTACTCTCTCTAGTGGCTGAATATTTCAATGACAATTGCAAATCTCCAGCATTTGAGATCCGGAAATAAGTACGGATCACAGTCTCATTATTTGTCCACAGATTATCAATTAACAATCCATTATCCGGCATGATAACATCAACAGTTCCGGCCACAGTATATGTATTCCCTTGAAGAGGAATCTCAGAAAAAATATTCTTCATGTTAAATCCAGAAGAATTATCAGTAGACCTAACACTTGAAAAAACAAAACAGGTACAAATAAGAAGCAAAAAGGATCGGTATATATTCATATTCTTTTCTAATATATTTTATTCAGGACAAAAGACAATTTATTCAAGGTAAAGATAAAAACATTTTATTTTGAATTCACTCTTTTCTAATACAAAGTCATGATATATCTTTTTTCCGGAAATCATCATAGTCCGAACAATTCATCGGATTATATTTACATAATTATCTAACAAAATTCAGTTTAAAGGATATATATTGTAAAAGATTACTTGAAAAATGGATAACATCAGTTTAGAGCAATTATATAACCAGTATAAATCGCAGATATACAGCCTTTGTATACGTCTGACAATGTCAAAAGAATTTTCTGAGGATCTTTTCGCCGATACCTGGGCCAGAGTAGCAGAAAAGTTTAGTCAACTTGATCCCGATCAAAATTCATTCAACTGGATCTATACGATATGCCTAAATATTTACCGGAAAGAAAAACTCAAACGATCAATCATCCGGTTATTTTCAACACAAACTGATTATCCGGAAGCAATGCCGACCTGTATAAGTGCTGAGGATTTACTTATTGAAAAAGAGGAAACAATCCGTATACAATCTGCAGTAAAGAAACTAAAGGATAAATACCGGCTACCTATAATCCTCTATTATTTCAAGGACCTGAGTTATCAGGATATTTCTGAAGTAACGCACCTCCCCTTAAGTACAGTTAAGTTCAGATTAAATCAGGCAAAAAAAATAATAAAAACAGAATTAGAAAAAGATGGATACAAATAAAGAATTAGATCAATTGCTCCGGCAAAGCATGAAAGAAAAGTATATCATACCTGACGAATTAGACAGGAAAACATATATACGCATGTGTAAAATAAGAGAAACCAAGTCATCTCAATTCATTCGTACGCTTATTATAGCAAACCTTTTACTGACAGGGTTCGTATTTATGATTTTATGGCAGTTCAATGTTGACTTTATACTAAAACTTATTTTATCTGCCATATTCTTATCATTCGTTAGTCTGTTGTTCACATTATATATAACTAATTATCAATCAAATAATAAAAAGGAGATTATATTATGAATTCATTCATTGTAGGTTACATTCCGGTTTTTATTGTCTATCTGATCGGTTTAATATTAGTGGTAAGATGGATGTATTGCGATGCAAAAATGAGGGATATGAATCCCTGGGGTTGGATTTTGATTACATGCCTGTTTTCACCTAATTTCATCGGTTTAATACTATACCTTTTGTTTCGTCCTAAAGATTCAGAAATCAAGTGTATTGAATGTGGAAAACAAATATCGGGATACTATAAGTACTGTCCATGGTGCGGAAAACCAAATGTACAAGATGTAAAACCTAAAGAACCTCTACCTCATCAAAAACTACTGACCGCAGGAATTATATGTATGATCATTTCGGTATTAGGTGCACTGGTAGTTTATATGCTTCAGCTTAATTATTTTAAATAAAAGTCTAGCCAAAAGCAAGTTCTACCCAAACAAGAATAACGAATCACCCTCTTTGTAATAGCAATGGAAAACAACCTTGCTGAAACAGGGTTGAAATAAGCGGACAAGCCAAATTATATTTGAAAGGTGAAATCTATATTTAGAAATCTATCATAATAACAATTATTAAAAAATATTTGAATTTATCCTTGGATATAAGTGTAAACTGCTATATTTACATCAAATTCAATCATCCAACATTATGAGAAAAATACTTTTTACGATAATTTCGACCTTGTTATTGTCTATTTTCGGACAGGCACAAAATACAAATTTGGGATCTTATCTGGACTTTGAAATAACTGAAAATGGCTTCCCTGTTAGCTGGTATACAGATATGGAAGATTCATTGAATTACAAAGTATCAATAGACTCAACCATTGTAAAACACGGAAAATATGCAGCCGCTATAGAATTTACGGGCGAAAACATCTATAAAAAATATTTATTATTTACCCTGCCGGAAAATTACGATGGTAAAAGGATTACTTTATCCGGTTATTTAAAAACAGAAAATATAACTGAAGGCTATGCAGGACTTGTGATGGCAATTGCACATCGGGTTACGAATTTCCGAAATCAGCCTGAGATAATTACACGTGACGAAAAAACACGTATCACTGGTACCACTGATTGGACGAAATATGAAATCACTTTAGATATGAACCCTGTAAATACCAGAAATATTTCGTTTGGGGCGAAATTGTCAGGAAATGGAAAAATGTGGTTGGATGATTTAAAAATAACGATTGACGGAAATGACATTCAGACATTGGAACCGTTTATTCCAACGCCTTTTCCTGCTGAAAATGATAAAGAATTTGACGATGGTTCTCTACTTGTTTTCCCAGACTTGGACAAGCAAAAGAGCGACAACCTTGAATTACTGGGAAGAATATGGGGTTTCCTGAAATACCATCATCCGGCTATAGCCAAAGGGATTTACAACTGGGATTATGAGCTGTTCCGTTTGCTGCACGGTTATTTAGAAGCGAATAACAATATGCAACGTGACAGCCTTTTGTTAGATTGGATTAACGCACTTGGTGAAGTGCCTGATTGTGAAAGTTGTCAACCTTCTGATAACGTTTTCCTGCAACCGGATTTATCGTGGATCGGGAATAGCAATATGAACCAGGTATTGAAAAACAAATTGCAACATATTTATCAAAACAGATATCAGGGACATCATTACTATGTCATGTTGAGTTATTTTAATAGTCCTTTATTTCTGAACGAAAACAATTATGCTGCCATGCCTTATCCTGATGCAGGTTTTAGATTATTAGCATTATACCGCTATTGGAACATGGTATACTATTTTTATCCTTCTAAATATCTTACAGATAAAGACTGGAACGATGTTCTTGGCGAATATATTCCTTACTTCATTGAAGCTAAGGACGAATTGGAATACGGATTGGTTGCATTGAGACTAACCGGTGAAATCTGCGATTCCCATGCTGCTGATTTAATGAGTGATAAAGTATATAATTCAAGAGGAAACAGGTTTGCGCCATTTAGAGTTGGTTTTATTGAAAACAAATTAGTAGTGACTGATTATTACTCACTCAGAGATACCGTATTGACCAATGATGAGATTAAGGACAAAACAGGATTATTAACGGGTGATATCATCACACATATCAACGGTAAGCCTGTAGAGGCAATTATTGATAGTATTCGAATTTATTATCCGGCATCGAACGAAGCAACAAGGAGAAATAGGAATATAGCATTTGACCTGTTAAGGTCAAATGAACAGATTATCAATGTAAACTATATAACATCCGGCCAGACAAAACAAAAAAATATTGAAACAATACAGGGTCGTTACCTGTCTGGCCGCGAGTTCCCCCAATGTTATAGATTGCTTGAGCAAAACATAAATATTGGTTATATTCACCCTGCCTTTTTGAAAGATGAAGATATCCCCATTATCAAAAAGGAATTTAAGAATACCGAAGGAATTATTATTGATCTTCGAACCTATCCGTCTCTTGCCGGACAGTTGTTGAGCCCTTGGTTTGTATTGTCTGATACCATTTTTATAAAGTACACGCAAGGGAATCCGAATAACCCCGGTGAATTTGTTTTCACCAGGCGCGAAACTGATTTTATTCAAAAGGCTGAAGAAACATACCCTGGAAAAGTGGTTGTACTTGTCAACGAAGAAACACAAAGTGAAGGGGAATATCAAGCCATTAGTTTTCGTACCGGATGGAATACTACAGTTATTGGAAGTCAAACTGCCGGCGCCCTGGGGAGGATTTCGGAAATTTCTTTTCCCGGTGGAATAGATACATGGATTTCCGGTGTAGGTATTTATTATCCTGACGGGACACAGACTCAACGCATTGGCGTTGTTCCGGATATTGAAGTTAATCCTACCATTCAGGGAATCCAGGAAGGACGTGATGAGCTATTGGATAAAGCAATTGAAATAATTTTACAGCAATAATAAGTCTCAATGCATATTCTTTGAGTAAACACTCCTCTCAATTCTATTATAGAGAGAATCGGGTAATGCTGTAAACAATTGATACGCTGAATCAATCCCCATGTGTTCAGATATTAAGTCGATTGCAATCAATTCAATATCCGAAAACTTGGCCTTACGCTTTTGATTCGGAAAATTCATTCCTTTCTATATTTGTTTTTAAGTATCCAATATTTTTCCGTAATTTGCACTGAAGTTGTTCATGTTATATTAATGCACTACAGGCTACAGGTTAGTATAAATAACTAATTTATTAAGAAGGATGGAGAACGAACAGCTACGTTATCTAAGTATAAATACTATTGACGAAGATTGGGGTATTGTGGTAACCACCATTGGATATCAGTTTATTCCTCCCCAAAGTCCCTACCCTTTATCGCAACACCCGGAAAAATATAATTTCTCGCCTCCTAACCGTCGTACATTAAATGAATATCAACTGATTTACATAACAAAAGGATCCGGTTATTTTGAATCGGCTTCCATAAAAAAACAACCGGTAGGCGAAGGTACCATCATTCTTCTTTTTCCCGGAGAATGGCATAGTTATTATCCGAATACCGATACCGGATGGGATGAGCACTGGGTAGGCTTTCGTGGTCCCCATATTGATAAACGGGTCGAAAACCATTTCTTTACCAAAAGAGAACCGCTTTTCAATATCGGTCACAGCACAACAATTATCCGGCTTTACGAAGATATTCTGGATTTAGCCAAAAAAGAGAAAACCGGATATCAGCAAATGATTTCAAGTATGGTATTACACATCTTGGGTTCGATTTATTATAAACGGAAGAACATCCAGTTTAAAGATTCCTATATGGAAGAAAAGATTATCGAAGCCCGTCAGCTCATCAAGGATAATATTGATGGAGTACTGTTACAAGAAGAAATTGCTTCCAAATTAGGACTGGGCTATTCATGGTTCCGGCGTATGTTTAAAGAATATACAGGTGTATCCCCCGCCCAATATCAGTTGCAGCAAAAGTTATTACAGGCAAAGGAACTCTTAACAGATACTACCATGACAATTTCGGAAGTAGCTTACCAGTTGCATTTCGAAAATTCCGGGCAGTTTTCTACTTTCTTTAAGAAAAAAGTGGGGATTACCCCTTCCCAATTTCGCGAGCAATTATAACATAAGTCATAGGATATAATCTAATTTCAACAAGATGCTGAAAGCAATTTTATTAGTAGGATTAGGAGGCGGTTTAGGAAGTATATTACGTTATCTGACAACTGTACTAAGTAATAAACTGTTTCATATAAGTTTTCCTCTTGGAACATTTATAGTTAATATAGCCGGCTGTTTCATTATAGGTTTATTACTTGGATGGTGTGAATCGCACGCCACTGTTCACTCACATTTTAAATTTCTTTTTATTACAGGATTTTGTGGCGGATTTACGACTTTCTCCACTTTTTCGGCTGAAAGTATGAAACTCTTTGAGTCCGGAAATACCCTTATGGCCCTATTGTATATTGGCAGTAGTGTTTTAATCGGATTATTTGCTGTTGGGTGTGGATTCTGGCTTATTAAATAAGATGATTTAATATCATATAAAAACCACATAAAATATTTATCTCTTCTGACAAAGTTAATTAAACAGTTTACTTATTGATAAATGGTGTTCATCCATTGTTGTACAATCGCTCCAATAAAACAATATAGATTTGCTGTACAACCAATAATTTTATCAAAGTATGCTTAAATATTTAATTTTAACTTGTACGATCCTCATTGCATGTAATAAACCGGAAAAGGTAAAATCAGATGATATACCCAAAGCTGATCATGCACTGATTATTGATCATTTAACCCGGATTACTAAAACAAATGGATATCGCAATTACCAAAACTTACCTTTATTAAATCAGACTGCCACGTACATTTTATCGGTTTTCAGACAATATGCCGATACTGCCTGGTTGCAACCTTTTACTGCTGATGGTAATACCTATCTCAACGTCATTTGTCGTTTTGGTATGAGCGATAAACCGGTTATTGTTGTAGGTGCCCATTACGATGTATGTGGCAACCAGGAAGGTGCTGATGACAATGCAAGCGGAGTCACAGGACTGCTGGAATTAGCACGGCTTTTAAAAGGTAGTTCGCCGGATCGTCCCATTGAATTGGTTGCTTATTCACTTGAAGAACCCCCTTTTTTCAGAACTTCCTGTATGGGTAGCTATATCCATGCAAAATCGCTGTACGATCAACAAAAAGATGTTTACGGGATGCTGGTCCTGGAGATGATCGGATTTTATAGCGAAGAAAAAGGCTCACAAAGTTATCCTCTGAAACCAATGAAAGTTGCATATGGTTCAAAAGGAGACTTCATATTGTTAACCAAACGATTCGGATCCGGACCATTTGTCGATCGTTTTTCTACTGCATTTAACCAGGTAGCCGAAATACCTGTCAAAAACATTAAAGCGCCAGCCGAAATGCAGGGAATCGATTTTTCTGATCATTTAAACTACTGGCACTTCGGATATGATGCTTTGATGGTTACCAATACAGCATTTTATCGGAACAAAAACTATCATCGTATAACAGATACCATGGAAACACTGGACATACCCCGAATGGCTTTGGTTATAGACGGAATTTATCAGTCATTACTGATTATTTCAAAAGAAGAAGATCAGACTATAAAGAAACGCAAAAGCGGTAAAATATTAAATAAGACAGTATAAAATACGGGAAGAGATAAAACGCTAATCAATAATAAAAAGACTATCCGACTTTCTTTGTTATATGTGAAAAATATTTACACCAGGGCTGCAAACCACATTCCATACATTTCGGTTTACGAGCCACACAAATATAGCGACCATGAAGAATCAACCAATGATGAGCTTTTGAAATCAATGACTCCGGAATATTTTTAACAAGTTCCCGTTCTGTAGCCAGAGGAGTTTTGCTGTTATTAGTCAAACCAATCCGGTTCGAAACCCGAAAAACATGTGTATCTACCGCCATAGCCGGCTTGTCAAATACAACAGAAACAATCACATTCGCAGTTTTACGACCTACACCTGGTAGTTTTTGCAATTCATCAACGTCAGATGGAACCTGGCCTCCAAATTCATCAAGCAATTTCCGGGCCATTCCGACCAGATGCTTTGCTTTATTATTAGGATAAGAAACACTTTTGATATATTCATAAACCGCCTCCGGAGTACTTACAGCTAACACCTCAGCAGTAGGAAAGGCCTCAAATAAAGCAGGAGTTATCATATTGACACGTTTATCCGTACATTGCGCCGATAAAATAACGGCAATCAATAACTGAAACGGATCCATATAATGCAATTCCGTTTCGGCAATCGGTACATGTTCCTCAAACCAACCGAGAACTCCTTTATATCTTTCTTCTTTACGCATTAATATGCAGACTCAAACTGACGCAAGAAACGAATATCGTTTTCAGAAAACTGGCGTAAATCCTTTACCTGATATTTCAGGTTTGTAATGCGTTCAACTCCCATACCCAATGCATATCCGGAATAAACATTACTGTCAATCCCGCAATTATCAAGCACATTCGGATCAACCATTCCGCATCCTAATATTTCTACCCAGCCTGTATATTTACAGAACGGGCATCCTTTTCCTCCACACAGATTACACGAAATATCCATTTCGGCAGATGGTTCCGTAAATGGAAAATAAGATGGACGCAACCGGATTTTTGTATCCGTTCCGAAAAGTTCCTGTGCAAAGTAAAGCAGCACTTGCTTCAAATCAGCAAATGATACATCTTTATCAATATATAAAGCTTCTACCTGATGGAAAAAACAATGCGCACGATAAGAAATAGCTTCATTACGGTACACACGTCCCGGACAAATAATACGTATAGGAGGTTGTTGCTTTTCCATTACACGTGTTTGTACAGACGAAGTATGCGTACGAAGTACAATATCGGGATGATGCTGAATAAAGAATGTATCCTGCATATCGCGCGCCGGATGATCTTCTGCAAAATTCAATGAAGAAAACACATGCCAGTCATCCTCTATTTCAGGTCCTTCAGCTATACTAAAACCTAAACGGTTAAATATATTACATATTTCTTTCTTAACAATAGAAAGCGGATGGCGTGTACCCAATGGAATTGGATACGCCGTACGTGTCAAATCAATGTCAATGTCACTTGTCTGCGCATTCTCAAAATGCTCTTTTATCTCATTAATTTTATTTTGAGCCGTTTCTTTTAATTCATTCAATAATTTACCGACTTCCTTTTTTTGTTCGGCAGACACCGTCCGGAACTCATTCATCAAAGAATTAACAGTTCCTTTTTTACTTAAATACTTAATACGCAATGCTTCCAACTCTTCATTAGTAGAAGCACTTAGTTTTTTTACTTCTTCAAGTAGTTCATTGATCTTGGTAATCATCTTCGTTTTTCTATATTTCAGCCAACAAAATTACAAAAAAATAAGAATTTTCTTATCTTTGTCTCAGAATCTGTTTAAATTTTGCTCGCTAAATAAATTATAATGATTTTTTAGGGTAATTGCAATATCATTTTGCAAGTTTAGCGGGCTAAATGAGCTAAATGGATATTGTAATTTCACAAAAAAGGGTATAATTTATGGCGAAAAGCCTCATTTAATTATTCCCTTGTGGAAAATTTAAACAGTTTCTTAATAAATAAGGTTTACTTCCGTATGGAAATTTTGATCGTTATTGGATTAATTTTATTAAATGGGCTTTTCTCTATGTCGGAAATCGCATTGGTTTCAGCGCGCAAGGCCAGACTGGAAATCGATGCTCGTAAAGGGAAAAAATCAGCTCAGAAAGCTTTGGAACTAGCTAATAATCCGGATAAATTCCTTTCTACTATTCAAATCGGAATCACTCTAATCGGTATTCTGACCGGGTTATTTTCAGGTGATGCTTTTGCGCAGGATCTTGCAGATGTACTATCTCAGGTTTCATGGTTACAACCATATGCATTAACCACCTCTAAAATAGTAATTGTTGTCACAGTTACCTATCTGACCTTAGTACTTGGCGAATTAGTACCTAAACGCATAGGCATGGGATTTGCTGAAAAAGTGGCTATCGTAGTAGCTAAACCGATGAATGTAATATCATCCGTTGCATCACCATTTGTATGGTTATTAACAAAAAGCACAGCTTTGATGATTCGTTTAATGGGATTAGACAAAGTTGAAGAAAGTAAAGTTACGGAAGAAGAAATAAAAGCCATTGTAAAAGAAGGTTTTGATGGAGGCGAAGTTCAGGAAGTTGAACAGGATATTGTGGAACGTGTATTTTCATTAGGCGACCGCGATGTTGGTTCTATCATGACACATCGAAGCGAATTAGTTTGGATGGATATCCAGGAAACACCTGAACAGATCCGTGAAAAAGTAAAAGAGAATCTATTCAATGTATATCCGGTAGCATCCGAAAAATTTGATAACATAGTAGGTGTCGTTTATTTAAAAGATTTATTCGGTCAGATTGACTCTCCCGACTTTACATTATCACAGGCTGTTCGTCCGGCTCAGTTTGTACCCGAGAATCAGAGTGTATATAATGCTTTGGAACAATTTAAGACTTCCCGTGTAAACTATGGTCTGGTAACAGACGAATTCGGGGGAATCCAAGGTATTGTTACATTAAAAGACATACTGGAAGCATTAATCGGACAAGTTTTAGATGTTGGTGAAGAAATGGAAATCAAAGAACGGAGTGATGGTACCTGGTTGGTAGACGGTCAGTTCTCTTTCTATAATTTTCTGGAGTACTTTGACATGGAAGATCTTTATGCCGAACATGATTATAATACATTAAGTGGTCTGATTCTGGAACAACTGGAGCGCGTTCCCAAAACAGGCGACAAACTCATATGGAAAAACTTCGAATTTGAAATTATTGATATGGACAAAGCACGTATCGATAAAGTGTTGGTACGAAAAATACCCAT
Organism: Tannerella sp.; assembly: GCA_031285565.1. Taxonomy (GTDB): domain Bacteria; phylum Bacteroidota; class Bacteroidia; order Bacteroidales; family Tannerellaceae; genus Tannerella. Next base: position 2,601 of record JAITVY010000021.1, on the reverse strand, counting down.
CTCCGAAATGTAATAATCAAACAAATTTCAGTCCATATCTTAAAATCAAAGAAAATCTTAAAATTTCATTTTGACAAATTTACAGAAACGTACTTATTCACAGCACACATATATAAACACTTTATAACCTTTTTTTGCCGGATCAAAAAAAAATCTTACTTTTGAAAAATTTTCATTTCGAGAGAGGGATTTGCATTACTAAAAAAAATCAAAACTATACAACTACTACACATGAAGAAAATTCTATTACCTTTTGTATTACTATTCGGCATAGTAATAAATTCTTTTGCGCAGGATACGGAATTCTGGTTTGCTCCCCCAACCGATTCTAATGGACAAAACTATCAAGCCAATGCCGGATTTATTTTTTCAAATGTGACTAATTTTCCGGCAACTGTAAATATTCATTTCTTTAAAACCGGCCATGATATCACTTTCACAATTCTGGCAAATGAAGGTAAGCACATCACATTAACATCTGCAGAAATACAGGCCCATTTAACATACCCAATGACTACTGCAGGTACAACAGGCAATAATGGTGGCGTGCAAATAACGTCTGATCAAAAGATTATTGCCTATTATCTTTTTGATACGGGAGCCAATAAAGACATCTTTACGTTAAAAGGACAACATTCATTAGGAACCGATTTCTATGTACCACAAAGTAGCGATGGGTTCTTTTTAAATGGATATAGTAGTTCACGAGGATATCTGAATTCAAGAGATATGATCGATATCATTGCTACAGAAAATAATACGGTAATAAAATTCACAGTGCCTCGCGACTGTTTTGATAGCGGATTTAGCGGAACAGCAATACCTGTTGGAGGTACTTATACCGGAAATAGGTATGCTGCAAATATAGAACATACTAAAACGTTACACAAAGGACAAGTTTTTAAATTAGCAGAAGTTTATCAAATAGATCCTAACACGCTTACAGCTCCGATATCAGGAAGTTTAAGTACATTAGGGGGAGCTCATATTAAATCTGATAAACCGATTGCCGTTACTTCCGGAGAAGATGTAACCAATCATGATATGATGGGAGACCAGATGGTGCCTGCAGAAAACCTGAGTACGCTATATGTAGCTATAAAAGGCTATTCCAGTGGTTCAGCAAGATCTACCGACCGTGTTTATATGACAGCCATGTATCCGAATACAACTGTAGAATATAATGACGGAGGCGGCTGGACAACGTTGGCAACTGGTTTAAATCCGGGCCAAATGACAGAGTTTAATATGGGAAACATTAATACCGAAAAAACGTCCTTATTCGCAGTAACTATCAGATCATCCGAACCGGTTGCGTGTCTGCATTCAACGGCTGAAGGTATTCATCCGGCTGCAGGGATCGTTCCCAGTCTGTATAGTCTGGGGCAAAGTGAATTTTCATATTACCAATTAGGTGATAAAAGTGTAGTGCATAACGCTATGATGCTGGTATACCGTGCAGATTGTGATACAAATTTCCATATTAGTTATACGGATAATGTAACCACATTACCGGTTAGTGTTCCATTACTTAATTCAACAGGGACAGCAACAAATTCGGCTCTGACAGGAGCACATTTAGATGGCAAAGGAGCTGTTCCCGGTATAACCGGATGGGAATATATGCGGATCACATTGCCAAACCGTGCAGATCAGGGCTTAGTAAAATTATCTAATTCGGAATCCCCTTTTTCATTCGGTTACTATTCCGGGTGTGCTTCAAATACGAATCCTATATATCATGCATATAATACCTATGGTTATATTTCCACATTTGGAAGCTTCAGTTTTGATCCGGATACAACCTGGCGCTGTGCTTCCAGCAAGAAACCTGTTACCCTGATGGGAGGATATGCCGAATACTATAAATGGATTTTGCCGGACAGTACTATAAAAGAAGGCAGCACAATGGTTTCGATAAAAGCATATGATGCAGGTAGGTATATCTTAAAAATGAATCAGGGACAGGGTAGCAACGAAGATAACTGGACAACTGATACCTGTTGGGTATATGATGTTACTTTTGATGCTTCTATAAGCCGGAAGCCGGAAGCTCCAAAACCACCTAAAATGGGAGTACCCCAACTATTCAGTGTAGATACAAAGGGAAGAACCATTACAGGCTTAAACTATAGCTGGACTTTCCAGGGAGGAAATCCGGCAACATCTACTTCCGCCTCACCCAGTGTTATATGGAATAGTACGGGTGAAAAAAGAGTTACACTCAATCTATCTGTGACAAGAGGGGCAGGTGTCAACGAAATTTACTGCGATACCACCATAATAATGGACTTACAGGTAAGACCCAAAAACAACGGTTACTTTGTCGATCAGAACGTAAGCGGCAGACTTCATGATGGTTCAAACTGGCAGAATGCTTTTCTTACTGTACAGGAAGCACTCGAACTGGCTTCACAGGGAGACTATGTATGGGTGGCCAAAGGGGAATATTCACCTGTTACAGATGGAACTTACCTTATCGACTATGACAGCGTATCTGTCTACGGAGGATTCGGAGCATGGGAAGCCAACCTGAATGAACGGGACTTCTCGGCTAATCCAACGATCCTGAACGGTAGAAACAACTCGGTGGTAACCTTC
>JAITVY010000010.1 GCA_031285565.1 Tannerella sp. | reverse complement strand
TTCGTATTGGTTCTTAAGATGACTTATAGTCTTTTCCTTAAGATGGCTTTAGCCTTAACAGGACTTTTAGTCCGTTACAGTAACCCACCGCCTCTTTAGGCGTGTGGTTGTTTAGTTTTCCATTTTCCATTTTCAACTTTCAATTAAATATTACATGTTCATTCCGCCACAAACGGGGATTACTTGTCCGCTTACATATGAAGACATATCGGAAGCGAGGAATGTTGCTACGTTTGCTACGTCTTCGGGTGTACCACCCCGGCGTAACGGGATTTGTTTAGCCCATTCTTCGCGAACACTATCGGAAAGTGCGCCTGTCATTTCGGTAATGATAAATCCGGGGGCAATAGCGTTGGCGCGTATTCCGCGTGATCCTAATTCTTTGGCAATACTTTTGGCCAGACCGATCATTCCTGCTTTTGATGCCGAATAGTTTGCTTGTCCGGCATTTCCGGAGACGCCTACAACGGATGACATATTGATGATGCTTCCGCTTTTTTGTTTCATCATGACGGGTGTAACGGCGTGGATGAAGTTGAATGCAGATTTGAGATTGATATTGATTACCATATCCCATTGTTGTTCGCTCATACGCATCATTAGTCCGTCGCGTGTGATACCTGCATTGTTTACCAGAATATCAATTTGTCCGAATTCTTTGTGAATTTCGGCTACTACGTCGGCTGTTTCCTGGTAGTTTGCTGCGTTGGATGCATATCCTTTGGCTTTTACTCCGAAGGCTTCGATTTCTTTTTGTGTAGCTAAAGCGTTTTCGTCGATAGCCAAATCTGTAAATGCTATGTTGGCTCCTTCTGATGCAAATTTGATTGCAATTGCTTTACCGATACCGCGTGCCGCGCCGGTAATTATCGCTGTTTTTCCTTCTAATAACTTCATAATTAATGTTTAATTGTTAATGTTTAATTATTAATTGTTCAGTCTATTCAATTATTAATTATCGTTTGATGAGGCATGCTCCTGCCGAATATCCGCCACCGAAGACGGTGATGCATATTAAATCGTTTTTATTGAATTTCTGACTTGCATTGTTTTGTGCATATACGAGTGCACAGCTTGATGAGCCGGTGTTGCCGAGTTCTTCAATGTTTTGCAGGAATTTTTCGTCGGGCATATTGATCTGATGTGCGATATTTTTCATAATCCTGAGATTTGCCTGATGACCGATAAAGTAGGAAAGATCGTCGAATGTATAGCCGTTGTTATCTAATAGCCGGCGTGCATTTTTTGGCATGATGGTACATGCTTGTATGAATACGTCTTTTCCTTCGGGCATACGTATCCCGCCATCGTAGGGACGAAGTTGTACGCTTTCGGGTCCTTTACCGAGACATCCGAGGGCTTCGGTATATATTTCGAGAATTTCGGCATCATTATCTGAGACCCGTTCTTTGGAGATAAAGTATGCTACAGCTGCATCACCCCATAGGTGTCCGCTTTTGGGATCGTCTTCGTTGGTGTATGCCGAATTTTTGTCTCCGCCTAGAATGAGTGCTTTGGTTGCTTTATTCAAAGCGAAATAGCCTTCGATGATTTCGAGTGCATTGACAAAAGAGGAACATGCCGAAGATATATAAAATGCTTTTGCCTGTTCGATACCGAATTCATGTTGTGCGACGTGTGCCGCTGTTCCAACAGTATCATAGGGTGAATAGGAAGCTGAAATAATTAAGTCTACATCTTTAATATCATATGGAAGTGAGGGTAATGCATTACGGATTGCCTGTAATCCCATTGTATTTAAATTTTCTTCCGGTTTAGCTTTTGAGCGTGTTACGATTCCGGTTCGTTGCACTATCCATTCGTTCGTTAGTCCGTTAATGTTCAGGAAATAGTCATTAGGAACTCTTTCTTCTGGAATATAGTATCCTGTGGCGTTTATGTACATTTTGTTTTATCTATTTTAATTCCGTTTAAAATTAAGTTCATTACATTCTTTTTCTGTAGTTTGCGTTCTTCGTCAGAGTCACCCAAAAAGCCCCTGATATAGGGTACTTCAATGCCTTTGAGTGCGTGATGAATAATTAATGCTGTAAAATCTGTATTGGGTACACTGAATATTCCTTCTGATACCCCATAGTCTAAGATGTTTTTTATGATTTCGGTTTCTTTGTTATCAAATTTTTTTCTCGCTTTTTCTACACGCCAGATATCGCGGAAGAATCTGGCCCGGAGTGTTCCGTTGCGGAAGACCACCAATTTTACTGCATCGAGTCTTTTATATATAAAGGTAATGAGTTTTTCATCGGCGGGTAAGTCTTTCGATGCTATATCTTGTAGTACTTCCAATAGTTTATCCAGTTCGGATTCGATTACTGCAGCAAAGATATCGTCTTTACTTTTGAAATACGTATAAAGCGTACGCCTTCCTTTGTTGGAAGCCTGTGCGATATCATTCATTGTAGTGTTGTCAACACCCATTCGTGCGAATAGTTGCCGTGCGACATCTACCAACGTTTCCCGCGTTTTTGAAACAGTTATCGACATTGAGAATGCACACTTTTGTTAAATCTGTGCGCAAAAGTAGATAAAAATCTCGCTATTTACCAACTTTATGGAAAAAAGTTAGAATAATTTTGTTTGTTTAATTTTTTTAATTACCTTTGCACTCACAATTGAAATCGCGGAGTGGAGCAGTGGTAGCTCGTTGGGCTCATAACCCAAAGGTCGTAAGTTCGAATCTTGCCTCCGCAACTAAGGGAAAGCATCTGATGGTCAGGTGCTTTTTTTTGTTTTTTTATCTGTTTCTTTCTTTCTTTGTCTTAACACAAAGAAGCAAAACTATCACGGTGAAACACCTACGTTCAGCAAAATACAAACAAGCTTGTTTTTTGCTTTCACTTAAACGGTGTTTTCAAGACTTCGTGTGCTTCACTCGTCAGCGCTCGCTTGAAAGTCTAAAAAATCCGAACTCGCATCTTTGCTGTTTTCACAGTGAAGCACCTACGTTCGGCATCACTCAAGCAAGCTTGGCGCTGCTCTCACTTAAACGGTGCATTCAGACAGCGGATTTTTCTTAACGTCTTTTCTTGCAGAAACACCTACATTCGGCATAATGCAAGCAAGCTTGCTTTCTGCTCTCCCTAAAACGGTGTTTTCACGGCTCTGCCGGCTCATCACCCAAGGTCGAAGGAAGAGTCGTTTTGGATGCCGGTGATTTTAGTGATTTCATTTTCCATTTTCAACTATCCACTGTTGAAGGCTCACCACACAAGGTCAAATTAATTGAAAATTGAGAATTGAAAGTTGAAAATTAATTGACCTTCATTTTTAATTGATTTCGTTATTCGTAATTAAGGAGTAGTTGGTGAATGTCATTGATCCTACCTTCTTGTCGGGCTTTGCTTAGTGCATTATCTCTGACTTGTGCTCCGGGGTGTCCTTTAGCGATATCAGCAACGTGTGCTGCTATTTTTTGTGCTATAATGCCTTGTTTTACTTCTTTTTCCATCGGAGGGTTTTCAGAATGAATATCAAAGTTGCTGATTATTGAGGCACCGAGCCAGGCAATATGAGCGTTTCCTATTGCGGAAGCAATATGATTGTTGGATCCGGCAATATCGGTCGTTGTAATACCCCGTGTGAAAAGAGGCACATCTTTGCAATGATATTTATGTTCTTTTATGTTTGCTTCAATTTTATTCAGCGAAATGTGTCCGGGTCCTTCGGACATGATTTGTACAGACTGATCCCATGCGGTTTCAATTAGTTTACGCATTTCAGAAAGTTCTGTAAATTGTGCCCGGTCGCTTGCATCGTATATGGATCCCGGACGGAAGCCGCTTCCTAATGAAATCGTAATATCGTATGTTTTGAATATTTCACAGATTTCTTTGAAATGTGTATATAGGAAGTTTTCTTCTTTGTGCGATTTCATCCATTGTGTGATGATTTTGGCGCTTTGCGAAGCCGGGCTTGTGAGCCGGTTTTCAATCAAGTTAAGATGTTTTTTGCGTATCGCAGCATGGATAGCCATGAAATCGACTCCTTGTTCGGCCTGCTCAATCAATGTGTCTCTGAAAAGTTCCCAAGAGAGATTCTCGGGCTTGTTTTCTGCTTTTGTCAGGGCTTGAAAGATCGGGCTTGTTCCTAATGGCACCGGACAATTGCGTATGAGCCATTCCCTTCTCTGGTGGCAGTTGGGGTCCGTAGAAAAATCGCTAAACGTATCGCTACCGCACAGGCAAAAGGAAATCATCTGTTTTACTGCTTTTTCTGTCGGATATTCGTAGTGGAACAGGTTTGTGTTGGTTTTCACTAAAAAGCGTTTGCCAATGATCATTGGTTCTGCTTCGGGATGGTTGATATTTGCCGGAATAATAGCGCGCCCGGATGCTATTTCTTTTCTGACGAAGTCGGGTGTGATATACGATTTTAACCCCAGGGCTTCTATCTGTTGGTTTTCGCGGATGGCGACATATTCCATTTCGGGTGTAATGATGCGTTTTTTTGCATAGAACATTTGTGTGATACGTTTCTCGCCTTTTGCCCTGTATACCGGTTGTCTGTTAGGAAAAGACCCTTTTTGAGGGGTATTTACAGCAGATTCGTTTTCCTGAATGTCTTTTCTTCGTCCGTACCATCCTTCGCAGATCCGGGGAATGCCTTCTTTTATATTGGGGATATAAGAGGGGTCGGAATAAGGGCCACCTGTATCATAAATGGTAACAGGGGTGTTTGTTTTAGCTGTCTGAGTGTTATCAGGATGTATAATATATGTATCCGACAGTTTAATCTGACGCATACCAACCTGCAATTTGTTTATTTCGCCAGGGATATATATTTTATCCGCTTTTGCAGGTTTTTCGGTGTAATCCATTTCGTAAAATTTTATTAGCGCAAAAATATTAAATATAGTGGGTTCCGGCAAAATGTGTTTAAGGAATATTTACATTTTGATTATATAACAAATTAGGTTTGATTAAGTCGGTATAAATGTCTATTTTTGTACATTTAAATTTATTATAACAACATATGAAATATAATACGGCAGAAAAGCGGTTGGCTTTGCCTGAATATGGGCGTAACATTCAAAATATGGTGGATTACTGTTTAACGATCAAAGATCGTGATGAACGTAACCGATGCGCCAATTCTATTATCAATACGATGGGGAATTTGTTTCCACATTTGCGGGATGTTAATGATTTTAAACATATATTATGGGATCATTTGGCGATTATGTCTGATTTTAAACTGGATGTTGATTACCCATATGAGATTATAAAGAAAGAAAATTTATATAAGCGTCCTCCGCGTTTAGCTTATAGTAATTCAAGAATTTCGTACCGTCATTATGGCCAGGCGCTGGAGCAGATGATTCAAAAGGCGAATGAGATGGAGGAAGGCGAAGAGAAGGATGTCTTAGTGAAGATGCTGGCAAATCATATGAAACGTTCGTTTATGGTTTGGAATAAAGATTCGGTAGATGACCGTAAGATTCTGAAGGATCTTGAAGAGTTGTCGGAGGGCCGGATTTCATTGAGCGAAGAAACGTATAAGTTGGTAGAGAATAAAGATATTCAGAATCAGAATCAGAGCCGGAATACCAACAATTATAAGAAACCTTTTGCACGTAAAAGATAAATGAGTTCATTTATCATAGAGGGCGGGCGGAAACTGTCGGGAGAGATTTACCCACAGGGAGCCAAGAATGAGGCCTTGGAGGTTATTTGTGCTGTTTTGCTTACTGATGAGCGTGTAGTAATCCGGAATGTTCCGGATATTTTAGATGTTAATAACCAGATTCAGCTGTTGCGTGATATGCAGGTAAAAATCGAGCGTTTGTCTGATAATGCTTATGCATTTCAGGCTGATGCTATTGATTTGTGCTATCTGGAGTCGGATGAGTTTATGCGCAGGATGGCCTCTTTGAGGGGTTCTGTCATGATGATCGGTCCGTTACTGGCTCGTTTCGGAAAATCTATGTTATCGCAGGTGGGCGGAGATAAGATCGGACGCCGGCGTCTGGATACTCATATTATCGGCCTTCAAAAGCTCGGTGCTGTTTTTACGTATAATCCGGAGCGTCAGTCGTATGATATCGAGGCGAGTCGTTTGAAAGGCGCTTATATGTTACTGGATGAAGCTTCGGTGACGGGTACGGCCAATATTCTTATGGCCTCGGTGATGGCTGAAGGTGTGACGACGATTTATAATGCTGCTTGTGAGCCTTATATTCAACAGCTATCGGCGATGTTAAACCGTATGGGCGCCCGAATATCCGGAGTCGGGTCTAATTTATTGACGATAGAAGGTGTTCGTTCGTTGAAGGGTACGGAGCATACTATCTTGCCTGATATGATTGAAGTGGGAAGTTTTATCGGTATGGCAGCGATGACGGGATCGGATATTTTAATCAAGAATACCGGATATGACCAATTGGGTATTATACCTGATTCGTTTCGCCGGATTGGCATCCGTTTAGAGCAGTCGGGGGATGATATTCATATTCCTTCACAAGATTCGTATGAAATAGAGTCGTTTATGGACGGTTCTATTATGACTATAGCAGATGCGACCTGGCCGGGGTTAACGCCTGACTTGCTGAGTGTATTTCTGGTTGTTGCCACGCAGGCGAAGGGAAGTGTCCTGATTCATCAGAAGATGTTTGAGAGCCGTCTTTTCTTTGTTGATAAACTGATTGATATGGGGGCACAGATTATACTTTGCGACCCGCATCGCGCAACGGTAATCGGGTTGGATAACCGTTTGAAGTTAAGAGCTTCGAGAATGGTATCGCCGGATATACGTGCCGGTATTGCATTGCTGATTGCAGCGATGAGTGCAGAGGGTATCAGCCAGATCGATAATATAGAACAAATTGATCGTGGTTATCAGCAAATTGATAAGCGTCTGAATTCTTTGGGGGCCAATATTTCCCGGTTGTGAGTGACAGCTACTAAAAAAAGAATAGGCGGATGATCAGGAAAGAAGAACTTTTTCAAATCGGATATTTTTCAAAGCCGCATGGGATAAAGGGTGAACTGTCGTTACACACCGATTATGCGGAAGTATTTGATGAGATTGAAGAATCTTATCTGGTTTGTGAGATGGATGGTTTATTTGTTCCTTTTTTTATAGATACGCTCCGGTCTAAAAAGAACGCTTCGGTTGTTTTAGTTAAGTTTGAGAATGTGGATAATGAATTGGCGGCAAAGAAATTTTCAAATAAAGCTGCATATTGTCCGTTAGAGATAATGAGAGATTATTCTCCTGAGGATGCAGGGTCGTGGGACTTTTTTATCGGCTATTGCGTGGCGGATCGTTTGATGGGAGAATTGGGTGAGGTTACGGAGGTAGATGAATCTACCATTAATACGTTATTTAAAATAAATTATCAGGGTAAAGAGTTGTTAGTGCCGATGGCTGAAGAATTGATCGTATCTGTGGACCATGAGAACCGACAGTTGACGGTTTCTCTTCCGGAGGGTTTGATTGATTTATAAAGATGAATAGCAGTAGTAGAAAAGCATATGGGAAAAAAGAATAGAATAAAGAAAAAGTCGTTCTGGAAAAGGGTCCGATTTAAATATAAGCTTTCTTTTATGAATGAGTCTACATTGGAGGAGGTGTGGGGATTTCGTCTTTCTCAATTGTCTGCTTTTATTACGATCTTTGCCTTTGCTATATTTCTGATAGCGATCACATCTATTGTGATTATCACTACTCCTATTCGTAATTACCTGCCTGGTTATTTGGATATGGAGGTACGGAATACGATTATTCAGAATGCTTTGCGGGCTGATTCGCTGGAGACGGAACTAAATCTTCAATCGCGGTATTTACAAAATGTGTCGGCTATTTTGTCGGGAACTGTTACGGTGGATTCTATTCATATGTCTGATTCGGCTGCTTTTATTACAGCTGACTATGATATTCCCCGTTCGAAGAAAGAGGAGACTTTTTTGAAGGATTTTGAGGAGGAGGAGAAATATAATCTGACTACATTGAATTCTACTCCTTTAATTGGCGAGGGAGTGTTTTTTTATAAGCCTGTTAACGGAGTGATTTCTTCGCATTATGATGCCGAGATACAACATTATGGTATTGATTTAGTGGCTGCGCCGCGTGAGAGTGTACTGGCTACATTGGACGGTACGGTTATTTACACGGGTTCGGATCCTGAGTTTGGAAATGTTATCAGTATACAGCATAAAAACGGGTTTAGTTCTATTTATAAACATAATGAGATGTTACTAAAGAAAATCGGTGATATGGTGGTTGCCGGAGAGGCTATTGCTTTGATCGGAAATACGGGAAAGCTTTCGACGGGTCCTCATCTGCATTTTGAATTATGGTATAAAGGGACTTCTATTAATCCTGAAGAATTCATAGCTTTTTAAGTAACATTTAGGGATGTTTCTAATGTGTAAGTAATTAAACAGATGGGTGTATGAGACAACTGGCAATATTAGGTTCGACGGGTTCGATAGGGACGCAGGCCCTTGATGTGATCAGTGAACATCCCGGAATGTTTGAGGTGTATGCTTTGACGGCCAATAATAATGTCGATTTATTAATAGAACAGGCGCATCGTTTTATGCCTGAGGTTGTTGTTGTTGCAAATGAGCAAAAATACCCTGAGTTAAAGGAGGCCTTGGAGGATTTACCTATCAAGGTATGGGCGGGGGCAGATGCTATTTCGCAGGTTGTGCAGTCGGAGCCTATTGATATGGTGCTTACGGCTATGGTTGGATATTCGGGATTACGACCTACAATTTCGGCTATTCAGGCGGGCAAAGCTATTGCTCTTGCCAATAAGGAGACTTTGGTTGTAGCCGGCGAATTGATTATGTCGCTGGCGGAAAAAAATAATGTTCCAATTTTGCCGGTTGATTCCGAACATTCTGCTATATTTCAATGTCTGGCAGGAGATTGGAATAATCGTGTAGAGAAGATTTTTTTAACGGCATCGGGTGGACCTTTCCGTTCGAGATCGAGAGATGAGTTAGCGCATGTTACGAAGGAGCAGGCATTAAAGCATCCTAACTGGGATATGGGTGCCAAAGTGACTATTGATTCTGCTTCGATGATGAATAAGGGTTTTGAGATGATTGAGGCTAAATGGTTATTCGGTCTTAAGCCGGAGCAGATTGAGATTCTTGTTCATCCGCAATCGATTATTCATTCGATGGTGCAATATGAGGATGGCGCTGTTATGGCTCAGTTGGGAGTTCCTGATATGAAGTTGCCGATTGCATATGCTTTTTCGTATCCGCAGCGATTGAAGGTTACTTCGGAACGGTTGGATTTTCGTAAATATGCGACTTTGACTTTTGAGGAGCCGGATATGGAGTGTTTCCGTAATCTGGCTTATGCTTTTGAGGCTATCGGTAAAGGCGGTAATATGCCGTGTGTGCTGAATGCTGCGAATGAGGTTGTTGTTGCTGCTTTTCTGCGTGATGAAATAGGTTTTCTGCAAATGAGCGATGTTATTGAAGAGACCTTGCCGGCAATATCTTTTATTCAGAATCCGACATACGAAGATTATGTGAGTACAGACAGGGAGGCGCGTGAAATTGCTTTGCAAATTGCAAAGAGGTATAAGTAATGCCAATCAGGAGTTAAAGTAGATAGTAGTTGGTAGTAAGTAGAAAACACCACGACTACTGGTTTACATAAGTAATAGTTACTAAGAAATAAATTTTAAATATATAGTTGATTTTTATGGAGACGTTTTTATTAAAGGCTTTACAGCTCATCATGAGTTTATCGATATTAGTGCTTGTTCATGAATTTGGGCATTTTATTTTTGCGCGTATGTTTAAGGTACGTGTGGAGAAATTTTATTTGTTTTTCGACGCGTGGTTTGCATTGTTTCGGTTTAAGCCAAAAGGGAGTGATACGGAGTACGGTATCGGTTGGTTGCCTTTAGGGGGTTATTGTAAGATCTCGGGCATGATTGATGAGTCGATGGATAAAGAACAGATGTCTCAGGAACCCCAACCTTATGAATTCCGTTCGAAACCTGCGGGGCAGCGTTTATTGATTATGGTGGGAGGTGTTTTATTTAATTTTATCCTTGCTTTGTTTATTTATTCCATGATTCTTTTTGCGTGGGGGGATACGTATGTGCCCCTGAAGAATATGAAACATGGGATGTATTATAGTGAAACTTTCCATAATATCGGGTTTGAGGATGGGGATATTTTGCTTAAAGCTGATAATGAGGATCTGGAGCGACTTGATGAGTCTAATATCCGTAAGATTATGGAGGCTGACCAGGTTACGGTATTGCGTAATGGCGCAGCAGTAAATATTGCGATTCCGGATGATATTATGCAACGTCTTTTACGCGATAAGAAAGTTTTTGCAAATCAAATGCGTATCCCTATGGTAGTCAAAGAGGTTGAAAATGAGAATTCTCCTGCAGCCATTGCGGGATTACAACCTGGTGATAGTATTGTTTCAATTAATGACCAACTAACGGTTTTGTATGAAGATGTGCAGGAAATGCTGGCAAAAAATAAAGATGCTGATATTACAGTTGGTTTTTATCGTAACGGCGCTTTGCAATCGACAGTGCTGCATACAGATACTGCAGGAAGAATGGGCGTATATGGGGTAGGGTCTCTTGCTAAATTATATGGTAGCGTAACGAATACGTATGGTTTTTTTGCTTCGTTTCCTGCCGGGGCAAAGCTGGGGATTAATACTTTGAAGGGTTATGTAAACGATATGAAATATGTCTTTACGAAAGAGGGTGCTTCGAGTCTGGGTGGATTCGGTGCTATCGGTAGTTTATTCCCTGCAACATGGGACTGGCGCTCTTTCTGGATGACAACGGCTTTTCTTTCGATTATTCTGGCATTTATGAATATATTACCGATTCCGGCACTGGATGGTGGTCATGTTATGTTTTTGATTTACGAAGTGATTACGCGTCGTAAGCCCAGTGATAAATTTCTGGAATATGCACAGGTTGCCGGTATGTTGCTGCTTTTCGGGCTACTGATTTATGCGAATGGTAACGATTTATTCCGTTTCTTTTTTAAATAAATAAAAAGTAGTCAAAGTAGTTATCACTTCGTATGTAGTTAGGTAGTTAAGTAGTCAAGGATTTATTAATTGAAAGTGGAAAGTGGAAAAAAGGCAGGGAATCTGATATTATTGTTGTGGTTGTTGATGTTTTATGCATGTAAACCGGAATCTCCGGTTACATCGTTTATTACTATTGACCTTGAAAAGACGGCTACACCGGTTAATAAGGATTTGTATGGTATTACCCTGGAAGAAATAAATCATGCTATTGAGGGTGGGCTTTACGCCGAGCTTATTCAGAACCGGAGTTTTGAATATGGTTTATTGCCTTTGGGCTGTCAATATGATACTACTACCAACTGCTTGCAGAATCCAGCCGGATGGAGTATCCCTTTTGTCCGGCCCAATGTTATCCCCGGCTGGCATGCCTTGTCGGAGGAAACGTTTTTAGTCGTTTCATCCGGGTATCCAATAAACGAGCATAATCCTCATTTTTTGTATGTGCAAACTTCTTATTCGGGTAGAGGAGGGGCTGTTGCGGAGGGTTTTTCCGGTATTTCACTTCGGAAGGGGGAGAAGTATCATTTGTCTTTTTTCTTCAAGAGCAATCATTATGGTGAGGTAAGTGTTGAATTAAGGGATTCGATGGCTCATAAGCCATTGAGTGAATCCTTCCTGATTACTCCGATCTGGGAGTGGGTACGGATGGAGCATACCTTTACGGCTACGGAAGATATGCCGAATGCGACTTTGGTTTTCAGTGCGGAGGAGGGAACTGCTTTTAGCCTGGATCAGGTATCTTTATTTCCTGAAAAGACCTGGAAGATGGAACGGAATGGTTTGCGTCCTGATTTAATGGAGGCTCTGATTGAATTGGATCCGAAGTTTGTCCGTTTTCCGGGAGGGGCTTATGTAGAGAGCTATACCAGTTCGATGATTCCCCGCTGGAGGGAAACGGTAGGAGCGATTGAGACCCGAAAGCCTTTGTGGAGTATCTGGGGATACGGAACGTCTAACGGATTCGGTTTTCATGAGTATTTACAATTGTGTGAAAATTTACATGCGAATCCGGTATATGTTACTAATGCCGGTATGTTAAATCAGCGCTACCGACTGCGTTACGATGAAATGAAAAATATGAATGCCTGGATTGATAATCTTACTTCGGCGATGGCTTATGCGACTCATCCGGTAGATTCGTTGTATGGGCAGCTTCGGGCAGAGAATGGTCATTTGGCGCCTTTTCCATTGAGTTTTGTAGAGATTGGCAGCCAAAACCGGGGTTTTATATATGAACGGCGTTACCGCAGTTTTCGCAGTGCGGTGAAAGATTCATTTCCTCATATAGCTATGATTTGTAATGATACTCTGAGACTGTTTGATGATTGGTCTGATGTTCACTACAAAGTGGATGTTGATTATTTGCTGAGTAGTTATAATGCTTTTGATGTTGAAAATCTGACCATCCGGACTCCGATGAGTTTTGTCGGAGAATTTGGGGCTGCTTGTTCATCGCATGGGGGTACATTGCGTGCGGCAGTGGGAGAGGCAGCGTTTTTACTGGGAGCGGAAAGAAATCCGATCAATGTAAAGGGTGTTGCTTATTCTCCGTTACTGGGACATGCAAAGTATTCTTCTTATGGTGTTCCGGCGATTCAATTTGATGCTTCGCGTATTGTGAAGCATCCGTCGTATTATGTTTTAAAGATGTTTGCCCAGAATCAGGGTGATGAATTGTTGTATACTTCGGTAGATACGTATAAGAAAGCTTTGGTTACCTTCGGACGTGCGTCTGTTATGCTTTATGATTTTAATTATGAAGTGAATGATATTATGCTTAATGAAAAG
The DNA here is from genome assembly GCA_031285565.1 of Tannerella sp. Lineage (GTDB taxonomy): Bacteria > Bacteroidota > Bacteroidia > Bacteroidales > Tannerellaceae > Tannerella. The sequence goes on along the minus strand of JAITVY010000010.1, from coordinate 1,057 downwards.
CCTTTCCAGAATACTTTTATGCGGGATACGCGGACGTACATAACACCTCTCTCTCAAATAAAGCGGACTTTGTTTAAAAATATTGTTGGTTTAAATCAATCATATAGGGCGCCTTATACAGACCGAACCAAGCCGGAGATGGCTTCTCAGGGAGATGAACTGAAGAGATATATGATGGTGGGGGATTCGATGGCATATAATTATAGTTTTTCGGCGAAGATAAAATGTACTTCAAACAATGGAAAAATGGAATTGCGGGTACGTGATAATGGTTTGCCGGAGGAGTTGAGCAATTATATTGCGTTGGCAATAGAAAAGAACAAAATCGGTTTTTATCATTGTGCAGGATCAATAGAGCGTTTGCTTGCGGGTACTACTTTTTCATTTGATACAAACCGGTGGTATACTGTAAATATAAAATGTGAAGATGACCGGATCAGCTGTTTTGTTGATAATCAGTTGCTGATAGATACAACGGTTTTTTCGATACCGTCGTTGATTTCGGTGGCTACGCGGGAGATCGACTCAGAAACAATAATATTGAAAGTTGTAAACACGACATATCATGAAGAATGGGCTTCGGTGAATATCAATGAGGGGCGTATAGAGAATGAGGCGGAGGTTATTCAGTTAGCCGGAAGACCGGATGTCAGAAATACGTTGGATAATCCGGATGTTATCGTGCCGGATACTAAGGTTGTAAAGTTTTCATTCAGACGTCCTTTCAAGTATTTGTTTCCTCCTAATTCTGTTACGGTTATCCGGATGAAATTGAAATAGGTGTCGTTTCAGGCTCACTACACAAGGTCGGAAGTCAGTTATTTTGGGTGACAGTTGTTTTAATGCCTTTCATTTATCTATCCTTTCGGATTTATGTAAATAAAATGGTCCTCCAGTGTAAGCTTTTACCGGAGGACCATCTTTATGTGGTATGGTTTTTATTTTATGTTTTTACCGATTTGATATAACCGATTGAGGAATAAACCTTTAAACAAGTTTTCAGATTTCAGAGGTAACGAGTTAGTAACCGTGCGTATTTCAGCGTTTTGCGGTGCTA
>JAITVY010000082.1 GCA_031285565.1 Tannerella sp. | reverse complement strand
TAAAGCATTTAGAAGAGTCTTCAGGGGGGTGAAAGATAAAGCCTTTTTCTTGTTTAGATTGAGTAAATTGTATGCATAATACAAAAATCCCTCAAGTTTTTACGGTGATCCGTGATCCGCTTTTATCAGATCAAAAGCTTGCTATGAAAAAAGCTGATAATGATTTATTATCAGCTTTTTGTCGGGATGAGACGACTCGAACGTCCGACCTCCACGTCCCGAACGTGGCGCGCTACCAACTGTGCTACATCCCGATCGTTTTCGATCTTAATTTTACGCTGCAAAGATAATCTTTCTATGGGAATTCAAAGCAATTTTTCTAAAAAAAATATTCATAGCTATTCTATATCTCTTAATATGATATAATAAAATTATGTTAACTTTGCATATAAAATTTACAGATCTATTTTGGGGAGAGAGATGAACAAGCAACATATATTACTAGTCGAAGATGATGCTTCATTTGGAATAATGCTTCGTTCCTGGTTTGAAAAGAAAGGTTATACTGTCGATTTGTGCATATGTATTAAAGATGCACAAAAAATGCTGGACTCAATTACATATAGTCTTGTGTTGACTGATTTGCGATTGCCGGATGGAGATGGTATAATGTTGCTTACCTGGATTAAAGAGCATAAAATGAGTATGCCTGTGATTATTATGACCAGCTATGCTGGGATACAGAGTGCAGTCTCTGCTATTAAAATAGGTGCATTCGATTATTTGGAAAAACCTATTAATCCGTCCGTATTACAGGAAAAAGTTGGAGAGGCTCTTAAATTAGAGAACCAAGTTATTCAGTCTGAAGAAGAATATCAGTCAGAGAAGACTAAAGGCTCAAATTCAAACCAGTTTGTATACGGAAAAAGTCCGGCTGCACAAACGATACTTGAAAATATTCAAATTGTTGCACCTACAAAAATGGCTGTACTCATTATGGGAGAAAGTGGCACAGGCAAGGAGTATGCAGCACGAATGATACATCAGTATAGCCGTCGGAAGGATGCTCCGTTTATAGCACTTGATTGTGGTAGCTTATCTCGTGAACTGGCTCCGAGTGAATTATTTGGACATTTGAAAGGTGCATTTACTTCAGCAGTTTCAGATAAAAAGGGTGTTTTCGAAATAGCAAATAAAGGTACAGTCTTTTTAGATGAAATAGGTAATTTATCATATGACGTACAGATACAGTTATTGCGAGTTTTGCAGGAGTTTAAAGTTCGACCTGTGGGAGACACCCATGATATTGAGGTGGATGTACGTATCATAGTAGCAACGAATGAGGATCTGCAAAAAGCTATTACAGAAGGACGATTTCGGGAAGATTTATATCATCGGTTAAATGAATTCAATATCGTTATTCCTCCTCTAAGAGAACGAAGTGAAGATATACCTCAATTTATTAATTTATTTATTGAACAAGCCAATCAGGAACTGGAAAAAGAAGTTTCTGGATGTTGTAAGGATGCATTATCTGTTTTAAAACAATTTCAATGGAGAGGGAATCTCAGAGAACTCAGAAATGTGATACGGCGTGCCGTGTTATTTGCCAGAACAGATGAGATTACATTGGAATGTCTTCCAGATTCTATATTTGAAGAAAAAGATAAAGAAAACAATATAGCATTGTTTTTGATTGAAAATGAGAAAGAACGTATTCAAAAAGCGTTAGAAATTTCAGCCGGAAACAAAGCCGCAGCAGCACGACTTTTAAAGATAGATCGTAAAACTCTTTATAATAAGATCTCTCTATATAATCTGGACATAGATAAGTGAATAAGCACTTATTGAACTATCTGTATTTTTCAATTGTTGTTAGTATTTCAATTGCTTCTTTTATAAATGCAGATCCATCTTCCTTCCATGAAGGATAGCCCTCTGGAGGAACACCACGTAATTGATCCATCTTTTTTAGAAAATCGGAAATTTCATTGAGCCCCATTTGTAAAAACATCGGGAGCATTTTATGACAAACTGTCTGGGCCTGGGAAAATGTATTTTCTTTAATGCAATATTCTAATTGATTTAAGTTCTCATTTGTTGTATTAATGAATACATCTACGATTTCCTGAATTGCGCTTTCATCGTTGTCAAACATTTCCCTTAATGATTTTAAATAATCATGGCTCATTGGTGTTTGGTTGATCAGACTTGATAACTCATTTAGAGTTACAGGTTTCGGAAGGTATCCATTAAATCCAAGTTTATATGCTTGCTCCTTACTGAAATCACTTCTGCCTGTAATTATATATATAGGCAATGAAGGGTGGATTTTGCGTAGGGTTTTCAAAATATCTGTGCCGGAAATATCTCCCATTTCCATATCAGTTATAATCAAATCAGAAGTTGATAAATGCTGCTTGCTTTCTTCGAAAGCAGCAATTGAATTAATTGAAATAGCGGTATGACCTAATTGACTGAGCATTTTGGTCAACATATTTGAAAAAGCGGGGTCATCATCAACTACATATATTTTTAGAGGGAGAGCTTCTTTATATTCCACCATTGTTGAAAGAGCCGGTAATTCAACCGAAATAGTAGTACCCTTATCTATCTCGGATTCTATCGTTATTATTCCTTCTAAGAGGTCTATAAGCCCCTTTACAACATACATTCCGAAACCTGTACCTTCTGCAACATTCTTATTTTCATCAATTCGTCTAAAAGGCTGGAATATTTGATTGATTTGCTCATTTGGAATACCGATTCCTGTATCTGAAACTTGTATGAACAGTATTTCATTCTCAAAGCGAACGGTAAATTTAATCTTACCGGAAGGCGTATATTTTATTGCATTTGAGAGGATATTGATGATAATCTGTTTTAGTTTTAGTAAATCGGAAGTTATATATAAGCTATCTCCAAACTCATATATGCAGTCGAATTGTAATCCTTTATGCTTAGCTAAAGGGACAAACATTTCTTTTATTTCATTGCATAATGCTAATATGCTAAAGGCCGTTTGACTAGCTGTCAGTGTCCCTAATTGTAAAGAGGAAAATTCAAGTAGATTTTCCAGTAACGCCAGGATATACTTACCAGAATTGCGCATTGAAGACAGATCTTGGGTGGTTAACTGGTTTTGGTTATTATTTAATTCCAGATACCCTAGGATTGAATTAAGCGGTGTTTTTATGTCATGAGATACTGAAAGTAGGAGTTGATGACGACTTTCCATTAATTGTTTTGTGCGTTTATTTGCTATTTCCAGCGATTTACGCATGTGAAGACCTTTATTGACATTATTAATGATAAGTATGATAAATAGTAAAATTAAAAATAAAGCAATTAACCCTATAAAAATCGAAATGGTATTGATGTTTCGCAACCAATGCTCGTTATTCTTTATTTCATCTAGTCGAGAATCAAGCAGATTATCATATAAATCGGTTAATAAATCGAATATATTTGATGATATTTCCTGATCTGAAAGAATCAGTAGAATGACTCGTTCTTCAATAGAAGTTATATGATTTTTATAGTCTAATTTTACTTTTTCTACTAAAGTGTCACGTTGCAATGTTGTATATAGACTGTCAAGTGGTGTTATTTTGATAGTATCAATAATTTCTCTTGACACTGTAATAATTGTATCTCTAGATGATTGCTTTGGAGAAAAAACAGAGGCTATTTTTTGCCATAAATTTTTTTTCTTTTTTGCCTCGTTTTTAAGAATTGTTTCTTCAACCTGATGTGTCTTTATTTCGATTGAATCTGGTTGAATGCTCGATTCATATGTCTTTATTTTTTCGCGAATTTTGTCTGGAAATGATTGTTGCTCGCAAAATAATTTACTTAATTCAGTTACTGTTTCTCCTTTTTTTATCAATAGAACTTCTAATTCTTTGAATAGTATTACCGGAACCGAATCAGTGGTGATTATTTTAAGTGTGTCTATTTGTTTTTCAATGTTGTAAAGTTGGATGTGGAAAGTGTCAAGGTGCGAAATATCTTTAGTAGCAATGTAAGAATTAGCCTTCTGTTGGGCTTGATCAATATTCTGTACCAGATTTTTAATTCTGTCTATAATTCGCTCGTGTGCTTCAATGTTTTTCTTTTGTTCATCAATATTGTTTCTGGAATAATAAAAGAATAAAATCATAGCGCAACAGAGTACGACTGCAATAATGTATATAAATACAGCATTCAGGTGGATTTTATTTTCTATAGTTTTTATCATTGCCCCAATATTTTTCTGAAAGACAAAGATATGAAAAAATGTTTAAGATGTTTTTCTACAATTAAAAGTGTGGAATTTTCCACACATCCACATATTTGCGGAATAATGGAATGTGCTTTTGCTGGCGTTAATGTGTTGTATTATAGTTGTTAATGATTGTTATCTACTCGTTTATTTTCTTGGCACGGAAATTGGTTTATTATATATGAAATGCAATAACAAGTAGGTTTTAATAGGTATTTTCTTTTTTTTTCTGTTAAGTAGCGATAAGGTTATCATTGCAAAGCTACTAAAATTATCTTACGAGAGTTTTTGTTATGTAAATAAAAAGATTTACATACTATGAGAGTTGTCAGAAATGTTGAGTTTTTGTGTAGAATTTGTGTTTAAATATTTCATTATTTTAAATTAATAATTATGAAAAAGGTATTTTTATCTGTTGCCATCCTGGCAAGTACATGCTTTTTTGTAAGTGCTACAGGAGTATTTGCTCCTGCTAACGTTACGGAAATAGCTATAATGATAAACCAGGATGGCGATTTTACAGAAGTAAAACTTGAAAGTTTGAATGAAAATGTGCAAAAAGCGATTGGAGCTTATACGGAAGAATGCACAGTTAAAGAAATTGGCTATAATGCAGAAAAGAAATTGACGAAAGTCGTTTTTGCTTCTAAAGATGACCAAAGCGAAAAAGTCGTTATCCTTGATGATGAAGGAAAAGAAGTAAAATAAAAGATCTTAGTATACAAACCACCTAAACATAAACTAAGAGCGAAGCAGGACCTGTTATTCGGAAGAATAGCAGGTCTTTGTTATTTTGCTATATATGGTATGTTACGTTTTTTTGTATTTTTGTGGGAATGATGGAAGAATACAAGTCTATATTTAGCCGTACGACACTTTTAATTGGTCAGGAAGCACAAAATAGAATAGCTGATACACGTGTAATACTTTTCGGAGTAGGAGGGGTTGGCAGTTGGTGTGCAGAAAGCTTAGTCCGTTCGGGAATTCGTTATCTGACAATTGTTGATGCCGATACAGTGAATATCACTAATATTAATCGTCAGTTGCCGGCTACTACACGAACGATTGATAAACCCAAAGTGGAAGTTTTAAAACAAAGGTTGGAAGAAATAAATCCTGCTGCTCAGATAAATTTTATTCAAATGTTTTATGATGCCGAAACTGCGGGGTTATTTCAGCTAGACTCATACAATTACATTATTGATGCTATAGATAGTCTTGAGAGTAAAGCGCATTTAATTTATACGGCTACTCAAACTGATGCTGTTTTTTTGTCGAGTATGGGAGCCGCTTTAAAAATGAATGCGGCACGGATTCAGGTTGCAGAATTTTGGAAAGTGCATGGTTGTCCGTTAGCAGCAGCTTTGCGTCGGAAATTAAAGCAAAGAGCGCAATATCCGGGCAAAAAATTCCAGTGTGTGTTTAGTGATGAGTTGCTCGAAAATAAAGGAACTATTGATAGCTTAACTTTAAAAATGAATGATCAGGTAACTAAGCGGGTTAATGGCACATTAGCTCATATTACGGCTATATTTGGCTTTACGTTGGCTGGTCTGGTTATCCAGGATATATGTTCCTGAAAATTTGAATTATGGGTTGTGAGTTTTTTGTTGAACATATATTCCTTATTTTTGTTCATCAATTGTATGTAAATTCAACGAAAATCGAATGAAAATGGCTATAACAATAGATGTAGATAAAGAACTTTGTATTAAATGCGGAAAATGTGTAAGAGTATGTCCTTCCCAAATCTTTATTCAGGATGAGAACAGCAAAGATATAAGTACGCAATTTATTGATAGCTGCATTGTCTGTGGTCATTGTGTTGCAGCTTGTCCGGAAGATGCAGTACGGCATTCCGAATTTCCTGCAGAAAAAGTTCACCGCATAGACTATTCGCAGCTACCGACTCCACAACAAATGATGTTGCTTTGCAAAATCCGTAGATCAAACCGCGCATTTTCTTCAAAGCAAATACCTGTGGAAAGTCTGAACATGATATTGGAAGCCGCACATCGCGCTCCTACAGGAAGCAATACTCAACATGTAAAGTTTCTGACGATTATGAATCCTGAAAAGTTAAATCAGATTAGTAAATTTACTATAGATGTGTTTAGTGGTGTACTAAAAAAATTGCAGAACCCACTGATAAAACCTTTCGTGAAATATATTGTGCCTGACGCTCTCCGATATATACCTGCTTTTGAACGTCTCCGGAATAATTACCATAATGGAAAGGATGGCATCCTGCGTAAAGCCACAGCTGCTATTTTTATCTATACGCCTAAAGGAATGCGGATGGGAAGTATGGATGCTAACCTGGCTTATCAGAATGGTTCACTGATGGCGGAGTCGCTTGGGGTAAGCCAATTTTATACCGGTTTTGTGTTGAATGCATCTAAAATGAAAAAGGGTAAACTGGAAGAATTATTGGGTGTTGAAGGTGAAATTCATGCCGGCATGGCCTTAGGTATGCCTGCTTTCCGGTTTCCAAATTATATCGACCGGAAAGATATTGATGTAATTAATTTCTCGTGAGCATAGTTTTCAGCTTCTTTTAGTGTGCAATAAATAAAAAAAGAGCAGATCAAAACGACCTGCTCTTTCCCTTTATTCTCAATTAGTTATTATTTCGGTTGATTACCCATCTCAAATTCTAATGTACCTCCTGCTGCAATATCTTTGAAATCGATATAGAATTTGTCATGAGGAGTTCCATTCAGTTTGATAGACTGGATATATTTATTCTCAGCACTGTTATTCTTGGCTACTATTTTAAACGTTTTTCCATTTCCTACCTGAATAGTTGCTTCATTCATGATCGGGCTACCGAAGAAATATCTGCCTCCTGCGGGCTCTACCTGGTAAAATCCTAAAGCAGAAAGAATGTACCAGGCTGACATCTGGCCTACGTCCTCGTTTCCTGATAACCCTGCCGGTTTATCCGTATATAACTCTTTCAAAATATAACGAACTTTATCAGCTGTTTTCCAGGGTTCTCCTATATACGAATATAAATATACGATATGGTGGCTGGGTTCATTTCCGTGGGCATACTGACCAATCAAACCACTGATATCCGGTGAGGCTTCTTCGCCCATATCTCCTTCTACAATAAATAATGAATCCAGTTTCTGAACAAAAGCTTCTTTGCTTCCGAATAAATTTATTAATCCTTCTACATCATGTGGCACTAACCATGTGTATTGCCAAGCTGTACCTTCGGTATAATCATTTTCACGATGTACGGAATGGAATGGGTCAAAAGGTGCCCGGAAGTTTCCGTTTGAATCTTTTCCACGCATAAAACGAGTGGAAGGATCAAAATAAAATTCATATGCTTTACTGCGTTTCGTGAAATACTCGGCATCCTCTGTTTTTCCCATTTCTTTTGCAACCTGCGCCAGACTCCAGTCGGCGAGGCCATATTCCAATGCTTTAGCTACCGACTCGTTTTCTTTATCGAAAGGTATATAACCTAATTCTTTCATCCAGTTCAGGCCTCTTTCATCAAGCATAGCTGATGTTTTCATAGCTTCGAATGCCAGTTCTTTGTCGAAACCGCTGAAACCTTTTAGTATGGCATCGGCTACTACCGGAATACCGGGATTGCCCACCATACAATCTGTTTCGTTTGCCATCAAATGCCATACCGGTAATTTACCTTGTTCTTTATAGATCGTTAGCATGGTATTGATGATATTCTGCATTTTTTCGGGATGGATAATACTCATCAATGGATGTGCTGCACGATAAGTATCCCATAGCGAGAAAGTGGTGTAATTTGTAAACCCAGCCTGACGATGAATCGTTTTGTCCGTTCCGAAATAATCTTTATTTACATCGCAGAATTCTGATGGAGCAATCATCGTATGATATAATGCTGTATAGAAGACGCGTCTGGCACTGTTATCATTTGTTTGAAAGTCGATTTTATTCAATTCTTCATTCCAGGCTTTATCAGCATCAGCTATAGTCTTTTCAAAATCCCATTCAGGCAATTCAGCCTGCATATTCATTTTTGCATTTTCAACGCTTACAGGTGAAAGAGCTACTTTTACGTAAATTTCTTCTTTGTCGTTTGTATTAAAGAATACCTGTCCGTATGGTGCAATTCGTTTTTCCGATTCGATCTTTTCAAATTTGAAATCTTTCATAGGTTTTGAGAAAACGGCAGTAAAGTAAATACGCTGATCCTTTGCCCAACCTTCAGAATAACGATAGCCGGAAATAACGGTGTCATTTTCTTGAGTGATAAGTCCGTCCATTGGTCTGTCCCAACCAATACCATGCTCAAGGTCAATAATGATCTGAGACTCGTCAGATTTCGGGAATGTATATTTATGGAATCCCACACGTTTTGTTGCAGTAAGTTCCACATCAATTCCGAAACGATCTAAGTGAACAGCATAATATCCTGGTTTTGTTTTCTCCGTATCGTGGCTGAACAACGAATAAATACCGGATGTAGGATCTTCCAGATTGCCCCGTTCTAATATAACATTGCCTGTAGCAGGCATAAACGAAATGTCACCTAAGTCTCCGATTCCGGTTCCGCTTAAGTGCATATGACCAAATCCGATAATGGTTGAATCTGTAATATGATAACCTGAACACCAGTCCCAGCCCTGGCTAAAGTTTGTCGGTCCTAACTGCACTAAGCCAAAAGGAACATTTGCCCCCATAAATACGTGGCCATGATCTCCGGTACCGATATATGGATCGACATATTGAGTTAAATTCTTTAACTCAACAGGCTTCTCTTCTTTGTTTTCGTTTTTACAGGAAAATAAAATCGATGTAAGGCATAAACAACCTAATACACCAACTGTTTTCATTTTTACATACTTCATAATTGTCAATCTTTTAAATATTATATAAATGTTTAATTGAATTAATTGTTTTTTTGCATAACTTGTTATAAACCAAATGAATGTCTTGAGGGTGCGTTTGCCTGTTTTCTGCATTCGTTACTTAAAATGTTCAGTAGTGTTAGCCGTTTTATCACAGGATGGTGTAGTCAAAATAAATTTGCCTCTACTCTTACTCTTCAAAACGTTATTTTTATTGCAAAGATAGTAGAAATCATTATTTTTGCGATACTAAGAAACTGTTTAAATTTTGATGACAGATATTATATAGAAATCATTTATGATAATCGTAGCAAATTTTTCGAACTCTTGGGCATGTTTTTCATTTCTTTCATGATTTAGCCCATTGAGTCTGCAAGAAAAAATTCAAAAAAAATATTCCAAAAATAGCTCAAAGCGAGATAAACTATAAAATTTGAATAACCTCTAACTATGAATAAAACTATGGTCCCTCTTACTTCTGATCAACGATTACTCTCCCTGGATATTTTACGAGGCTTCGATCTTTTTATGCTGGTATTTTTTCAGCCTGTATTTGTTGCCTTCGTTAAAGTGATGAATCTGCCTTTTGCAGATACGCTGTTATATCATTTTAATCACGAACAATGGATTGGATTTCGTGCATGGGATTTAGTTATGCCGCTGTTCTTGTTTATGTCGGGCGTCAGTATGCCGTTTGCCTTTTCAAAGTATCAGCAGATGAGCGATAAGTCAGCCGTCTATAAGCGAATTATTAAACGGGTTATTCTGCTTTTTATATTAGGAGCAGTTGTACAGGGTAATTTGCTGGCATTTGATTTACACCAGCTTCGTCTTTACTCAAATACGTTGCAGGCAATTGCTATTGGTTATTTGATTACTAGTTTAATCTTTTTAAATTTTTCCATGAAAGGACAGGTTATTGGCGGAGTAATATTGTTGTTATTATATTGGGTTCCGATGACCTTTTTCGGAGATTTTACTTCCGAAGGTAATTTTGCCGAAAAAGTGGATCGCATTATTTTAGGACGCTTTAGGGATGGCGTTTCATGGAATCCGGATGGAACATGGTCTTTTTCACCGCATTATCAATATACATGGATACTAAGTAGCCTGACATTCGGTGTCACTGTTCTGATGGGAGCATTGGCCGGTGGAATTATGAAGAATGGGGCTAACCGGAATCGGAATGCACTTATTCTTTTTATATCCGGTATTGTCTGTATTCTTATTTCATTACTCTGGAGTTTGCAAATGCCGGTTATCAAAAAAATATGGACATGCAGTATGACACTTTATTCCGGTGGATGGTGTCTGTTGTTAATGGCCTTATTTTATTATATTATTGATTGCAGAGGCTACTCAAAAGGACTCAAATGGCTGAAGATATATGGAATGAATGCAATTACAGCATATGTTCTGGGGCAGGTTATTAATTTCAGAAGTATCGTTCAATCATTATCATATGGATTAGAGCAATTTCTCGGAGATTATTATAGCGTATGGATAACTTTCGGCAATTATTTTATTTTGTTTTGTATATTGTCTATTCTCTATAAGCGAGGAATATTTCTGCGTGTATAGAAAGGTTTTAAAACCAGATGGGTAACAAACCAGAATAAGGTAAATTTGTCTCCGGATAAAATTCGAAACGGTTTTTAAAAAAGGAAAAGAATACTTGCATGAACCAAAAAGTTGTACTACTTTTGTGGGCTGAATCCGCAGAGGGTAGAAAAGAGGCTTTGGAGAAAAGTCCACCCCCGGGACATAACCTGTTATAAATAAAAACAGATGTACGTAATTGTAGAGATTAACGGCCAGCAATTTAAGGCTGAGCAAGGAAAGAAGTTGTTTGTGCACCACATTCAAAATGTAGAAAATGGTGCAACAGTTGAATTTGACAAAGTTTTGTTGGTTGATGCCGATGGAACAGTAACTGTGGGAACTCCGACAGTTGAAGGAGCAAAGGTAGTATGCGAAGTGTTGTCTCCTCTGGTAAAAGGTGATAAAGTGTTGATTTTTCATAAGAAAAGAAGAAAAGGACATCGCAAACTGAATGGTCATCGTCAACAATTTACCGAAGTGACTATTAAAGAGATAATAGCTTAACGTTTAAAAGAAAGTAAAAGAAAATGGCACATAAAAAAGGAGTTGGTAGTTCGAAAAACGGCCGTGAGTCAGAAAGTAAACGATTAGGTGTGAAACTTTTTGGTGGAGAATTAGCGAAAGCAGGTAATATAATCGTTCGTCAGCGTGGAACCGCACATCATCCGGGAGAAAATGTAGGGATAGGTAAAGACCATACAATTTATGCCCTTATTGATGGTACAGTTGTTTTCCGTAGAGGTAAAAATAACCGTTCATATATATCAGTACAAGGATTAACAGCACAACCAGCACAGCCGGAGAAAAAAGCTCCAGCTAAAAAAGCTGTGAAGGAAGTAAAAGCTGCTGTAGTGGCAGAAGAGCCGAAAGCTGAAAGTCCGGAGGCTTAATAAAACGCAAATTATCAAAAAAATAAGGAAACAGGATGCACTTTTTTTGTGTATCCTGTTTTTGTTTTTTATTTTTGCGCCGATCATTTACCGCACTAAAAATGACTAAACGGATTTTATTTATAAGTATTATACTATTTACTTCAAGTTTTTTCTTTTCGTTTGCTTCGGATAAGTACGAATCACCGGGTTTTCCACCGGCTGTAGTGGAATTAGCCGAATCACTTTCTTCCAGACTGGGAATGGCGATTACTGACGAAGATAATCTCGATCTTTACGAATTTGTTTCGCAATGGATAGGTACTCCTTACCGAAGAGCTGGTTCCAGTAAAAAAGGTGTTGACTGTTCCGGGTTTGTTACCAATGTGTTTAGGTCTATTTATGATAAAAACCTGGAACGTTCTTCTGCAAGCATGCTTCGTGTTAATTGTGATACGATAAATAAACAGGAACTGCATGAAGGCGACCTTGTTTTTTTCTGGACCAGAGGACAGTCTTCTAAGACACCATCTCATGTAGGCGTCTATCTGAAAGATGGTAAATTTGCCCATTCAAGTACTTCAAATGGAGTAATCATTAGCAATTTAAGCGAACCTTATTATGCCAGGCGTTGGATTTCAGGCGGCAAGGTGAAGTGATTTTTCTTAGCTAATTTCCTAAACTCTATGTATCTTTGTCATTATAAAATACAATCACAAAATTTATGCTGACACTGAAAGTTATTACAGAGAATCAAGAAGAGGTTATTCGCCGGTTGGCAAAGAAACACTTTGATGCAAAAGAAATTACTGATAAGATCATAGCTTTAGATGCAACCAGGCGGTCAACTCAGTCAGAGTTGGAAGCAAATCTTACCGAACTGAACCGGATCTCCAAAGAGGTTGGTCTTTTAATGAAAGATGGCAAAAAAGATGAAGCAGAAATTGCTAAAGCGAAGGTTGCCGATATGAAAGAGAAAAACCGGTCATTAGATATCGCTAAAACAAAAGCAGAAGATGCTATTCATGACCTTTTAGTGCAGATCCCCAATATGCCGCATGACTCTGTGCCAGAAGGAAAAACTGCAGAAAATAATATATGCGAAAAAACGGGTGGCATCATACCCGAATTACCCGAAGATGCTTTACCTCATTGGGATTTAGCTAAAAAATACGACTTAATTGATTTTGAATTAGGTGTAAAAATAACAGGTGCCGGTTTCCCCGTTTATAAAGGTTACGGTGCACGTTTGCAACGCGCATTGATAAATTTCTTCTTAGATAATGCACGTGAAGCTGGATTTATGGAAGTGGAACCACCTTATGTAGTTAACGCAGATTCAGGATATGGGACCGGACAATTGCCTGATAAAGAAGGACAAATGTATCATGCTACGCTGGATAACCTTTATCTGATTCCGACGGCAGAAGTTCCTGTAACCAATATGTACCGGGATGTAATTCTGAATGAATCAGATCTGCCTGTGAAGAATACGGCTTATTCGGCTTGTTTCCGTCGTGAAGCAGGTTCGTATGGTAAAGATGTACGGGGACTTAATCGTTTACATCAGTTTAATAAAGTGGAGATTGTTTGTATTGATAAACCGGAGCATTCTTATCAGATGTTATCTGAAATGGTTAATTATGTACAGATGTTGGTAGAGAAGCTTGAATTGCCCTGGCGGATACTTCGTCTTTGTGGTGGAGATATGAGTTTCACATCAGCATTGACATTTGATTTTGAAGTATTTTCGGCTGCCCAAAAACGATGGCTGGAAGTTAGTTCTGTATCAAATTTTGAAGATTATCAGGCCAACCGTCTGAAATGTCGTTATCGTGTCGATAATAAGAAAACACAACTTTGTCATACATTAAATGGTAGTGCTTTAGCTTTACCACGTATTGTAGCTGCTTTATTAGAAAACAACCAAACTCCGGAGGGTATCCGGATACCGGCAGCATTGGTTCCCTATACGGGTTTTGAATTCATAAAATAATGATTAAGCCGTAAGCTGGCTTTTTCCGGGTTGTACTACCTACGTATTTTTATACAAATTACCCCGATTTTGGAAATAAAAAATCGGGGTAATTTTTTGTGCCTTTCAGTACTTATATTCCTTTGTGATCGATTTTAGTTTTTAATCCCTGTCGGAGAAATATTTCATGAATTGGGAACGTTCATAGAAAGATGCATTTTCTGCATTTGAGAAGCTGATTTTCCCTTTTATTTCAGAAAGTGACCGGTACTTCGTTTGATTCATCCATTCTTCTATGCAGGTTAGTATCTGTGAAAAGATACCTGCTCCATGTGTATAGACCGTACTGCACAATTGTACGGCAGAAGCTCCGGCTACAATACATTTTATAACATCTTCCCAATCATGTATTCCGGACGAGGATGCAATAGATATACCAGGCACCATGCCCGACACGAAAGCTGTCCACCGAAGTGTATCACTTAAATCAGAATGGCTGCTAAAAACTTGGCCCGAAACAAGTTGCATGGAGTTGATGTCGATATCCGGTTGGTAATAACGATTGAATAATACTACAGCATCCGCCCCGTTATTTTTAAGTGTATTAACTAAAGCAGGGACATTACTGAAGTATTTTCCGAGTTTAATAATTATAGGTATGGAAATCTTTGATTTGACTTTTTCCAATACGGATGTATATAAGTTAATGATTTCATTAAATGAAAAATCAATTTCCGTACATAGGAAGAACACATTTAGTTCCAGTGCATCTGCACCGGCTTCTTCTATTTGTCGTGCAAACTCCGCCCAAGCATCTGATTTGTAGCAGTTAATGCTCGCTATTACAGGGATTGAACATAGCGATTTTGTTTCTTTAATTAAAGATATATATTGATCTACCTGATGTGCTTTTACGTAATTACGAACATAATCGGATGCTTCAGGAAAATTCGATGAATCTTGCAGCAAGACATCACCCTGCATTTCGATTTGTTCCTCAAACAATGATTTTAATACAATAGCAGCAGCTCCGGCTTTTTCAAACTCTTTATTTCGTTTGGCGCTATTTGTCAAACCCGAACTTCCTGCGATCAGCGGATTTTTTAATGTTAATCCTGCATATTTTGTTTCTAGACTTATCATAATTTTTCATCATTCAGCTTAAGGCAAAAATACTATTTTATTCTAATTAAAAGCTACTTTATGCACGCTTTTATTTGGGAAAATGGCAAAACATGTTTTTTAAAACTGTTTTAATATACCCGTCCTCCAAAGATTGAAGTCCCGATTCGAATCATTGTACTGCCGTGTTGAATGGCAATCAGATAATCGTCACTCATTCCCATAGATAATTCTGTAAAAGATTCGTTAACAAATCCGGAATGTTTTAGTTCGTCAGATAGTTTTTGCAATGATTGGAATTCTTTTTCTGTCTGATGAGCATCATTAGTAAAAGTACCCATTCCCATTAGTCCGGCAATACAGATATTTGAATAAGGAGCAAACTGTTTCTCCTGAAAAAGCATACGACATTCTTCTATACTAAATCCATGCTTTGAACTTTCCATAGCAATGTGTACTTCAATCAAAACACGTATTGTCCGGTTGTTTTTAGCGGCCTGCTTATCTACTTCTTTCAGCAGTTCCATTGAATCGATACTTTGAATAGTATGTATAAATGAAGCAATATATTTGACTTTATTTTTTTGTAAAGTTCCGATAAAATGCCATTCTATATCGTGTGGAAGATTGGGCTGTTTTGCTATTAATTCTTGTACACGGCTTTCGCCAAACACACGTTGTCCTGCATCGTATGCTTCTTGCAATGCCTCAACCGGGTGAAATTTTGAAACGGCAACTAATGTTACCGTTTCAGGAAGAGATGATTTTATATTCCTTAAGTTTTGAGAGATACTCATTGCGTAGGTCCCTCAGTGGATATTCCTAAAGCTGTGGCTTGTTTTTCTTTTGCTTCTTCTGAAAAAGGAAAAACATCCATAATCGCTGTTTCCGTTACGGAAGCAATCATATAATCAGCCATTGTACCTTTCATACCTTCATCAACCACATCCACAGCTTCACGCAATGAAGAAGCTTGTGCTAACATTTGTGCGGCAGTCTTTTTCTCAGCACCGCTTTTTTCATCAAGCGCGATAAAAAATACTTTTACTTTATAATAGCGGTCTCCGTTCGCATTGTAGAAAAGTTCGGACAGACGTGCCCGTTTGATATCTGCAATCGTAAACTCACCTGAAATATAGGGACGTATTTCTTCTATAATACGTGCTTCCGCTTCGGTAAAAGAAAGCGCATCTACCAAATAAGGTTCAGTGACCTTTTTTTGCATACCACCTTCAACTATTTTTTCATACGAGACTTTACATTCAAACCAATTACTCATTCTTTTATTTATTATTGTTCAATTACATTAGTCGTTTTTTAATATACTATATATCTCTAAATCGGCAAATGTACCATTGTGCATTAGCTCTCCTTGACGTTCAAGACCTTCCATCTTAAATCCCAAACGTATAGGGATGTGTTTGCTTCTGATATTTCCGGTTGCACATTTAATTTGAATCCGGTTTAATTGCAAATCTTTAAATGCCAGTTCACATAAAGCTTTTACTGCAGATGTCATAATGCCCCGGTGTTGATATTGTTCACATAGCCAGTAGCCAATTTCGACTTTCAGATTTTTTTTATCCAGATCTTTAAATCCGACTAACCCGGCAAAATTGTTTTCAACAAGAATTACAAATGTATATTCATTTCGTTCAACTGCTGCATTTACAGCGCCCTCTACAAAAGCACGCGTATCTTCTGTCTTTTTTGTATGATCAACAAAAGGTAAAAACTCGCGGAGATATCCGCGTTGACTATCAATAGCTTTATAAATATCAGGTACATCTGTTATTTCAAGCTGACGAAGTTTTGTAGTTTCGTTTAGTCGGATTATTTGCATTATATATAGTAAAACGAATCAATCTTTTTAAATGCGATGACGCATTTTCATTATACAAATCTATACTTTATTTTTTGAGCAGCAAAGTTTTTTTATGAACAAAGTTTTTTAAATGAACAATAAATGCAATCAACTACAATCTACTAACTACTATATTATACATCCTTTATGTGAAGAATAAATTTATGAATAATTATTTAATAAAAAAAGAATGTATTGAATATTTATTCGATAAATATACCTATCTTTGTCCGAATTTTGAATAGATATACAAATATGAATGTGAAAGAGCAGCGGTTACATACCATTCGAAAAATTATACAGACAGAAGTAATCAGAAGTCAGGAAGAGCTACTCTATTCGTTAGCCCAGAAAGGTTTTCGTGTAACGCAGGCAACGCTTTCACGTGATATAAAGCATTTAAGTATCATCAAAAAACATGATGGGAATGGTTTGTATATATATACATTGCCTGAAGCACTTTTGTTTGCAGATCAAACGTCTGTAGATACAGAATTTTTTAATATAGAATTTTCGGGAAATTTAGCTGTTATGAAAACACGTCCCGGATATGCTATGGGGATAGCCTCCGATATAGATACCCATGCACCTAAAGAAATTTTAGGTACGATAGCCGGTGATGATACGATTCTGATTATACCTCGCGAAGGGTATACAAGAGAACAGGTGGCTGCTGCATTGACTCAATTTGTTAAATGATAATATACTAACAATAACTGTATTTTTGTAAAAGTTTAAATGAAAAAAGAAGAAATCATAGATATAGATGTAATGGTCGCTGACGATAGTCACGAAATATACGTGGATACCATTCTTCAAACAATCGAAGATGCTGCAAAAGTTCGCGGAACAGGTATTGCCAAGCGTTCACATGAATATGTTGCACAGAAGATGAAAGAAGGTAAAGCCATTATAGCCCTTGCCGGCGATGAATTTGCCGGTTTCAGTTACATCGAATCATGGGGGAATAAGCAGTTCGTAGCAACTTCAGGCTTGATTGTTGCTGATAAGTTTCGCTACCAGGGACTGGCTAAACGTATTAAACATGCAGCTTTTCAATTGGCCCGGTTACGATGGCCGAAGGCAAAGCTCTTTAGCCTTACATCCGGAAGTGCTGTCATGAAGTTAAATACGGAATTAGGTTATTTTCCGGTAACTTTTGCTGATTTAACGAATGATGAAGCCTTTTGGAGAGGATGTAATGGATGTATTAATCATGATGTTCTTGTTAGAACCCAGCAAAAATACTGCATCTGTACGGCCATGCTCTTTGATCCGAATGATCAGCGGTGTCTTATGATTGAAAAGATGTATGAGTCATACAATAAAGAAGAAAACGAGAAAAAGAAGAACAAAAAATAAAATATAAATAAACCATCAGAAATGAAGAAAAAAGTTGTTTTGGCGTTTAGCGGAGGATTGGATACATCCTTTTGTGCTATGTATTTATCGAAAGATAAAGATTTTGAAGTGTACACTGCATTGGCTAATACAGGTGGATTTAGCGAGGCTGAATGTAAAGCTATCGAAGAACGTGCTTATCAGTTGGGAGCCATAAAACATGTAACGTTGAATGTGGAAGAAGAATATTACGACAAAAGTATTAAATACATGGTTTTTGGTAATGTACTACGTAATGGAACCTATCCTATTTCTGTTAGTTCAG
The DNA here is from genome assembly GCA_031285565.1 of Tannerella sp. Taxonomy (GTDB): domain Bacteria; phylum Bacteroidota; class Bacteroidia; order Bacteroidales; family Tannerellaceae; genus Tannerella. The sequence continues at coordinate 46,182 of JAITVY010000082.1, read as the reverse complement.
AACGAATCTTTCAGGCATTGGCAATTATACGCTATGCTAAAGAAATAAATGCGGATGCAGTAGCACATGGTAGCACAGGCGCAGGAAATGATCAGGTACGATTTGATTTGACATTTGATGTGTTAGCCCCTGGTATTGAAATCATAACTCCGACACGTGATATGAATTTAAGCCGTGAATTTGAGATCAATTATTTGAAGGAACACGGTTTTGTAGCAGATTTTGTGAAGATGGAATACTCCATTAATAAAGGTCTATGGGGTACAAGCGTAGGAGGCAAGGAAACATTACATTCCGACAAGACACTTCCTAATGAAGCTTACCCATCGCAGCTCAAGACTGAAGGAACAGAAACATTGACTCTTGACTTTGAACAAGGAGAGTTGAGTGCAGTGAATGGTGAAAAGTTTATAAAGAAAACAGATGCTATTCGTAAAGTTGAAGAAATCGGTGCACGTTGGGCAATCGGACGCGATATGCATGTAGGTGACACGATTATCGGAATTAAAGGGCGTGTCGGATTTGAAGCGGCCGGTTCTTTATTAATTATTAATGCTCATAAGTTGCTGGAGAAACATACATTAACCAAATGGCAGCAGTATTGGAAAGAACAACTCGGAACCTGGTATGGTATGTTTTTACACGAAGCACAATATCTGGAGCCGGTAATGCGTGATATGGAAGCTTTTCTCCAAAGTACACAGCAAAGTGTAACCGGTCGCGTGATTATCGATCTGAAGCCGTACCATTATACACTTGTGGGAATTGATAGTGAATATGATTTGATGAGAAGCGATTTTGGTGTATATGGTGAAGAACAAAAAGCCTGGACTGCGGATGATGTAAAAGGATTTACTAAAATACTCGGAAACCAGATGAAGATTTATTATAATGTAAATAAACCCGAAAACAAATGATCAAAGTTGGTATTATTGGGGGAGCCGGATATACAGCCGGAGAATTGATTCGCTTATTAATAAATCATCCGGATGTTGAAATTATATTTGTGCATAGCAATAGTAATGCAGGAAATAAGATTGTAAATGTACACAGCGGATTATATGGTGAAACCGATTTGTCATTTACCCAGGATATGCCTCTAAATGAAATCGATTTGCTCTTTTTCTGTACGGCTCATGGTGATACAAAAAAGTTTTTAGAGACTCATCCGATCCCGGAACATATTAAGATTATTGATCTTAGTATGGACTATCGGGTAGCGGGTCCGGAACATGAATTTATATACGGATTGCCTGAATTGAACCGGCGCGCTATTTGTTCTTCCAAATATGTAGCCAATCCGGGTTGTTTTGCAACTGGTATTCAGCTGGCTGTTTTACCATTGGCAAAGCATTTACTCCTGAATAATGAGTTACATGTGAATGCTATTACAGGTTCAACCGGGGCAGGAGTAAAGCCTTCTGCAACTTCACATTTTAGCTGGAGGAATGATAATGTATCGGTTTACAAACCCTTTGCTCATCAACATTTACATGAAATAAAACAAAGCCTTGTGCAACTGCAGAATAGTTTCCAGAGTGAAATATTATTCCTTCCTGTCCGGGGTAATTTCAGCCGGGGGATATTTACGACTGTTTATACAAAATGTTCTGTAAGCCTTGACGAACTGGTAAAAATATATGAAGAATATTACAGCGATCATTCGTTTACATTTTTAGTTGATAAAGCACCTGATTTGAAGCAGGTTGTTAATACAAATAAGTGCTTATTGCATTTACAGAAACATGGTGATGTCTTATTGATTACTTCTGTTATTGATAATTTACTGAAAGGTGCAAGCGGACAGGCTATTCATAATATGAATTTACTATTTAATTTGCAGGAAGCTGTCGGGTTGCATTTAAAACCAAGTGCGTTTTAGGGATAACAACCCCAAACCCCTGAAGGGGCTTATTAATAGAAAATGCAGAATGTTCATGATTTCCTCTTTAGGGGATTAAGGGGTAATTTATAAAAATTATATGCTTATGAAATTATTTGATGTATATCCGTTATTTGATATAGAAATAGTAGAAGGTAAAGGTTGCCATGTCTGGGATGCCGAAGGGACTGAGTATCTGGATCTCTATGGCGGTCATGCTGTTATTTCCGTGGGGCATAGTCACCCGGTATATGTAGAAGCAATTACAAAACAAGTAAATAAATTAGGATTCTATTCTAATTCTGTCATAAACAGTTTGCAACAGAAACTGGCTGATAAACTAGGAAAAGCTTCCGGTTATGATGATTATTCATTGTTCCTGATTAACTCCGGATCCGAAGCAAATGAAAATGCACTTAAACTGGCATCTTTTCATAACGGCAAAAAACGGGTTATCAGTTTTAAACAGGCATTCCACGGACGTACATCGGCAGCTGTACGAGTGACGGATAATCCGAAGATAATAGCTCCCGTAAATGAAGATTTACAAGTAACTTACTTACCGTTAAACGATCCGTATGCGCTTGAAACTGAATTGAAAAAAGGAGATGTGTCGTCAGTGATTATTGAAGGCATACAAGGTGTTGGCGGTATTCAGATGGTAACGAATGAATTTATGCAAGAATTACGTAATCTGTGTACACAATACGAAGCCATACTGATCCTGGATGAAATTCAGTCAGGCTATGGACGAAGCGGGAAGTTTTTTGCTCATCAATATGCCGGAATCCGTCCGGACATCATTACTGTAGCTAAGGGTATCGCCAATGGCTTTCCGATGAGTGGGGTTTTAATCAGTCCGATATTCAAGCCGGTATACGGGATGTTAGGAACTACTTTCGGTGGAAACCATCTGGCTTGCGCTGCTGCTATTGCTGTACTTGACATTATGGAAGATGAACAACTGATTGATAATGCCTATAATGTCGGTAATTACCTCCAAAAAGAACTAAAACAGTTTGATGGCATTAAAGAAATTCGTGGCCGGGGGTTAATGATTGGTGTCGAGTTCGAAAATCCTATTAAAGAAATACGAAATAAGTTGCTTTTTGAAGAAAATGTATTTACGGGTGTAGCAGGAACAAATACGATTCGTTTGTTACCACCTCTATGCCTGACGCAGGATGAGGTTGATGACTTTATTACGCGGTTACAAAAAGTCCTGAAATAGTTTTAAGAAAAATGAGACTATACGTAAAAACAGATAGCCTCATTTTTAGCCGTATGTTCTTTTCAAACAAATAGTCGGATTTAATTGTTTCTTAATAAAAAAAGAAAAATGAAAACAAAAATAGCGTTCTTTGATGCAAAGCCTTATGATATAGCTTCTTTTGATGCTTATAACAAATCGTTCGGATTTGACATTCACTATTTTGAAGGTCATTTGAACCGCGATAATGCAGTTCTGGCTGAAGGTTTCGATGTTGTTTGTGCATTTGTGAATGCAATAGTTGATGCAGAAGTCATAAATAAACTTGTAAAAGCCGGTATCAAACTGATAGCATTACGCAGCGCCGGCTATAACAACGTCGATTTGAATGCCGCTAAAGGTCGTATCAAAGTAGTACGTGTGCCGGCATATTCTCCTTATGCGGTGGCGGAACATACGCTGGCATTAATGCTGACTTTGAATCGAAAAATACATAAAGCTTATTCCCGCACACGTGACGGCAATTTTTCATTACATGGGTTAATGGGATTCGATATGCATGGAAAAACAGCAGGTATTATCGGAACCGGAAAAATAGCTAAAATCCTGATCCGTACTCTGCGAGCCATTGGAATGAATATCCTGGCATATGATATTTACCCGGATCAACAATTTGCTGATGAAACAGGGATTACCTATACCACATTGGATAATTTGTATTCAAATTCAGATATTATATCCCTGCATGCACCATTGACAAAAGAGACGGAATATATGATTAATCATGATAGCATTGCTAAAATGAAAAGCGGGGTCATGATTATCAATACCGGGCGTGGGAAACTGATTCGTACGGATGCATTAATTAAGGGACTGAAGACAAAAAAGATCGGTTCGGCTGGTTTGGATGTATATGAGGAAGAAGGTGATTATTTTTACGAAGATCGCTCTGATTTTGTAATGGATGATGATACCCTGGCCCGTTTACTTTCATTTAATAATGTGATTGTTACTTCACACCAGGCATTTTTTACAAAAGAAGCATTAGCAAATATTGCGGATACAACCCTGCATAATATTCAGGATTTTGCAGACGGAAAAGAATTAAAAAACGAAGTGAAAGCAGAATACTGATTAAATATAAGTCTTATAAATTACCCCGTTTTTGATGCTTATTAATCAAAAACGGGGTAATCTTTGTTTTAATCATAGGTTGAACAAGTTTGTAATATAAATTGTTATCCTAAAATAGGATCAGTCACCCAGTAACTTATAATATTACAAATATGAAATGCTTTAGAACCATATTAGCCGGGGTTTTATTTTTGCTTTTTATAACTGCGTTCACATGTAGCAATGACAAAATACCACAGGAACAGTCTACCCAACCACTACCTCCTGTGGAAACTCAAAAGCCAAACACGAACTATAAACCTGCATTCGAAGGCCAAACACGGGTGGCGGGTGTACAAACAAATACTCCTTATGAAGTGACGGTCATTGCAGACGGACTGTCTAAACCATGGGCTGTAACAGCTCTTCCCGACGGCAGACTGGTGATAACCGAAAAAGCCGGAACAATGCGCATCGCTACCACTACCGGCCAGTTGAGCAATCCTATTACAGGATTTCCCGAAGTAGACGACCGGAGACAAGGAGGGTTGCTGGATGTGGCTCCTGCACCGGATTTTGAGACAAGCCGGATACTCTATTTCACTTTTGCCGAAAAAACTCCCCAAGGTTCGCTTACTGCCGTAGGAAAAGGAAGAGTATCTACTGAAGAGACACAAATCGAAAATTTTCAGGTTATTTATAGGGCCATACCTTATTACGATAACAGCATGCATTTTGGAAGTCGTATTGTTTTCGATAAGAATGGGAATATTTTCGTATCTACCGGCGAGCGTTCCGATATGGAAACCCGCCCCAAAGCGCAGATCCTCGATAATGGATATGGGAAAGTAATTCATATTACACCTGCTGGGGAACCGGTATCTGGAAACCCGTTTACCAATACCGAAGGTGCACTTCCTGAAATCTATTCTTATGGACATAGAAATGCACAAGGGTTGGCTATCCACCCTGTTACTCAGGATTTATGGTTATCGGAAATGGGACCTCGCGGGGGTGATGAGATCAATTTGATAAAACCCGGCAGAAACTACGGGTGGGCAACCATAACCTATGGGATTGAATATGGTGGAGAGGCCATAGGTGAAGGGATTACGCAAAAAGAAGGCTTTGAACAGCCGGTATATTACTGGGATCCGGTACTTTCACCCAGCGGTATGACATTCTATAGTTCCGATGCCATTCCTGAATGGCAAAATAACCTGTTTATAGGGGGATTGAGCAGTAAGCATATTGCCCGTATTGTATTGAGAGAAAACAGAGTGATTGGTGAAGAACGGTTACTTACAGATGAAAATCAGCGTTTTCGTGATATAGGAGAGGGAAAAGATGGAGCGCTTTATGCTGTAACAGATGAAGGAATACTATACAAGATCGCTAAAAAATGAAAGGAGCCCTTTAACAGGGCAACCACTTTAAAAAATCACTACCTTTGCTAAATGAAATTACATTTATTCAAACCCGTTTTATTACCTATACTCGTATCCATATTCTTATTGAGTAGTTGTGCGTCATCCGACCGGCTGACTGGACGTGTTGTCAAAGTACAGGATGGTGATACTTTTACCCTGTTGACGATAACTGACGATCAGATTAAAGTCCGTTTATATGGTATAGATGCTCCGGAGAACGGACAGGATTTCAGCCGGAAATCTAAAGAATATCTTTCTGATTTAGTGGCCGGTAAGAAGGTGACAGTAGAGCATAAAGGTACCGATCAATACAAGCGGGTACTGGGAATTGCATATGTAAATAAGTTGAATGTAAATGAAGAAATGCTTCGTAAAGGGTTTGCGTGGCGATATAAATACAATAAGGACCCGCACTATCTGGAATTACAGGAAAAAGCAAGAAAGAAGAAATTGAATATATGGAGTCAGAAGAATCCTGTTGACCCATGGCAATGGAGGAAAGAGCAGAAAGAGCGTTCGCGGAAAAAATAAAATGAATGGGGATTCAGACTAGAAAATACTGGAACCCTGTGGTTTTATTACAAATCCGATTCGCAACATACTTTGAAACTTATCGTAGTCCAGCAAGTACTCTCCGTATCCATTATAATATTGGAGAAACATATATTGATTCTCGTTATTATTAATTTTGTAGCTAAGTTCCCATTGTGTATTCATACCCCACCAATCTTTACGAAAGGTTGTTATTACGCATGCTTTCAATCTTTTATTATTTGTTTGGTAAGAGAGGGCAGCCTGCCCAAGTCCACAATATTTTAAAATATCTTTATTGTTTTCTCCATCGACAATCGGAATCCAGAATTTACCTTGCACTTCAAAGTTTTTAGTCAAATAATATGTTGCTCCCACTGTTACTTTATTCCAACTACGTGAATTTATACCATCCTTTCCATTAGACTCGTGTTCCAGCATCAGATAAGATCTGCCGACATATCGATTTTTGTGGATAATCAAATGGCCTATACCAACACCCGGATTAAAATTAAGATCGTATATCGGAAGTGATTCCTCAAATACATTCCAGATTGTTTTTTGGGTAAACTGAATAAACAAATAGGTGTCGAAAGGGAGTTTGCTGCGGGTTAATTTCTGGCTGATACTTAATTGGAATTTTACGTTTGAATTAGCAGATGTTATTCTATCCCCAATAGGTATTCCGCCTATAAAATAATTGTCTTTATACAATGTAAAATATGGTCCGCTTTCTACGACTCTTCGTACGCTATCTGCGTTATAACGAGGCTTAACAGCTTCGTAACGCTCTCTTATAATAGCCCGCACACTATCCCTGCGACTGGTTGCTTCGTCCTGTGCTGCGATAGAAACAGTTGTCAATAAAAATAAAACGGAAAATGCAATGTTTCTCATTTTGACATAATATTTATTTGTATGAGCACTTTTTGCAAAGGTATATCTCTTTGTAAAGAGTGAATGGTCAATATTTCGCAAACTCTGTTCTTTTTTTAACTTTGTAGCCTAAATTTTATATGAAAAGGCATGACACTCGAAGATCTCATTCATTTTTACGAAAATCAGATCGTTCATTATACCCGGATTCGGGATTCTTTGCGAAAAAAAATATACCAGGCAGGAACGATCCGGTTATTATTGTTTATAACATTGCTGATAACGGTTTGGTTCTTTCGTAATGTAAATTGGATTTACTGGGTTGGTATCTTTTTTATGTTTGCCATTCCCTTTATTGCACTTATGGTATATCACACGAAATTATCAGCTAAAAGAGTATATGCCGAACATATGATTAATCTGAATACAAATGAACGAAAAGGAATTGATTATGACTTTAGTGCATTTGATGGTGCGGTAGAACAAATGGATGGACAGCACCCTTTTAGTCTGGATCTGGATTTATTCGGTAACCATTCATTGTTTCAAAGCATTAACCGGACGGTTACCATAATGGGAAAATCACGCCTGGTTCAATGGTTTACTAATCCTCTGTCTCATAAGGGTGCAATTGTTGATCGCCAGCAGGCCGTACAGGAGTTGGCATCAAAAACGGATTTCCGGCAGTCTTTTTATGTAACCGGGATTGATCAACAAGGAACAGAAAAAGATGTAAGGCAACTGAATGAATTGTCTGCACAAACGACACATTTTTCAGATAGCTTGTTCTGGAAAATGATGATCTGGATCATTCCGGCTGTCTGGTTGGTTGTGATTGTAGGTATTATTTGGGCAGAGGTATCATGGGGAGTATTTGGACTTGTGTTTGCATTTAGTTTTTTAATAGCAAATATACATACAAAGCGTATCACTAAATTGCATAACACTGTTGATCGGATGAATAAATTGCTTTATGTTTATTCACAGTTGATGGAGTCGGTCGAAAAAGAAGATTTTCAGTCGGTTCTGTTAAAATACTCCAAACAATCGCTGTTATCCGAAGGCTTATTCGCATCACATACGATTAAGCAATTATCCGGCATTATAGGTGGACTGGACCAGCGTTTTAATATGGCATTGATAATTCTGAATTTTCTATATCTTCGGGATATGCGGCACGTAATGCAATTGGAGAAATGGATTAAAACACATGCCGGCAGTTTTGATACGTGGTTTGATGCATTGGCGCAGGTAGATGCTCTGTGTTCGTTGGGTAATTTTTCATTTAATCATCCCGATTATACCAACCCTGAAATTGCAGATCATTATTTTAAAATGGAAGGTAAAGCATTGGGGCACCCATTGTTGAACCGGGAAAAATGTGTTCGTAATGATATTTCAATTGCAAAGAGCCCATATTTCCTAGTTGTTACCGGAGCCAATATGGCTGGTAAAAGTACGTATTTGCGTACGGTAGGAGTTAACTTCTTATTGGCCTGTATCGGAGCGCCTGTATGTGCCGAATCATTAACTATATATCCGGCTCATTTGGTAACCAGTTTACGAACGGCTGATTCATTAACGGCTAATGAATCTTATTTCTTTGCCGAATTAAAACGGCTGAAAATGATGATTGACCGGTTGAATAACGGTGAAGAATTATTTATTATTCTGGATGAGATATTAAAAGGAACTAATTCGAAAGATAAACAAAAAGGCTCGCTTGCTCTCGTTAAGCAATTGATATCCAAAAAAACATGTGGTATTATAGCAACGCACGATTTATTGTTGGGCTCACTGGAAGCCGAATTTCCGGATGAAATCAGGAACTATCGCTTCGAAGCCGATATTAAAGATGATGAATTGATATTTAGCTATCAGATGCGCGAAGGAGTTGCACAGAATATGAATGCCAGTTTTTTGATGAAAAAGATGGGGATTACTCTATAATTGTTAATGATGAGTGACTAATGATTAATGTGAAGTAAAAGAAGAAAGGTAAAAAGGATAATTATTTTTCTCCTTTTACCTTTTTTTTCTACTTACTACCACCTACTATCTACTTACTACTTAGATGCAGGTTTATATTTGGCCATCTCAGGTAAGTATTTCTGAATTTGAGCAATACGGTTGGCGTCACTCGGATGTGTACTTAGTATTTCCGGGGTAGCTCCACCATTTGCCGACATTTTTTGCCAGAAACCAACGGCTACTTCCGGGTTATATCCGGCCATAGTCATCAGAATCAGTCCCATATAGTCAGCTTCAAGCTCGTGCTTCCGCGAATAAGGCAACATAACGCCTAATTGTGTACCAACACCGAAAACAGTATTGCCAATATTTTGTACGGCTGCCGATTTCGTACTTAGGGCTTCGCTTAGTATGGCGGCTCCATATTGGGTAACTAACTCCTGGCTCATACGTTCGTTACTATGCTTTGCAACGGCATGCGCTACTTCGTGTCCCATCACTACAGCTAATTCATCATCCGATGATACCAGTTTCATTAATCCTTCATATACAACAATTTTGCCACCCGGCATACAAAATGCATTGATCTGGTCGTCTTTAACTAAATGGAATTCCCATTGGAAATTTGCTACTTCGCTTCCAAGACCGTTTTGTTTCAGATAAGCTTCGGTTGCTGCAGCGATTTTTTTACCAACACGTACCACCATTGCCGTTTTTGTTTTGTCCGTAGACAATGGAGCTGATTTAATATATTCACTATATTGAGATAAACTGGCAGAAAGAACTTCCGAGTCCGAAACCAATAGTATTTGTTTACGCCCCGTTATAGGAACACTGCCACATGCTGTAAGCAATAAAGAAATAATAAGTAGCCCAATCGTTTTTTGTATTTTCATAATTTATGATATTTATGTATTTAGATACAAAAATAGGGAGATTTGTTTAGAATCTCCCTATTAAATAAGAACAAAAGTTATTTGTCTTATACTACGTACGTTGAGGCTGCCGTATCGCCGCCTTTTCCAGTCCAGTTTGTATGAAAATATTCACCTCTCGGACGATCGATACGTTCGTATGTATGTGCTCCGAAATAGTCACGTTGCGCTTGTAATAGATTGGCCGGCAAACGTTCGGTCCGGTAGCCGTCAAAATATGTCAATCCGGCGTTCATTGATGGAGCCGGTATTCCATTTGCAATGGCTGTTGTAACAACCCTGCGCCAGCTATCCTGTGCTTCAGTCACCTTTTCTTTAAAGAACGGATCCAACAACAGATTGGTTAAATCCGGATTTTTGTCGAAAGCCTCTTTTATTTTTCCTAAGAAAACGGAACGGATAATACATCCGCCACGCCACATCAGCGCAATACCTCCGTAGTTCAGGTTCCATTTGTATTCTTTAGCTGCTTCGCGCATCAACAGATATCCTTGGGCATACGAAACAATCTTGGAAGCATAAAGAGCATTTTTCAAATCGTTAATAAATGCAGCTTTATCTCCAGTAAATGATGGTTTCGGGCCTGTAAGCTGTTTAGAAGCAATCACACGTTCGTCTTTTTGTGCCGATAAACAACGTGCAAATACGGATTCTGCAATCAATGTCAAAGGAACTCCTAAATCCAATGCAGTAACTCCGGTCCATTTACCTGTCCCTTTTTGTCCGGCTGTATCCAATATTTTATCAACAACAACTTCGCCTTCTTCATTTTTATAAGCCAGAATATCACGTGTTATTTCTACCAGATAACTATCTAATTCGCCTTTATTCCATTCTTTAAAGACTTCATGCATTTCCTGAGCCGACATACCTAATAAATCCTTCATGATTTGGTATACTTCACAGATCAACTGCATATCACCATATTCAATACCATTGTGCACCATTTTTACGAAATGTCCGGCGCCATTTTCTCCTACCCAGTCGCAGCAAGGTTGTCCGTCTGCTTTGGCACATATTGACTGGAAGATAGGTTTCACCAATTCCCATGCAGCTTTAGAACCTCCAGGCATCATAGACGGACCATTCAACGCGCCTTCTTCGCCACCCGAAACGCCGGTACCGATATAAAGCAATCCTTTACTTTCCACATAGGCTGTCCGGCGAATGGTATCGGGAAAATGTGTATTCCCTCCGTCAATAATTACATCACCCGGTTCAAGATAGGGTATGATTTGTTCGATAAAGTCATCTACCGCCTGACCGGCTTTTACTAGCATCATCACTTTTCGTGGACGTTTCAGCGATTTACATAACTCTTCGATAGAATGTGCCGGAATAAAGTTTTTCCCCTTTCCGCGTCCGTCTACAAATTTGTCTACTTTCTCTACCGTACGGTTAAAAACGGCAACCGTAAAACCTTTACTTTCCATGTTTAATACGAGGTTCTCACCCATTACGGCCAGACCTATTAACCCGATGTCTGCTAAATTTCCCATAGATATATATTTAAGAATAAGTGGCTTGAAAAAATAATATTTATTCGATATTATAAAATTAAGATCGTAAAGATAAGTAATTTTCGGAAAGTCCAAGCATGTTTCAATAGGAATGTTATCGCACACACGCTTATTTTTTAATATCTGGATCGAGAGTAACAGTTCGGACTTTTCTTCCTGACTACTGATTCGTATTATTTCCCGAGCCAGGTTAGTTTATGCCACAATGATTCCAGCGGACCCTGTTTATGTTTTCTAAACCAGTATTTACAGAAGCTGATCTGTATGAACAGAATAAGGAAACCGATCAGCAGGCTGACCGTATATCCGCAATAGGGCGCCAGGTTTAATCCGATGGGAAAATAGATCAATGCACCCAACAGGGATTGTGTGATGTAGTTGGTAAGGCTCATCCTGCCGTAGTAACGGAAATTAGTAGTGAGTTTTCTGAACTTAACGCTTTCATAAAGCAAAACAAAAGAAGAGACAAGGACAATCGTGAAAGCTAATTTCTGCCACATATCCAAAATTACTCCGACTGTTTGTCCGGTTATTGTATCACCGTAAACTTCTGCTTTTAATTGATACAATGGAGCAAATAATACGGCTGATATGATAAGTGCACTCACCCAAAAACGGGTAGAAGATTGTGAACCGGTAAACAATTGTCTGCGTCCGAGCAGGAGTCCAAGCATAAATAATCCGGCTGTTTGAAGAAAACGCCCTGCACCGACAGCCCACAAAAAACTGGCTTTTTGTCCTAAGGTAATATTACCCCAAAGAAACTCACCCCAGTTCCCTTTTTGGGTGTATGCGGCCACCTCTCCGTACATAGCCCCTACACCTAATTCCGGTAGCTTGTATTCAGGATTGAATAGGTATGCAATATAATGGAGCCATTCTATCGGTTGTAAAAGCAGGATGGTGGCGAATATCAGAACCGCCTTATCACTTAATTTACGGACTATGACCAGGAATAGTCCGGTGATAGAGAAAAGAAGCAATACGTCTCCAGCCGGAAAAAAAGCAGCATTGATTGTTGCAAAACCGGCTAGCAGGAATAACCGCCAGCAAAAGCGTCCTCCGAAATCTTTTCCTTTGTTTTTCTGATTGGTATATTGAATATAAAATGTAGTACCGAATAATAATGCAAATATAGCATACGCTTTTCCGGCAAAAAGGGTGAAGATCACGCTGAAGATGCCTGCGTCTGCAATATTTAGCCATGCAGGCTGAACGGCCGGATCGGGATATACCGGATAAATAAAATGTTCGAGGCTGTGCACAAGTAATATAGCCATTACTGCAAACCCCCGTAGTGCATCTAGTACCTCTATCCGGGGCTGAGAAGGACTGAGTAAAGTCGGTTTTCCTGTTGACATAGTATCTCTGATTTTGGGAGCTAAAGATAATACGAAAAAAGTAATAAGTTTGTCATATTTTGCAATAGTTTCTTGACGAATTTAATGCATATATAGGAAATCCCCTTTTGATAGGGGATGTTATTCCGGAAAAGTAAAACGGTGAAGGAGAATATAGGAGGCGCTTCGGATAAGCTAAAGCAAGCTTTGCATATCTCTCACCTTTCACTATCTTTGTACAAACTCTGTCTCATTCATTTCATCGGATAGGGTTTTAATGCAGATTTCGACGGAGACCAAATGGTGGTGTTGGTTTATTGCCTAATATAGCTGCCGGATTTTTAATAACTTATTATATCTCTATATATTATGAAGCACATTGCATTTATCTTACTGGTGTTTTTAGTATGTCCTTTATCGCTTTATGCGCAGCAACAGGATAATAAACCGGCAACAGTTGAACGTTTTATGGATATGGGGTTCGGTATGTTCATCCACTGGAGTATGGATTCGCAACTCGGCGCAGTAATCAGTCATTCGATGGCCGGGGCTTCGGATGATTACCTGGAACGTTTTACGAGTGAGTTGCCGAAGACCTTTAACCCCGTCAGGTTCGCTCCGCGCGAATGGGCGGTACTGGCTAAACTGGCAGGAATGAAATATGTTGTTTTTACGGCTAAACATCATTCGGGGTTTTGTATGTTTGAAACGCAATCCACTCCTTTTAACATCATGAACACACCTTTCGGGAGGGATGCTACAAGGGAGATCCTGGACGCTTTCCGTGCGGAGGGTATTGCGACCGGGCTTTATTTTTCACCGGAGGATTTTTACTATTGTTATAAGAACAATATCCCGATCGGGCGTTTGCAGCATCCGATGCATTATCCCGAAAATAACCCTGGGTTGATGGATTATGATAAAAAGCAGTTGCGTGAACTTTTAACCAATTATGGGAAAATCGATGTGATATTTTTCGATGGTCCTGCCGAAGGGTTGAAAGAACTGGCCTGGGAACTACAGCCCGATATTATGGTAACACGGGGGCATATAGAAACGCCTGAACAAGAAACACCGGATAGATCTATTCCCGGTCCCTGGGAAGCCTGCTATACTATGGGTACGGACTGGCAGTATAAACCTACGAATGATCCGCATAAAACCGGGACAGAGATTATAGACATGCTTATCGAAATACGTGCTAAAGGCGGTAATTTCCTGCTGAACATAGGCCCTAAGCCGGATGGTGAAATACAGATAGAGCAGGAGGCATTGCTAAGGGAAGTGGCGTTGTGGAACTTTGTGAACAACGAAGCTATTTGTGGTATACGTCCCTGGAATGTAATCCGTGAGAAGAATATCTGGTATACTTCATCGGCAGACAAAAAGACGGTGTATGCATTTGTAACAGGTTCGGATTGGCTTTACGGTGAACGTAAGGATTTCCTTTTGCGGAGAGTAAAAGGGGATGCGAAAACCATCGTATCCGTGTTGGGCTATGCTTCCGGGCTGGTTGAATACAGGGAAGGCTTTGATGCATCTATACGATGGGAGCAGACATCCGAAGGGCTGTTGATCAGCGCTGTTAACGGGCATCGCTTATATACCAATAATAAATGGCCCAACCCGGTTGTCCTTAAAATAGAAAATGCGCTCCCGGTTGATGACACTTCTTCAAATGCAATCAAAAAAAGTACGATAGATGGAGCGCAGTGAGACGGTTAAGATTACAAATCGTATACTCCTGCTTTCCATAATGTCGTTTTCTTTCCGTCTTTGTTGACAAAATCAATCTGGCAGCCAGCGGGAATTTCAATCGTATTGGTTCCTTCTTTTGTCAGTTTAAGCCTGATCTTTCCTTCTTTGACCGGAAATTCGATATTCGCCCATTTTAGATGAATAAGGTCAGGACGGATCGTATAATGGTTGGGTTGACTGTCCGACTGTCTGAATCCGGCTATACCATTGAGTACTGCCACAATACCCGGTACACCGTTTGCCCCATGGCAAAGGCTTAATCCGTACGGGCGATTGTAGAAAACCAATTGTTCGTCTTTGGATTTCAGGTAGGAGAAGTTTTCAGGGAAACGCGTATGTCCCTGTTCGAGCCAGTCGCCAAATACCGTAAAAAGAAAATCCCATATTTGAGACACTTTTCCGGCTTTCGAATATGCCAGGAATTCATACCCTTTTTCATAGCTTACATTTGATTTATAGTCAGGTATGTCTGGCAGCGTTTCAAACAAATGATCATATCGCTCTTCAGGAAACAACCCAGACAGGATCGCCCAGTATTGTGCATGGTGCGATATACCCTCATCCAATTCGCCATTTTGTTTGTACCCATTGATAAACATCCCTTTCTCTTCATTCCAGAAATGTTTTAAGATCGAAGCCTTTAGGGTTTCTGCCTGTTTCCGGCAATACCTTACCATTTTTTTATCTCCCCACTTTTCCGCAAATTCGGCGCCTATCTTATAGTTAAGGTACAGCATCATCTGGGCGTATGCCGGAGTTCCTTTATTGTCAGGTCCTTGTGTGGTAGCCCATCCGGGAACAAATCCCCAGACTCCCATTTTCCCGATAAAGCCGTTTTCGTCCTGTAGTGTCTCGTAAAACTGTAGAAGCTGTTCCATACGGTCGCGGTAAGCCAGTATTGTATTGAAATCGCCATAACGCATCAGGTGTTGTTTAAAACCGATCAGGGCATGCAACGGGTAGTCAGGAATTCCGATATCATCGCGGGTAGGATTGTAAGGAAGTAAGGCAACAGATAGACTGTTAAGCGATGTCTGCCGGTCGCCGAAGACGTAATCTCCGCCGAACGTACTTAGCACGGCGTCCATCGACCAGGGCAGGTAATCTCTTTTGATCCCATCGAGATAGAATCCATGTGTGCTGGTATGCAGGGTAGCAACCGAAGCTTTCCATATATTGTTCATCCGTTCGTCGTCACAATCGAATGTCATCAGGAAATCAACCGGCCACATTTTTGCGGTAAACCGGATATCCGAAAGTTCGCAATCCCCATCTGTAGCTAATTTTACATAGCGCAGCGCCATCTCCGGCAGGGTGATAACCGTTTCGTTTCCTGTCAGCATATATGGTTCGATAGCCACTTGCTCAAAGGCTTTCGTGTTTTCATTCAGTGTCTCTTCCGGACTTTCGCCCACGTAAGCGGTTAATCGTCCGTTGCCTTTAACGGTGAACGACACCTTTCCCATTTCCAGATGGAAGAAGTCGATCAGTACATATCCGTTCTTTTCAATGATTATCTTATCTTTTTCTACCGTCGAATTCCTAACGGGAACGATTGATACGGGTTTAATAACTACATCTACTTCGGGATCATCTAAAGGCCTGCGTCCTTCGGTTCCGAATACATTAGATGTTTCTGCCCGGTTCCAGTATGTTCCGTCCAGACTGGCAGACCACTCCTCAACAGAGACCACTCCGTTTAAAGTGACTTTTATTGAGGGCAGATCGTCCTCCGTAGAGACTTCAAAGAGAATATTATTCCTGCCTTTCGGCAAAAGGAGTGAATTTGAAACAACCTCTTTTTCCTGTCCGTTAATGAAGGCTTTTGTTTTTCCCGTTGAGATCCATTCCAGCCGGGTTTCCGATGAAAGATTGAATGTTTTGCGGAATGACGTTTTATAAACCGGCGCATAAAATTTGCCCGGATAGCCTACGTTGACACAACGTTCTGCCGATTCTTTCATCCTTTTCTGTTGCAGATGTGCGCTTAATTGTCCCGGATACCATAAGGACTCACTGTTACTGTTGTGTAAAGGACTACCCAATACTTCAACCGCCGGATCCAACAGCGGGTCATATTCTACATTTTGTGCCCGGACTGTATATACGAATACTAACAGGATTAAATAAACAAATACTACTTTTGATTTCATCTCAATCATGGGTTTTACACGGATATAGAATTATTTGCTAAGGAATGATATGAATTAGAAGTCTTAAACTTCTTTCATCCAGGGTGGTGGCGGCAGTAGGCAGAACGGATGTCCCGCAGGGTCAAGCATCACCCGCCAGCCATCATCGCATTGGGTTTCAGACATGGTTGCACCACACGACAGGGCATGTTTTACTCCTTCTTCCACATCCTCAACATGGAAGTCCAAATGCTCCATTTGCTGCTGTTCGTCCGGTGTTGCAGGCCAAACAGGTGGTACATAATTATCAACCTGTTGAAAGGTTATCCAAGTCGGGAATCCTTTCTGATTTATATTCGCCAAGACTGTAAATTCTTCACCGCTGAACCTCGTCCAGCCAAGCAGTCTTTCGTAAAATGCAGATAGTTCGTCCGCATTACCGGAATCCAGGACAACATTCCATCCTACAAGATTAAGCGCCATAATGAGTTACTATTAAAGTATAATTTTCTTCAGTTTATAATCAGACACAAATTTAGCAAATATCTGTAATTCATTGATTAAATAGTTTATGAATATAATCATGAAGGTGTTCTTTCACTTGTTCGGTAGTAAGAGCTTCAGCCAGTTCCTCTTCAGTCAATGGTGGTGAGAAAGTCATTTCGGTCTCAGATTCGTATTGTGCTGCCGGTTCGTTAACCTCATTTGTATTGTTATCTTCTTCGGGGTTGTCATACTCTTCTTCTTCTATTTTTATATATTCTGACAGATATTTTGGATATTGTCGACAAACCCATATGAACGAAATGTGCAACAAATTGTTTTCTATAAAGTAAATAACCTTAGAATCTCCTTTCATTATTATTAATGAGCGATAATTTCTTATATTACTCGTAGAAAGTTCTGGCTCTAATATTCTTTCCGTCACTTTGTGCCAAGACAAAGGAATGAGTGACCACAAGTTAAGACTTCAGAAACAAGTTAAAAACTTGCGACGGCATAAAGTAAAAAATAATCATACTAAGTATAAAAGTTTTTTGTTGTTAAAAATTGTCGGATAAAACTTTTATGTATATTTGAAGCTTGGAGAGTTGATTGGTCAAGTAATTATTTATATGATCAAATGGTGTTGATAGGAAGAAAGTTAGTGCCTGTATTCGAGGCCTTTTTGTATTCTTGAAAAATAAAAACAGATAATAATTAGTGATAATTCGCGTTAATCTGCGGTTTTATAAAAAATAATTATTATGATCATATTTTTAAAACGAGCCATTGTCCGGACTATTTTGTTTGGATATTTTCTTTTCCATCTGGGAATGCTGTATGCACAGACTTATTATGTATCTCCTTCGGGCAATGATGCAAACAGTGGCATCAGTCCGGCGACAGCCTGGGCTACTATTGAACGGGTAAACCAAGAAGTTCCGTTATTGGGCCCCGGTAATACTGTTTTGTTCGAACGTGGTGGTATTTATTATGGATCGATACAGGTCAAATATGTACATGGTACTGCTGATCATCCTATAACTTTTGGAGCATATGGAGTGGGGGAGGAACCTGTCATAAGCGGTGCGAAGCAAATTTCCGACTGGACACAAATCGATCAAAATCTGTGGCAGGCGCATGTGGCGGAGCATCCCGATGCCATTGATATATTGTTTATTAACGGCAAAAAATATTATCCGGCCCGTTTTCCCAACAAAGGATATCGAAAGGTCACCAACTACTATGCACCGGGATTACAGGATAATACGTTGAGTTTCCCCGATGGTTATTGGGATGGCGCTACAGTGGCATTTAAATCGCATAGTTATACCATCTTTCGCGATACAATATCTCATTCCTATGATGACGGCAGAATTGATGTTATGGAAACAATGAATGATATGCTTCCGCAAGCGGATTGGGGATATTTCATACAAAATCATCTTCATGCTATTGATCTCATTGGTGAGTGGGCATATGATAAATATGAAGGAACGATTGTTCTTTGCTCGCAGGAAAATCCAAACAAACAACAGGTTGAATATTCACATTTCGAAAATGGTTTTTTTACATTCTATACAACATTATATGGCGATTGTTTTGTGGTTGTTGAAAATCTTTGTTTTCAGCATTACCGGAGACATGCAGTTTCCTGTAATTCGAGCCACAATTTTGTGGTGCAGGGTTGCACGTTTCGTAATTGTCAGTCGGCAATCGAACTCTATTATGCAGATCAATGTCGGATAGTTGAAAATAAAGTGCACGATCTGGAGGTTATCGGGGTAGAGATCAATGAAGTGAATGATTCTTACATACAGGATAACACGATTCAGCGGATAGGCTTATCGTTGGATGGCGGACAACATGGATTTGGTCTTTGTGTCGGTATTGCCGGCGGATACAATAACCGGAATGAAATCAGCCGGAACAATATTGACAGTACCGGATATTGTGGGATTTGTATAGGAGGAATGCAGGACTTATTAATTAAAAACAATGTGGTTGATCATAGTCTGTTACAATTTTCAGACGGAGGCGGAATCTATTTAACCGGTATTGGATTTACTGGGAACCAAATAAAAGATAACATTGTATTAAATGCTATCGGTAGCAACGAAGGTACACCCTGGGAAAATCAGTTGCTGTTGCGTAATGGCATAGCGTTGGATGATGGAACAAATCATGTTCTTATTGATGGAAATACAGTCGCCTATAGTGGTGGAGGCATTGCCTTTCACGGTGCGCAGGGTAACCGTGTCGTAAATAATGTGTTATATAATAACAATATCATTGCAAATATTTCGATGCAGGATATGGATGATAGCCCTGTTTCGTCCAACACGATAGAGCAAAACTATATGTATCAGGTTTCCGGTCTGTCCTATTATATGGATATTTCTTCAGGAATTAACAGCTATACCACCAGTAATAAAATCGACAATAATTACATCAGCGCTCCTTTCAGTCAATACTTTGCCGATATGCCCGGTAGCGCTGTCGACTGCACAACATGGATTGAAAAGACGAATTTCGATCTTCACAGTCAATCCGAGCCTGTCTTATATAGTACTTCCGGGGCCGAATCGCCCGAAAAATTTGCTGTTCTGGCGTATAACCCTACCTCAAAAGATGCTGTAATTGCATTGGATAATACGTACATGTCTTTTGATGGGATTGTTTATGCCGGTTCCATCAAGTTAGCACCTTTTAAATCCGCAATCCTGTTTAGGTGTAAAGATAATGGAGGAGTCTCGGAAGCACCTATTCTTCCGTCAGCGTCGTTTTTAGTATTCCCTAATCCGGTACGGAAAGGTCAATCGCTGACTGTGCAGACCGGAATGGAAACCTCCATAGACGAATTCGAAATCAGTATCTATGATTTGAACGGCAAATTGCAAAAGCAATACCATAGTAAGCAAACAGAAATAAGTCTTCCTGCGCCTGATAATGCCGGATATTACATATTGCGGCTGAAAGCAAAAAAAGATGGTATTGTGCAAAATGCAACCATTGTAGTGCAATAAAAATAAGGTGATTAAAATAAGCGATTTGCATAAAATTACATAATTGCAAAAAAAATAACTCATGAAAAAACCGTCATTTTTTAAACGAACCATTATCCGGACTATTTTGTTTGGATATTTCCTTTTCCATCTGGGAATGCTGCATGCGCAGACCTATTATGTATCTCCTTCGGGCAATGATGCTAATAATGGAACCAGTCCGGCGACAGCCTGGGCTACTATTGAACGGGTAAACCAGGTAATCCCGTCATTGAAACCCGGTAATTCCGTACTGTTCGAACGTGGTGGGACATATTATGGTTCGATGTATGCATGGAAAGTGAGTGGCACCGAAAATAATCCTATCACTATTGGCGCTTATGGAGTGGGTAAGGCGCCGGTCATTAGTGGTGCAAAACAGGTTACAGGTTGGGAAAAAATTGGTGCGAACTTGTGGAAAGCTAGTGTCCCGGAATCCCCCGGGGATATCGATATATTGTTTATTGACGGAAAGAAGCATTATCCCGGCCGGTATCCCAATAATGGGTACCTGACAGTTACTGATAAATACTCCGGAGGCTTACAAGATAATACACTGAGTTTCCCTGATGGGTATTGGGATGGGGCAACGGTAGCATTCAGAATATATGCCTGGGAGATTCGCCGGGACACAGTGGCTCACTCATACAGTGACGGGCGTATTGACAAATTTGGAGATAATGCTGATAAATTACCGGTACCCGGATTTGGATATTTTCTCCAAAATCATATCCATGCCCTGGACATTGTTGGCGAATGGGTGTATGACAAACAGGAAAAGTCACTCACATTATTTACAGACAAAAATCCGAACGGACAACGTATTGAATATATGGATGCCAAACGTGGGATAGAAATACAATATCCGTGGGCGACCAACCATGATTGCTATATCCATATTGAAGATCTTCATTTCCGGCATTACCGGGAATATGGTATATATGGTTTCTGTGGGAAAAAATTCGAAATACGGCATAATACTTTCACGGATAGTCAGTCAGGAATCGGTCTTGGTGATTTCGATGAATGTATAATAGCAGGAAATACCTTTTCCGATATGGAAAATACCGGTGTTGATGTAGGGAACCTTAAGAATTCCCGCATACAGGATAATGTAATCCAGCGAATCGGCATGTCTTTAGATCACGGATGGAGCGCCGGCATATCCATGGGTATGTTTGCCAATGACCATACACCCAACAATGATTGCGAAATTACCGGAAATAAAATTGATCATGTGGGGTATAATGCTATTTTTGTATATTTCTCCCAAAATCTGTTGATCAAGAATAATGTGATTGATTACAGTATGCTTTGCCTGTCCGATGGAGGTGGAATCTATATTGGGAACGACCCGTCTATCCCCCGGAATTTAAAGGGCATTCAAATCATTGATAATATTGTAATGAATACGATTGGGAATATTGATGGTCTTCCTGATGATTACCCCTGGAGGCATGGCATTTACTTAGATGATGGCACAGGTTATGTTTCCGTTAAGGGTAATACGGTGGTTAACTGCGGAAACGGCATCCATATGCATGGGGCGCACCACAATACGATTCATGGGAATGTACTGTTTAATAACAATCTTGAGCATATAACCGCTCAGGATAATCCGGCCAAGCAAGGTATGCAGTTTACAGGCAACGATTTGCAATATAATTATATGTACCAGGACGGATCGCCTGTGTACCTCATGAGTATTCAGGATATGGATATGCTTTTGAACAGCAACCAAATCGAAAACAATTACATCAGTGCACCGTTCAGTTCAACCTTTGCCCTTATGCGTTCCGGCGGGAATGCCAACAGCAAGGATGCCTGGACGACCAGGACGAATTTTGACCTCCACAGCAAAGCCGAACCGGTATCGTACGCAGCTTCGGGTGTCGGATCGCCAGACAAATTTGCTGTTTTGGTCTATAATCCGACATCCGAAGAAACTGTAATTACACTGGATAATACGTATATGACTTTCGATAGTGTTGCCTATGCGGGTTCTATCAAGCTCGCGCCATTTGAGTCGGCTATCTTGTTCAGATGCAAGAATGCTCCTGTTGTTATTACCACACAACCGGTTGACTTGACGGTAAATGAAGGCGCTGGCGATACTTTGAGAGTAACTGCTACTAATGCAACAGGCTACCAATGGCAAAAACTGGATGGTAATATCTGGACAGATATTTCTGGCGCCACCGGTGCGTCCTATACGATCGATGGAGCCATACCCTCCGATGCGGGAAGCTACCGGGTTATTGTGAGTGGACTTGGAAATACAGAAATCAGTGCTATCGCTATTGTGATAGTCAATGATGCTACGGCAATACCTATTCTTCCGTCGGCCTCGTTTTTAGCATTCCCTAATCCGGTCAAAAAAGGACAATTCTTGACTGTGCAAACAGGAACGGATGCCTCTATGGATGAATTCGAAATCAGTATCTATGATCTGAACGGTAAATTGCAGAAGCAATATCACAGCACACAAACAGAGGTCAGTATTCCTGCTCCCGATAATGCCGGATATTATGTATTGCGATTGAAAGCAAAAAGAAGCGGCACTATACAACAGGCAATCATTGTGGTACAATAAAAACTTATCACTTATATAATAACAAATAACATGAGAATATTTCTTAACTTCCGTTTTCTGATCATTGCTTTGACCGTGTGCTTTTCATCTCCGCTTGCTGCTACGGTCTATTTTGTTGATTCACAAAATGGCTCCGATGCTGCTTCCGGTTTAAGCGAAAGCTTGGCATGGCAATCGCTTACAAAAGTAAATAAAGCCGATTTGAAACCCGGCGATATAGTCAAATTTGCCCGTGGCGGACTCTGGCGTGGATCGCTCAAAGCGAAATCAGGCACAGCCGATGCTCCAATTACATACACCTGTTATGGTCCCGAAAATCTACCTAAACCCCGGCTTTACGGTTCGTTGTCACTCAACAGTCTTGCCGATTGGGAAAAAATGGAAACAAACCTTTGGCGTACCATTCAACCGGTTACCGAAGCTAAATCGGGAACACTTTCCGATGTCGGCAATCTGATTTTTGACGGTAAAAGCTCCGGTGTCAAATGCTGGTCGAAAGAGCAGTTTAAGACAACTGGCTGTTTTTGGTTTGATCCTGAAACAAGATATGTCTGGTTATATAGCGTTAACAATCCTGCTGGAAAATTTAACGAAATTGAAGCCGCATTGAGAGGTGCCCATGTTGTTAATCTTGCAAATGCGAGCAATGTTGTGATTTCCGATTTTGATGTACGATATGGCGCAGCCCACGGAATATGCGGTTCAAACACTTCTTTTACCACCATTCGCGATTGCGATATCTCATGGATTGGCGGCGGTCATCAGAAAAATCAGGCTAATGGCGACCCTGTACGATTTGGAAACGGTATCGAATTTTGGGATACTGCACATGATATTCTTGTTGAAGGATGCCGGATATGGGAAATATATGACGCGGGAGTAACCAATCAAGGCAGTGCTAAAAATGAACAGCGAAATATAACATACCGCAACAATACCATCTGGAATTGCGAATATTCGTTCGAATACTGGAATGGTCCCGCAGAGTCGGTTACCGACAATATCGTGTTTACGCAAAATATGTGCTACAACGCCGGTTCTGGATGGGGGCATGCTCAACGACCCGACCCGAACGGACGCCACGTCATGTTCTGGAATAATACGGCAAAAATAACCAATGTCGTAGTCACGGATAATGTGTTTGCTTATGCTTCCGAATCACTAATGTGGAGTAGTAGTGCCACGTGGTGGAAAACAGAACTTACCTTTGGCAGCAACATTTGGTTCCAACGCTCTGATGGATTATATGTAGTGGAAGGGATGGCCGGTTATCAGAAAAATCCGGTGATCAACACATCAAATGAATCGGCGCCAACATATGATCGTCTATCCATATACCAGTGGCAGATATCAACGTCAAACGAAAAACAGGTTGATGTGAGCGGAAAACATGCAGATATTCAATGGAGCAAGCAATACGCAGACGAATTTGAAAATCTTAATTCCAGCGGTTCGTCTTTGTCTTCGCAAGACTTGGTACTTGTTCATGATTTATCAACTAACCCACAGCATCCTTCAGCACGCGATGTTGTTTACTTTAATCATTCTCTTAGTACAAATCAGGCTATAACGGCAGGCACTCAATCAAGACCGGTGCAAAATAATACGAAAACAATCTCTTTTTTGCAATACCTTGGTGAGGCTGCGGTGGTGTATTGGGTTTGGAATGAATATGGGGATAAGGAAATATCCGATCAATTAGCAGTACAGGTTTACCAGATTGTTGAGAATCCGCTTGCTTCTCATCCTGTATTGAACGTCACCTACATACCGACACTGACCCTTGCCGATCTTAACGCACAGCTCCTGAATGGTTGTGTATGGGCAGAACCATCAACCCGGCTAGAAGTGGGTGATAATCAGCAATTCCTGGCAACTTATACCGTCCCGGGCGGAAATGGGCAGTCTGTTACAGGCTATATTACAGTGAATGTTGTAAAAGCAGAAGAAGCAACGATAACCACGCAACCGGTCGGTTTGAGTGTCGACGAAGGGAGCAATTATACACTGATTGTCACCGCAGCCAATGCTATCGGCTATCAATGGCAAAAACTGAATGGTAATATGTGGACAGATATCTTCGGTGCAACGAGTGCTACCTACACTATCAATGCTGCCATACCTGCTGATGCAGGAAGTTACCGGGTGGTAGTAAGTGGACTGGATAATACAGTGACCAGTGCGATTGTCATCGTGACGGTCAATGATGCTACGTCAATATCCATTCTTCCGTCCGCGTCGTTTTTAGTATACCCTAATCCGGTACGGAAAGGAGAATTGTTGACCGTACAGACAGGAACGGAAGCCTCCTTTATGGACGAATTTGAAATAAGCATTTATGATCTGAACGGTAAATTGCAAAAGCAATACCATCGTACACAAACAGAAATTAGCATTCCTGCGCCTGATAATGCCGGATATTATGTATTGAGATTGAATGCAAAACGAAGCGGTATGGTGCAACAGGCAACCATTGTGGTGCGATAAAGAATATTAATGAAC
The DNA here is from genome assembly GCA_031285565.1 of Tannerella sp. Taxonomy (GTDB): domain Bacteria; phylum Bacteroidota; class Bacteroidia; order Bacteroidales; family Tannerellaceae; genus Tannerella. The sequence goes on along the minus strand of JAITVY010000082.1, from coordinate 20,862 downwards.
TGCAGATTAACACAGATTTTCGCAGATTTCTTATGTTCCTGAAATATACAGAAACAGATAGTAATTAGCAGTAATACGGGTTAATCTGCGGTTTTCGTTTGGCACATGTTTACTCACTAAACACAATTTTGTTATCGCCTAACTCTTTGATTTTTGCCAGCGATTCTACATGTATACCCAATTCACGTAAACGCGCGCCACCCTCCTGGAAACACTTTTCAATAATGAACCCCATCCCACATAGTTTTGCGCCTGCAGCTTTTATCAGTTCATAAACTCCCATTGCCGCATTACCATTGGCCAGGAAATCATCGATAAACACGACATTGTCGTTTTCGTTGAGGAAATCCTTACTGACGCATACCGTATAATCCGTGCCTTTTGTGAAAGAATGTACAGTCGTGGAAATCATATTATCCATTGTTTTGGGAACTGCCTTTTTAACAAAAACAACCGGCAGTTCAAGCAGGTATCCCAACATAATGGCAGGAGCGATTCCGCTTGCCTCTATTGTAACTACTTTGTTGACTGGCAGGTTGCCGAATCTTCGTACGAACTCGACTCCTATTGATTTCATCAGGACAGGGTCCATCTGATGATTGATAAAATTATCGACTTTGAGTATGCCCCCATCAAAACTCTTGCCGTCCTGCAGGATACGATCTTTTAATAGTCTCATATTGGTTTAGTCTTTTATGCGAATGATGATATTTGCTAAAATAGCCGCTACACCCCCGGTTGTTATTCCGGATGAAAAAGTCCCTTTAAACCATCCAGGAGTTTGTCGCAGGATATCAGGAGCCAGTTCCACACCCAATCCGCAGGCGAAGCTGACAGCCAATACCAGTATGGCTTTGCGGTTAATATTTTGCGATGCTACGATCCGTATACCCGATGCAGCCACCGTGCCGAACATCAGCAGAGTAGTACCTCCCAGGACGGGTGCCGGCATGATTGAAAATATACCTCCAACGAAGGGGAATATGCTGAGTATAACCAGAAATGCAGCGATGTAGTATCCCACATGGCGGCTTGCTACTCCCGTAAGCTGGATCAGCCCGTTGTTCTGGGCAAATATGGAATTGGGGAAAGAATTAAAAACACCTGCGAGCATCGAATTAACCCCGTCTGCCAGTACCCCGCCCTGTACACGTTTAAGGAATTTAGGCCCTTCGATGGCTTCGCCGCCGATCATGGAGTTTGCCGTAATGTCGCCGTAAGCCTCGATGGATGTAATGAAATAAATCAGTGCAACGCTTATGAAAGCAGGCCAACTGAATTCAAGTCCATATTTAAAGGGGACAGGTATCGTAACAGCCCCGAGGTCCGATATCTGTGAGAAGTCGATCCGCCCCATTAGCCAGGCGGCGATATATCCTATAACCAGTCCGATGACTATCGAACTCATTCGTATATATTTATTTTTGAAACTGTTGAAAAATACAGTCGAACACAGAACGATAACAGCCAGGAATAGGTTATGCAGGCTGCCGAATGCCAGATGGGGATGGAGCGTGGCGTCCAGCCCCATCGAGTTATACCCGCCTCCGCATGATATGATGGCCTCTTTTATCAGGCAGAGCCCGATCATAGTCACCACAATTCCGGAGACGAGCGGTGTGATTATTTTCCGTGTGTATTTAAACAACCGGCTTACAATCATCTCTACCGGGGCGCCGGCTATCGTAATGCCGAATATAATAGGGAGTGAAGCCATTCCCATCCCGGCAAAGCTTGCCTTTAACGCGCCGATAAAAGAAAAACTGGTTCCCTGCACGCAAAGCAGCCCGCACCCGACAGGCCCGATACGCCTGCATTGCACGAACGTAGATATACCCGAAGCGAGTAATGCCATCGAAACAAGGAATCCGGTGGTTTCGGTGTCTAATCCCACTACTGATGATATAATTAGCGGTGGCGTAATGATGGCCACAAATACGGCCAGTAAATGTTGCAGAGCTACAAAAAGAGCTTCTCCAAAGGGAGGTTTATCTTCTATCTGGTAAATTAAATCTGTTTTTTTGATGGGTTGAGTTAGTATCTCAATTTCATTATTTGCCTCCTCCATAGTTCCTGTTTTAATTCGTTTACCTCTCTCCCCGTTCTGTATGCAAAAAGAATTGTTGCCAGGCTTGTACCTGATAAGTGAAATCATTTTGCTGATCCTTTGCGCTTTGAGTGTCTTTATTGTGAGCTCCCGTTGATTTTTTTGAAAGGTGCAAATTTAATCAAATTTAATCAACCCGGATAAGAATATTTATGAACTGCGATTTATTAAAAAGAAATTCTTTCTGGTATAAGATTTTTCGGATTGATTTGTCTTTTAAAGTAAATCGGTTAATTTTGTTTGACATAAGCAATAGATAGTTTGGCGGTTTTTTATCGGGTCTGATTTCAAATTCTTACAATGTAGCTATTCCGGCTGCGTTTACCCTGGTAAAATTGACAAATATGTATTGTTTGATATGTAGATAAACAATCTTATTTAAAGGTTGTTATCTGGTGGTATGGGCTTTTGTGGCCTGTACTACCTGTATATGGTTATATCATTTTTGTTGAAGGTGAGAAGGGTTTAACGTGCAATCTTATGAATTGTATCTGATTTCGTGGATTGTAAAGTTTACTACCTGTTACGGATATTGTATTTGTTGAATATGAGTCTGTTATCGGTTGTTTGGATATCCTTTCCCTTTCTGCTTTGGAATGAAATATTAATATCTAAACAATAATAAAATGGCGAACGTTTATATTCTTCGGTTTAAAGATGAACCAGGGACTAAATATTGTTATTCTAGCTTAGGTGCTTTATATTTAGCACATGGAAAAGAAAAACTAATTGTAAATAAGAAAACAATTGCAACATCTTTAAATGATACAGGTATATATGATAAAATGTCTTATATAGTAGAAAAACATCCTTTGTATACAATAGTAGATGTTGCAAAGGAATTGGATAAAGCTAAAAAGAAATAATAATCCGGTGGTATTTATGGATAGAGCTATTATTTAAAAATAAAATATTTGATTTTATTTTTAATGTAGAGATTATTTGGTTAATAAATTTTAAAAACGACCTTTATTGGTGATAATGGTCGTTTTCTTTCTTTTTTTTGAAATATATATGTCTTATATTTGTACCGAAATCAGATACAGATAAAAGATCGTTAAACGAGAAAAATTGAACGTTTTAAGTAGCGAGTGCAGAAGCTAAACTTGTTTAGATTATGCCGAGTCACGATAAACGACTGTCGAAGCCGAACATATACGTTCAATAGCATTAACCGTTTTCTTGCAATAGACATAAACAAGATAAACTTGCCTATGTCTATTGCTTAATGAAAACATTTGTTTGAAAAACACGATGCTTATGGGAATATTCAAATATTTCAGGAGGAAAAAGAATGCCGTTTCATCAACCGAATGCGCGGAAAAGCAGATGGTCATCTCTTTTCGTGATCTGCCGGAATCATCTGTTCGCTTAACCGAATTTATAGGGAAGGGGCTCGGTGAAATACTGAAAATTTACCCATACTGTGATGTTAGCACCTTGTATCATGCGGGCGACTTCTTAATCGATGTGAAAATAGAGGAGCCGGAAGGCATAAAACGTATGATTTTTAAAGCTGCGATTTGTATGGATACAATATTTGTGCCGATACCTATATAAGAGAGTCAATATAGAGTTTTTTTATGATGAGAGGGCGAAATGGCCGGCAAGTTTGCCGGCCATCCTTTTTTCTGATTGAAAAGTTGCTGATTCTGCCAATAGGAGAGGCTTATATTATTTTATAAAGAATAAAAGTTAAATAAGGGTTTTCTCCCTACCCTCTCCTTACCCTCTCCTTACCTGGTCCAAGTGTATGACAAGGAGAATGTACCTCTTTTAACAGGCTCAAACCAGGAAAAGTAGTATTTACTACAAAGATACTACTTTTTTCTATAAAAAAACGTCGAATTGTAGAATTTATTCTAATATTTTTCGTATCTTTGTAAAATGATCGAAGAAATCAATTGATTATAAAGAATAAATTCTAAGATTTATATTATTAACTACTAAAACAAATAAAATTATGGCAAAAGTTTATCCGTTTTCTATCGGCGTATTTTCAGGAACCCTCGGTGATGTTGTTTATGCAACATGGAAAGGCATTCCTTACATACGTTCCAAACCGGCATTTGTTGTTAATCCGCGAACTGAGGCACAGCAAAGTCAGCGGGCAAAATTTACTTTAGCGATACGGTTTTTGAAATCCTTTGCGGATTTTATACGTATGGGTTATAAAAAATATGCAATCAAAAAGACGGCATTCAATGCCGCTATGTCATATACCCTTGGCAATGCAATTGTTGGGAATTATCCGGATTACCGGATTGACTATTCCCGGGTATTGGTGTCCAGGGGGGCGCTAACGTCCGCAGTTAATGTACAGGCTGGTATTGAAGGCGGAGCGGTTCGGATCTCATGGAATGATAATTCAACATTGGGTTTCGCCAAATCTACAGATAATGCTTTGGCAATTGTCATCAATCCGGATAAAGTAGAGGCAGTCTATAAGACAGCCGGAGCCCCACGTGGCAGTGGTATGGAAACACTGGATATCCCGACTGGCTGGACGGGAGATCAAGTGGAAGTGTACCTGGGTTTTATTTCTGATAATGGCAAAGAGGTTTCGAATAGTGTGTATGCAGGGTCGTTAATAATCCCATAAACAAATTAGCTAGGCAATATTTTCTGGAAGAAGATGCTTTGGATGTGGCATCTTTTTCCATACACAAGACTACTGACTTTTCCACTCATCAAGTAAATCATTCCATTCGTCAGATTAATTTGAACGCCGTATTGCTTCAGACTAGTTTTGAGCCTGAAATCAAAACGGAATAAAATTATGAGATACAATAAAATATATATCCTGGTTGTATTGCTGATTCTGTCAATCAGTATATCAGCACAGTCGGTTATATCAGGCAGAGTTACAGATAAAGACAGTATACCTATGGTGAGTGCGACTATATTGTTATTGAACCATGCTGATTCTACTTATATAACAGGTACGATATCAGATTTTAACGGACGGTTTGAAATTCCAAATATCAAGTCCGGAAACTATATCCTTTCATTTTCCATGATGGGATTCAAAAAAATTGATATATCACAGCAAGTCGGACAAAACACAAAGAATGAACTGGGTGACATCATTTTGGAAGAAGACTCTTATATGTTATCTGCAGTAACTGTCACCGGTAAGCGCCCTCCGGTCAAAGTTGAACCCGGGAAAATGACTATCAATCTGTCGTCCGCATTATTGAGTACGGATGGTAATGTACTGGATGCGTTGAGAAAACTACCGGGAGTTATTGTTCAAAATGACGGATCTATTATTCTGAATGGTAAATCGGGAGCAAATGTTTTGATCGATGATAAGGTAACTTATCTGTCGGGAGAAAACCTGGTCAATTATCTGCGTTCCATCCCTGCCGGATCGGTTGAGAATATCGAACTGATATCCCAGCCATCATCCAAATACGATGCCTCCGGCAATTCGGGTATTATCAATATTCACAAAAAGAAAATCAGGGAGCAGGGCATAAATATGGCTGTATCTTCGGCTGTGGAAAGAGGAAGGCATACGAAAGGGAATGAAAACCTTTCTCTGAGCTTTCGTCATAACAGATTGAATATGTATGTTGACTACTCTTTTTATTGGGGGAAAGAATTTGCTGAACTATTAGTTTCCGGTTATTACCTGGATCCGGCAACATCAAAACCGCTCGAATTACGGAAAGATTTTGTAGATGATCTCGTTTGGCAATATAGGGGACATTATGCAAAAGCGGGAGTAGATTATAACTTGTCGGATAAGATAGCTGTCGGAACATATATATCATCCAATTGGTTTAATAGAGATAAAGATGAAGTGATCATATCAGACTTTTTTAATAATGACAAAATTCAAAGCGACTCTACTTTAACGGCACTAAACATAATGGATCATCGTTACACCAACATCACAGGAGGAGCCAATATCGTATACAAATTTGCGAAGACAGGTAAATGGGATGCATCTTTTGATTATCAGCTTTTTGACCAGAAAGACGATCAGTTGTTAAAGTCTTCTTTTGATACCGGTAGCAGTCAATTAAAAGAAGATACATTGTCAGGTAAAACAAATAATGATATTAAAATCTATAGCGGGCAAACGAATTTGAATTATGAATTATCTGATAGGTTTGGAATTTCAACCGGATTTAAATCCGTTTTTGTAAATATAGGGAGTAATGCTTTGTATAAAAACTTAATTGCCGGCAATTGGGAAGAAGACAATGACCTTAGTAGTGATTTTGTTTATAAAGAAAATATTAACGCCGGATATTTTCAATTAAACGCTAAATGGTCTTCCCGGTTTTCAACAACAGCAGGCTTGCGGCTGGAAAGCACATATACAAAAAGTAATTATAGTTCAACAGCTCAGGACACTACTTTCAGCAAAAACTATCTACACCTTTTTCCTACATTCATGGCGCAATATCAGCTTTCTGATAATCATGATCTGTCTATGGTATATGGTCGTCGTATTGTCCGCCCTAATTACCGGAATATGAATCCTTTTGTTGAGGTCAGGGATCAGTTTTTATATGAGCAGGGGAATACCGGATTGCAACCCGAGTTAATAGACAATATTGAAGTTTCATGGCTGTTCAAAAAACAATATTCATTCAATGTATTCTACTCTCACAGGAGCAACCCTATCTCGCTTAGTTTTTTGGTCGAGGACAGCCGTGTATTGATTATGCCGTTAAATTTATCAGGCAATAATTCATTTGGGTTACGGGTAGGATTAAACAACCTGAAACCTTTCAAATGGTGGACAGCCCATATAAACGGATCTTTAACCTATAAACATTTTGATTGGATGCAGTCCGGGAAAACGTTTAAAAATGAAGTTGCAACACCCATGGTACATATCAGCAATCAATTTATGTTGCCATACGGATGGTCAGCAGAAGCTTTCGGCTATTTCAGCGGCAAGATGATCGAAGGGCAAACCACTGTAGAACCTTTATGGACGGTATCTCTCGGTGTTCGCAAAAACCTGTTGAATGACAAATTTAGTTTGTATATTTATGCTCGCGACATTTTTTATTCCAGCCGTCCCCGTGTAAGTGTAGATAGCAACTTTCTGTATTATACACAAAAAGAAAAGAATGACAGCAGAATGATAGGAATATCGCTTGGTTACCGGTTCAATCGTGGTAAAGAGATAAAAAAAGCTCAAAATGATAATCGAATAGAAGAAAGTAAACGGATTGGTTTGTAACATTCAATAAAAAATAAGAACAAATGAACGTAAAGCACGAATGGCTTAACATCTTCTTTTTTGCATTAATACTATCAATATGCTTATTTATTGTTTTGGATAGTGCGTATGAAGATCCAATATGGGGTTTCAGTACTATTAGTTTAAAGATACGTTTACTGAACTTAGGTATCTCTATTGTTGCTTTTTGTTTCGCGGGCTATATGTATCCACGCATGGCTCAGTCCTTTATTGATAAAAGCAAAGATAAGAAAAGAGCAAACTGGAAGGAATATGCGCTTGTTTTTCTGATAAATTTCATCATCTTAAATATCATATATCTGTTTATTGTGTTTTTTATAACGAAAATGGGGTTCAGATGGAAGGAATTGCTATTGAATTACGTAACAGTATCTGCTCTGTTGCTCCTATACTATACAGTGATACGAAACCGGATTTTATTCAAAAATTTTACAGAACAAAGCCTTCAATTAGAAAAAGTAAAAGTCGATCAATTAGATACCGAACTGAAATTCCTGAAATCGCAATACCATCCGCATTTTCTATTCAATGCTTTAAACACCATTTATTTTCAGGTAGATGAAAAAAATACGGAAGCAAAACAAAGCATCGAGAAATTATCCGACCTGCTGCGGTATCAGCTCTATGATATAGAACATGAAGTAACTATGGAGCAGGAAATAAATTACCTGAAGTCGTACATTGCTTTCCAACAGTTGCGGATGACGGAAAGGCTTGTCTTGGATTTGTATTTCGACCCGGAATTGAAAGAGCAAAAAATACATCCTCTTTTGTTTCAGCCTTTGATCGAAAATGCCTTCAAATATGTGAGGGGTGATTACAGGATACAACTGGAAATAAAGTTAAACGGGAATCAAATCCGGTTTGAGATAATAAATTCAATATCCCCCTCACGAAATACAAACAACAAAAAGGAGAAAGGGATAGGCATTGAAAATTTAAAACGACGGCTTGAGCTTTTGTATCCAGATAAATACAACTTGGAGATTCAACAAACAGAAAACCTGTTTGTTGTTAAATTGACTATAAACACGTAAATCAATGATTAATGGTTAATGATGAATGCCAATCAGTAGTCAACGTAGTCAAGTAATTATCAGTTGCTTCGCAACTTAGGAGTTAAGTAGAAATTGTATTATTCTTAACTTCTTGACTACTAACGAGCGTGGCGAGTGATGACTTCTTTAACTCCTGATTGGTGTAACTACTATATTATACGTATGAAAATAAAATGTATCATTACAGATGATGAACCCATGGCAAGAAAAGGTCTACGGGGGTATATCGAAAAAATAGATTTCCTCACCTTAATTGGGGAGTGTGAAGATGCGATTGAGCTAAACACAATGCTGAAGACTGCGCAGGTTGACCTTATATTTCTTGATATTGAAATGCCTGATATGACAGGTCTGGAATTGCTGTCGAACCTGACAAATCCGCCTAAAGTAATTATCGTATCCGCTTATGAGCAGTACGCCCTTAAAGGTTATGAGTTTGATGTAGTGGATTATCTTTTGAAACCTGTGTCCTTCGATCGTTTCCTGAAATCTGTCAACAGGGTTCATGATCTGTTACAAACGGAACAAAAAGAAGGCAATGATTATATATTTGTGAAGAGCGACAAACAGTTAAAAAAGATCCTGTTCAAAGATATCCTCTTTATCGAAAGCATGGAAAATTATGTTGTCATTCAAACTGTTTCGTCCAAAGAAATCGTATATACTACTTTGAAACAACTATATGAATCATTACCCCAGGATATTTTTCAGCAGATTCACCGTTCATATATTGTAAATATTGATCAGGTAAATGCCATTGATGGAAATCAGTTGGACGTACATTCATATAAAATACCTGTAGCCCGGAATTTCAGAGATAAAATTTATGATTTAATAATTAAGAACCGCTTAATAAATAGGACTTGAATCCGAAAAATATGACTAAAAGAAATAACATAATAAGTTACATTAAAAGTGTTAACGGATTAAGGAATGTCACAATTCTTTGTCGGATATGCCTTTTTTCGCTGTTAATCTTCGTATCGTTAAATCAGGTAAAGGCTCAATCATCGGACGTGACCGTTGAGGATATCAGATTTGAGAGTGCGGGAGTCACTCTTGCCGGTACAATCTACACGCCCCGGCATTCGCATGCAGCGATAGTTCTTGTACATGGTTCCGGTCAGGCACCCCGTATGGGAGAGTTTGCATTACTTTTGGCCGGAAAAGGCATTTCGGTGCTCACCTATGACAAACGTGGTGTTGGCGAATCGGGCGGGATTTATGTCGGCCCGGAAACAGGCACAAATAATGTTGATTCGGAAAATCTGATTCTATTGGCTGAAGACGCAAGCGCTGCCGTAAATATACTTCACCAGCGGGACAAAAATATTCCTGTTGGTTTGGTGGGTATCAGCCAGGCAGGGTGGATAATTCCTATTGCTGCAAACAAAAATTCGCTTGTGGATTTTATGGTGTTGTTTAGCGGACCTGTTATTTCAACGCTTGAACAACTCCGGTTTCAGTTTTTTACAGACGGGAATACTGATTTCTGGGACAGTCACACCGAAGCAGAGGCGCGTGAAAGCATACGCGAGGGTGGCCGTTTTGATGAGTACTATGCTGCATATCGTGATCTGTTTGTAGATACCGATCCTTGCGACGCACTCAGCGCGCTTTCAATTCCGGGGCTTTGGCTTTTTGGTGAGATGGATATACAAGTCCCGGTAGGGATATCAATAGAGCGTCTCAATGCACTTAAGGCGCAAGGGAAACCTTATGAGTATTGCTTGTTTTCAGCATTGGGACATCACGTTTCAGGCTCTGTTGAACCGATTAAAATTGTTGTTCATTGGATTAAAGATCGGAAGAAGCAAAGCCGGTAATAATAGGACTTGGAAAGGTAATATTCAGATGCTCAATTTTTTTTAATATCGTTGAATGATGCGTTCTGCATTGAGTTTGCCGGAATAGAAATAAAGGAGTACGCCACGGGCAAAGAGGAATAAGAGAAAGGATATCCATAACGCCGTATTGCCAAGTAGGGGAGAGAGGGCATAGAAACAACCGAAGAAAAGGACGGTTGAGATAAAAACGGTATTACGGAGTATTTTCGTTTTCGTAGCCCCGATCATGATGCCGTCGATCATAAAGGGAACACATCCTACCAGCGGAACGGCAATGATCCATACAATAAAATTACCGGCCATATCAAGCACTTCCTGCGACGGTGAGAAAATCAACAGGATTTCTTTCCATGCAAACATGTAAATAATGACATATAATGCTGCGATGATTAACGACCAGATGATCAGATAACGGATGTATTGTCGTAGTTTTGCAACATTACGTTCGCCGACAAATCGTCCGGACAATGCTTCTCCGGCATAGGCAAAACCATCGGACATATAGGAGAACAGTGTAAATAATTGCATAAGCAGGGTGTTTGTGGTTAGTATCGTATCGCCAAAACGTGCTGAGGCGGCCGTAAAAAAGGTGTAAACGGCTACTACACATGCCGTACGCAAAAATATGTCTTTATTAACATGTAGGAAATGAGCAATGGGTTCGAAGCGAAAGGATTCTCTGATATCGAAGTATTGCATGATTCCCCGGTATTTGATAAACCAGAGTATACTGGTTACGATCAGGCCTATATATTGTGCAACGACTGTGCCCCATGCGATTCCGGCAATACCCATATGAAAATGGAAAACAAAGAGTATGCTAAATGCGGCATTCATAATAACCGACAGTATCGCAATCATCATGGGTGTTTTGGCATCCTGCATTCCGATAAACCATCCCTGTATGGCAAAAAGACTGATGGATGCCGGGACGGCCCATATACGTGCAAAGAAATATTCGCCGGCCAATCGTTGTACGGTCTCACTTCCCTGCAACACATAAAGCGAGAAGTTTCCCAATGGCTTCCGGAAGATAAGTAAGAGACAAGCCAGCAGGATGGCCAACCATAAAGCGCGTATCAGCATATTGGCACATTCTTTCAGATTACCTGCGCCATAAGCCTGTGCTGTTATACCACTTGTACCCATACGCAGAAAAGCGCAGTTCCAGTATATGAAATTAAAGATGGTGGTCCCGATTGAAAGTGCGGCGATATTAACATCTTCTCCGATACGTCCGGCAATAGCGGTATCTACCATTCCCAGCATGGGAATGACGATGTTGGAGATCATGTTGGGGATAGCAAGCTTGAGTATGTCCTTGTTTACCGCAGCTGTTTCTTTATTCATATACCGCCTGTACGGGATTATAATAAGATTTGCCAGTCGCCTACGTCTATCCAGCGTTCAAATTTGTATCCTACTTCTTTAAAACAGGATGCTTGTTTGAATCCCAGTCTTTCGTGTAGTTTTACACTGGGGGGATTAGGCAATGTAATACATGCGATCACCGCATGTATCTGTAATCTTTTTAATTCGTTGAGAAGTGTGTCCATTAACAATCTGCCGATTCCTTTGCCATGAAAAGATGAGTCTATATATACGGTCGACTCAACGGTATTATGATACGCCTCCCGTTTTTTCCACAGAGAGGCATAACAATAACCAACGATATTGCCTGATTCTTCGTAGACGAAATAGGGATATTTATCAGAGATTTCAAGGATACGCCGGCGCATTTCCGATTCAGTGACCTGTTCGGTCTCGAATGTAATATCGGTATTCTTTACGTAATAATTATATATTTGTGCTATAGCACCGGCATCTTCGGATGTTACTTTGCGGAGCATATTAAAAAAAGTAGTTTGATGTCATCATATATCATTAACCACTAATCACTAACTATTATTTGAAATCCTATTTGTTTCAATGATGCGATAGTTTTGCTATCAATATTTACCGGTTGAATGGTGAAGTTTTTAAATTCGCGTCTTATCCAATATCCTCCGCGTTGTTCTTCGAAGGTTGAAGACGATTGTTTCAGGCGGTTACTGTCTTCCCAAACAGGATAGGTATGAGTTACGGCTTCATAAAATATCTGTTCGCTGCTTTTTCCTGTTCCATCTATTGAAAATGTTGTATTCATAGGTGGGGGAGGTATCGATTCGGGATACCAGTCGTGCAGGACATCGAGTCCGAAGAATTTGCAGAATTCATGTACACATACAGCCGTTCCGTTTGCTTTACCGTCGGAAGAATACCCTGCAATATGCGGAGTGCTTATAAATGCTTTCTCCAGCAAAATCGGATCAATAGCGGGTTCTCCTTCCCATACGTCGAGTATGAAATCGGATATTTTGTTCTCCAGGGCTTGTTTGAGCGCCTGAGAGTCGGTTACCGGTCCACGTGCAGAGTTCATATAAATAGCTCCGGGTTTCATCCGGTTGAAGAAGTCAGTGGACGAAAGATGATAAGTAGGATAGGGGCCTTCTTTTGTTAATGGGGTATGGCATGTTACGATGTCGCTTTCTGCCAATAATGTTTCCAACGGAGTAAAAGCATCGTATCCTTCCTGTTCGGCACGGGGAGGGTCGTTTAATAATACACGCATACCCAATGCTTCGGCTGCATGTGCAACCTTACTACCTACATTTCCTACACCGATTACACCGAGCGTCGTATCCGACAGTGTAAATGACCTTTCTTTAGCCAATGTTACGATCACAGCTGTGATATATTGTTGAACGGACCAGGAATTACAACCGGGAGCATTCACCCATTTGATTCCGGCAGCATCGCAATAGTCCGTGTCGATATGATCAAAACCGATGGTTGCGGTAGCAATCAGTTTTACATTGCTTCCTTTTAATAGCGCCTCGTTGCATTTGGTGCGCGTACGTGTAAAGATGGCATCGGCATCTTTTACATCAGTGGCGGTTGTTTTTGCTCCGGGCAGATATACAATGTCTGCATAAGGTTCCATTATACCTTTCAGGAAGGGAATCTTATCATCGGTAATGATTTTTAATCGTTTCATTATAATTGATTTTGGGCGCAAATTTACGTAATTCTACGAAATCTGCGCCCATTTTTAAATTTATAGTTGTGTACAGAAATGAAAAAGACTTTATTTAAAACGTTCAGCTTCGCTAGTCGTTTATCGTGACTCGGCACTTATATAGTTCAAAGTTTCAGGTTCAAGATTCAACGTTTATGTTTACACGATTAAGCGATTCAATATACAATTTGATTCCTGTTGTGAGCTAACCACTAATAACTTACCATTAATCACTAGTTTGACTACTCAAAACGTTCCTTATACGCCCAAAGGCCAAGGGCAGGATTGGAAATGTAATATATTTCTTCACCGTCAACCATATTCCACCCGTCTTTAAGTTTGCAGGGATTATACTTCTCCATCATTTCATTCAGATCGGCATAATTAAATCCTACACTCTCAATTTCTTCACGCGTAAGATGTCCGGGACAATAGGTGATGTTGAAACGTCCTTCGGATGTTCCGTGAATCAAATGCGCTGCTACACCCAGTCCGTTCTGAAGGTCTTCATTCTCTTCGACATATTTCAATACCTGTGGTGTATGTACGTATCCGTATTTACGGATCAGTACGTCATTGGTCGGGTCTTCTCCAAACTGGTGCAGACCCGGCGCCAGCACTATCAGCTCTCCGTCGTCGGCGATTGCCATGCGTGTACGATAGATACTCTTATTGCCCAGCCATGTACTGCGGAATTCTTCGGGATCAAGATAAACGACTACTTTTTTCATCTCCCTGTCCATCATGCGGAAGTTTGTCTCCAATGATAACTTTGCAGCTTTATCAAAGCATTCAAAGTCATCGCCAATAAATAAACCACGCATTTGTAGTCCGTCGTCGCCTTCGGATATTACTGTTTGCAGGTAAACGATCGGAAGGTCGTTGGTGAAATGATCCGAAGCATAATTAAGAACGCTTCTGACAGGTGTAGATGCTCGACCCATAATGCGTTCCATGCCGTATGCGGCACCAATGAAATGGCTTTTATTGATACATTCGGAGCCTCCGACTCCTACAAAGATGTTTTTATTGTAGTTGGCCATTCCGATTACTTCGTGCGGAACGACTTGTCCGAGTGACAGGATGAGGTCGTAACCTCCTTCGAGTAGCATCCGGTTTACCTGTACAGGCACCGGATAGTCTAATGCGCCTTCGGATATTTCTTTTACATATTCGCCGGGTACAGTCCCAACGGTAACGACATCTTCGCGCCAGTTATGTACACGGAATAACGATAACGGAACGCCGGGAAACATTTTTTCAATTTCTGCGTCGGTCATCGGAAAATGGGTACCTAAGGCCGGAAGTATATCCGTCAGCTTATCTCCGTAATACTCGTATGCGTACTGCGTTAGTTCGCCTGCCCTGGAGTGAAAGCGGGTAAAGTCGGGCGGTATGGCCAGGACTTTCTTCTTCGGTCCGAGTTTATCGAATGTTTCGAAAAGCGCCTTCTTTATTTCGTCTTTGCTGAAAGCGGTAGATGGTGATCCTTGTTGGTAGTAAAGCATTTATATTAATGTTTAATGTTTAATTGTTAATGATTAATTGATAAATGTCAGGATATTGGCCATTTGTTTATAATTAAACATTAACAATTGACAATTAATAATTATCTCAGTACTCTCGCATTCCCCTTCCAGATACTCCACACCTGATCTTCATCGGCCGGTTGTCCGTAGTCGGTAAGGAAAGTAGTTGCCAGGGCTCCTGTTGCCCATCCGAATTGCGCCCATTTTGCGGGTTCCCAACCTTTAAGGATACCATAGAGTAATCCTCCTACAAAACCATCACCGCCACCGATGCGATCCAATACATTGATCGGACGTGGTTCGATTACATGCCACTCGCCGCCTTCGTACATAATCGCTCCCCAGAGGTGATTATTTGCACTGATTACTTCACGAAGTGTAGTTGCGTATACCGAAGCATTCGGGAACGCTTTCATTACGTTTTGGATCATGCCTTTGAAGCTTTCGATCTTTGCGCCGATATCTTTTCCGCCGGCTTCGGGGCCTTCAACTTTCAGGCAAAGCTGGAAGTCTTCTTCGTTGCCGATTAAAATATCGGATATCGATGCTATTTCATTGAATATAGCTGCCAGTTCTGTTTCGCGGCCTTTCCAGAAAGATGCCCGGTGGTTCAGGTCGAAAGATATTTTAGTACCGTACTTTTTAGCAGCACGGGCCAGTTCTAAACAGAATTGACTGGTCTCAGCGGATAACGCACCGATAAGGCCTGATAAGTGTAATATCTGTACGCCTTCTTCGCCAAAGATGCGATCGAGATCGAAATCTTTTACGTTGAGGGTGCGTCCTACTTCGCCGCTACGATCGTTCCATACACGTGGTCCGCGCGAACCGAAACCACTATCGGCAATATTAATCTGGTGGCGGTATCCCCAGGGATCGCCTTGTTCCACTTCTTTGCCTTCATATTCCATATGACGGCTATGCAGGTTATCTTTGATGAATTGTGCGATAGGGCTTCCTTTTACAAAAGTGGTTAATATTTTCACGGGTAAGCCAAGATAGGCCGAAACACTTGCTACATTCGATTCGGCACTTGTTGCCTGCATAAATAACTGGTCGCTTTTATGTATGGGTTGCCCCTGGGCTATAGGTGTTAAACGGATTCCCATGCTGGTTGGCACTATCATGGCCCATTTATAATTTTCTTTTAGGTTCATGTTTTTTATATTTAAAATTCAAGATTCAAGATTCAAAATTAATTCTTTCTGCTTTCTCCTTAACTCCTTTGACTACTTGTTTAGATGGAGAATGCATCAAATCCGCCGTCAATAGGTATGATGGTACCTGTAACAAAAGCGGAAGCTTCGCTGGCCAGCCATTGCACTGTACCCAGTAGTTCGTCCGGACGACCCAGACGACCAAAAGGTGTATGTGCCATCACTGTTTTGCATCTGTCGGTAGGTGTACCGTCGGGATTACTCATCAGAGCCCGGTTTTGTTCTGTCAGGAAGAAGCCCGGCGCGATTGCGTTCACGCGTATTCCTTCACCGAATTTGGTAGACATCTCGCCGGCCATGTATTGTGTGAAGTTACTGATTGCTGCTTTGGCACAGCCGTATCCTACCACGCGGGTTAACGGACGAAGCGCTGATTCGGAGGATATATTGATGATACATCCTTTTTTATTATCGGCCATTACTCTGGCAAAAACCATTGTCGGGAGTACGGTACCGAACAGATTCAGATCGACTACCTTGCGGAATGCGTCAATATCAAGATCGAAGAATGTTTTGTCGGGCGGAATAGTTGCTCCGGGCATATTACCACCGGCAAGATTAATCAGAACGTCAATTGTTCCGAATGCATCCAGTATGTCTTTGCGGTTTTGCTCAAGAACACTTTTGTTGAGCACATCTGTTTCAAGAAATAACGATATGCAGCCTGTGGCATTTATCTCCTCTTCTAATTTTTTACCTGCTTCTGCATTACGGTCGAGAATTACGACTTTGGCTTTTTCGCTGGCAAGATATTTAGCCATACTACTTCCCAGGATTCCGCTTCCTCCTGTCAGGATAATCACTTTGTCTTTTACGCTGAATAATTGATTTTCCATAAATTCTTTGTTTTTAATTATATATAGTTGTTGTAATAATCTATGTTTTCTTTCATCAAAATATCGATAGGCATGTAATTGATTTTTTCGACTGCTTGATTGAGCGATAGATGATAGAATAACGCTTTTACACTGTTGTATCCTTGTACTTCAGGACGTTGTGCGATCAGATGCGAAACAATTCCGTTTTTCAGGTAGGGTATATTGGCATCAATGGTATCATATCCGATCATGAAAAAGTCTGTTATTTTATGTTTCAGAAAGTAGGATGCTGCAATATGTACACGCGAATTAAATATGATCCCGGCTTTGATGTTGTTTCTTTTTTTGAGAAATGTATTCAGTATATATGTGTTATCTTCGGGATATTCGGCAGAAATAGATATGGGATAAATACTACCCTGAAAACCGGCTTCCGATAAATAGTCGCGGAATCCTTTTTCGCGCATTGAAACCTGCGGAGATTCGGTGCTTCCCTTCCGGATGATGTTGAATAAGAGTAAATTGTTGTCTGCCTGAATTTGTTTGAATAGTAAACGACCGCTTAAATAGCCGGAAGTATACGAATCTGTTCCATAATAGGCAAGACTTTTGGTGTTTTCGATAAAAGCGTCAATTAAAATATATGGAATAGATTGCTCGTCGAGATACTGTGTTAGCTTTAAAGAGCTTTCTTTGAATAAAGGAGCAATAATGACTCCCTGGCAGGTCTCTTTTTGTATTTCAGGAATTAAAAGGTCAAAACTGGATTTGTCGTATTGGTTGAAATATAGAGGTTTAACCTCAAGATGATAGTCGGAAAATTCCTGTTCGGCTTTGGCTATTCCTTCGTATACGATCGACCAATAGTCACCCGGTTGATAAGACGGAATGATTGTTAATATCCGGCAGACTTTTTTGGATGCTAATGAGCGTGCAATCAGGTTGGGCTGGTAGTTGATTTCTTTGAGCGCTTTCTCTACTTTTTTCTGAGCTTCTTCTGATACTCTACCACGTTTATGCAGTACCCGATCAACCGTTCCGACTGATACACCTGCCATTACTGCAATATCTTTTATTCTAAAGTGTTTCATATTTTCATGGATGTGTTCGCGCACATACAAATATACATGTTTTTTTTAGACGGTATGGGTTTTCATGTTTAATTTTATGATATAATTATTTTTTAACACTAAAGGAGTGTAGAACGAAACTAACGAGTGATTCGCGGTTAGTGGTAAACGATTAATTAATCACTAACCTTAATAATTAACCATTAGTTTACGAGTCTTGTTTCATACCATAAGGGTTAATTTTCGAAAAACATAGCAATACATCAGCCCGATGAACGGAATAATAATAAAGACTCCGATACCCAGTGCCAATATTCCAATAATATATAATGCAATCATTATCAGCATTAATAGGAACAAAGAGAGGGTTTGACCTTTTGTTATTCCCCAGCTTCGTTTTAAAGAACCGATTGTGCTGGTATTTTCGTCTATAATCGAAGCTGCGAAAAACTGAAGCCTTAAAGCCAGATAGAATCCGGGAATAATGAGCAATGCAAATCCTATACTTATAATGATGATATAAAGTATATAGGCTATCAGGAAATTGAAGAATTTCAATGACTGACGTCCGTATGCAGAGAATTGAGGCTCTTCTTTATCGAGTACCTGAAACAGATTCTTGGTGTACCCGAGTGAGAAAATAACCGAAAAAACGAAGCTCAATGTCATTATTGCAATGGCTGTGGCGCTTATACCTTCTTTCATATCGGGAATGAATAAGCCTAATGACATCATAATAAGCACATATCCGATAGTTAAACCGACAAGTAACCAGAACTCGGCTTTAAGACCTTTCCATGCCTCTTTTAAGATTTCAGAGATAACAAGTTTCTGTTGCATAATAAATTCAGATTATTATTACACCGTAAATATAAATAACTGCCGGGAATTTTACAACTATTAGAGGGAATAATTGAATGATTAAGTAACTGGATAATTGACAGAATTCCTTAATACACAGAATTTACAGGATAAATTGAATTTATGATTTTATTCTATCTTTGCAGTATTAATAATTGCAGGCATAACATAATTCAGTGGTTAATTGTTAATGATAAGTGATTAATTCCAATCAGGAGTTAAAGAAGTTCTAAATAAAGTAGATAGTAGTTGGTAGTCTATATTAATTGAAAATTGAATTGGAGCGAAGCGTACATCGGCCATAGTCAAAGTGGAAAATTGAAAATGAAAGACAAAATGATAAATTGTTGATTTGTTTAATTGCTGATAATTAACCACTAACGACTAACCTTTAATCATTCGTTAGAGTCATTCCATGCGACCTTAATACAATATATAATATGATGCAATCAGATATCATTGAACGGGATACTTTTTATGTTTTGACGGGAGGACCCGGAGTTGGGAAGACTACTTTGCTTCACAAGCTCGAGACGTATGGTTACAAAATTGTACCGGAAGTGGCCCGTGAGATTATCAGGCATCAAATGGAAACCGGTGGAGAGGGTTTGCCCTGGAAAAATAAGGAATATTATACGACTCTTATGCTTAACGGGTCAGTGAAGAGTTATCTGGATACAAGCCGGAGTTTTACCGGTAAAACTGTATTTTTCGACAGAGGTATACCGGATACGTTTTGTTATGCCCGTATGATTGAAATGGAACTTCCGGAAGAGATGACCGGGGAAGCATTTCGTTGTAGGTATAATAAACATGTCTTTTTGTTACCGGCCTGGAAAGAAATTTATGAAACGGATACCGAACGGAAGCAGGATTGGGATGAGGCGGTGTATACGTATGAAATGATGAAAAAGACGTACCTGGAATATAATTATAATGTAATAGAAGTGCCGAAGGATTCTGTTGATGTGCGTGCCCGGTTTATATTAGGCCATATAAAAAAATAAAAGCCGGAATAATGTTTATTCCGACCTTTAGGACAGTTCTTTTTATTATCAGTTTTTTATAATTCTCTGATCCAGATATTCCGGAAGCTGATCGGTTCGCTCGGATCGCCATGGCTTTGCAGAATGATAGGACCTGCACCGTGTTTTTCAACTTTCGGGAATCCGATATATTCTGTTGTTCCAAGAATCGTTGTGTTATTTTGTACCACAATACCGTTGTGAATAATCGTTACACGAGGAGCCGAACGGTAAGTACCGTCTTCTTTGAATACGGGAGCGGTATAAATAATATCATACACATTCCATTCGCCTGGTTTGCGCATAGCATTTACCAATGGACGGGATTGTTTGTAAATACTTCCGGCTTGTCCGTTTGAATAAGTTTCGTTTTGATAGTTGTCCAATACCTGCACTTCGTATTTACCCTGCAGGAAAATGCCACTATTACCACGTCCTTGGCTTTGGCCGGTTATATGGGTAGGAACACACCATTCGATATGCAATTGAAAATCGTCAAATGATTGTTTGGTCTGTATATCGCCGGTTGGTTTATTTACGGTAAATGATCCGTCGTTATTCACAGTCCATTCGGCAGCACCTTTTGTTTTTACACTTTCCCATGCGGATAAATCTTT
Organism: Tannerella sp.; assembly: GCA_031285565.1. GTDB lineage: Bacteria > Bacteroidota > Bacteroidia > Bacteroidales > Tannerellaceae > Tannerella. Next base: position 425 of record JAITVY010000082.1, on the reverse strand, counting down.
TCCGTCGAATAATACAATGGCGTCTGATGGGGCTGAATTGGTTTTGATATCACCCGGTGTTACAATTGTTGGCTGAGGAAGCCAGAATTCCGACATGTCGGGTTTCATTTGTCCCGGTTCGGGATAACTCTTTTGAGCATAAGATGCTGCACACACAAAACATGCAGCGGAAGCGAGTCCTAATTTTAAAAGTTTGCTTTTCATGATAATTTTATTATTATTTATGAATAAATGTTTACACAAAAATAGGAGATTTATTCTGAATATTGTTCCGATTTTGATATAAAAAAACGCCAAATTACTTATTAATGCGAATCAGTAGTTGAAAACCTAACGAATCGCAAGATGTTTAAAATATTTATTATCAATAAAATAAATGCATTAATATTTGCTCAATCCCCTAGGAATCATTAACTTAGAAGAAT
>JAITVY010000060.1 GCA_031285565.1 Tannerella sp. | reverse complement strand
CAAAAATTAAAGCATTTAGAAGAGTCTTCAGGGGGGTGAAAGATAAAGCCTTTTTCTTGTTTAGATTGAGTAAATTGTATGCATAATACAAAAATCCCTCAAGTTTTTACGGTGATCCCGAAAAAATGCTTCAGGAAAAAATCGAAGAAATAAAAGCATTAAAAAGCCAGATAAAAATACTGGAAAAGGAAACAAAAGAATTAAATATAGAATACAGAGCATTTCTCAAACAAAAGCATAATCAATAATCTCCTCCTTTCCATACAAATTCTTTATCTGCCTGCCTATAACAAAACAAGAGGACAGAGCCCCCCGGCTCCATCCTCTTCCTCTTCTTGTTGTAATCGTATTTCTACTCTTTGCTTGTTCGTTTTACAAAAATATACACAAATAAGCAATCAGCAAACACGTAAAATACAATGAAAAAAAGCTGTTTACCAATTTCAGGGAAATAAAGGTGCTTTTTTAATAAAAAATACAAAGTTCAGTAAACCGAAAACACTGATAAATAAACGTTTTTATCGATATTGGTAAAAAAAATTTACCAACAATTACTTATGATAATTTTCTTTTATTATATCAATTGTTTTACCGCCTATCCCAATATTTTCATCAGGCAATTCCTTAATTGTAATCATAAAAAAATCCGGAGGAATTTGCATAATTTCCGACGCAAGTTGTGTCATCCTAAAAACCAGTTCTCTTTTTTGTTCTGAGGTTATCTGACCTCCTTCGATTGTTATAACAGGCATTATTTTAAATATTAAAGTTTTATATTATATTCTTGACAGTTCGTCATCTTTTATCAAATTGTCCAATATTTGCCTTTCTTTCTTAGGCAATGGCCTGATATTCTCAGCTTGTTTAAATGCCCCAATAGCTTTTTGCCGGTTAAGCGCTTTCGATTTCTCCGTCTTTGAAGACTTCTGCTTTTCCATAAACTGATAAGCCTGCCGTTGAAACTTCTGGAAATCTTTCCAGTTTTGTGTAGTCAAATCAGCATATGGATCCGGTTTCCGTACTTTCGGTGTAATATACTCAATCGCTTTTGCCACTTCTTCCTCTCTTCCAATTCTTGAGTTAAACTCCTCAAATGTAGCATATCCCTCGGAATGGTTTTCAAACCATTGTTTAGCCCTTTCGGTGAAAAATATATAACCCGCACCTTTTGAAAGAAAAATGTCATTACCTGTCCACGAATTCTCAATGAGATATAATTCATCCAAACTCTCTACATTTTCCCGCATCCTACCCACAAGAGTATCTTCATCATTCAAAATCACACCCCAAATATCAGGCATTATTTCTGCAAGTTCCGGATTGTGTTTATAACACTCAATGTAATTCTCTGGTTCGCCACCTCTCGGATAAACTTTTGGTTCTATTGCTGTCAAATCCCATGATAACCAATCAATATTCACCGCTTTTTTTATGACCGCTTTCGTAAATGAAAACCCTGTCAAGCCGCTTGACTCCAGAAGTTGCTTCATCTTATCCGTAATCAATAACAGCTTAAAGCACGAATATACAGGAGGAACAAAATTCCCGACTCTTTCGACATACAATGTACCTTCATCCATGTACGCATAACCTGCCAGCAAAATGTCACCATAGTCACCCCAAGGCATTTTCTTATTTTTAAATATATGAAAAAAGTTTCTCATTGTTCCGGTTGATTTTAGCTCATAGCAGTCAAAATTTCACTCGACAAAAATTATATCGTGACTATTAAAACTCTATCCTAACTCTTTCAATCTGTTCACTCCGAACTTTCATTTTACCATCAACAAAAATCATAAGTCCGATACCTCTGTCGTATTTCGTTCCGTATTTATCAAATAGTATCGTTACCATTCTCCCTTTATACATTATGCCATCCAGGCAAAACCAATCCCATGCATTCTCCGGAATCAAAGGATTCACAACAAGAGCCTTATCTTCCTGCACCCTTAATCCAATTAATCCGGATATAAGATTATCACAAAAAGTCGAATGATTATAATCTTTCCCTCTCTCCTTTCCTCCCTTTTCGTCAGACCATGTCCCGTTTTCCCATACTTCCAACCGCGAACGGGAAATCCAGTCACCCGTATACGGATTTAGATTCTCATCAATCCATGGTAATATACGGCCACTATCATCCACAATCCTGTGCGACAAACTATACTTAACAAACTCATTGTAATAATCACTTTCTGATACAACATCCTGTTCGTAATTATTTAATAAATTAGCAAGAGCCGTCAATGTTACAGATGTGGCAAATGGCCAGACAGGGCCATTCCATAAACATTCATGACCTATGTAAGCTATTGTAAATTTCAGATGACTTTGTTCGGCAGTCGTCAAACCATAGGGCGCATTAAAACCATTATTCTCTTTTATAAATTGCCACGCTTTATCATACCCCATCTTATCCGGAGGTAAATTAACATACCAGGGTGTATATCCCTGCAACTCCCTGACATCTGCCAAGCGATTGTCAGTCTCCGAACGTGTCTTGAAAAATGTAGCTTCCTCATCCCACAAGTTTTCCAAAACCAGCCTCTTTAATTGTTCAGCCTTTTGTGTAAATTCCCGTTGTATATCTTTTTCTCCGGTAACCGATGCTATTTTTGCAATTGCTATTGCATCTGCATATATATACGAGTTAATCGTAGGTCTTTTACCACTCCCGCTGATTTGCATTTCCATTCCATCACGATCATCGTAAGTACTGAATAACCCGTCCTCACACTTCCCGATAAAATGCCCGCTACGAGTCCAACCCTTTTCCCAGGCATAATAGTTATTTACCAAATCCGGCAATAAACGCAAAACAATCGAATCCTCCGTCACTTTAAAGTATTCCCATAAAGAATTAGCAGCCCAGAAACTATACATTCTCGGATTACCCTCCGTAAACCAGAACCGGGCATATTCATTCAAAAAAACATTCGGCTTCAGCCATCTTCCTTCATAAAAATGATGACCGGCGGCACAAGCTATCGTATTGTATTTCTCTGCCCAGTAAACAGGCGGTAAAAACTCCGTAATAACAAATCCATGGGGAGTCTTCCGGATATGCTTCCGGTAAGTCCACCAACGAAAATAATAGGTTGTTTCAATGTTTTTATCCGGACATTCAAAAAAAAGGAATAGCAGATTTCAGGAATGTCCAGGCCGAGTCATTCGGGATATATTGTTGATATAATTCGTTGTCATCATGATTAAACCCGTCAAAATAATGTTTAAAATCCTGGGGATTTAAGACTACATTTTCTTGTGAAAAACTTTTGACTCCTAAAGTCAGGCTACATATAAGTAAAAAGATCAATTTATTCATAACGTCATATTTCATTTAACAGACTATAATACAGCAAAATGACAATCAAAAAAGCAAATCACCATAAACTTCAATTTAACCTCAAAAAAAGTTCAGTACAAATATAATCCCAGTCCTCTTTCTTCCCAATAATCTCAGGTCTTTTTATTAAACACACCTCAAAAACAAATCCTATATCTGGCATTATATATAACAGCCGATACCTTATTCCGTTCTATACCGTTTGTTTTCTCATTATAGAATCCCGAATCAGCACAAAACTATTTCTATAACTAAAATGTTTTATAACCGGCTCTTTACTAAAACAATCATCACATAAATGGTTATAGTATTTTACCGATTGTTTTTAGTTAGCCGGATAGATATAGGTGTAATTTAATAATGACATTATGAGCTTCAGAATATGTGTGCTTATGACTGTATGTGCAGTCATTCTTTCTTCCTGCAAAAAAGAAAATAACCAACAGCCCTCACAGCAGGCAGCTCCTCAATCTTATCCGGCAAAAACAATGAAAACCGACAATGTCACTATCTATACTACATACCCAGTAACAATCAAAGGACAGGAAGACATCGAGATCCGGCCCCGGATCGATGGATTCATCGAGAATATATTTATTGATGAAGGATCAGCAGTAAAAAAAGGACAAGTACTGTTTAAAATTAATTCACCCCAATCCGAACAGGCCGTAATGACCGCAAAAGCCTCCGTAAATAGCGCACACGCCAATCTCAATACAGCCGAACTCGATGTAGAACGGATGCGCATATTAGCCGATAAAAATATTATAAGTAAAGTCCAACTCGCATCATACGTAAATCAATACAAAGCAGCACAAGCAGTCGTAGCAGAAGCTGAGGCAACATTATCACAGGCACAAGCCACATTGAGCTGGACAAATGTCAGTAGTCCTGTCGAAGGAATGGCCGGATCCATACCCTACCGTTTAGGAAGCCTGGTAAGCAGCTCAAATGTTCTAACAACAATCGCAAATACAAACAATGTCTTTGCATATTTCTCCCTGAACGAAAAAGACCTGATGGACTTACTGCAACATTACGAGGGGAAAACACAGGCTGAAAAAATTAAAAATATGCCGGAAACGACACTAACACTAGCTGACGGAACCGTATACCCTGAAAAAGGCAAAATAGAAACAATTGCAGGAGTTGTAAACACATCGACCGGCTCTGCCAATCTCCGGGTCGAATTCCCCAATAAACAAGGTACCCTCCGGAGCGGAACAAGTGGACGAATCGAAGTATCAAGGGAATTTGAAAACGTATTCGAAATTCCACAGAAAGCAACCTTTACCCTATTAGATAAAACAATGGTATACAAAATACAGGGAGACTCTGTAATACAAACCGTTATAGACATCGAATCAGTTGGCGACGGACAACATTACGTTGTAACCAACGGTCTACAGGAAGGCGACATCATCGTAACCGATGGCATTGCAACCCTATCCAATGGTAAAAAAATAAAAGTAAACTGATATGCTGAGGATATTCATAAGAAGGCCGGTACTATCCACCGTAATTTCAATCATTATTGTCGTATTAGGAATCATCGGGCTTACCTCCCTTCCCATCGAGCAATACCCCGACATTGCACCTCCTACCGTACGTGTAACGGCAACTTACAGTGGGGCAAACGCCGATGTAGTAATGAACAGCGTCATCATTCCCCTCGAAGAAGCAATCAACGGAGTAGAAGGAATGACATATATGACCTCAACAGCTTCCAACTCTGGAAGCGCAAGAATTACCATCTACTTCGAACAGGGAATAAACCCCGATATGGCGGCCGTAAATGTTCAGAATCTGGCAACACAGGCATCCTCATTGCTGCCGGCCGAAGTAGTACAGACAGGTGTTACCGTCCAAAAAAGTCAGACAAGTACCCTGCTAATGATATTCCTATATTCCGACAATCCCGATTTCGATGGAAAGTTTATTCAGAACTATGCCAATATCAATATAATTCCCCAGATCCAACGCATACACGGTGTCGGCGATGCAAGTGCGTACGGACAACAGACATACTCCATGCGTGTATGGCTGAAGCCTGATGTAATGGCAGTCTATCAGGTAACATCGCAGGAAGTCGTTGCAGCGCTTCAGGACCAGAATATTGAAGCCGCACCCGGTGAACTCGGACAAAACAATAATCAAACTTTCCAGTATACACTCAAATACACAGGACGCCTGAAATCCGCAGAAGAGTTTCAAGATATCATTATCCGTTCGCAAGACGGACAAATTTTAAGGTTGAAAGACATTGCCAATGTGGAGCTGGGATCACTTGAGTATACGGTCGTCACCAATTTTGAAGGAAAAGAAGCTGTTATGATCGGAGTCAGCCAGATTGCCGGTTCCAATGCACAACAAATAATAGAAAATGTAAAAGCAGAAATTGAGAAATCAAAGGAATCGTTGCCGGAAGGGCTTCACTATGAGTATATGGTCGATGCCAACGAATTTCTTTCCGCATCCATCGATGAAGTATGGCATACATTAATCATCGCCTTTATCCTCGTCTTTATTGTCGTTTTCGTCTTCCTGCAGGATTTACGCTCAACATTGATCCCGGCAATCGCAGTACCCGTAGCCATTATCGGGACATTCTTTTTTCTCCTGCTATTTGGTTTCTCAATCAACCTGCTGACTCTTTTCGCATTAATACTCGCTATCGGAATTGTAGTCGATGATGCCATTGTAGTAGTAGAAGCCGTACATGCCAAACTCGATGCAGGGGAGAAAGATGTATTCGCTGCTACCGAAAAAGCAATGAGCGAAATTGCACCCGCCATCATATCAATCACTTTAGTGATGGCTGCTGTATTCATACCCGTAAGTTTCATCGGCGGAACAAGTGGAATCTTCTTCCGGCAGTTCGGATTAACATTAGCTATTGCGATTATTCTTTCGGCAGTCAATGCACTTACATTAAGTCCGGCGCTCTGTGCATTATTTCTAAAACCCGATGATGGAAAAGAGAAAAAAGGCATCATCAACCGTTTCTACCATTATTTCAATAAAGCATTTACAGCTACAACCAATAAATATAAACAATTACTCACATTCGTTGGAGACAAAAAACACAGGTGGATACCAGTCATAACCGTTGCTGTCTTTGCCTGTATACTTGTCTTTCTGTTGCGTACCATTCCGGCAGGATTTATCCCACAGGAAGACAGTGGTTCGGTGATGGGGATGGTTACCCTGCCACCCGGATCATCCATGGAAAGAACAGATTCCGTCCTACAGGAAGTAGTAAAAATAGCACAGCAAATCCCGTCCGTCAAAGAAGTCGGCGACATCAACGGGCTGAACTTTATGAGTGGTGTCGGAAGTTCGTATGCCTCCGTTGTAATAAAAATGCAGCCCTGGGCAGACCGCGACATCACCACAAACGAAGTAGTCGCCATGATGACGCAAAAAACTGCTGCAATACAAAATGCTACGTTCCTGTTCTTCGGCACCCCAACCATACAAGGATTTGGTCTGGGAAACGGTGTAAGCCTTGAGCTCGAAGACCGGACCGGTGGAGATATCGAAAAATTCTATGAAATAACAAACCGGTTCCTTGATAAGCTGAAACAGCAAAAAGAGATCATGATTGCAAGTACTACTTTTAACCCCAACTTTCCCCAATACGTCATGGAAGCTGATTTACCTAAAATAAAAGAGGCTGGATTGACACTTAGCGAAATCATGACCACATTGCAGGCATATATCGGCAGTATATATGCATCCAATTTCAACCTTTTCGGCAAACAATACCGTGTGATGGTACAGGCAGCACCCGAATACAGGTCGAAACTGGAAGACCTGAATGGCATCTTCGTAAAAACAGGCACTGGTGAAATGGCCCCTATTACCGAATATCTCAACATAACACCCACTACAGGTCCACAAACGCTTTATCGTTTCAATATGTATTCATCAATGGACATAACCGTCATCCCGGCTATCAACGCAAGTACCGGTGAAGCCATGAATATAATACAACAAATAGCGAACGAAACATTACCAACCGGATACACATTCGAATATTCCGGATTATCAAGAGAAGAAGAAAAGAGCAGTAACCAGTTAATCACCATTGCAATCCTATGTCTGATATTTGTCTACTTGTTGCTGTCTGCATTATACGAAAGCTACATCTTACCATTTGCTGTAATATTCTCGTTACCGGTCGGTGTAGCCGGTATATTCATTTTTATCTTCATCGGACTAATGACCGGATCAAACATCGTAATGAATATCTATGTACAGATAGCCCTGGTCATGTTAATCGGACTGTTATCAAAAAATGCCATCTTAATTGTTGAATACGCCATCCAACGGCGACAGGAAGGTATGAGTATTGTAGAATCCGCCATCAGCGGAGCAACCGCGCGTTTACGCCCTATCCTCATGACATCGTTTGCCTTTATATTCGGACTATTACCCTTAGCCATATCCACCGGAGCAGGAGCAATCGGAAACCGTTCAATCGGTTTAAGCGCAATCGGAGGAATGTTAATCGGAACAATCTTCGGAGTAATTGTAATCCCCACACTGTACATCATATTTCAAAGTTTACAGGAATCTTTGAAAAAGCAGAAAAATGTGACAACTCAAAATAATAGTGAGGCAAAATAAATATGAAAATTCATAATATACAAAATTATGGCTTATAACAGATCATGTACAGACATAGTGCACTACGTCTCTGATTTACATTTGAAATATATCAATATAAAACAACTCATCGGATTAATAGCAATACTGCTTTTCTTATCCTCCTGCAGCTTAACAAAACGTTATCATGCCCCCTCAATAGATACCGCCGGCCTGTTTCGAGGAGAAAATCCTACAGACACAACAACAATTGCCCATATTCCCTGGAGAACGTTTTTTAGGGATCCGGATTTACAAGCCCTGATAAAAGAAGGATTAGATGCAAATTTTGATCTCCGGATCGCATACACGCAAATACAACAGGCTGAGGCAAACCTCCGCATCACACGGTCAGCCTATTTCCCCACAGTAGCCCTGGCCGGACAAGTAACCCATACCCGTACGAGTAACGGGGAGAACGGGAAGGATGTACTAGGCTATTATTCCACGGATTACTCGTTAGGAATAACCTCCACCTGGGAAGCCGACATCTGGGGCAAATTAAACCGCCAGAACAGGTCTCAATACGCTCAATTCCTGAACAGTTATGCCTACCGCGATTTAATCCGTACCTCGTTAATTGCTAATATAGCAACCTCATACTATTCATTACTGGCACTCGACGAGCAGCTACGGATAACAAAAGAAACGATACTCCTACTACGCGAAAGCACCGAAACCATGCAGGTCATGATGGAGCAGGGAATGCTGAATGCAGCAGCCGTAGAACAAAGCAAGGCATTGTATTACAGCACAGTCGTCACAATACCTGATCTGGAAAGCAGCATACGCCAAACAGAAAATGCATTAAGCGTACTAATAGGACGTAAACCGGGCCCAATCAACAGGTCTACACTGGCAGTCCAACAACCGGATTCGTCGATGCACCATGGCATACCCATGCAAATGCTCGCCTACAGACCCGATGTGCACCAGGCAGAGCTTGCCTTCAGGTCGGCCTTCGAACTTACACAAACAGCAAGAGCCGCTTTTTACCCCTCTGTCACGTTAGGAACAGGTTCTATGTTTGGCTATTCTGCAACAACCTTATCCTCTTTCTTTAAACCCGAAAACCTCATTCTAAACCTCATCGGAGGAATCACACAACCCATCTTTGCACAGGGAAAACTAAAAGGGAACCTCAAAATTGCCAAAGCACAACAAGAAGAAGCATTACTCACATACGAAAAGACAGTCTTAAGTGCCGGACAAGAAGTATCAGACATTTTATTTAGTTTCCAATCATCATTAAGTAAAAACAGTACACGCGACAAACAACTCGATGCACTTGAGACATCTGTCTATTTCACACAGGAATTATTAAAAGCAGGCGAAGCCAATTATACGGAGGTACTTTCCGCACAGCAAAATTTACTGTCGGCACAATTAAGCCAGGTAAACGACCATCTCGAACAATTACAATACAACGTTAATCTCTACAAAGCGCTCGGGGGAGGGATTCAATAACCGGTTTATTTATCACCCTTCAACATCCGGAGTTCAGTCTCTAATGCTGCCACCCTCTTCTCACTTTCGATCAACCTGTTAACCAGATCCATATCTTTAGTAAAATAGATTTCCTGGTTCTGTGCAATCGGCGAATTTGTCATCGTATTATATTCAAAAACAATATTGTATTTATCTTTATCTTCCGGCATATTCTTCAATATATCCATATCAACATTCAACACATTGGCAATAATTCTTAACTTATCATCCGGAATAATTCTTTTCTTTTCCAGATCATGGATTCCCTGCTGGGTCTTTATCCCCAGAGGCTCACATAAAGAACTCTGCTTAATCCCCTTGGCAGTTCTTATTCTTTTGATATTTAATCCCTGGTTAACTTTAATTTCATTTGTTTCCATTACATCATTCATCCGGTTTCTATTTATAACGATATTCTTAAATAATTGTTCAAATATACTGTTTTTTACAAAAGAAAATCTGTTTTAAACAAAAGCATTGATTTGTTTTTCATGAATGAATGCCATATCTTTGCAAAAAGTAAAAGAAAACTTTCATTTAAGGAGACATCCGAATGGGGGGAGAAAAAAAATGAGAGTCCCGAGTCTGTCTGATTTTTCAGATAGACTTTCTTTTCAATAAGAGGTTGTTTTCAACTTTATTACAAATCTTATTTTGAGCCCTATTCCGATTTAACACCCACTACCGGATTTTCATTCGCGGCCACATAACTCTGCCAGAAAACAGTCAGGAAAGAAATCAGCAGGCAGAATAATCCCGCACTGACAAAGAACCATGGACTAAGGGGAATATGATACGTATAACCCGATAACCATTCCCACATAATATGCCAGGTAAATGGGGTGACAACAATAAAGGCAATCACCACATAACTCAAAAAATTGAACACCAATCTCTTTAATACACCAAGATTACTTGAGCCGAAAACCTTCCGGATTGCAATCTCACGCGAACGCTGCTGGATAAAGTAAGTCGACATGGCCACCAGTCCCAGGAAAGAAAGCAAAATGGCAACCCCTGAAAAAACAACCACCAAAGTAGAAGTCCTTTCTTGACGCGCAAAAGATTCTTCTATCTGCTGGTCAACAAATTTTCCGGGAAATTCAAATTGAGTGATATCTTCGTAAATTTCCTTTATCTGGTTAAAAGCATCATAAGGATTGCCAGTGACCTCCACAGCAACACTATGAGGATCAAAATCTTCGACCTTCTTTATCCGTAAAAGGGTAGGTCGTGATTCAAAAAGGATATTCTCCAGTTTAAAATCTTTTATAATGCCGGCAACCAATTGGTGGGTACCTCCAAAATGATGGATAGGAAAAGTTGGTGAATCTTCACCTATTCCCAACTCTTTAATAGCCTGCTCGCTCAGGAAAAAGCCCTCTCCCGGCGCCAAACCATTATCTTTGAGTATCTGGAAACCAAGCATATCCACATATGCCGAATCACCCACAAAACCTTGATACTGGATAGTACGCCCTTCGTAACTCATCGTATAATTACTCCCCCGTTTGAAAGGTAGCCCCTGGCTAAAAGCTGTCCTTTTTACAGATGCCAGTTGGCTAAATTCATTAGCAAGCGTAAGTACCATTTGTTTGTCATGCAATTCTGCGACATCCACATCTATGATATTAGCAGTATTATATCCCAGTGGAGCTTCAATCAGGTGATTAAGTTGAAACACCATCACAACCGCAGCAGTAATCATAGCAATAGTAATCCCATGCTGGAAAGTAATGAAGAATTTACTATATACCATCTTCGTTTTCTTCCGGAAAGTACCTTTCACCACTTCAACCGGCTTGGCACCCGATATCACCAAAGCCGGAAGAAAGCCCGACAATGCACCAACTACCAGGAGTATAGCAAATGAAATCAATAGACTCTTGAATGTAATCATCATTTTCAAATCAATCTGTGTATCAAGCAAATTATTGGCATAAGGCGCTATAGCCCACGAAAGCAGTAACCCGATACAGAAAGAAATAAAGACAAGAACGGTCGATTCGACAATTAAGCGCGAAAACAAATCTTTACGCGAAGATCCTAAAAGCCTGCGCGTAGCCATTTCTTTTGCACGGAAACCCGCTTGTGCCACAGCCAGGTTAATATAATTAATAATCGCAAAAAGGAGAATCAACAATCCGACTGAAAGGAATATCAATACAAACGTCTTATCCCCCTGCTTAACCAGAAAACCATCATAACCTTCTATTTCCGAAAAATAAACATCTTTAAGTGGAACAAACGATATCTGGGTATTCATTTCCCGCTTATATGTCCAGACATTTTCTTTAAGGTATGCCAACAAATCTTCTGTTTTAGTATTCAGGTCTGCGCCTGCTTTAGCTAAGATGATGATAGGCATTGACCCCCAATCATCATAACTATTCAGGAGATTGTTACCCCAATAAGGAAGATGGTCATTACGCAGCAATATATCACCGTAAGGAATAGCAGAATTACGGATATCTTTCATAACTGCGTTAACAGTTACAACAACTGAATCGTTCACATGTATCACCTGTCCCAAAGGATCCTCACCGGGAAACATCCTGTTTACAAAACTCTCTGATATAACAGCATAATTCCTTGCTTCCAATGCCCGGTTAGCATCACCGTTTATAATAGGGAATGACATCATCGAAAAAAAAGAAGGATCAACGAACAACAAATCTGCATTCGCTTTACGCTCTGCATGAACTACCGGCAATTTCTTCAGGAAAGCAAGGAATGGACAAACTTCCTCTATCTCCGGGTATCTATCCTTCAGCGTACCACCCAATTTATGTGCGAAACCAAAAGATTCTTCCGAAGCCAATAAATACAAACGATCCTTTTTTTCCTGAAAGTTATCAGTCGATAATTCCTGGGTTGTATACACGCCAATAAGAATTACAAACATTAAAGAAACAGATAAACCAAAAATCTCAATGAAAGTATAAAGCTTATTCTTTCCCAGAAATTTTATAAAAGACTTAAACCTAAAAATATCACTAGCGCCCATATGACTTTTACCTTTCTATTTTTACCTTTAACCTCTTAAGCCCCTTCAAGGAGTTGGGGATTATTCGACGACTAATTCGTATTATATTTTAATAAAAACAAAAATTATGCCATATCGCGCAAAAATATGACTATTAACAACTTAAAATCCGCAACCAAATCTGTTTATTGTCCAATAAATTGACATTATTGTCGAATTATTGGACAATAAACCTCAATACAGGTAACGAAACAGCCCTTTAAACATGCCGGAAAGATATATCAGAGTTATGAATATAGATCGTATATCCATAAATTTGCAACATAAAGAACGGCCCAATGGAAAAGAAAGCAAGCGAAATCCAGAAAGAAAGAATAAAAGATCTCGAACAAAAAGCATCTTTATTATTAGAAAAATGCACTACGGTAACACTCGCCTCCGTTAATGAAAACGGATATCCGAGAATCTGCACGATAACCAAACAGAAAGCCAACAGTTTCAAGGACATTTATTTTATAACATCAAAACGCTCGGCATTGAATGGAAAAGCTACGCATTTTGAAAATAATCCCAAGGCAAGCGTTTGCTTTAATATTGGCGGTGATAGTGTCACGCTTATCGGAGATATCGAATTTATAGAAGATAAAGAATTGCAGGACATGCTCTGGAATGAAACGGACCGAAAATTCTTCAAAAAAGGAACAGACGACCCTACATTCCGCCTACTAAAATTCAAAACCATCGAAGCGACTTTCTGGATCGAAGGTAAATTCAGGACCGTGAAATATAAAAAAGAAAGTCATAAGTAGCTGTCAGGAATTTTTTCGTGAATTATTTCAGCGTTATTTTTTAATCGATTTTTATCATTGTTTACTGCATAATAGCGGGCTATTAAAAGGAAAATTACCCCTTTGATAATTCTGTATTTTGGCCAAACAGTATCGTAAAAGCGCTCCCCTCCTTCACCTGACTCTGCATATGCAACTTCCCGTTATGCAGTTTGACAATCTCACGGGAAATACTTAAACCAATGCCGTTACCGTTCTTCTTCGTGCTGAAAAAAGGAATAAAGATTTTATCGCGGATATCATCCGATATGCCACTCCCATTATCAGCCACAGTAATATAAGGACGCCCTTCCATATCCTTACCCGAAAAAAGATGTATTTGTGGGGTTTCTTTCCCACTGACTGCATAAGTGGCATTTGTAAGAAAATTGATGATAACCTGCTCTATCAGATCCCTATCCATTTTCACCATCACACCCGGATCATCTGTTTTAAAATTGAAAGAAATTCCCTTTTGCTCCATAGAGGGATTCATCAGAAAATGAATAGAACTTATCAACTCATAAAGATTATATGATTTCATATCAGGAACAATCTTCTGGCTTAGATTGCGGTAACTCTCTGCAAAACGCAATAGCCCCTCACTACGCCTGTGGATCGTTTCCAGGGCAAATTCCATATCCTCCAGGTCGGGATTGAATGTATTAGGGGACGTTTTCTTAAACAAATGCACCTTCCTTTTAAGCGTATCAGATAAAGAAGAAACAGGAACAATAGAATTCATTATTTCATGTGTCATAACATTTAGCAATCCTTTCCATGCACTCGATTCAACATCTTCCATCGTGGCGCTTACATTATGAAAAGCAATCAGTTTGTATGTTCTTCCTGCAGTACGAAAAATTGAAGCGCTCGTCATGGTTTTTATCGTTTGCTTCTCTGCATGGATAGTCATCAGGATGCTTTCATTTAATGGAATATTCAGCAATTCATTAAAAAGATCTTCATTCTGCTTCTTTAGCCAGTTGATATTCTTAATGGAAGGAATATTAAGCATACCGGTGAAAGCCTCATTCATCCATAGTGTTTCGTATGTTTCCACATCGTAGGCAAGGATACCCGTATCCACCAATTCAAGCATTTCACGCAAGTAATGCTGTTGAGCTTCTTTCTCACCGGCAAGCTTCAGGAGTGCATTTGTAATAACATTAAACTGCTTGTATAGCTTTTTGTACCTTCCCTTTTCCGGATATTTCCTTGAAAAATCATTATAAACAACAGACTCCGCAAACTCGCTAATGTCACGGAACAACCTTCTTTGTCGCCCTATCTGATATAAAAGCAATACGATAAGGACTACAACTGCAATTGACAAGCCGATCATCATAAGCCGTATTTTTCTAACCGGCGGTACAAAGCTCCACGGGTCAATCCCAGTTCCTTGGCAGCCTGTGATATATTTCCGTTATGCTTTTGAAGAGCCTGTTCAACCGCTGTTCTTTCCAACTCCTCCAGATTATGAGTCGGTATAGACTGGAGCGCCTCTTTCTGCTGCTCTATAGGCGAAAAAGTAATATCATCAGAATTTAACACAGAACTATCTGCCATGATTACCCCCCTTTCAATCGTATATTGCAGTTCGCGTACATTCCCGGGATAATGATATAACATCAGCTTCTTTTTGGCCGAATCCGATAAACGCAGCTTCTGCTTGAAATACTTTTTTCCATACATCTCCAGGAAGTGTTCTGCCAACAGAATGATATCTTCACCACGCTCACGTAAGGGAGGTACGGTTATCTCCACAGTATTGATCCGGTAAATCAGATCCTTCCTGAAACGATCCTCATTAGCCAACTTCGAAAGCGGAAGGTTCGTTGCTGAAATCAGGCGCATATCTACCGCGACAGGCGTATTAGCTCCTAAACGGGTAACCTCACGGTTTTGCAACACAGTCAAGAGTTTAGCCTGCTGCTGCAAGGTGATATTTCCGATTTCATCCAAGAAAAGCGTTCCCTTGTCAGCAGCCTCGATAAGCCCGGTACGGTCCTCATGTGCATCCGTAAAAGCGCCTTTCTTATGCCCGAAAAGTTCGCTTTCAAAAAGCGTTTCCGTAAGTGAGCCCACATCCACCTTTATAAACGGCTGGTCCCGCCGCAAAGATAACTGGTAAATAGACCGGGCCACCAGATCCTTACCGGTGCCGTTTTCTCCCAATATTAATACGTTAGCATCAGTAGGTGCAATCTTCTGCAACTTACGGAACAATAGCTGTATACTTTTCGATGCGCCAACAATCTCAACATTCCCTTTCTTTTCGTTAGATTTCACATTAGAAACAGTAGCTGTCTGTCTTTGTAGCGTTTCCGTAAGAACATTGATAAGATTCTCATTATGCCAAGGCTTTACAATAAAATCGATAGCACCCTCTTTCAAGCTCTTTACTGCCAGATCGATATCAGCATAGGCCGTGATCATAATAACCGGTTGGGAAGGCTTCCATTTCTTTATTTCCTTCAACCAGAACAAACCCTCATTACCTGTATTGATAGAACTCTTAAAGTTCATATCCAACAAAACAATATCAATACTGTTTTCTGAAATTAACTTACGGATATTCTCCGGATTTACATCAGTAAATATCGCCTTTACCTCCGGCTTTAGCAAAAACCGAACAGCAGTCAGAACATCCTGATCATCATCTACAATAAGTATACTTGCCTGGTGTAATTTCATTTCTGCTATTTTTCAGGTTCGAACAGACTGTAAATATATCAAGAAAAATTCAGAGAACAACTTTTCATAAAACAACAAGCTTCCAAAACAACTGACCTTTGACCTTGTGTGGTAAATCGACAGAGCCGTTAAGAAAAATCCGCTGTTTGAATGCACCGTTTAAGTGAGGGCAGCGCCAAGCTTGCTTGAGTGATGCCGAGCGTAGGTGCTTCGCTGTGAAAACAGCAAAGATGCGAGTTCGGTTTTTTTAGCTTTTCAAGCGAGCGCTGACGAGTGAAGCACACAATGCCTTTGGATCAAACCAAAAATGACAATAAACCTTTATGGCAAGACAAAAAAGAAGAAAGAAAATCATCCATTAACATACACCCAGTGTCCACAAATGGACACTTTCAATCACACCATACTTTATTAATTCGCTAACAAAAAGGCACTTACTTCATTGGCACGCTACTTGCGCTAATTTCAGAAAAGAACAGCAGATAGAAAATTAGAAAGTACTTAACGTAAAAATAAATTGTATTTTCATTATCAACTCTCAATTGGCCTTTGATTTATTCCCCTTTAGGGGCTAGGGATTTATTCTAATAAATAATGATTATGATTAAAATTAATGATTTAAGAAAAATTTATCAAGCGGATGAAATTCAGACAATCGCACTCGATAACATGTCGTTGCATATAAAAGAACACGAATTTGTAGCCGTCATGGGGCCATCAGGATGTGGCAAATCGACCCTCCTGAATATACTGGGGTTACTTGATGAGCCATCCTCCGGCTCTTATCTTTTTAATAACATCGAAGTCACCCTGTTAAATGAAAACAAACGATGCGATTTGCGAAAAGAAAACATCGGCTTTGTCTTTCAGAACTTCTACCTGATTAACGAGCTTACGGCGTTCGAAAACGTAGAATTACCTCTTGAATATAGCGGGATAAAAGCATCTGAAAGAAAAAGAAGAGTTGAAAATGCATTGAAAAGTGTTCAACTCAGCCACCGGCGTAACCACTTCCCCTCTCAACTCTCCGGAGGACAGCAACAGCGGGTAGCCATAGCACGTGCCATCGTAAACGAACCAAAACTAATTCTTGCAGACGAACCAACCGGAAATCTCGATAGTAAAAACGGAGTCGAAGTCATGGACCTGTTGACTACGCTCAACGATGCGGGAACCACAATCATTATGGTTACTCATAGCGAACATGATGCCCGCTACAGTCATCGCATTATTCATATGCTCGACGGAAAACCGGTTACGGAAAATTTCCTGAAAGAACTCGCATATACAGCCAATAATCATTGACTAATAACAATAAGTCCGCCAACATGAATGGTTCTCAATTAATAATTAACAATTAATATCCGTGAATATAAAGAAGTCCCTCCGGATTGTTTTCCGGAATAAAACATATAGCTTGCTGAACATTGCCGGGTTGACCATCGGGATAACTGCAGCGGCTCTCATCTTCCTCTGGGCAGAAAGTAAAGTAAATTTCAATAAAGTAATACCCAATTCCGGCAATATTTATATAGCAGGTGTACATAATGAAAACTCGTCAGGAGAAATTTATTCAAATTTCAGGACAAGCAACCCGCTGGCAATAGCATTGGAAGAAGATTTTCCTGAAGTCAAACGTGTCACAAGGTATACACAGGGAGAATTGATTTTTACCCCGGAAAATACCACTCATTCCTTTAAAGAAAAAGGAGCATATGCTGATTCAACACTTTTGGAGATGATCGGAATGAAACTAATCAACGGATCCACCCCTTCTGTTTTTGAGTCATTCAATTCGATCATGATCAGCCAATCCATGGCACAAAAAATATATGGCACAAATGATCCTATAGGTAAAGGCCTTATCAATGAAGGTAGGCTATATGAGATTTCAGGAGTATTTCAGGATCTACCGCATAATACTTCTTTCCAGTTTGAATGGCTAATACCTTTCCGCATCCTGTTTCAGGATGTATCAGAAAAATTTACTGTAAACGAGTGGGGTACTTCATGGATAGAAATCTATGTAGAACCGGGACCACATGCCGATCTCGACAGACTAAATGAAAAGCTAAGGGTATTGCCTTTCCAGAAAGCCGGAACCACCTATGAAAAAACATACAATTTCTTATATCCACTCAACCGCGTTTTATTATATGGTAAATTCAGCAATGGAGTAGAAACAGGAGAAGGGTATATAAAAACCGTACACCTTTTCTTCCTGATTGGGATACTTATCCTCCTGATTGCCTGTATCAACTTCATGAACCTATCGACAGCCCGCTCCCAGAAACGGGCATTAGAAGTAGGCATGAGGAAAACATTCGGCACAAAAAGGATACACCTGGTCCGGCAGTTCATTACAGAATCAGGATTAATAACTGGGATTGCCCTCCTATTGTCGATAGTATTAATCTGGATATGCCTTCCTCTTTTTAACAGTCTGATCGAAACCAAACTGTCTTTAGACTTCACGAACCCGTTTATTACAATCGGACTCATTGCAATCGGACTGTTTTGCACATTTACAGCCGGAAGCTATCCGGCACTATACTTATCCTCTTTCAATCCCGTCACTACCTTAAAAATGCAAAAGGCAGGTAGAGGGGGACAGGCTGCATGGATCCGGAAAGGACTGGTAATCTTCCAATTCACAATGGCATTTATACTTATATGCACTACATATGTCATATTCCTCCAGATACGATTAGCACAAAACAGGGATATCGGCATTGAAAAGGAAAATCTGGTAATCTTTCCGGTAACCAATGAACTACGCGATTCATATACAGCCGTATTAAATGAATTGCAGAATACAGGCCTGGTAAAAAGCAGTGGTTTTTCAGCCAGTATACTTTTACAGGCAAATATATGGGCCAGTCCATGGTATTGGAATGGGAAAGACCCGAATGACGATACCTCAATTGCATACTTTTTTGCATCCGAAGGGTTATTGGATGCTGCCGGCATTCAACTGGTTGACGGGACAGATATCGACCCTATAAAAAAAGACAGTGAAGGGAGAAAAAGGGTACTTATCAATGAAACGCTGGCTAAACGAATGGGAGAAGAAGGGCGTGTAGGAGGAAAAATAAGTCAGCATTCTGACTGGAAATGGGAGATAACCGGCATCATAAAAGACTTTATCTTTGGGAATCCCTATGCAACAGAGGCCAGCCCAGCTATTTTTGTCCATGATCCCGAAAGAGCTTCCTATTTGTTTGTCCGCCCAAAGCAGGGAGTAGACATGTTTGAAGCAATCGGACGGATTCAGGCTATCCTGCAAACATTTACGCCTTATCATAATTTTGAACCGATCCTGATGACCAATCGCTTCGAAGAAATGTTTGAAGACGAAAGCCTGATAGAAAAACTATCTGCCCTGTTTGCAGCATTAGCCATTTTTATATCCAGTCTGGGACTGCTGGGGCTAAGCGCTTTTTCTGCCGAGCAACGTACCAAAGAAATCGGTGTGCGTAAAGTACTCGGAGCTAAAACAACCGATATTCTGGTACTGCTGGGTAAATCATATGTAATTCTCCTGCTTATATCATTTATAATAGGTATCCCTGTTTCCGTTTATATAGCACATGAATATCTTAAAGATTATGCCTACCGGATCGTACTCACCTGGGATATTTTTGCAGGAGTCGCACTCCTCATTACCCTGATCGCCTTACTGACTGTAAGCTCTCTTTCAATAAAAACGGCTATCAACAATCCGGTGAAATCAATCAAAACAGAATAATTACTTAAACACTTCATGCAATGCAACAGTTAAAAAAAATAATTTGTATAAAAACAGTGTCAACTCTTCGGGAGATGTCACTTTTACCTTTCACCTTTTACCTCGTTTAATGTTATGAATATAAAGAAATCCCTCCGGATCATTTTCCGGAACAAAACATATAGTCTGTTAAACATTGCCGGGTTGACCATCGGAATAACAGCAGCAGCCTTGATCTTTCTCTGGGTAGAGAGCAAAGTGAATTTCAACAAAGCAATACCAAATTCACGGAATATCTATATTGCCGGCCAACACAACCGGGACTTATCAAATACATACAATACGACATTCATAACAAGCAATCCGTTGTCAAAAACATTGGAGGATGAATTTCCTGAAGTCAAACGCAATACACGATATAATACAGAAAACTTATTTTTCATTCCGGAAAATACAACTAACTCTTTCGAAGAAGCAGGAGCATATGCTGATTCCAGCATTTTTGAAATGATTAGTATGAAGTTCATCAGCGGCAACAAGTCATCAGCATTTGATCCGGCCTACCCGATTGTCATCAGCCGGTCAATGGCACAAAAAATATACGGTTCGGAGGATCCTGTCGGTAAAGGACTGATTAACGAAGGACAACTGTATGAAATTACAGGAGTGTTTAATGATCTGCCCGATAATACAACATTCGAATTCGAATGGTTGATTCCTTTCCGTATACAGGCACAACAAATAGCCAGTATATTTATTAGTCGTGACGCCCATGAATGGGGTACATCCTGGTTAGAACTTTATGTTGAGTTGGAACCCCATATAAACATAAATCAGATAAATGAAAAACTGAAAACCTTACCCCTTCAAAAAGCCGGTCCGGAATATGAAAAGAAGCAAATCTTCCTATATCCGCTTAACCGGATATTGTTGTATAAAGAATTCGAAAACGGTATCGAAACAGGAGGAGGATACAATAAAACCGTACGCCTTTTCTTTCTCATCGGAGTACTTATCTTAGTAATTGCCTGCATCAATTTTATGAACCTCTCTACTGCCCGTTCTCAGAAAAGAGCGTTGGAAATAGGTGTCCGAAAAACATTTGGTACAAAAAGAAAATACCTCATCCGGCAATTTATAATGGAATCAGGGCTTATCACCACAATCGCTCTTATCATATCTATCGGATTAATATGGCTGACACTTCCTCTATTCAATAGCATGATTAATGCCAGACTATCCTTTGATTTCACCAATCCGTACGTAGTAATTGGATTGATAGTAATCGGACTTTTCTGCACATTCATGGCTGGAAGTTACCCTGCACTATATCTATCATCCTTCAATCCTGTTACAACCATAAAAATGCAAAAAGTAGTAAAAAGAGGAAGCGCTGCATGGATCCGCCAGGGACTGGTTGTCTTTCAGTTTATAATGGCATTCATACTGATTTGTACTACATACGTAATATACCTTCAGATACAACTCGCACAAAACCGGGATATCGGAATTGAAAAAGAAAATCTCGTACTATTTCCGGCTACCAATGAACTACGGGAGTCTTATTCAGCCGTACTAAACGAGCTCGAAAGTACCGGTTTAGTAGAAAGCAGCGGATTTACATTTGACCAGCTTTTATATATGGGAGGTAAAAGCAATCCATGGTTCTGGAATGGAAAAGATCCGAATGATGATGCTACAATCGTATTTAATTATATATCCGAAGGATTAATTGCTGCCGCCGGAATCAAATTGATAGAAGGAACCGATATCGGTCCGGCAAAAAAAGACGGTGAAAGAAGTAAAGGAGTTCTGATCAATGAAACCCTGGCCAAGAGAATGGGAGAAGAAGGTCGGATAGGCGGAAACTTATGGCAGCTACCCGATCGCAAATGGGAAATAGTTGGTATCATGAAAGATTTTATATATAATGATCCATACACCATAAATGCTGGTTCTGTAATTTTTTATAACAGACCCGAACGAGCCTATGACCTCTTTGTCCGTCTCAAATCCGATGTGAATACATATGAAGCAATAGCCCGTATCCGGTCCGTACTGCAAACCTTCTCGCCTTATCATGCTTTCGAACCCACCCTGATGACCGACCGTTTCGAACAATTGTTTGAGAACGAAAGCCTCATAGAAAAACTATCTGCCCTGTTTGCAGCATTAGCCATTTTTATATCCTGCCTGGGATTGCTGGGGTTAAGCGCTTTCTCAGCCGAGCAACGAACCAAAGAAATCGGTGTGCGTAAAGTACTCGGAGCTAAAACAACCGATATTCTGGTACTGCTCGGTAAATCATATGTAATTCTCCTACTTGTATCATTTATAATAGGCATTCCCATTTCTGCATATATCGCACATCTTTACCTGAAAGATTACGCCTACCGCATTGTACTCACATGGGATATTTTTGCAGGAGTAGCACTACTCATTACCCTGATTGCCCTATTGACAGTAAGCTCTCTGTCAATAAAAGCGGCTATTACCAATCCGGCAAAATCAATTAAAACTGAATAAAACAACTAATTAACACACACTTTTTATCTTTTCCTTTGCTTCTTAAATTCCTTTAGGAATTCAGGGTTTATTTTCGCATTTAAGGGATAAGGGCTCTTTTTCCCATTGAACCAATTTCCCATTCAATCTGTTACAATATAACAATTTAATAAAAGAAATAATGAGAAGTGTAGAACCCTATTTAATATTCAATGGTAATTGCAAAGAAGCATTTGCCTTTTACGAATCAGTATTTGAAGTAAATGCTGCATTCACCTCCCGGTATATAGACCTGCCTCAAGACGTAAGAGCAAATATTGCCGAAGAAGATATGGACAGAATTGTCCACATTATTTCGCCTGTAAGTGATAAAGTCTCTTTAATGGGTGCCGATGCACCATCCAATACGCCTACAGTAGTCGGCGAAAATGTTTCATTAACACTCAATACCGGAAGCTCAGCCGAAGCTAAACGCATTTTCGAACAGCTATCAGCAGGTGGTGATGTAAAAATGCCGCTACAGAAAACATTCTGGGCCGAATTATATGCCATGTTTACCGATAAATTCGGCATTCACTGGATGATAAATTATATCCCTGAAAACGATTGAAAAAATTGCCCCCTCATACCTGGAAGTCTCCTTCAAATAACAATCAGATAGGTTTTATAAATCATTTCCCCAATGAGTTATAAAGTGTAAATAAAGAGTCCATTATCCCCCTGTTAAATAAACTTTAAATATTTCTTTTAATTAGAAACATGTGTTACATTTGCAATCGTAACATTTGTTGCGTTACACAAGTTACATAAAGCGTATGCCAAGAATACGTATTCTAACAAAAGAGGTTATCTTAAATGCAGCTTTCGAAATTGTTTGCATAGACGGTTTTTCAATGCTAACTGCGCGGAATGTAGCTAAAAAAATAGGCGCATCTGTTCGTCCCATTTATGAAGCTTATACCAACATGGATGAATTGAAGCAAGATGTTGTAAGCAAAGTAAAAGAGGAACTGGATAGCATCATATATAGTTACAAAAAGACCGGGCGCCCATATTTTGATATTGGATTAGGCCAAATCTATACTGCCTATACAAAGCCGGCTTTATTTCATGCATACTACCACGAAGGTATGCTGGGACAAAATCTGGATAATTTAAGTCCCGATAATTATGTGATGCAAACCATACGTCAGGAGTTGGGCAACATTAATATGTCTGAGCAGATGATGATGGATGTAGTTATCAATGCATGGATATACGTTTTCGGGTTAGCTTCATTTGTAGCTTTAGGAGCTGTAGCCTACGACGAAGAAAAGTTCCTGCAACGTTTTACCGATATATGGAATCACCTGGTAAAAGTTGTAGAACATTATAAGGATTAGAACCTCACAAAAAGAACATATTAACTATTACATCAACCAAGAGTATTAACAATTAAAATTCTATTTTATGAACACATCATTCATTGAAGAGATCAAAAGCTCAGTAAAAAACTGGTGGATCTCACTTATTTTGGGAATTTTGTTTATTGGAACAGCTTTGTTGCTAATGTTTAATCCTCTCGAAAGTTATGGAGCATTAGTTATACTGTTCAGCATTTGTATGTTTGCAAGCGGAATATTGGAGATTGCTTTTTCCGTAAGCAATAAGAATGTATTATCCGGCTGGGGATGGTATCTCACTTCCGGGATTATCGATTTGTTATTAGGAATCTTCCTTGTTTGTTACCCGGGAGTTACAGCAGTTGTATTGCCATTCATAATTGCTTTCTGGATTATGTTCCGCGGATTCGCCGCTATTGGGTTTTCAATAGATTTAAGTCGTGTAGGCGTTAAAGGATGGGGATGGTATCTTGTATTCGGAATTCTTGCTATTCTTTGTTCCATCGCCATTATCTGGCAACCGGCAGCAGGTGCCCTAGCATCGGTCTACATTGTAGCCTTTGCATTCATGTTTATGGGATTCTTCCGGATCATGCTTGCATTTGAATTACGTGATCTTTATAAAAATAGCCAGGAACTGAAAGATAGACTGAACTCCTTACAAGAAAGAATTAAGTAAAATTCAATTTACAACGATGAGATTTATGAAAAAAAGTATCATTCTTTCTGCAGCTACATTACTGTTATTTAGCTGCAATTCAAATCAGGAACAAACGACTGTTTCATCGAATTCACCAGACAGCACTATGCCCAAAGAGGCCACTGCAGCTACGACAAAATGCAATCATGACGTACTCTCTCTACTCGATTTTTCAGATAAACAAGCATTTGAGGATGCACAACGAGGCTTCATCGCAACACTTCCGGATATGGATATCAAAGATGTCAAAGGAAGAGTAATCTGGAGTTTAAAAGACTATGCTTTTTTAGAAAAGGAAGAAGCGCCGGCAACAGTTAACCCCAGTCTCTGGAGGCAAGCCCGTTTAAACATGTTTAACGGTCTTTTCAAGGTAACCGACAATATTTATCAGATCCGTGGATTTGATCTTTCGAATATGACAATAATCGAAGGTAAAACCGGTTTGATTATTATTGACCCATTAGTATCTCCCGAAACAGCTAAAGCCGGATTGGAGCTATATTACGAGAAAATCGGCAAAAAGCCTGTCAATGCGGTCATTTATACCCATTCACATATCGACCATTATGGCGGTGTTCATGGTGTTATCGATGAGGCAGACGCAAAATCAGGAAAAGTAAAGGTAGTTGCTCCACAAGGCTTCTTCGAAGCAGCTATCAGCGAAAATGTATATGCAGGAACAGCGATGGGACGTCGTGCTTTATACCATACCGGAGCAATCTTGCCAAAAGGAGAAAAAGGCCAGGTAGATGACGGCTTAGGAAAAACAGCGTCGACAGGCGAATCGGGAATTATCGAACCCAATGTTATTATTAACCAGACAGGCCAAAAGTTAAATATTGATGGCGTAGATATGGTCTTTTTAATGGCACATGGCACTGAAGCACCATCTGAGATGTTGTTCTATTTCCCTCAATTTAAGGCGCTTTGTGCGGCCGAAGACTGCACTCACAATCTGCACAATTTATATACACTGCGGGGAGCACAAGTCCGTGATGCAAAGGCTTGGTGGCAAACATTGAATTCTGTTGTCGAAATGTTTGGCACCGATGTACAGGTAATGTTCGCCCAACATCACTGGCCTACCTGGGATAATAACCGGGTAGTAGAAATGTTAGAGTCGCAACGTGACATGTATAAATACTTACATGACCATACGCTGAACCTCATCAATAAAGGCTATACAATGCTGGAAGTAGGAGAAATGGTAAAACTTCCGGAATCATTAGATAAAAAATTCTATAACCGCGGATATTACGGTTCTGTAAATCATGATGCAAAAGCTGTTTATCAGAAATATATCGGTTTTTACAGTGGCAATCCTTCCGATCTTCATCAATTGGTACCCGAAGATGCCGCTAAGAAATATGTAGAATATATGGGTGGAGCTGACGCTATTATGTCTAAAGCCCAGAAAGACTATGACAAAGGAGAATACAGATGGGTAGCACAGATAATGAATCAGGTTGTATTTGCTGACCCGAATAATGTGAAAGCTAAAAATCTGCTGGCCGATGCTTTGGAACAATTAGGCTATCAGGCAGAAAGTGGCACTTGGCGAAATAATTACCTGCAAGGAGTATCAGAATTGCGCAATGGCGTTCCCGAAATACCATTCCATGGAGTAGCAAGCCCTTCGACAGTAAAGAGCATGACCCTCGATATGATTTTTGACTACATGGGTATCCGCTTAAATGCAGAAAAAGCAAACGGCAAAAAATTGACATTTAATTTCGAGGTGCAGGATACAAAAGATAAATATGCCGTAGAATTGGAAAATAGTGTTTTAATCTATACAAAAGATAAGACATATCAAAATCCGGATGCGACCATCACGCTATCGACAAAGGCTCCATTTAATGAAGTCATTGCCGGATACGCGAAATTGGATGAGCAAGTGAAAAGCGGACAGATAAAAATTTCCGGCAACCAATCCAAAGTTGAAGAACTAATGGGTATGATGGATAATTTTAAATATATGTTTAACATCATGACACCATAAACAATTTATTAATAACGAGAGACTCTTTATAGTTTTAACTATATGAGGAGACTCTCGTTATCTCTTTTCCTCTAAAACCACACATACAAGTTTTCAAGTATACAAATTCAAAAATACACATTAATAAATAGGCACTTATTATTCTTCCTTATAGGATAATATACCTATCTTTTGTTAAATGAACTATAAATATTTCCATCTACCAAAAGCTTATGTTATATTTGCTACTGTAATACACATTGTATCACAGTAGTAACAGAAATATATGCCAAGAGTACGTGTCCTGACAAAAGATCTCATCTTAAATGCCGCATTTAAGATTGTTTGCAAAGAAGGTTTTTCTGCGTTATCAGCCCGGAATGTAGCTAAAAAAATTGGTGCGTCTGTCCGCCCGATTTATGAAGCTTATGCCAATATGGATGAATTGAAACAAGATGTTGCCAGCAAAGTCAAAGAGGAATTAGTCAGTATCGTACTTGGCTACAAGAAGACCGGACGCCCATATTTTGATATCGGGTTAGGCTACATCTATGCAGCACATACAAAACCGGCTTTGTTTCATGCATACTATCACGAAAGCATGCTCGGACAGAATCTGGATAATTTGACCCCCAAGAACTATATACTGCAAGCCATGCGCCAGGAGTTGGGCGATCTCAACATACCAGATCAAATGATGATCGATATAGCTGTAAATATCTGGATATACGCATTCGGACTGGCTTCATTTGTTGCTTTAGGCACTTTGGCCTATGATGAGGAAAAGTTCTTGCAACGTTTTACAGATATTTGGAATCACCTGGTAAAAGTAGTAGAACACTATAAGGAATGAGAACCTTACATGACAGGCATATTCGCTTTTGTATCAAACAAGATTATGTTTTATCTTACCTGAATATATAAATAATAGAAAGCGTAGCACGGGTAACACCAAAATAATTATAATGGTCAGACTTCAACTTAGCGCCACAGTCACCACATTCATATTTGTCGTACTCAACACGTGCATACCCCCCTCCGATCGATGCCTCCAGGTTCCAATGCTTAGCAAGTACCCATTCGTGACCAATACTGACACCGCCACCGTAGAAATAGCCCTCATAACGATGATCCTTTAATTGTTGCATGAAATCAAACGGCAAGTCCAGGTTTGCAACATTAAATTCACCGCCATGGGCATGAATGCCGAAAAAAGTACCATTAAACTTTTCACACATCCAGAAACGCAACTCAGGCTGGGCCAGCCAATGCTTAAACTGCTTACCATCACTAAACTCAAACGGGTTATAACCAAACCCGAGATCCAATGTTATTTTTTTAGCCAACGCAATCTCAAGAGAAAGATTCGGTGTTAATGTTGCATCATATACCAAATTATTCTTCAAAGCAATATGCTGAGAATATAAAGGAAGGGATAAAAATGCAACCAGGACAATAAATATTCCTTTTTTCATTTTATATATCAATTTTATAACTTGTGACAACTTCAACTAACTGATAAATTAACATTATTCCCATATAAATTGTTTTGTTCCAAAAGATAAAATGAGGCATGAGTTGCAAAAAGTTTAAAGTTTCCTGTTCCAGGTTCCAAATAAAATCATCAAGTTTTGAATATGAAACTTTGAACCGGAACATGCTTCCTTAATGTAAGGAATAAATATCGTATGAAACCCTGAATTTAAATACGTAGAGAGTCCTATATTAAATCAGCAAAAGTTTGCCTGAAATACCCCATTTATGGGGTGGTTTTGCAGAAAGCATCCTATTAATTTTGAATCGGTTAATAATTGTTACATATAATTGTTGACTACAGTTCTACAATTGTTTAACATTTAATTCTTATTGCAATGGATGCTTTTGACAAAAAGATCAGGCAAGAAGTATCTTCCATTTATCGGGTGATAAAAAACAGAATCGCCCCGGAAGATATGATACGCATCAAAGCTGCATATGAACTGGCTCGTAAGGCACATGCGACTCAAACCCGTAATACAGGCGATCCTTTTATTACTCATCCGGTAGCTGTTGCCCGTATTGTTGCTGAAGAATTTCAGTTAGGTGCTAATCCAATTATTGCGGCATTCTTACATGATGTGGTGGAAGATACACCTTATGAAGTAGAAGATATTCAGAAACAATTTGGCAAAGATGTCGCTTTTCTGGTACGTGTTGTAACAAAAAAGAAAAAAGAACATTATGAAATGTCCAAGCAACTGGATAATATCAAACAAATACTTGATTCTGTTAATTACGATATACGTGCGATACTTATAAAACTGGCTGACCGTCTTCATAATATGCGTACGCTAAGTAGTATGCATGCAAATAAGCAAATGAAAATTGCCGGAGAAACAGATTATTTTTATGCACCATTGGCCAATAAACTTGGACTCTACAAAATCAAAACAGAATTACAAAACCTTAGTTTCCATTACCGGTGCCCTCAAGAATACGCGTTGTTGGAAAATGAATTGAAAAAAGAAGAAAGGGGCCACCGCAGGCAACTAAAATCTTTTACGAATAAAATCAGTCGTCTGTTGTCGGAGAATGGTATTTTTGTGCGATTAGAGGTTAAGTACAAGACACCTTACAGCATATGGCTTAAAATGAAAAAAACGGCAATGGATTTTAAACATCTGGACCATAAACATCAAATCTGGATTATTTTTCCCGACGAAACTGCTGTTTCGGAAAAAAACAAATGTCTCCGGATTTATTCTCTATTGACGGATGTTTTTAAGGAGAAGCCTGGTAGTATGTCCAATTATATTGATTCTCCTAAAGAAAACGGTTATCAGAGTTTTCATATTAAACTATTGAATGAACGGGGCGGATGGGAAGAGATTCATATCTCTTCGGAACGAATGATACGCAACTCCAAACTTGGTTGTTTAGCCGATCGTGAGGACAGTAATATCAGAAACTGGATTAACAAGTTTAAATCTGTTTTGCAGGATATTGCATACCATAGTCGTGAAGTAGGCTATATGGAAAGTGTCGTATCGAATTTTTACAATGATGATATTTTTGTGTTTACACCAAAAGGACATGTAATCATTTTACCTCAGCGTGCTACAGCATTGGATTTTGCCTATGAGATCCATAGCTCAATCGGTGAACAGGCACAATATGCCCGGGTAAACGGTAAGCTTTGTTCGGTAAAAACAGAATTGCATCGTGGCGATTGTGTGGAAATAGGCATTAACAAAATCATATCTCCCAAGCCCGATTGGTTGAATCACGTGCTCACATATAAAGCCAAACGTAATATACAATCATGGTTACGTAAAATGAAAACAACCCCCTATACACGGTGTTTACATTGCCATCCGTTACCGGGAGACGAATTGATCGGATTCAAGTCAGGCAGCAAAATAACCATCCATAAACGTAATTGTTCGGATGCCATATCCTTAGCATCCCAGGCTGGCGATTCTATCGTTGAAGTAAACTTTAAAGAGGAACCGAATACCCTTTATCCTGTTTGTATAAGTATAAAAGCCATAGATCGATATCATTTACTTCATGATCTGATTGATGGCATCACGGAAAATCTGACACTATCCATATCAGGGTTAGCGACAAAAACAGTCGATGAAATTGTAGATTGTACAATAGACTTTTCTGTCCATTCAGCCAAAGAATTGAACAATATAATTTTACATATCTACCAAATGGAAGGGGTCGATCAAGTGCGAAGAGTCGAATAAATGCAAAAGTGATCGCTAATTGAAATACTTTATTTATGCGAATCAGTAGTACCTCTTTTTCCTTTGCCTCTTCTTTTCTACGAAGTTTACCTTCAGAAATTATGAGTTTTAACTACCGATTCGCACAAATTATTAATTTAACCATCAATGCTCATGCACCTCGCCATCATGGCTTAATTCGATATTAATGGCCACATGTGATTCATTTCCGGCAGAATCAAAACAATAAACAACCATATGATATGCTCCGGGAGTCGCATTTTCTGGGATAACTATCTGATGATGGTGAACACTTGTATTCCGGAGTCCCTCTATATCTAACCATGTATTCTGATAACTGAAATATTCGGTATCACTTCCGCTCTTCAGACTATTTCCATGATCGTGCGGCTTACTCATATTCTCGTGAATTTCCACTTTATACGATTTCAGCGTCTCATTATCCGATAGCTCCATATCAAAATGAATATCAGACCCTATTTTTAATACATCTCCATCTTCAGGCTCTATCAGGTTAATAACCGGCGGAGTAGTATCCCCATCATCATCACAGGATGTAAAAATAAAAGAAAATACAGCTAAAGAAACAATCGATAATAAAAGACTTTTGATATTTGTTTTCATACGATAAAATTTTAATTATTTATATTACTGATAAGTAGTTCGTAAAAGGTTCCCAAATTAATCGTTATATACATTTCTGTCTGATCGCATTGAAATTTTTACTTACTACAAACTACTGTCTAATCTGAAATTTAAACGGTACTTTAATTAATAATTGAATGTTTCGTCCCGGTTCGGGTATTTCAACTTTCCGGTAGAAACTTAAATGATTATAATACTTTTCATCCAGCAGATTCCGTACTTGCAGATGGAGATCCACAATTGTCCCACCCAACGGAATACTGACGCTTGCCCCGAGATTTACCAGATTCGCCCCGGGAGTAGTGCTTTCATTTTTAGCCACACGATCCTGGGTAGCTATACTATGAAGTTCGCCATACACCTGATAGTTCTTACCTTTCCATGTCAACGTATTACGCATCGACGCCGGAGGAGAAAAACTGAGTGACGTATGTTCATCCACATTATGCGTATACACATATTCCCCCGTAAAAGAATAATTCAAACGCGAAAGGAAATCCACATTCACAGACAATTCCGAACCGGCAAAAATAGCCTCATTACCCGTATAACGATAGATCTGTCCTGCATGGGGAAGCACAGACCATTCTCCGGTGGGTTGCAAATAAATATAATTGCTGAACCAACTAAAAAATGGAGTAACCGAGACAGATATTCCCCTGTTTTCATAAAGGTAAGAAGCGTCCAATTGCCAACCCTTTTCGGAATCAAGTAAAGGATCACCCTGTTCATGTCTGAACGTCCCGTGATGAACCCCATTCGCTGCCAATTCATTAGCCCCCGGTAGCCGGAAACTATGCCCGACATTCGCTTTCACTAAATGATGGGCGTGAAGATTCCATACGACTCCCAACGAACCGGAAAAGTCGCCGAAGTTACGATCCACCGGATAACTACGCCATTTGTACTGTTCGATCAGTCCTTCATCATACCCCATCTCCTGCAAATAAACTCCGAGGTACGGATCCGAATATGCCGAGATATCAATCGTTCCGTAATCATAGCGAAGCCCTCCGCTGACAGAAAACTGCCGGGACGGCGACCACGTAACCAGCCCGGATCCTCCTGTCGTAAAACGGTTATACCGGGGCAACAAAAACGAATACCCACCGATACGGTTCTGCTGGTACTGTACATCCCACCCTACGGTATATTCCCAGATTGTGGAAGTAATTGACCGCAGCTTTACAGAAGAACTATACGTATCCAACGAAAAAGACAATTCCTTATCAGGATCCTGTTCCGGTGGAGGCTGAGTTCCATAATGCGTATGAAAGCTACTCCATTCCTCACGATGATTATTCTGATATCCCAGATCCCATGTACCCATCAACAAACTTCCGATATATTGTTGTCGCGAAGTAACTTTCAAATGATTGACCTTACTGTACGGCAGTTCAATATTACGGCTATCACCATCGTCCTGCACACGCGAAACATCAGGAATACCATGAGCACCTGGGAAAAAGCCTGTTTTCTGATGTGCATTACTAACCGCATAGTTTGCATAGTACGAACCTTTACGGTATTCAGAAAAGACGTTCACATCCCTTTCATATCCGGCCGTATTCTTCAGTCTCCGTCCGGATACCGGGATTTTCTGTGTCAGGTAAACAATCGTATCCGTAGGCACACGGAAATCCCCGAAATGCTGTTCGGAATACCGTACCTTAAAATGCCAGGCATCTTTTTTCAGGCCCAGCATCAACGACCCGCCCCACGTATCGTTTACACTCTTCCCGAGCAGTGTAGCTTCACCGTATATCTGGTTCACCAGAGGAGGCGGAACATTGGTTATTTCAATCACGCCACCCATCGCATCACTACCATAAAGAAGTGAAGCTGGGCCTTTGCGGATCGTTACACGCTCAATATTAAAAGCATCGATCTCCAATCCATGATCACTACCCCATTGCTGTCCCTCCTGCTTAATGCCATTCTCGGTGACAGAAATACGGTTGAAACCCATTCCCCTAATCATCGGTTTGGAAAATCCGGAACCAATATCCATTGAACGAACTCCCGGCACATGCTCCAACGCCTGTATCAGATTGCCTGTAAAATGCCCGCTCAGGAAATCCTTCTCAGCCACTTCGACCGATAAGGCAGAATTACGTTTACTCGCGTCTTTAAATGAAGTACCCGTAACCGTAACACTTTCCAGCTCTATCGACCTGATAGAATCCGGTTCCTGCGCATCAACAGACAATACAAATACACACATAAGCACAACCGGAATAATTCTGGTATGCATAAATTATATTTGTTATTGATGTAAAAAAGGTGATTAATAAAAGAATGTCTCAAAAGTAGGATAACAGTATCAATACTATCATCACTAAAACAACCAGTATCCAAAACAACTGACCTACGACCGTGTATGGTGAGCCTTCAT
This sequence comes from Tannerella sp., assembly GCA_031285565.1. Taxonomy (GTDB): domain Bacteria; phylum Bacteroidota; class Bacteroidia; order Bacteroidales; family Tannerellaceae; genus Tannerella. Next base: position 56,469 of record JAITVY010000060.1, on the reverse strand, counting down.
TAGTGAAAAGTTGAAAATGGAAAGTTGAAAGCAAAGAAGTAATGACTATATCATCACTAAAACAACCAGTATCCAAAATCACTCTTCTTACGGCCTTGTGTGATGAGCCGACAGAGCGGTGCAGAAAGACGTTAAGAAAAATCCGCTGTTTGAGGCTACGCCGAGTTCGGATTTTTTAGACTTTCAAACGAGCGCTGACGAGTGAAGCACATGAAGTCTTGATTTTTGGGTTACTTTTGGATCAAGCCAAAAGTGACATAAATCCCCCTTTTAAGACAAACATCTTAATTACGACAAAGGCGGAGCACGCAGATAATCGAGGTGAGTAATAGAATCATATTTCTTATCATTGTACAAGAAATATATAAGAGTACTACAAAATTCCGTTAAACCACTATCAGGTTTATCAAAATCAGCTTCAATAAAAGTAGACAAAGCAAACTGGCAAACCGGACACGTATCACAATTGTGCTGATGACTATGATGCCCATCACAATGTGAACAAAGCTCCTCGCAACATTCATTCTGATAAATATGAATCCCTTTGGCTACATACGGAATGATAAATATTACCGACAATAGCCAGGCAAGGACAATCCTATTTACATTATTGCTTTTCACTTATAATTGATATAATTAAAGAGAAGGCAAAGATAATAAATTTTCAATAATATAGATATTTATACCCTTGGCCTGAAAAGAAAAACAAAATGAACCAAAAAGAAAACAAACCAACTATTTAAAAGGTTATATTTGCATCAAAAATAAAATATCGCATGAAAGTCTTATTAATCAACGGAAGCCCTAAAAAAGAAGGCAATACATTTCTCGCATTATCGGAAGTAGAAAAATCTTTACAAAGTAACGGTATTGAAACAAAGATCATCTCTATAGGCAAAAAACCGGTACAGGGCTGTACCGCATGCAACAAATGCTACGAATTAGGGAGATGTGTATTTAAAGATGAATTGTATGAAAACATACGCGAAAACCTGAAAGATGCCGATGGGCTCATTATCGGTTCACCCGTCTATTATTCCGGGCCGAACGGCTCATTATGTGCCATACTCGATCGGGTATTCTATACATGCTCCGAACTGTTGGAATATAAACCGGCAGCATCAGTCGTTGTATGCCGGCGTGGTGGCGCCAGTGCAACATTCGACCGCTTGAACAAATACTACACAATACTCAATATGCCGGTTGTACCATCACAATATTGGAACAGCGTACACGGATTATTCCCGGGAGAAGCTTCACAAGATGCGGAAGGCTTACAAACAATGCGGACACTGGGGAAAAATATGGCATGGCTGCTTAAAAATATCAAGACAGGCACAGAACCCGTCCCAGTGGCTGAAGAACAACAAATGACCAATTTTATAAGATGAACGATATATGAAGAAATATGTCAAAGTTCCTACCAACCTGGTTTCCGGACCGGTTTGCCAGAATTCACTGGTGTTAGATGGTTGCTCGGTTATTGATTCATGCGTACATAGCATGAAAGGGGTTGGAACCATGTTTCTCGAAGAGCATCTACTGCTCTTTATATTGGAAGGAAAGATAACTTTTTACTATGGCAAACAGTCGTATACCGTACGAAAGAATGAAATGATACTGCTAAAAAAAGCAACTTCCGTACGATACGAAAAAGAAGGGGATGCAGATAACGACCATATCTTCGAAAGCCTCATGTTTTGCATGAAAGACGACCTGATAAAAGAATTCCTAACCATGTCAAACGTAAAAGTACCACAAATGGATGAAGAAGTAAAAACATCCGTCTGTGCCATGAGCGATTGCCTGATTGCCTTTGCAAACTCCCTGCATCCTTACTTTAAAGACCCATCCTCCGTAAACCCCGGACTGCTCCGGCTGAAAATCATGGAATTACTCTATGACGTATCCGAATGCAGCAAAAACATGTTCCGGCAAATCCTTCAACTACGAAAACCTATCCGGACAGACATTCGCCAGGTTGTTGAACAGTACTATGCCACACCGGTGACAATGCCCGAACTGGCTTACCTTTCTGGGCGTAGCCTATCCAGTTTCAAACGTGATTTCCAGCTTACATACAATATGCCGCCTGCACAATGGATACGGATCAAACGATTAGAAAAAGCCAAAGAAATGCTTCAGAAAACCATGCTCCCTGTTACGGATATTTGCTATACAATGGGATTTGAAAACGTATCCCATTTCTCACGCGTCTTCAAAGACTACCATGGCTATCCTCCAACACAAAACCGTCATTAGAAAAGAGTGTGCCAAAAGGAAAAAATGCTATCGTATCGTCATGTTGAACGTTTTAAGTAGCGAGGGCAGAAGCAAATGCACTTTTAAGAAACTGGTTTAGATTATGCCGAGTCACGCAAAAACAACTAATCTGATTAAACAAAGTGAAACATCTCATAAGAACTGAGGCAATCACTCATTTCATTCGAATGACGAAGCATTCGTGTTACACAAAGTCCTCGAAACACTCAAGCTTATTCTTTTAACAAAGGCATCTGGTTCAGCATATTCCGAATTTTGATAGCTACCCGTGGCATCGGTTCAGCTATCGTAAGACCAACAACATCATATTCCGAAGAAATATCATTAATCACCCTCATAGCCTCATCAATCTTCATCCCGTTGGGATCCGTACCCACTGCTGCAATTATTTCTGCAGGATCCAACACATCCATATCAAAATGGATAACAACTTTTGAAGTGCCCGTACTTTTCAACCAATCCAGGACTGCATAACTATTCCCAGCCACTTCTGAAGGTGACAATCCTTTTACACCCAGCTTGTCCTGTCGTTCTTTCATACCTTCATCCCACGAACGCAGACCAACGATTATTGCCCTCGAAGCATCCACTTTCCCAGGTAATACATCCACGATCGCCTGGTCGCCCATACCCATACAAGCAGTCAAAGCCATAGCATGATAGCCCTTGTAATCATCATATGGTAAAGTCACATCAGGATGTGCATCTATCCACACAATCGCAACATCATCAGGATACTTATTTGCCAGGTACGTAAAAGGAACTACACTCACCGCACAGTCACCGCCAAGCGTCACGATTCTCTCCGGATCACTCTCCAGCGCAGCCTTTGTTTGTTCTAAGATTACTTTATAAGAATTGATCCCGTTTTCAGTCTCCCTGTCGTTAATATCCAATGAAACAGGGACAGTCTGTGTATTTTGATTACTTTGAGGAGCAAGAAAGTTGAGCAATTGCGCACCCAGATAATATCCGCGCGATGCATCATCTGCAGGAAGATCAGGCATCCAGTGTGCAACGATTCCACCCTGCCACTGAGGATAAATAAGACGTAAAGTTGATGATTTTATTTCCATATGTTTACTATTAATTGTTTCAGACTTCAGTTTGTTTGCCGACATAATCCCTGTAATTGCCAATAATATTACTATTAAACTCTGTCTCATTTTGTTCCAATCTGTTATGTTACCACAAAAATAATTTATCATCCACTCCCATACAAGTACTGGTAAATTATTCGTATACTGATAAATTTACCTATATACCACCATTCAAACAGATATATTTCCTTTATATGTTAGTCCTGCAAAAGTGATAAAAAAACTGAACAAATAATACAATTTCATTGTTCTATAATAGCAGAATTATAAATCTAAATACTTTAGGGTTATGAACAATGAATTTTTAGACACGGTAAAAAGAACCGTAAAATATTGGTGGGTATCACTCCTCCTTGGCATTTTTGCGATTATCCTCGGGATTGCTTGTATGTTTATGCCGGGATCAGCCTTAGTTGCTTTAAGCATTTTATTTGTCATTGGATTTGTAGTAGGTGGTCTCCTCGAAATCATTTATGCGATATCCAATAAAGACAGCATTAAAGGTTGGGGATGGACATTGGCCAGCGGTATTATCAGCTTAATATTCGGGATCCTGTTATTAGCAACTCCTATCGGCACCATGGGTGTGATGTTGTTTTTTGTAGGTTTCTGGATCATGTTCCAGTCTTTCTGGTCAATAGGCACATCTATAGATTTAAGCACAGCTGGTGTAAAAGGATGGGGATGGGTTCTTGCTTTTGGTATACTCGGCCTTATACTGTCTTTTATCCTTATAACAAATCCAGTCTTTACAGCCGGATTTGTTGTTTACCTGTTAGCACTTACGCTGCTATTCTACGGAATCGTCAGGATCTACTACAGTATACGGATGAAATCTTTTTACAATAAAATAAAAGAATAAGAAGATTTCTCTATACCTATGGTAAAAACTATCAGGGAGTAATAGTGCTTAATAGCAACTGTTTCACTTCCTGATATTTTTTTATTGCTGAAACAGACAAGAGTAAAAAAAAGAATACAATCTTATTATTTTGAATAAAACCAATTCACCTAGTTAAACCTGCCTATTAAAAGACTAGACTTCAATTGAAACCACGTACTGCAATATTCAAAACCATCATTGCAATTACTGTAATAAAAGCTTATTCCCTGAAAAAAATTTAAAGATCATACCCCTTTTGTGAGCTTTACCCGTAAACAAATTTTAATATCCGCTTGTTATAACAGTGAAAACATTAGTAGTAAATATTAACAAGCGAATTACCTTATTCAATTAATTTAAAAAAATGAAAAATTTAGCTGGTAAAATCAAGGAAAGTTTCGATGCTTTCGAAAAAGATGCAACATTGCAGTTGGAAAAATCAAACAAAGCGGCAGGTACCCGTGCACGTAAAGAATCTCTGGAATTAGAGAAAATGTTGAAAGAGTTCAGGAAAAAATCAATTGAACATTCAAAAAAGTAAATGTCTGATTGCGACAAGATCTAAAAGATTCCACCAAAACAGGAGGAATCTTTTTTTTATACCCCCGAAATTCGAATTATACTTCGCCCATTAGCCGATTTAACAACTTGTATTTGTGTAGTTATTCTTTCTTTCATTTCCTCAACATGGGAGATCACTCCTATTTTCCGTCCCCGCGTATGCAGGTTATCTAACGCATCCATAGCAATACTTAAAGTATCAACATCCAATGCACCAAAGCCCTCATCAATAAAGAGCGATTCTATTTTCATACGGTTAGACGACAGTGACGATAATCCCAAAGCCAGCGCCAACGATATAAGGAAAGATTCTCCTCCGGAGAGTGAGTGGACTGTCCGGACTTCACCCAGCATATCATTATCAATAACCTGCAACGCCAATGTCCCGGGGATTTTTTCCAGTGTATATCGTGGGGTCAATTCTTCAAGATGTTTATTGGCATACGATAAAAGAACGTCCAATGTATACCCCTGTGCTATCGTTTTAAATTTATTACCCGATGCCGACCCCAGCAAATCATTCAGCTTCGCCCAGTTATTGTACAATTCCGTTTTCTCATGTAGTTCTTTCTCAAAGGTCTTTACTTGCTCTTTACCTCTTTGATGAGCCAACACCGATGCATTGATTCCATTCAGCCGTTCGTCAATTCCTGTTTTCTTTTCCGACAAGATCTCAAATTGTTGCAATAAAATATCTTTAGTTTCTTCATCGCCTGGCTTATGCCCGGCTTCCTGATGCTTTGCAGATTTACTACTTCTTTCGGCAAAGGTTGCTTTATGGATAAGTTCCTGGTTCTTGAGATTGTTCAGGTAATACTTTTCCTGTTGTATCCATTCATGCGATTTCGACACCAACTCTTTGAGCATATCATCAGATGATATCTGATGAAGTTTACTAACTACCCACTCCTGAACAGTTGCATGTAGCCTTACAACATCTTCGTCAATTAAAGTTTTGTCTTTCTTTAATTGATTGATAATTCCCTCTAGTGTAGACTGCTCTTTCTCAGCCTTTTCTTTTTCGGTTCGTAGTTGTTCGTATCGATGGGAATGTTGTTCTTTCAGCTTCGCAAAATATTCCTCCACATCCTCGACACGCTTATTATTCAATAGTTGTTTTCTTTGAATATTCGATCCACTCAATCTTTCTTCGATTGATTTACTCTGTTTCTCTTTTTCCCTGAATTGCTCCCAGAGACCCTCTAAGCTTTTATTTCCAGCTTCCAAACGAACTGCCAGGTTTTCTATTTGTTGATGGCACTGTTCTGCCATCTGCTTGTTCTTATTCCATTGATCAGTGACTTTGGTCAGGTTTTCCAGTAAACAACCTCCATTAAAATCAGCCTCCCATTGAGAAACCGGTTCCAATATCATTCTCAACTCATTGTATATACTATCATACTGATTTTGAAAATTATGGACATGCACTTCAAATTCCGTAATGCTTTTATTCGTTTTCTCAATGCTCTCTGTTGTTTGAGTAATAATACCTGCCACTTTTTTCTTTTCTGATTCGAGTTTGCTTTCATCAATCCGGTCTTGCTGCCCGGTCTGTTCCTGTAATGGATGATGTACACTGCCGCATACAGGACAGGGCTTTCCCTCCTCCAGTTTTTTCCGCAAATCAAGTATTTCCGTAGGAAGAAGATGATTCAACCGTTCAGCTTCCTTTTGATATTGTTCTAACCGGGTACGATAAGTAATTATAATTGCTTTAGCAGATTCAAGACTTTGCAGGGCTGTATGATGTTGCTTTTTAAGCGCATACGCATTATTGATCAATGAAGTAACATAGTCGATCCTGGGGACGATTGCTTTGTATGGCTCATAAATCGTAAACCATTCTGACAATGTGCTTTGCTGCTGCTTCAGGACAGTTTCCTGTTTTTGTAAAACAGCAATACCTTGTTCCACCTTTTTGAGCTGATCCCGGAATACTTCCAGTTCCTTTGCCGATTTATTCCGCTCTTCAGTAATTGCCTGTATCTTAAAATCGAGCTCTTTAGCACGGGCTATTTCAGGCTTATATGCATTATATTTCTGATCTGTCTCATCTACCGCATTTTTTGCAACCTTTAATTCCGCAGCTATTTTATCAACCCTTTCTATAATAGCGCTTATTTCTTTCTCTTTTACCTGCAAACCTATGGTCAGTTTTTCTGATTGGGTTTGTTTGTTGTTCAGTTCAATATAAGCATCCCTTATTTCCTGCGAAAGATCAACCAAAGATATATATTCATAACGTGGGGCAGCCTGATTAATTTGCTCCTGTACGTTTTTCAATTCATTGGCTGCCTGTTGCATTTCGTTCTTCAGCAACTCCTCTTCCCGCAACCAATCCAGTTTCTTTTCAATCGCTGTTTGTTGCTGCTTTAAAGGCTCAACTTCTTTCTCAAGGTCTTGCTTCTCCTTTATAAACGTATCCAGTTCCTCATCACTTAGAAGCCTTATATCTTTAATACGCTGTTGGATTAAATCCAGCGACCCTTTAGCCTCAACAGCCTTCTGATAAATCTGCATGGATATGCCGGAATAAATTGCCGTACCCGTCAGTTTTTCCAACAGTTCCGCCTTATCACTTTGCCGGGCTTTCAGGAAATTGGCAAAGTCGCCCTGTGCCAACAACACCGCACGGGTAAACTGGTAAAAAGTCAACCCTATAATTTCCGTTATCCTGTTCAAAAAATCCCTTTTAGTTCCCTGTTCCTGTATTCCGTTCGAAAGATTTTCCAGTGTCATAGTTGTGGGCTGCAAAGCGCCATCAGATTTCCCTCTGGCTCTTTTTACACACCACCTCGAACGGTATTTATCACCGTTGAGCGCAATAAAATCTACCTCAGCGTAGCCATCGCTTGCCCCACGCCTTAATATATTCCTGCAATCCTGCGGCGATATCTTATCACCCAGTGTATCCAGATCTTCTTTTTTTACTAATTCAGCCTTGTTCAGCCGGGGTGTATCATCAAACAAAGCAAGGCACAAGGCATCAAGGATGGTTGATTTACCGGCGCCTGTTTGTCCCGTAATCGCAAATATACCTGCCGATTGCAGCGGTTCGGAAGTAAAATCGATTTCAAATTCACCCTCCAGTGAAGCCAGGTTTTTCCCCCTGATCGCTAGTATCTTCATTTCCCCACCTCCTGTATGACTGTTTCTAACAATGTTTTCATATGATCCGGCATCTCATTCCCATATCGGCTTTGAAACACATCCTGTGCCATTTCCATAGGAGTAAGTGCCTTCAATTCCTCGTAAGTAACAGCTTTCGATGTTTGTTCTTTTCTTACCCTGTAAGGAACTGCTATTGTCAAACGGACGGACTTATCTTTTAAAGCTTCTTCTATCTGGTTTCGCATAGATGGTTCGGGTTCAGTAATAAGTACTTTCAGTTCTAAATAAGGAGAATCAGGTTCAATCATTCCATCCGGTAATTTCGCGATTTCTTCTAAAACTTCAACCAGGGGTTTAGGCTCATTCGGCAAACTAATCAATTTTACCGGTGGTTCAAAGCCGATCCGCTCTATCCTCTTCAAACCGGAATCATCTATCTCAATCAGATTGATCCCCTGTTTATAGTTTTTCTCCGAAAAAGACATCGGCAAAGGGCTTCCCGCATATCGCACATTTTCCCTCCCGGATACCCGCTGCGCCTTGTGCAAATGACCCAAAGCCGTATATACAACATCATTCCTGTCGAATATTTCGGGCGAAACCGATTCCAGTCCTCCAATAATTGTACGTTCCGAGCGGTCATTTTCAGACACTTCCGAACCTGTAGCCTGCAAGTGTCCCATAAAAATTACAGGCTGATCCGTTTCCTTGACCTGCCGGATTTCGTTATACAGCATATCATACATTTCTTTCACTCCTTTTGCATAACTTTCGGATGTCGGATAATCACCCTGGCGCAGGTAAGGAATAGCAATACACCAGGCTTTTACTTTTCCACCGCTGACTAAAGGAATACATAAGGATTGACCATCAATCTGTCCTTCCGGATTTCTGGATATAATTCCTTTTATATGGATGTTCATTTCCTCCAGCAGCGGATTGGGCGCTTCGAGTCGGGCAGCCGAATCATGATTGCCTGCTATAATAATAACCTGTAATTGCGGATTTGCCGTTGTTACTTCCCGCAAAAACCGGTAATAGATCTTTTGCGATTCTGCCGATGGGTTCGGACTATCAAAAACATCCCCGGCAACAAGCAATACATCTGCCTGTTGTTCCCTGATAGCTTCTTTTAGCCAGTTGAAAAAGTATATATGTTCCGCTTTACGGTCGTAACCAAAAAAATACTGCCCAATATGCCAGTCAGCCGTATGAAGAATCCTCATGTTGTTTTTCTACAAAAGTATAAAATTTCAGGCTCAAAATTGGAATATGAATTCCAGCATCATAATTTCTATTATTTTAGGTTTCCTTTCCAGGGATTTAGAAGGGCTTTTCTTCATGCTTTCTTCGAGCAATTAATCGGACCAGGACCAGAGAAACTCTCGCTCAAACTCCTGGCAAAATAAATATGACTCCAGATTATACCATATATATTCTTTACAATAGATGCCCATACGAATATCAAAATGCTCTAAAAAATCGTCAAGCTCATTTTTAAAGAAATTTATAATGTATTGGGAAAATATTCCGGGGTTTCGACTATTAATTATCCCAAGAGTTTAAAACCTTTCCTGAATCAATATTGTTTATAATGGTAAAGAATGTTTGAGTTCACAACATACATTATTATATTTCTATAGCTTCACAAGCAATATAGACTATAATTATTTGATTAACAACGCCGTATTCATATTCATTAAAAAATATCATTTTAAAATAGAATGTTTTTCAAAAGGATAAAGCCTAAGTTAAATTTTATTACAGACATTCATTCTCATATTCTGCCGGGTATAGACGATGGAGCTGAGGAACTGGATGACTCCATAGCCATGGTTGAAGGGCTTATAGAATTGAAATTAGAGAATCTTTATTTTTCACCTCACATTAATGGTATTAGATTTCCGAATACCAATAAATCCATAAAAGAAAAGTATGATTTATTAAGAGGTGAATTGATAAAGAGAAGTATACATATAAAAACAAATGTTTGTGCTGAATATTTCATTGATTCGTCATTCAGACAATCCGCTATTTCCGGAGATAAAATTATTTGCTTACCCTTTAATCATGTTTTAGTAGAAACATCATTAACCCAAAAATCAATGATATTGCATTCAGTCATATTCGAACTACGGGAAAAAGGGTTCTTACCGATACTCGCACATCCGGAGCGTTACCTTTACTTTAAAAAGGATGACTTTAAGGATTTAAAGAGAATCGGTTGCAAATTTCAATTGAACATGTTATCTCTTGCCGGATACTATGGAAAATCAGTTAAAGAAAATGCAAGAAATCTGATCAGGGAAAATATGATCGATTTTGCAGGAACAGATCTACACAACAAACATCAAATTAAATATTTGAAGAATAAGAGATTAATAAATGAAATTAATTCTATTAATGTACAAAACGATATTTTTTTATCATGAAACGAAGCATGTCAATTAGCAGTTAATTGTTAATGATTCGTGATTAATTAATCGTTAATCACTCGTTAGATTCGTTCTATATGACAATTAGTGTAAAAAATTAAATATTATCATATGAATAAAATTTATTTCTATCTGATCATTTGTTTGATCTCATCATCATGTGTATCCAATAAGAAAATAGTCTATTTTCAGGGAGCAGAGAATGCCATTGATGAAACCAAAGTTACTGAAGCTAAAATTCAACCCAATGATAACTTGTTAATATTGGTTAGTAGCCCCAAGGTTGAAGTTTCCGACATATTCAATTCCATTCAAATAAATGAAAGGGGAAATTCGACTCAGGAAAGTCTGGCTTTACAAGGCTATATTGTAGATAAGGATGGGTATATAAACTTCCCTATCCTAGGTCGGGTAAGACTGGGAGGATTAACCAAGAATGAAGCGATTAATCTTTTGCAGGACAAAATTTCGGAATATGTAGTTGAATCAACTGTTAACATCCGGTTTTTGAATTTCAGGGTAACTGTCCTGGGAGAAGTAAATAAGCCTGGCGTTTATACGGTAACCAACGAAACGATTTCTTTACCCGAAGCATTGGGACTAGCCGGGGATATGACAATCCATGGCAGAAGAAATAATGTTTTAGTCTGCCGTGAAGTCGATGGAAAAAAGGAATTTTACCGGATGGATATGACTTCACCAGATCTATTCAGGTCTCCCAACTATTTCCTGCAACAAAATGATATTGTGTATATACAACCAAATAAAGCAAAATCATCGGGAGCAGGTTATAATCAAAATTTGCCTATCTGGGTATCCGTATTCTCAACTATCATTACCATAATAGCTTTAGTCACAAAATAAGATGGAAAATAATAATTTAGGGTTAAAAGATGATGCCTCTTTTACAGATATCATCTCACATTATCTGAAATATTCAATATTAATTATCTGTTCTATAATTGTTTGCATCGGGTTGGCGATACTTTATCTCTATTTAAAAAAACCTGAATATAAAGTATCAGCTAAAATACTGATGAAAACAGAGAACAAAGGTTTCAATTTTGAATTGAGCGATATTAGCGACTATGATTTTTCCCGTAAAAACAATAATATAGACGATGAATTGGAAGTTCTCAGATCGCGTAGCCTGATGCAACGTGTGACGGATAGTTTGAAATTAAATGTGGTTTATTATGAACCCGGCTTAAAAAACAACGAACTTTATAAGGATTCACCATTCCAGCTAAAAATCATCAATTTTAAAAAACCAGGAACTCTATCCATTGTCAAACAAAAAGATAAAATTCTTTTAAAGGATTGTAATTCCGATTATTCAACATCAATCGTTTCGGGACAACCCATTGATACTCCTTTCGGATTAATTACGGTTGTTTATAAAGGCAATCCGGCTGATGACTGTGAAATAAAAGCGGATATATATGCATCTTCTGCCCTTCCCTTATTGGATATAAGCCCTGTCAGTAAAAACTCGAATGTGGTTGAACTATCTATAGTATCTCCGGTTCCAGAAAAAAGCGCAGATATTATCAGTACACTGGTTAATTTTTACAATTTACAGGCATTGGATGAAAAGAATAGACTAGCCGATCAATCCATACAATTTATTGATGACCGTATTTCTTTAATTGCGAGTGAATTATCGGGCGTTGAAAGGAATGTCGAACAATATAAACAAAGTAACCGGATTACTGATTTACAATCGGAAGCAGATTTGTACCTAACTACCGGAGGCGAATACGACAAAAGAATTGTAGATCTTGAAATGCAAAAGCAAATTTTGCAATCGGTTGAATCGTACGTCAATAACCAATCCAATAATAATAATGTCATTCCCTCCAATATCGGGATAAGTGATCCGACATTGGTATCGATGATCGAAGCATTTAATGAAAAACAATTCGATCGAAACCGGATCGCTTCCACAGCCAGGGAGAATAATCCCATCCTGAAAGAACGCGATAGTGAACTTTCATTCATGAGGAATAACATCCTGAAAAGTATTAATAGTATTGAATCAGGAATCCAGATATCTTTAGGTGAACTAAAGACAAAAGAACGCTCATTCAATTCTAAAATACGCAATCTTTCAACTCAGGAACGGGAAGTAAGAGAGCTATCCAGACAACAGGGTATTAAAGAAACATTGTTCCTTTATTTATTGCAAAAAAGGGAAGAATCAGCTTTAACACTCGCTATGTATTCGCCTAATGCCAAAATAATAGATAAAGTTTATACGGATCCCATACCGGTAAGTCCGAAGAAAAAAATAGTTTTTCTTTTTAGTCTTTTAGCAGGTCTGATATTACCACTCTTATTTATTTACCTGAAAGATTTGCTGAAATATAAGATCAGTAGTCGTGAGGAATTAGACAAATTAGCCCAGATTCCTGTATTAGGAGAAGTTCCGGAAGGGAAAGATGTTTATCTAAAATCTGCGGAACGTTCGGGCGTTACAGAAATGTATCATATGATTTGCACCAATTTAGGGTTCATTTTAGCTGAAAATGAAAATGTCATTGAGGTTACTTCTACGATACCTAAGGAAGGTAAAAGCTCTTTTTCTGCCAATCTGTCTTTTTCGTTAGCCACATTGGGGAAAAAAGTATTACTCATTGATCTGGATATGAGAAATTCGCAATATGCTAAAATCATGAAAGTGTCTGCTAAACATGGAATGTCCTCTTATCTATCAGATGATTCGTTAAGTCCGAATGATATAATTGTATCATCTCCTTATAATGAGAATCTGAAATTGGCAATAGCTGGTTCATTTCCCCCTAACCCAATTGAATTGCTATCAAGAAAACGCCTGGATGATTTCATTTCTTTGATGAAGAAAGAGTATGATTATATCATTATTGATACCCCTCCGGTATCATTGGTTGCGGACGCACTGGTTATAAACCGGATTTCGGATCTATGTATATATGTTGCCCGGGCGGGATATTCACACAAGTCTTTTATTAAACAAGGAAATGAATTGTTTAACAAGAAAAAAATATCCAAGATGTGTTTTGTCCTGAAAGGAATAAAGGTGAAGAAAGGATATGGATATGGATATTATAATAAGTAACCCCAAAGCTCTTTAGGACTTTTACGAAAAAAGAAAAAGAAAACAAAATATGCCACGTAGCCAATATAAGTCAGCTGCTATTTTATCCTATGTGAATTTTATATTGACCAATATATTGGGTTTAATAGTGACTCCGCTTATCATTCACAAATTAGGACCTTCCCAATATGGATTATATACATTGATAGGTGCATTTGTCGGTTATTTATCCATTTTAGATTTGGGTCTTAATAATGCTATTATACGGTTTGTGTCACACTACAGGGCTAAGGATAATCGGTCTGAGGAAGAAAATTTTTTAGCTATTTGTCTCATAATCTACTCAATCATCAGTTTGTTGATAATTGCTGTCGGTTTGTTTCTTTATCAGAACCTCGATTTTTTGTTTGACCGTACACTATCTGCCGAAGAGTTATCGCAGGCAAGAGTTATGATGATTATACTGATTATCAATTTTACCATTACAATACCGGGAGGGGCTTTTACCGGAATATGTACCGGATATGAAAAGTTTGTTTTTCCCAGGTTGATGACCATAATTAAGTATGTGGTGAGAACCGTTCTTGTCATATCCATTTTATATATGGGAAGTAATGCCATAGGTCTTGTACTCGTTGATAGCATTTTAAACTTTATTTTTATTGCAATAACTGCTTATTATGTATTTAAAATATTGAATGTCAAAATAAAGTTGCACGCATTCAATTTTTCTTATATCAGGGAAATAATTAATTATTCTTTTTTTGTTTTTTTCTATGCATTTATATACCAGATTCAATGGCGTTCGGGACAGTTTATTCTCGGAATCAGTTCAAATACTGCGATCGTAGGAATTTATAGCGTTGGTGTTATGTTGGGAATATACTATACAACCATTGGTAGCATCATAAATGGTTTGATGCTCCCTAAAGCCGTTCAATCCGTCTGCAATGGAACCGATCTGGACCAGATGACTGAACAGATGATCCGGATCGGGAGACTGACCATGTTCATATTGTTATATTTCCTTGGAGCATTTATTTTAATGGGACAGGATTTTATTGTTTTATGGGTAGGCGAAACATATGCAAAATCATGGATTGTAGCGCTGTTAATAATGATTGCATATACCATCCCAATGGCACAGGGTTATGCTCATTCGATTCTTGAAGCAAGAAAGCTACTTAAATTCAGAACTTACTCCTTTTTCATATTTGTTGTATTAGGATTGCTCTCGGGATGGTTGTTATCATATAAATATGACTCAACAGGGATGATCATTGGTTTGTTTGGCGGAATGATCGTATTCCAGCTAATCATGAATATATATTACAGTAAAATAGGATTCGATATATGGTCTTTTTTCAAGAGAACGATTTTACCCTATATTCTTCCTTTTATATTGGTTTTGGGATTAGCATATGCTGTATTTCTGTTTTTTAAAACAAATAATTGGTTTTGGTTTTTTATCAAAAGCATTATTTACTCTGTTATCTATTTATTAGTGCTCTCTCTCATTTTAACAAAAGAAGAAAGAGCTTTGGTATTTAAACCATCCCAGTACTTAAAATGAAATATCAATGAATAATAAGTATATACACTTTATAGATCAAATAGCTTTTGGTGGGGCTCAAACCCATTTATTGACAATATTGAAAGAAAGGAAAGCTGCACATCCTGACGAAACACATATACTAGCCGTTTTGTTTGATAATGCAGGAATGAAAGATTTATTTGAGGATATTGATGTATCTGTTCATTGCATGGGATTACGGGAAGTTTTTGTTTCCAGAAAATATAAAAAAGTGTATGATGCCATTTCTTCATTTATAAAGCAACATTCACCACAGATAGTAGAAACCCATTTAACCTGGTCGCGCTTATTTGCAAATACTGCCGCATATTATTGTAAAATTCCAATCAGAGTGGGTTTTGAACATGGAGATATTTACCTCAAATCTTTTCCTATCCGGATAGCCAATTTTATCTCTCAATTCTATTTTCAATCAATAATTGTCTGTAGTTCATCATTAAAAAAATGGGCGCATAATACACATAAAATATCCAACCGGAAGCTGCATGTACAACATAATTGTATCGATCTCAATAAATTTACAACAACACCGGGAAAAAAACTGGATGATATCATTAATGTAAATCTGCATGATTTTAATTTTATTACGGTAGGCACTTTAGGAAAAGGGGTTAACAAACGGGTTGATATTTCCATTAAAGCATTGCAGCTATTAAAAAGAAACGGAATAACTGCCAATTTAATTATTTGCGGTGACGGAGAACAAAGGACGGATTTAGAAATATTATCAGATGAATTGGGGGTAAAAGACCATGTTTATTTTTTAGGTCTGAGAAATGATGTTGAGAAAATCTTACCTCATTGTGACGCCTTTGTTCATGCGGCGCCTTATGAGCCTTTTGGAATCGTATGCCTGGAAGCTATGGCAAGTGGATTGCCTGTAATAATTCCAAACTCCGGAGGTATTGCTGAAATTATAACAAATCTGGAAAACGGATTATTATATGAACCTTTAAATCCAGAAGATCTGGCAGATAAAATGCATCTGTTAATTTCAGATGCAGAATTATATAACAGCATAAAAAAGTCTGAACTACAGCATGTAAAAAATTATAGTGTTTCAAAATATGTAGAAACATTGTATGATACTTTTTATAACAACTGATATGAACAATAAAAATATACTTATTGTCGCTCCCTTTTTTCCTCCCGAAACGCATGCTGCGGTTTTCAGAGCTCACAAACTAACCAAGTATCTGAAAAAAAACGGTTGGAATCCAATGGTTCTGACTGTCGATACCAATTACAACTTCAATGAAGACCCCCGGTTATTGGATGAGTTGGAAGGGATTCCGATTTTCAGGACAAAGTATGTTGAACCGACATTGCGGGGTATTCGCATGTTGCTTTCAGACACGGATTTGACTTATAAGTCGTTGAAACGGCAGAATTATTTCAGTAATACCGGGCATACAGACAAAAAACCAAGGAGTAAATGGATTCAGAATTATACCGAATTGTTTCTGAATTCACCCGACCGTTATTGGACCTGGCAAAGATCTGCCATAAAAAAAGCAGAAGAAATAATTCAAAATTACAACGTAAATATTTTATTTACAACATGCTCGCCTTATACCTCAAACGCTGTAGGTTTATCATTGAAAAAGAAATATAATCTAAAATGGATTGCCGATTTCAGAGATCCCGTTACTTATGCTAAAAGAACTCATTCGGATGTGTTTTCAGTCTACAAAAAACAAAGGAAAAACCAGGATGATACTTTTCTGCATGCCGACGGTATTACTACTACATCATCGGCTTACGAACTGATTTTTAACGACCAGTATAAGGGTCGTTTTTCCGACAAGGTGCATTTTATACCTACAGGAGTAGATGATGATTATCTTCCTGAGGATATTTCATCACAAGGTAATTATATCATTTTTGCAGGCGAATATTTAGAAGAGTACGGAGATTTTTTCTTCAGGGTCTATTCAAAAGCTATTGATCAGATCAATAAAGATAACGTAATGAGAATTAAGATTGTTGGCAATAAAGACATCAATATGCCTTTTTTACTCCCGATCATTGAGAAATACGGGATTCAGGAATTTGTTGAAATTATAGATCATATGCCTCAAAAAGAACTATACAAACTCATATCCGAAGCAAGGTATGCACTGACAATTATAGGCGAAAAGGCCCATTGGTGGAACAATTCGGCCAAGTTGACCGATTATATAGCATTGCAAAAGCAAGTCATAGCACTGGTCCCCGATATCAGTGAAACAAAAAGTGAATTAAGTAAAGCCGGTCTGGGAATTTTCATTAAACAGGATGAGAAATCAATCCGCTTGCTTACAGATCTGTTCAATGGAGGCAAAATGGAGCAGGAAGTTGATAAAAAATATTGCAAAAGATATCTGGCTTCCAATCAGGTTAAGTCTTTTATTAATTTATTTGAGAAAGTATAATGGCTTCGGAAAGAATTGATTTTTTGGACGCAATGCGTGGTCTGGCAGCTTTTGCAGTTGTTTGGAATCACTATACAACCATCTTCCCGACATGCCATCCGGATTTGTATGACAATATGTTGTCATTTTTGCGTACAAAAATACTTTGAGAAACCTGTTTTGAAGAAGTTGAAAATTATATTATTAAAATAATTATGGAAGGAATATCGATCGTTTTACCAACGTTAAACAGGACAACGTTTCTGACTGACACACTTGATTATCTGGTTGTCCAGGAATTCGACCATCCATTTGAGATTCTGATTGTAGATCAGTCGGATACATATAATTACGCGATTGATGAATATCAATGGAAATATCCTTTTATAAAGTATTTTCATATCACTTTTTTCAAAGGATTACCGGAAGCCAGAAACTTCGGCTGGGAGCATGCTCTTTATGATTATATACTGTATCTGGACGACGATATCTCGTGCAAAAAAAACTTACTGGCAGAACATTACCGGTATATCACACAGAAAGGTATCGGTGTAGTTGCCGGAGGAATTACCGAGAAATATAAAAAGGAGGCAGAAAGCAGAACCGGCAAATTCAATTATTGGACCGCAACTCCTGAAAGAGGTTTCTATAAAAAAGGATTGATGACGGTGGATCATGCAGGAGGTGGTAATTTTTCAATAAAAAAATCGGTAATAAAGCAAGTCGGCGGTGTAGACGAACATCTTTCCAAAGGAGCTGCATTGTTTGAAGAAACCGACCTTTGCCTTAGGGTAATAAGAAACGGCTATAAAATATTATTCAATTACGATGCCCATGTATATCATCTGGCTGCCGATACGGGAGGTTGCAGGGTCAAAGATATAGATAAATATATTTTTTCACTTGTAAGGAATCGTACGATTATAATTCAACGATACCTAAAGTGGTATAATAAAATAACAGCCAATTTATTTATGATGAAATTAGGTATAGCTTACATATTTTCTTATAAAAAAGTAAACCTGATTAACAGTTATCTGAAAGGGTTGAAAGAAGGCTTATTGATAGCCAGACAAATGCCGAAATGTACAATTGCCGAATAAAAGAGCAAATATGAACGAACATAAAATTCATTTAAATTATATCGACATGCTGAAAGGTTTTGGGATCTTTTTAGTTGTGTTGGGACATACTCATATTGGAAAAGATATTGCAAAATTTATCTTTTCATTTCACATGCCATTGTTTTTTTTCATTTCCGGTTTTTTATTCAATAAAGATATTCCATTCACTATTTTTCTTAAAACTAAATTTAAGCGTATAATAATTCCTTATCTCTTTTTTAGTTTATCTTCTTTCTTATTATACTGGATCCCTGAAAAAATAAAAAATGCTGATAATATAATCACATGGAAGGAGTTTTTGATAGGTACAATATTGGGTTTAAGTAATCCTCCTTTTTTATCCTGGAATATTGTACTCTGGTATTTACCGGCTCTGTTTTGCTTATTAATATTAGCATATACTATTCTAAAATATCCTGGGAAGATAGGAATTATAATAATAATTATTCTAACTTTAACAGGTTTCTGGCTAAGTAGATTTAAGCTGCTTAATCTTCCTTATAGTATAAATTCAGTCTTGTCAGTCTTGCTTTTTTCTTTATTGGATTTATAATGAAAAATGTCAAAATTACAGGTATTTTCAAACTCTCAGCAGTAATTATATGTGTTTTTTTATTGGGTTTTATATGTTTAATACATAACGGAATTGTAGATGTCAGAATTAACCAGTTAGGCAATCCTTTCCTTTTCCTAATCAATGCATTATCATTTATAATTGGTTTTTTCTTTATATTTAAGATGATTCCTGCTTTTAAAACAATCAGGTGGTTAGGTGTAAACAGTTTAGCCATCATGTGTTTACATCTTAAAGTTCAATTTATCTCATACCTATTTTTAAGTAAATTCACAGAAGGCATTTTAAAATGTCTGCTAGTTGCTATAGTTTCAATTATATTATTAGTTCCTGTTATTTTTATTCTCAATAGATATTTTCCTTTTCTTGTTGGAAATAAAACTTTAAAAAATGGATAGAAAAAAAACGCTATTATTATTCTCATATGATTATCCGCCATCCAACGGGGGAATTGCCCGCTTGTGTCATGAAATTGCAATCGGGGCAAAGCAGTATTATGATAAAGTAGCTGTTTTAACCCGGAAAAAAGACCAAGCGCATGTTCCTTATAATTACAATGAAATTGATATTGTTGAACTCCCCGCATCCAGGATTAAATGTGAACTTGCAGCTTATCGTTATTTAAGGAATATCAGAGACAATAATGAAGTCGATGTGTTGTGTGGTGTCTGGCATCCGGAAGGACTTATTTCATTGATTTCAGGCATGAGGAATGTGTTCATTTTAGGTCATGGTACCGAATTTTTATCCGGTGATTCGAAATTCAGGAAATGGTTTTGGTTGCCGTTTTATTCACCGTTTGTTCTGAACCATGCTAAAAAAGTGATTACAAACAGCAACTACACAGCCCGGTTGGTTTCCGGAATAACAGATAAAGCAAACGTGGTAGCTATTCCTTTGGCTGTTAATCACAATTATTTTATGCCTATGGAAAGGAAACCGGATAGTAATAAACTAAAACTTTGTTCGGTGTCGAGAATACTCAAATTCAAAGGGCATGATTTTGTTATTCATACTATTTCGGAACTACCAGAAACATATCTGGACAAAGTCGAACTGCATATTGCAGGGAAAGGACCTTATTTAAACGATCTGGAAATATTAGTCGAGAAGTTAAACCTTCAGAACCAAGTGTTTCTACACAAATATGTCCCGGATGAGGAATTACCTGGTTTTTATAATCAATCGGATGTTTTTATCCTTTGTACACGGCAGTCTTCATTAAGTACACAGGTAGAGGGATTTGGGTTGGTATTTCTTGAAGCACAATCCTGCGGAATACCAACAATTGGAGCAAATACCGGGGGTATTCCGGATGCAATTGAACAGGAAAACGGAGGCTGGTTGATTGAACAGGATAATAAAAGACAACTGACCGGCTTAATAATCAAATTAATTGAGAATAAAGAATATCTGGAAGAACAAGCCCGAAAAGCCCGCTCGCGGGTATTGGAAAAATGCACATGGGAATATTATTGTAAAAAGTTATTTAAAGAAATGAATCGATGATACCGGTAGAATATTATAAGATTGCTTATTATGCCATAATTGGTTCCATTTTGCTTTTCGTTCTATTGCACGCATTGAAAGATGGAACCTTATACGCAAGCAACAGGTTTAATAATATCATGTCTTTTATCTTAATCCTAATTGTTGTTTTATTTTTCGGACTCAGGGATCCAATGGGAAACTGGCGATATCTGGGCGATACCTCAAATTATACAAGATTGTTCAACCATTTTGACCCATCAGTATATGAAAAAGAACCGGGATTCAACATGCTGATGAAGTTTGGCGCTGACTATCTGAACATCGAGTTGTTTTATATTTTATGTGCCTGTTTATATATTATTCCCGTATATATTGTTTTCAGAAAATGGTACAATAATTATGCTTTTTACGCATTGGCTTTATATATCTCCATGATATCATTCTGGGGATATGGGATAAACGGAATCAGGAACGGTTTAGCCGCTTCTATTTTCATATTCAGTTTTTTGTTTTACGAAAAGAAACCGGTAATGTTTTTATGTATGCTCATATCGGTTACATTCCATAACTCAATGATTTTGCCCCTACTGGCTTTTATGGTTTCATCGTTTTACAAAAATACCAAAGTCTATACTGCTATCTGGTTTGCAGCTATCTTTTTTTCACTGTTTTTTGGTCATATTATTGAGAATTTACATTTTCAACCGTTGATTTCCTCCACAGGAAGAGTCGAGAACTTTTTTGTAAACGAATTGGATGGGGAAACTGTACAAAGAGGATTTAGAATTGATTTTATCATCTATAGTTTTATTCCCATCTTATTGGGGATGTATTATCGATATAAGCTAAAATTTAATGATGTGTTTTATGTTATTTTGTTGAATACGTATATTATAGCAAACTCGGTATGGATAATATTAATCAGGGCTGCATATACAAACCGGATCGCTTATTTATCATGGTTTATCATATCAATTGTTATAGTTTATCCATTGCTAAAAAAACATTTGGTAAAGTATCAGCCCCAGAAACTTGCATTATTGATTCTTGCAAGTTTAGTAGTAACATTCTTCTATTCTTAGTATGAAAATAAGCGTCTTCACTCCAACCTTCAATAGGGGCTATCTTCTTAAAAATCTATATGATAGCCTGGTACGCCAGACATATAAAGGCTTCGAATGGATCATTGTAGATGACGGAAGCGAAGACGATACCGAAAAGGTTTGTACCGGTTTCATAGATAAAAATATAATTGATATAAAGTATATCAGGCAGAAAAACGGAGGCAAGCACAGGGCATTAAATAATGCAGCAAAAAAGGCTCAGGGAGAACTGTTCTTTGTAGTCGACAGTGACGACCAGTTGACCGCTAATGCATTGGAGCGGATCGCTTTTCATTATAACAGGGTAAAAGACGATGAAAGCATTGGTGGAGTATTCGGGGTGAAGGCTCTTTTCTCGGGGAAACCACCCGGAGATACACTTCTGTTCCCGGAATTAAAGTGCAACAATCTGGATTTCCGCTATAAAATGAATTTTAAAGGAGACATGGCAGAGATATTCAGGACAAGTGTGATCCGGGAATTTCCATTTCCGGAATATGAAAATGAACGGTTTTGTCCCGAAGCATTGGTTTGGAACCGGATTGGTCGGAGTTATAACCTATTTATTTTTAATGAGATCATTTATTTGTGCGACTATTTGGATGATGGCTTAACCCGCAAAATTGTTAAAATACGGATGGAATCACCCCGGGCTTCAATGGATACATATGCAGAACTATGTCATTCACCAGTCCCATGGCTCCAGAAAATAAAAGCCCGGATTAATTTCTGGCGCTTTTCTTTTAATTCAGATATTCCTTTCACAAAGAAAATGAAAAGAGTCAGTGGATTTTATAATCTCTTGGCTATCCCTTTAGGATATCTCATGCATATAAACGATAAGAAGACTGTTTTGAATCAAAATGGGTAAGGACGAAGCAAATGGAAATAAAACAAAAACTTTTCCGCATGACAACCATCCCCCTTTCACTGAATCTTCTGTTACAGGGACAATTGCGATTTCTAAATCAATATTACCAGGTAACGGCAATAGCTGATGGGAATGATTTAAAGTCGTGGGAGGCTGTAATTGAACGGGAAAAGGTACAGACAAAGAAGATTCCGATGAAAAGAGATATATCTATATTCTCTGATATAAAATCATTAGGACTTCTTTATTTATTCTTCCTGAAAGAGAAGCCATACATTGTACACACAAATACGCCTAAAGCCAGTTTATTAGGAATGATTGCAGCCTTTATGGCCGGTGTTCCCCACCGGATTTATACAGTCACAGGGTTAAGATTTGAAGGAGAAAAAGGTTTGAAGCGTAAGTTATTAATTACAATGGAAAAGATTACCTGTTTAACTGCCACAAAAGTCATTCCCGAAGGAAACGGAGTAAAACAAACAATCAAAAAGAATAAGATTACCAAAAAACCACTGAATGTAATCGGAAACGGAAATATAAACGGAATAGATCCTGATCTTTTTAATCCCGAAGTTATTAGTCCGGAAGATAGAGCAAAGTTAAAAGAAGATTTAAACATTTATGCAGAGGATTTTGTTTATGTTTTTGTAGGAAGATTAGTCTCGAACAAGGGAATAAGTGAATTAGTAAAAGCTTTTACACAGATAAATACAGGTTATCAACATGTAAAATTACTATTGATAGGTCCTTTCGAAAAAGAATTAGACCCATTGGATGATGTAACAATGAGCACTATTGAAGAAAACAGGAATATAATCCTGACTGGATTCCAATCTGATATACGTCCTTATCTGGCAATATCTGATGTGTTTGTTTTTCCGAGTTACCGGGAAGGCTTTCCGAATGTTGTTATGCAGGCCGGCGCCATGGGTTTACCTTCTGTTGTTACTGATATTAACGGATGCAATGAAATAATAACCGACCAGTTGAATGGGTTAGTTATTCCTCCCAGGAATGTTAACTCATTAAAAGAAAGGATGGAAATGTATCTGACAGATAAATCTACTTTACAGAAACATCAGTCGGAAGCAAGAAGCCGGATTGTATCCCGCTTCAGTCAGAAAGACGTCTGGAATAGTTTACTAAACGAATATAAAGCATTAGATTGAACAAAGAAATGTATAAAAGGTATTTCAAACGTATTATGGATCTGTTTTTCTCAATACCGGCCTTCATTGTATTGTCACCGGTTTTTATTCTGATTACCTTTTTGTTGTTTATATCGAACAAAGGACAACCTTTCTTTTTTCAGAAGCGTCCAGGCATAAATAACAAGATCTTTACAATCATCAAGTATAAAACAATGAATGACCGGGAGGATGAGAACGGAGAATTATTGCCAGATTCGGAACGAATGACCACTGTCGGTTCTTTTATTCGTAAGTCTTCGTTAGACGAAATGCCTCAGCTAATTAATGTTATTAAAGGTGATATGAGTTTAGTGGGGCCACGTCCTTTACTACCTGAATATCTGTCCCGTTACAGTGCATTTCAGATACGGCGTCACGAAGTACGTCCCGGAATAACAGGATGGGCCCAGGTAAACGGGAGGAATGCGGTCAGTTGGAATCAAAAATTTGAATATGATGTATGGTATGTCGATAATATATCGTTGAGTCTTGACATAAAGATCATCTTTATGACAATTCTTGCGGTCTTCAAATCGCAGGGTATCAACTCTGCTACAAGTGTTACTATGGAACGTTTTAAGGGATAAATTATATGTATTTAATCGGTGCCAGCGGACATGCCAAAGTAGTTATTGATCTGATCAGAATGTCAGGAGGAATAATAGATGGCGTATTCGATGATAATTCATTGATAAATGATTTGTTAGGATACAAAAGGTTGGGTGAAATTAACAAAGCACCTAATGTAAATGGTTCGTTTATAATAACAATAGGGGACAATTCAATAAGAAAAAATATTGTTGAGAAAATGAACCTGCATTATGAATCAGTTACAGGAAATTGTCATATTTCGCAAGATGCATCCATAGGAGAAGGAACGGTTGTAATGAATGGAGCCTGTATTAATATCGGTACAAGGATAGGAAATCATGTTATCATTAATACAGCAGCTTGTATTGATCACGAATGTGTGATCAACAATTTCGTACATGTATCACCGAATGCTACCCTTGCAGGAAATGTCAGGGTAGAAGAAGGCGCACATATCGGATTAGGCGCGCAGGTTATTCAGGGAGTTAGTATTGGGAAATGGGCTACCATAGGAGCAGGAGCAGTAATTATCAAAAATGTTCCGGATTATGCTGTAGTAGTTGGCGTTCCCGGAAGAATTATTAAGTACAATCAATATAATCCTACCCCCTGAAGGGGCTTTAAATGAAAAGGAGAAAAGTAAAATCAATTGAAAATTGATAATTAAGAAATAAAATTACAATTAAACAAATCAACATAAATGACCAACAATAAAAAAATATGGCTTTCATCGCCCCATATGGGTACCCATGAATTGGGATTCATTCATGAAGCATTTGAAACAAATTGGGTAGCGCCTTTAGGACCTAATGTAGATAATTTCGAACTTGATATCGCAAAATATCTAAATGAAAACAGGTATGTAGCCGCTCTTAGTTCCGGGACCTCCGCACTTCATTTAGCACTCGTATTATCAGGTGTTGAACGCGGTGATCACGTAATTTGTCAATCCCTGACTTTTTCAGCATCAGCTAATCCGATTGTATACCAGGGTGGTATTCCGGTATTTGTGGATAGCGAGACCGACACATGGAATATGTCACCCGAACTGATGGAAGAAGCCATTGTGTGTTGCATGAAAATGAAAAAGAAACCCAAAGCAATCATCGTAGTCCACCTGTATGGTATGCCGGCTAAAATGGAAGAGATATTAAAGATTGCAGAAAAGTACGAAATCTCTGTAATTGAAGATGCCGCCGAAGCATTAGGCTCGTCATTGCATAACAGAAAATGCGGTACTTTTTCCGACTATGGGATTCTGTCGTTTAACGGAAATAAAATAATTACAACTTCAGGCGGAGGCGCTCTTATCTGTAAGAATAAGGAACAGGCAGACAGGGCTCGTTTCCTTTCAACACAGGCGCGCGACAATGCTCCATATTACCAACATTCCACTATCGGATACAATTACAGGATGAGTAATATCCTCGCGGGAATCGGCAGAGGACAAATGATGGTATTAAGTGAAAGGGTTGAAAAGCGCAGACAAAGCAATCGTTTTTACCGCGAATCCCTGAAAGATATAAACGAAATAACATTCCAATCGGAACCTGATAAAAATTATTATTCTAATTTCTGGCTGACATCTATTCTCATTGACCCGAAAGAGTTTGGTGCATCCAGTGGGCAAATACGGTTAGCCATGGAAAAGGAAAATATAGAATCCCGTCCTTTATGGAAACCAATGCATTTACAACCGGTATTTAAAGATGCTCCGTTTTTCGGAGACGGCACATCAGAGAAACTTTTTGAATTAGGGTTGTGTATCCCTTCAGGAAGTAACCTTGAAGAGGATGATTTAGTTGCTGTAGTGAACTGTTTGAAAAAGTATAAACAAAAGTAGAAAAACCTCATTTTCATTTTTCGCGAATTTTAACTATACTTGCATTCCAATTTTTTTACAGGATTAACCAGATTTTACTTATAGGGATACAAACTAATAGAACCAATTATTGAGAATAGAGAAATAAGGTTAATCCCATCTATCCTGTAATAAACAAATTTTTATCAAAAAATGAAAGACGCGATATCTACTGTTTGCTGACAGTAGATATTGTATGTGCGGTATAGGCAGGATATTGTATTAATTTTTAAATTAAAAATGTGAACAATGAAAAAATTAAATCTTATTTTTACTTTAGCCGTGTTTTCCATCTCTTTATTCTTTAGTTGCAGTGACAACGATAACAGTTCTGAAGCTAAACTCAATGACTTTGATGTCTGTGAAATTTTTACAGCTTATGAGGGACAGATGATCAATGCAAACGGAGATAAATTAGATGCCAAAGCAACAGTTGTGTATAAAAACGCCAATAAATGGGTACTGATTTCCCCCGTTGCAGGAAGCACCAGCTTTCCTCAGTTAAAATTCGCATTAGACGATCTGGACGCGGTAAACCAGAGCATGACATCATCCAATAACGGAACAGAAGTTCGTTTTTTCAAAACGGATAAAATCAATTTAGCAATTAAATCAACGGATTCTAAAGGAAGTGAATATAATTTCTCTGGGGCTGAAACCTCCGATAGTAATATCGAAAAACCGAATTTTTGCAGTATGCATACTGCAATGAATGTTTATACTACTTATATCGGAAGTGTTTATACAACAACCGGTCAAACGTATGATCATGTAAAAATACAGGTATCCCGTGAAGGTAATAAAATGGTGATCCAGTCTTCAACTCACTCTTCATTGGCAACTGCAACAATCGACCTTTCTTTATTCAGTTATAAGAATAATGGTTATGAAAGTAGTGGATCTGAGTATGCCCACTTCAGCCAACAAGAGGAAGGAATTGCCTGCGGATTAACCATAAAAGGAACTAATGGCACCGGCTATAGTTTTCTTGGAGCTACATGGAACCCGTATTGAATATAAGTTCGATATTCAGAGGGCTGATATTATCATAGAAAAGAACTTTGATTTTTAAGTAATTCCTGCCGACGGACGGATAATGGGCATATCAGGGTCTAATTTTATCAAAAGTCTTCAATTGAATCCGGTAAGATATTCCTGCTGATAAAGCCTTAAAGTCAGTAACGAAACATTGAAGATTTAAATGATTGAAAAGTAAAGCTGATACTCCCAAATTAACATATTTGGTATCATATTCTGCGATTATTGATAGCGGGCAATAAAAAGAAGGATTAAATCTCACTCCTGCTAAAATCCCATTATTATGGGTTCTTTCTGTCGGAATTGCATATCCCAATGTAAGCCCGATATTGCTCGCATGTACATCTAAATTTTTGGTAGTTACCACATAAAGTGAGCCAAAATACTGGTTTTTATTTTTATCATTATCATCAATAACAGAAATAAAATCAGATGTAAGAAAATCATCAGCCCCTATTACTACCGCAGGAATGAATTTGGACTCATTTATCAGTTTTAACCTGACAGACATTGCCCGGTCCTGATTACTGTATTTATTATTATTGGCCTCAATTTTCATTAAAGTCATCCGAAACGTCAATTCCAGAAAAGAGAAATAAGTCAGATTCAGAAAATAGTTTGCAGTCGGATAATCAAAATAGTCCGGAGTAATTTTAGTCGGTAAATAATTAATCCCTAACGAAAATGTTCCGTCGGGATTAAAATCTGCCGAAGGAGTATTCAACAATCCCGAGTTACCAAGGGATTGTTGAGCTCCGGCAGACAACATTATACATAAGAAAATAATAATATAAATTATTTTCATGAACTATACATTACAATTGCGGTTCCTGAAAAAGAGACCTCTAGAAGTTTACTGACCACCTCCTCCGCTATGGCTACCACAAGTAGCCGTGGTTGTAGTAAATACAACCGGTGGTTGATAATAAACAAAAGATACATCTGTTCCAGGAATACGAACCTCAGCTTTTTCACAATATCCCTGAACTGTCACCTGCATATTCGGTACAGCCAACGCAGTATAAGACTGTGTTACAGAACTTAAAGGCCTTAGTCCTAAAAGATCTATATATGTCTGATTTATATCCGGATTCGGCTGGCTGTAAGTAACAGTAATGGGCTCACCACAGGCCGAAGTTCCTAATGTTAATACAGGCGAATTTGACACCGTTATTTCGATAGGCTCACTAATTGTAATATACCATGTCGAAAAGTGAGGAATTGATACTGTTCCTGTCAAGGCATTCGGATCTATTGTTACCGGATACGATTCCCACTCTCTCGTAAGGTTATCTGCTGTTCCAAATCCGATATTTAAACCATATTGCGTAACAGCTTTAACAAATCCTTCTGTCAAAGGAAATGTTAGCGTAGCCATTTTCCCATCATTAAAAGGTCCTTCCCAATCACTTTCGATAGAAAGAATTGTCACCGAAGGCGCCTTATTAGGTGCATCTAGTAATAAAAATCCGGTGGTAGCTGGTGCTTGTAATAATGTCGGACTTATTTCAAGGTATTCCAAATCGGTAGCATGGGCAGGAATAAACATACTGATATCTCTTGACGGATCAACATGTGAAGAAAAACTGATGGTTCCATCTTTACTTTGATCAACAACAAATGATGCAGACTGTTCAGTTATTGTTAATGTCAAAGGAGAAGTCCAGGTATCCTTGGCATCCGTATATTTAAGTGTAACAGATGCCTTTCCCGAAGGTATATAACCCGGACGTCTTGCCTGGAATTCAAATTCTGTATTGTTCGCTTCATTCGTTACATCATAAGAGTAAGTTCCATTGACTTGGATTACAGCTATTGAATCCTGATCATTCCATACGGTTACATCAGCAATTGCAGATGCACCTGTTTGATCAAAGACACTTAATTCAATCGTTTTTTTGCCTACATCAGGAGTCTTGTCATCATCATCATCACTACACGATTGTGTTCCAATTCCAATTGCTGTGATTAGGAATATGGAATTAATAATAAAAAATAATCTACGTTTCATTTCATTCTTTTTTTAGTTAAACATTCAATTTTATTAGTTGTTTTGCGAGACTCGGCATAATCCAAACAAGTTTAGTTTCTGCCCTCGCTACTTAAAAACATTCTTTGCACTTTTTTTAATTTAAAGATTAAGTAATTGGTATTTTATATAAACAGGATTCTCTGTATATCCTCTTTTCTTATCAGCAGGTTGGGTTTGCAAATAATTCCCTTTATTTTCCGTATCAGATGCAGAATATTCCCAATTAAAGTAGTTAGGTATTTTAACTCTGAACTTACCTTTCCTGTTTTGTTTGGATGGTGAGATAGGAACTCTGAAACTAAATCCCGCATTTTTGGTGCCGTCAACAATAAGTCCATAAATCCCGATCCCAGTTTCACCAAACATCCTGTATAATTCAAACCGTACCCCGGTTTCACTACTAAGATATCTCTGAACCGACAAATTAATATGAGTATCAACCCATTTTAAATAATAGCTTCCTTTTCCTGACCATGTACTTGTATTCAATGTGCCAAATTTCCATTCTTTACCAAAATAAGTAAAACCCGTAAATGCATATTGAAAGTTTAAAAGGATATAATCGTTTAGAAAATAATTATTAGAAACGCTAATCCCATATCTGTTCTGATTGAATAATCCGGCTTCGACGGATGTAAATAGTTTATTATACAAATTCAAATCTTGCTTTAAAACGACATATCCGGGCCTGATATATTTCCCTTCTTCTCCGAAAACTCTGGACGAATTGACCAGTGGAAAAATAAACTGTACAATAGATTTTCCACCGCGCCAAAGATCGGTTTCCAATGCCGGAGAAATATTCAATTGAATATCATAATTTTTATCTACAAAAACATTTTTCACTTTTATCTCCGGATAAACAACCAGGTCGGTCTTTAATGCCGGAGAATTATATACAGGACTTCCTTTTAATTTGTTTATAATTTCTTTGGTATCATAACTTATCTCAATTGCAGATTTGAATTCTTCAGGAGTTATCTCTTTCTCCCGGAAGCTCTTCCATAATGACAATTTTGTTGATATAACATATCTTGGAATCCCTTCCGAATAAATTAATAATTTAATATCATCCATATACATAGAAAGAGAACATAAAGAATCCAATGCAACTGAAATACCTTTTATATTCCAACGATAAATATTATCCTCCAATGCGACGTACAAAATGCTATCAGAACTGGAAACAGAGATATTTTCAAATCCGATTTGCTTTAATTTTTCAATATGTTTTATTTGCCCGTTTGCCATGCTTAAAACAATAAATTCACATAAAAAGAGTAACAAAAACCGTTTTTTCATGTGTACACCATTTAATTTTTAACGCTAAGGTCACATGGAACTAACCATATGTTCGTAACTCTTTGGCGCAAGCCGAATCACATGTCCGTTTCATCAAATTGCAAGTTGATGATCAAAACGTTTAAATTCCGAATTCTCACTGACATACTCAGGTACCATCTGTTTCATCGTCAAAACAGAAGATTCAATATCCATATTCAATGCTCTCCGGACTAAATGATTAATAGCCGGCACTACTTTATTAAAGTCATATTGCTGAACTTTTGCAACCATTATTTTCTTATGTATGGTTGGTTGCGTCGTTTCTTCCTGTCCTAACAATTCTTCGTATAATTTTTCACCCGGACGCAATCCGGTGTATTTAATTTCAATATCTTTTCCTAAGGTGAGTCCGGCCAATTTAATCATGCGTTTGGCGAGATCTGCAATTTTTACAGGTTTACCCATATCAAACATGTATATAAATCCTGACTCACCTATAACAGTTGTTTCCAGTACAAGCATGCATGCTTCCCTTATTGTCATGAAATAACGGTTAATTTCAGGATGGGTAACTGTTACAGGGCCTCCTTCTGTAATCTGCTGTTTAAATCTTGGAATTACTGAACCATTACTTCCCAAAACATTGCCAAAACGGGTTGTTACAAACTTTATATCCTTATTTGAGCATTGCAGATGATTCGCATAACTTTGTAAATATATTTCGGCAATTCGCTTTGTTGCACCCATTATATTAGTCGGATTTACTGCTTTATCTGTGGAAATCATAACAAAATTTCCAACATTATATTTACAGGCCAGATCAATAATGTGTTTTGTTCCCATCACATTTGTTAATACAGCCTCACAAGGATTATTTTCCATCATCGGAACATGTTTGTAGGCTGCAGCATGAAAGATGAAATCAGGCTGGTATTTTATAAAAACCGTTTCCATTTTCTTTTTGTTCCTCACATCTCCGATGATTGGGATATATTTGAATCTCCGATACTTTTCCTTTAGTTCTAAATCAAGAAAATGCAAAGGAGTTTCAGCATTGTCTACACAAACAACCAATGACGGATTAAAACCGGCCAATTGCCTGACTATCTCACTGCCTATTGATCCGGCAGCCCCGGTTACCATGATTACTTTTCCATTTACTTGTTCTCTGATTGCATCCGTATTTATATGAATCACATCACGGTTTAAAAGGTCCTCAATCTGAATTTGTTTGATCTCGATTCTGTTTAGTTTATCAGGATCAGTTACAGACGGCAGAAGCATTACTTTAATTTTTTGCTGCATAGAAATATCTACCAGTTCTTTTGCCTCATGCAATGTCTTTTCATTCGTAAAAATGAGTTCTTTAACATCAAATTGTTTCAGAAGAGATTCCGTATTGCCATTTGCGTAATATATCGGGAAATTTGCAATTCTTTTATCTTTATAATCAGAGTCGTGAGTTAAAAAACCAAGTATTTTATAATCGCTTTGATAATCATACTCCAAACTCTGTGCAAGAGAAACACTTCTGGGATCAGTATCAAATATAAATGCAGGTATTTTATCTTTACTAATTATCGATACAATAAATTGGTAAGTAATAATTAATATTGATCTGAAGCTTATTAAGCATATAAATGTAATTGCAAATTGTATGAAAAGATAGGCAAATAAAATGCCCTGCAGAGAAGTTGAAGAAGAAAAGTATACTAAGGTAAAAACAAAAGTATGTACCAAAATCAATGCCATCAGTACACGCCATAAATCAGGAACCGTAGAATATCTTATAATACCCCTGTTTATTCTAAATAAAAGAAAAATCGCCAGACTTACTGTCAATGAGACAAATATAATCTCTGATAACGCCGGTAACTGAACTGTATACTTTTTAAAAAATACCTCTGTCAAATAGTATGAACCAATACATGCTATCATTACTATGAAAAGGTCAATTAACATAATAAGATGATGGTTCAATACTTTACATTCAGATAATACTCTGAATAGTTTTTTTATATATGGATTAATTTTTCTCATTTCAGAATGATTTAAATTTTTAGAAAGAATGGCTGTATGTTAATTAATTACAAACTATATTTATCTGATCATAAGTTCCTCACGAGATATTTAAAAAATCAAATTATCTACTTCAGATACGAATCTTTTAATACTCATAATTTCAACATTTATTCATAATTTCAAATCAGACAATTCACTAACTTACAGACATTTATATTCATATTGAATATTTGATTCCACCTTTTATACCTTACTTTCGAAAGCTTTTGCAACAAGCAACACTAAAACATTTCCAAATATCCTTTTGTTCAATGAGATAAAAAGAGCTTCTGATTTATCGATTTTTACGCAACCTGATATAATTTAAATAAAATCAACCTCTTAGTCGCTGTGTAGGAAAAAAGGTTCTCTACCCCAGTATGGTCATAGGAAAGTAAGAATAGCAATTGCATTCTTACGTCTCTCCGGATTTCATAAAGAAGAACTAAGAATGATTCGCATTATTAATAAATTTTATCACTCTTCGTTGCAGCTTTTTTTGCATTACATCCATCTTCAATAATAGTAGATCAAATTAATAATGCAGATCAGGAGTCCACGAAGTTCAAAGGTTCAAGTTCAAGGTTCAATGTTTACGTTTAAACGATTAAAACAGTTCAACGAATCAACATTCTTACTACCAGCTACCAACTATTTTTTTAATGACTTCTTTGACTACTGATTAAATAAAGACATTAAAGTTATGAAACGAACATTTACATTGATATAAACCATAGATAATAAAAATGTGAGTTCCATGCGACCTTCGTGTTAAAAATAAAATATTTACGTATGAATAAGATGATGAGATTTTTTAGTATGTGTTTAGGAGTGATGATGATTGCTATCGGTTTTCAATCTTGTCTGGATGATGACACAGATTGGCAACGTATGTATCCAAGTGCGCTTGTAACGGTAAAACCGGTTTCTGATAATTCATTTTACCTCCAATTGGATGACAGTACAACATTATTTCCGGTAAACATGGCAACTTCGCCTTATGGAAATAAAGAAGTAAGGGCACTGGTTAACTATCAGAAAATTGATAAACCCAGCGAAGGATACAGCCAAGCTGTTCATATTAACTGGATAGATAGCATCCTGACAAAGGTCATGGCGCCCGACTTAGGATCGGATAACGATTCGGTATACGGAACAGACCCCGTCGAAATGATCGGAGACTGGGTAACAATTGCAGAAGATGGTTATCTGACCCTTCGTTTCAGAAGTATATGGGGAGATCGTCACAAAGCACATTTTGTAAACCTGTTAGTAAATGAAGACCCAGCTAATCCTTATGAAGTAGAATTCAGGCATAATGCATATGGCGACACTTATGGTAACCTGGCAGACGGATTAGTAGCATTCAAATTGGATAAACTGCCGGATACGGAAGGAAAAACAGTTAAATTAAAATTGAAATGGAAATCATTCAGTGGCGACAAGTCCGCCGAGTTTGACTACTGCACACGTAAATCTACCCCTGCAAAATCAGCAATTACCGAGGGAGGAAACGTGCTGAACCTGAAATAAACGCCTTTATATAATACTTAATTGTGAAAAAGTTTACAATTAATGCCAATCAGTAGTTAAAGAAGTGGGAATAATGATTAATGGTTAGTTATTAATGATTAATTGAATAGATTGAATTTATCGGGGTCAATTTATTGAGTTTACCACTCATCACTAACCGTTAATCACTAAATTCTACTTACTACCAACTACTATCTACTTTTCTTCTCTTAACTCCTAAGTTGCGAAGCAACTGATAACTACTTGACTACTTTGGATACTGATTCGGACATTTTAACTCCCTGTATCAAAGCGGAACTTCCAAAAAACATCGTGTTGTTTAACAAAGGAGGAATAAAGTCTGCTTTTCCGGTTTCTTCAAAGAGTAGATCCTTTACACCTATTGTTTGAATATAGGCTAACAGTTCATCTGTTTTTCCGTATATTCGTTTATCTTTAAACTGATCCTGAAAGATAAAAATACCGCCTTTTTTTAATATCCGCAGGGCTTCTTTGATCACATCCCTCTTATCTTTAGTATCAGCAACTTCATGGAATACCATATTACTTATTACAATATCAAATGTTTCATCACCGAAAGGTAATGTGGAAGCACTCGCTTTAGTAAAAGTTATCCTCTCATTAACCTGATTATCTTTAGCAAGTTGTTCACAAGCAACTTTCGAATATCCCCAGGTTCCGCCCCAATAGTCAACTGCATCCAATTGCAATGCAGGATGCTTCAAGGCAATTTCGACAGAAAGAACCCCGCTACCACAGCCAATATCAATCAATCGCCCTTTGCTTTGCTCTGGTATTCTATCAATAAGCATTTCCGATATACAGGTTTGCAGATTACCCCCCGAAGCCGAAAGCTTATAATGGGCATACAACATATATAGGAATATTATAAAAATTAGCCCACCTAAAATACTTAAAACGATCGATAAGATATAAACCGAGTTAAATAAAACGGCTAACACCTCTGCCAGGATACCGGCAGAAAATATCATAATAAGTAATTTTCCGGAAACCCAATTCTTGTTTAAATTTTTATCCTTCATAGTGTTACAAACATTTAATTATCGAGTGGAATCAATAGTGCAAAGTTCTGGTTTCATACGATTAAAAACAATACCTACTTATGGGGATAAATTGAAAGGAATTTACCTATAAGTACAGTTTATATCCGATTTCCATTATCTTTGTTTCTGTAAATCGAAGATAGGATGCGCCTCAGCATAATCAAACAAGTTTGCTTCTGCTTTCGGCTTTGACTATCTTTGTAAAGCAAAAAAATCATTTATAACCCTATTCTTTCCATGAATGAAAGTATTCTGAACGGTCTCCTGAATCTATTCGCTATTTTCGCTTCTTTGGCGAGAATAGAAAATAAGCAGGCACGTCTTGCTATTCATTCTTATCTTTCCAGCCACTTTGGTGTACGTTCTCATGACGAATACATTAACCTGTACAACGAATTGCGGGGTATGTATGATGATGAACTTTTCCCGATTGACAAAGAAACCGTTGTCAGGAATATATGTACACAGATGAAAGCCAAACTAACAGCAGAAGAACAGTTTTTATTATTGGTTCGTTTTGTTGAGTTTGCTTATACAAATAGTAAAGAATTCGAAAACAATGTACACATATTCAGAATTGTAGCAGATTTATTTAATACTACTGAAAATGAGTTCAAAGATATATTAGCTTTCATAACAAACGACTTCTCTCCTTCCATCATTGTCATCGACGGTAAAATTGAAACAAATGATTTCGAAAATCATATCAGCCGTTCAGGGATGGAAGGCAACATAACAGTTCTTCTGATTAAACGTTTTGAGAAGTATATCTTTACCTATCACGGAAAAGGACAGGTTTTCATGAATGACATCCCCTTATCCAGTGATATTTTTTATGCCTGGCAGCATAGCAGCGTATTAAAAAGTCCTCTATTTTCTCCCGTTTATCATAGCGACCTGCAAGCTGTATTCAATAAAAAAGAGAAAAAAGAGATTGTCCGTCTTGCCGGACGCGATATCGAGTTTTCCTTTAAAAACAGCACAAACGGACTGCATAATTTTTCCTTCGATCTCGAATCAGGGCAAATGGTCGCAATCATGGGAGGAAGTGGCGTTGGCAAATCCACCTTACTCGGAATCATGAATGGTAACATACAACCGGACTTGGGAAGTATTACTGTAAACGGCCACCCCATTAATGATCCGGAAACTAAACAATTGATCGGATTCGTTCCACAAGACGATTTATTAATCGAAGAACTTACTGTTTATGAAAACTTATGGTTTACCGCACGGTTCTCTTTCGATGGGCTTTCTGACGAAGAGATAGAAAAACAGGTAGACACCGTACTTGCGGATCTGGATCTTACAGACATAAAAACATTAGAAGTCGGGTCAGCCATCCGGAAAACGATTAGCGGCGGACAACGGAAACGGTTAAATATTGCCCTTGAGTTGATTCGCGAACCGGCCATACTCTATCTGGATGAACCTACATCAGGACTTTCGTCAACAGACTCCGAAAAAGTCGTTATGTTGCTAAAAGAACAAACCCATAAAGGCCGGTTAGTGGTTGTCAATATTCATCAACCGTCTTCCGAAATCTATAAACTTTTCGACAGGTTATGGTTACTCGACAGAGGCGGCTATCCCATTTATGATGGGAATCCTATCGAAGCAATTACCTATTTTAAACACGTCGCCAAATATACCGATCAGGATATCAGTGTATGTAGTACCTGTGGAAATGTAAATCCTGAACTGGTTTTAAATATTATTGATTCCAAGATAATCGACGACTCCGGAAACCAGTTGAACATACGGAAATTCACACCGCAGGAATGGCACGAACGATATTTATTATCCCGTCCTTCGCTCAAAAAAGTAGAAAAACAGAAACTACCGGACAACCAGTTACGAAAACCTTCGCGCTGGAAACAATTTTTCATATTCCTCGAAAGGAACCTACGAACCAAACTAACCAATAAGCAATATTTAATCATAGCGTTGGTTGAGGCTCCCTTGTTAGCGATCATTGTTGCTCTGCTCACCCGTTTTACAGATAATGGCGAATATACCCTTTTCGTTAATAAGAACTTTGTAACTTACATATTCATGGCAGTTATTGTAGTTACTTTCATCGGGATGAGTATAAGCGCCGAAGAAATTATTAAAGACCGCATAATCCTAAAAAGGGAGAGATTCCTGCAACTGAGCCATGGTAGTTATCTCTCTTCTAAAATAATCTGGTTATGTGCTTTATCCGGAGTCCAGAGTTTACTATTTATAGCAGTCGGTAATTCCATTATGGGAGTAGGCTGGGACATGCTGTTCATATGGTGGTCTGTCCTTTGGATTACAGCATTTCTGGCTAATCTTACCGGCTTATGGCTCTCGCAGACATTAAGCTCCATTGTATCTATCTATATTTCCATACCTCTCTTATTAATTCCTCAGATTCTACTATGTGGACTGGTAATTAATTTTGATGACCTGAATACACAGGCTGCCCGGAAAAACATAGTCCCACTGATAGGAGAAGTGATTCCTTCCCGTTGGGCTTTCGAGACATTGGTGGTTGAACAATTTAAAGCTAACGCATATAACCATCCTTTTTTCACAATAGAAAAAGAGAAATACCTGGCACAATATTACCGGAATATTCATGCGAAAGAAGTAGAAAACCTCATCAATAAAATGAATGAGAAAGACAGCATTTCAATT
The DNA here is from genome assembly GCA_031285565.1 of Tannerella sp. Taxonomy (GTDB): domain Bacteria; phylum Bacteroidota; class Bacteroidia; order Bacteroidales; family Tannerellaceae; genus Tannerella. The sequence continues at coordinate 18,552 of JAITVY010000060.1, read as the reverse complement.
CGTAGGACTATACAAAATGAGTTAGAAATACTCAGCCGTGCTGCCCGGATTGCACCTATTAGTAAAAATGAAACCTATGGTTCATACCTTGAAAAAGTGGATGAAGCCTTGCGCCAACGTTCGCATAATTTCACAGCTTTATTAGATCAGGAACAGCAAAAGTTGATTAATGAGAATGGTGTAACCTGGTTTAATGATTTAAAACAGTATAACCACAATGAAGCCATAGAAGAGTTAGTTATGAATATGAGAACAAACCGTTTCTTTAAAATAAGTAATAACCATATTTACCCACAGATAGGTTTCATATATTTCGAACCTGATAATCCCTGGGGACGGGCTCATTTCTATTCGCATGAGAAAAAAATAGCCGGAAATTTTATTTCAACATATAAATTTAATTTATTGGTTCTCGGTTTCTTTGTGGTTTTAACCATAATTGTTATATTCGCAGAGTTTCCGGCTAAATATATCAGAAACCGGGAAGAGTCTTGAAAACAAGAAACGTAGCATGCTGATCAATGATTAATTGTTGATGACTAGTGAGATTAAATAATCGCTCACCACTAACTGTTAATCGCTCTTTAGGTTCGTTCCATGTTTTTTGGTGTTAAAAATTAATGGATGTATACACGAATATAAATTATTAAAATAAGCATTTATGAAAAAAAGTTTTGTTGGTTTGTTAACTATAACAGCCGTACTATTCGGAACGATCTCTTGTAACGGAGATAAGAAAGCGAAAGAAGATGCTGCAAAAGAGACTGAAGATGCTGCTGTAATCGCAGGAAGCATTTCAAAAAGTCTGCTAACCGAGGAATTGAAAACAGAAACGATCCAATTATTACACGATTTGCCTGATTCGGATATTCCGTATCTTATTTCTACCGGCGAAATAACAGTGAATGTTGGAGATGCCGCATATATGTTACCTGTTGCAAAAGCGGCAGAACTTACCTCTATGTCTCAGAAAGCCCGCGCATGTGGGATCTATCTGGCAGACCACAAAGTTCTTGCCATTACCCAACAACCGACAGCAGAGATTGAAGGCGTATTAGCTAAATTAACAGCTGACCTGAACATTTCGTATCTGCTTGATATCCTAAAAGAAAGTGCGCCAAAGGATGCAAGTAAAGAACAAGTTCAAGCGTTCCATAAAGCCCATGAAGATAAAATAATAAAAGCATTGGCCGATGACGACAAAATAGATATCGCTATGGATATATTGGGTGGATTAACAGCTGAATATGCTTGTCTGATGGCGAACCCATCTTTAGTAGTGAAAGGAGATGCCCCATTAACAGGTCTTTCCGATGGAATGGAAAAACGGATCGAAATGTTAGGCGAGATCACAACTGATCTTTCCGAGTATTATCCTGAAATGAAAAACCTGAAAGAAACAATTGCACCTTTAAAAGGTAAATTAACTTCTATACAAACTGCCCGCGATGCAAATGCCGATATCACCGGTATCCGCAATTCTTTAGTGAAATAAAAAAATCATCTTTATATAATTCAAGGCTGTCTCTTTTATTCTGAGACAGCCTTATTTTTTGATTTTAAAGCACTGATTCCACTCAAAAGTTATGGACATTAAAATAATTGGAGTAGGTACTTGTGGCTATCATGCGGTCACACATATGTATCGAAAAGGGATACACGATGTCTCATTTATGCTGTGTAGCGCCGATAGACAAGCTTTAATGCATTCGGAGATTTCTGTTAAACTAGTACTTGGGCATTCGGGTTCCGGATTAGATGCCGGAAATAATCCTGAACGTTGGAGGATAGCCGCATTGGAGAGTGAAAATGAAATCCGCCGGTTACTGAATGACGGCACTAAAATGGTGATTATTATTGCCGGAATGGGAGGTAGTACCGGAACAGGCGCGAGCCCCGTGATCGCAGCGATTGCCAGGGAAATGAATATACTGACAGTCGGTATCGTCACGATTCCTTTTTTGTTTGAAGGTAAGCGGAAGATTATTAAGGCATTGAATGGAGTGGAAGAAATGAACAGAAATGTAGATACTCTACTGATTATTAATTATGAGCACCTTCATAAAACATTTCACGATCTTTCATTGCAGGATATCTTTGGAAAAGCTGACGAAGCATTAGCCATTGCAGTTAAAAATATTACTGAAATTATTACATTACCTGGTATTATACATCTGCCCTTTGCCGATATCCATTCCATCATGAAGGATGGAGGAGTTACTTTTATGAATAATGGATACGGACAGGGAGAAGGAGGGTTAGAACAAGCAATTGAAAATGCATTGGATTCACCATACTTAAATAGCGATGAGGTTTTTAGATCAAAGAAAATCTTGCTTCATCTCTCTTTTAGTAAAGATGCAGAGATTAAGGTTGAAGAACTCAATATTATCCATGATTTCATGGCACGTTTCAGACAACATACTGAAGCAATCTGGGGAGCGAGTATTGATGATACATTAGGCGAAAAAGTTAAAGTTTTGGTTTTGGCAACCGGCTTCGGATTGGATGATATTCCAGAGATGAAAGACAACATGCGTCTTCATGGATGAAGAAATATGTGCCGTTTGTCGATGTTCTTGAGGCAAATGGTTATCATACAGGATTTACAGGTAAAGGGGTTGGTCCTTTCGAATATGCGAAAAGCGAGGCTGACTCTTTATGGAGGATGGAAAATGCGGCAGGCCATGCATTCAACAAATACAAATATACGAAAGGGGATCCGTCGGATCCGCGAACTGCAAAGGGGATCGGGTTGACCAATTATTATGAAAATTTTTGTGAGTTCATGCAGCAACGTAAATCCGGCCAACCATTCTATTTCTGGTACGGGTCTACAGAGCCGCATCGCGACTACGAAAAAGATTCGTGGAAGCGCAACGGGAAAAGCCTTGATCAGGTAGATGTTCCCGGCTTCTTACCGGATACAGAAGAAATAAGAGGTGATATGCTTGATTATGGCGTCGAAATAGATTGGGCAGATTCGCATCTATGCAAGATGCTGAATTATCTGGATTCCATCGGCGAGTTAGAAAATACGATTGTTATTGTAACGGCAGACAACGGAATGCCTTTCCCACGGGCGAAAGCCAATTGTTTTGAATATGGTGTACATGTCCCATTAGCAATTAGTTATCCAAAAGGTTTCCCTGCCGGCCGGTGTATAGCCGATCCGGTTAGTTTTGTGGATATTGCTCCTACAATTCTGGAGATGGCAGGCATAAAACCCGATGGAATGATGCCGATGTCGGGGCAAAGTCTTGTAGATATCCTGAAATCAGAGAAGGAAGGAATTGTAAATGAAACAAAGAAGTATGTATATATGGGGCGTGAGAGACACTCCTTTTCCCGTTGGCAGAATCTGGGATATCCACAACGGGCCGTACGCAGTTCAGACTTTTTGTTTATATGGAATATGAAACCCGAACGTTGGCCTGCCGGAGCGCCTCAGGCGATAAATATCGAGACAGGTAAGGTTTTACCTATGTATGGTATTGATGATAAAGGCATTCATCATTCCGAATGGGCTTTTACAGACATAGATGCTTCACCTTCCAAGTCATTCTTAATCGAGCATTATAAAGATCCGGCTATCCACCCCTACTTTGATCTTGCTTGTGCCAAGCGGCAGGAATTTGAGTTATATTGTATTGGAGATGATCCTTCCTGTCTTCAAAACTTAGCCGGAAATGTGGAATATTCGGACGTGGAAGAAGAATTGAAAAATGCCCTGATAAAGGAACTGGAACGAACAGGCGACCCGCGTATTGCAGGGCCGGATAAAGAAATATTTGAATCTTATATCCGCTATGGATCTATTAGGACATTCCCTGAACCAGACGATAGATAATTACTAATTTAGATGGTGAAAAAGGGGTATAAATATATAGATGCAATTGTTATCCGTACCATAAGAAAGATTACCTACTCTTATGATGGCACCAATGAGCATGCTATTTCCCTTTAAGTTCACTGAAAACTTAAGGATACCCTACAAGGAGTTAATCAGGATTTTGAGATTAGGCGTTATGCAATTATCTTTGCTGTAATCATAACTTTATTTCATGGAAAGACTAAAACGCCAGTTCGTTTTAGTCTTCTTTTTAATATACTGTATATCATTAAAAACAGACCGGAAAGCCGATTGTTTAAAACCAAAACAATGCAGACTACTCTCAGTTGGATATAGGATTACCCCAATGCCCAGCCAAAATCATATCATTTCGTAAAACAGAACATTTCTAGCGTAAAATAAGACATTTATTATCCTTTTTTATTCTTATCTTTGATAAATTTGTGTACAGTACAAGCGCCTAAAGAGTTATTCAAAGAAATAATGTATTAGAATATATTTCCGTATTAAACGAAAAATCTTTTTAAGGCGTATTTTAATAAGGCTCTTCTTGTATTAAGAAGATAGTGAACTCAGCAATCATAAATCTAAAACCCATTATTATGATCAAAAATTTAATAGGCAAAGATGCCGGAATTATATGGCAACTCCTTTTTAACAAGGGAATGTTGTCTATAAAAGAAATAGAAAAACATCTTGGTATGGACTCGCTTAATTTGACATTAGCTCTGGGATGGTTGGCAAGAGAAAACAAAGTACGTTTTTCTAAAAAGAATGGTATGTTAGCTGTTGAGTTAATAAATTTGCCAACAGATATCTATTATTAACATTAAGAAATTACTCACATTTTTCGCAACGGAAATATTATGATTTGATTAATACCAATAAACAAACAATGGAAAAAACACTTTTAATATTAAAACCTTCAGCTATTCAGCGAGGTCTTATCGGTGAAGTCACCTTACGGATGGAACGTAAAGGGCTACGGTTATCGGGTATGAAAATGATGATGTTGAATGATGAGATCCTGGATATTCATTATTCCCATTTGAAAGAGAAAGCCTGCTTTCCTGATGTAAAGAATTCAATGAAAAGAAGTCCTGTTATCGTTCAATGCTGGGAAGGTGTAGATGCTACTAACGTAGTTCGCAAAATGACCGGAAAAACTAACGGGAGGGATGCGGAACCAGGAACTATCAGGGGAGACTTTTCTGTGAGCATACAGGAAAACATTGTACACACCTCTGACTGCCGGGAAGCAGCCGAAATTGAACTCAAACGGTTCTTTCGTGATGAAGAGTTATTTGATTACAAATTAACCACTCACAATGTGCTTTATGCTCCGGATGAACTCTAAAATAATAACGTATGCGAACCAGGAATCAAGTAATCCCTAGCCCCTGGAAACCTGTGAGAAAATAGAAAGGGTAAAGGCTAATAATTCCCTTAACTATTGATTCGCATAACTTTTAAAATGGCTATTTAAGTCCTCCTTCTAATACCCGGTAAAGATTGGAGGCTGATTGTAGTTGTTGCAACTTGTCACTTATCTGATCCAGTTGCACAGCCGGTAATTTTTGTTGTGCCATCAACATTTCAATAGAATTGACTTCGCCGGTTATCAGTAATATCGGAAAAAATGAACTTTCCAATCTTTCTTTTGTCGGACGTTTTTCAAATTATATATAGGTCTTACCTCTTTAGAATATAGGAAAAGCAAATCAGGGATCCAAAACCAATACCACACCTATATTTCCGTCTCCATAATTTGAGTTAAAACGCTTATTTCTAAATAAATATTCCACCCTTTCTTCTCAAACTTTCATTTTGTACTCCCACCAAAGGCAAGTACTTATCCTTTCATCCGTATTATAAACAGACAGCAAGATTTAATGTAACTGCAGTGAGAGATAAAGTAGTACATATTCTTTCTGGTAATAATTTAATTTGAACATACATGAACTGGTTTATTATAAGGCAGGGATTAATGGTTTATTGTGGTTTATTATTATGTATATCAGTAGTAGGTCAAAGTAAAACACAGGTTGCTGGAAAAAGTGAATTTCCAATATATACAAAAACTGCCGTATTACCCATATATGCCGTAAAAACAAATCTGCTTTACGGTGGGGTGGCGCTTGCCCCTAATCTGGCTGTTGAGTTCGGCACGTCGACAAAAACTTCCCTTGTTCTTTTTGGAGCATACAATCCCTGGGATGGTGATTCCGAAACAAATAAAAAAATGAAGCATTTTATCGTCAAAGCAGAAATGAGGTACTGGCTATGCGAACGATTTAATGGTCATTTCTTCGGAGTCCATCCTTTCTATACAGAATACAATGTGGGTGGACACAAAATCCCTATGCTTTTTAAAAAAGAATACCGTTACGAAGGGTTTGCCGCCGGAGCCGGACTTTCTTATGGTTATCACTGGATACTGAATCACCGGTGGAGCCTGGAAGCAACCCTAGGGGCCGGATATGCATACTTTGAATATGCCAAATTCCCATGCGAGAAATGTGCCGAAAAAATGGGAAACTTTTCTAAACATTATTTTGGTCCTACACAGCTTGGGGTAAGCCTGATATATATTATTAAGTAAAAAAGGAGGATAGACATGAAAAAGATAATATATACCATCAGCCTGGTATTTGGAATACTGCTTCTAGTGAGTTTGCCGACAGATGCCCAGACGATATTCGGTGGACAGATCCGATACAATATACAACATATAAAGATTACAGATAGTACACTGCAAATGGTGATCGACCTGAATCTGAACAGGCTTCAGATAAATGCAGATCGTTCGCTGGAACTTACTCCTGTCCTGACAGGTCCGTCCGGAGAAGAAAGCCTGATGCGTCCGATATTGATCAATGGGCGTCAGCGTCATAGGGCTTTTATGCGTGGAGTAAAACTTAAAAGAGGGGAAGATGATATAACTCAAACATATTATGCTGTTATACAGCCCGATAAAACGGATCAGAAAAAAATACAATATACACAGGAAATGATGTATGAGCCCTGGATGGAAAATGCCCGGCTTGAAATAAGAAGTGACCTTTGCGATTGCGGCGGGTATGTGCAACAACTCAAAACCGAACCCATACTCAACCGTATTATCCCTGCAGAAGAACCTATAGTGAATGTTGAAATGCAGGTTGCATATATCTACCCGGAAGTCGAAGAGATAAAAAACCGCAGTGAGAATAAGGATGTATTCCTCGACTTTCCGGTAAACCAAATGGTTATCCTTCCAGATTTTGGGAATAACCCACGGGAATTACGGACTATTGAAGAGATCATCCGCGAATTACAAAACGACCGCAACCTGACTGTCAGCCATATTCAAATTACCGGTTATGCTTCCCCGGAAGGCTCGGTTACACGGAACATAACCCTGGCTCAAGGCAGAGCCGAAGCGCTCAGTAATTATTTATCTGCAAAAGCCGGTGTTTTTAACGGTCGGTATATGGTAAACAACGGGGGAGAAGACTGGGCAGGATTGGCCCATTTACTTGAACTTTCAAAAACACAAAACTATAAAGACGAAATGCTCAATATTATCAACAATTCTTATAATCCGGAAGAACGCAAGCAACGCCTGAAAGCCCTTAGCGGAGGCTATTTATGGAATAATGACCTGATGAAATATTTTTTTCCGCAATTACGCCGGGTGGTATGCCAGATAAACTATGAAGTACGTAGTTTTACAGTAGATGAAGCCAAAGTGATCTATCAACATCACCCAAAACAATTAAGTCTGGAAGAAATGTTCAGGGTAGCCAATACCTACCCAAAAGAAAGTACAGAGTTTGCTGAAGTATTCGAAACTGCTGTCCGGCTGTTCCCTTCCGATCCCATAGCCAATCTGAATGCAGCCGCAACAGCATTATTACGATCCGATCTTACCCGGGCGGAACAATACCTGCAAAAAGCAAATAAAGAATCGGCTGTATACCTGAATAATCTCGGGGTACTTTACTATCTGAAAGGCAACCCGGAGATGGCCCGGGAAGCATTTACCAAAGGTAGCCAGAAAGGTAACCGGGAAGCCGTTGAGAACTTAAAACAACTTAAATTCAACTAAATAAAATAATAGAGAGAGATTATTAACTGGTATTTATAAATGTTTAAACTAAAATTCAGAACTTATGAACTTAAAATGGAAAAATTCGTTATTTATCCTTGTATTAGGAATTGGAATGGCCTTCACATCATGTTCGGAAGATAATATGTCGCCCGAACCGGAACCCGAAGGGCCTGTTACGGTAGAAGGGGAAGATGGTTTCCTTTCGTTCCGTCTTACTTCCGCACCCAATGCCATTTCCACAAGGTCAGCAGATTGGAGTAAAATGGAAAATCCCGTACCTAACGGTATTTCTACGAGGGCAACAGATTACGGAGACAAACAAGAGTATGTCGTAAAAAGTGCCTGTGTGATTTTCTATGATACAATGGAAATGAAAGTTGTTTATCAAATGCTCCTGGATATTAACAATGGTGATGGTAGCGCTGCTTTTGCGGGGGCAGGCGTCGCTACACATAACACAACACCGCACAGAAAAGATTTTGTTACTATTAAAGCACAAAAAATCAAAAAGCGGGATTATAAAATGTTAGTAATCCTGAATCCTAAAGATGTAATGACCAGTGCAACAACTCCCGGGAAGCAATTTTCGGAATTTGAAAAAGCTTATACCCAAGTGTTAACGGATTTATCCAGCAACGGAAGTTATCTGCAAAATGGTATCGGATACAGAACGGATATAACCATGACTAATGCTGACTGGTTGACATCTGTTAAAAAAACTGATTTTGAGGATACCGAAGCAGCCGCAGAAGCAAAAACAAATTTGCCGAAAGTAAAAGTAGACCGTGTTTTAGCCAAAGTAGAATTCACAAAAAATGCAAACACCACACCAGGAATGTACCCTAACGGTGGAGAACTTGGAGAAGTCCGATGGATATTGGATATAACGAACAAACATACTTTCTGGATTAGAAAGATGGCTCCCACAGCTCCCGTGTATGGAGGTAACGCGAATGGTCCGGCAGGCCCGCTCGAAAATGATCCTTCAATCTTAAGGGAACATCGTTATGCAATAGATCCTAACTGGGATAATATCAGCAAGTTAAGAACAGGATCATCTGATCCGATAATAAATCAGTTCAATACCTTCAGTAAAGATGATATAACCAGCCAATCTCCCCTGTTAGGAGAAACAGCTACCCGCATGTATGTACTCGAAAATACAATGGCTAAAGCTGATCAATGGGAAGATGTAACTACCCGTATCCTTATGAAAGCAAACTTCCGGCCTTTAGTATATGGAAGTACTTTACCAGTTGCTGCCAACAGTAGTTATTACTTTTATGGAGGCGCTGCTTTTACCCATGACCAACTAAAAAATATGATAAGTGGAACATTGCCATGGCCTACCAGTCCATCAGGTTTAGAGGCTGTAGTAAAGACTGGATCAACCATAACCGATCTCTATTTAGATCAATCCGTTATACCAACTGCAGCAACTTCAAAAACAAGTGCAGACGGTAAACTTACTCTTTATAAAGATGGTATTAGCTATTATGCTATCAAAATCCGCCATTTTAATGATACTGAATCTGCCGGAGAAATGAATTACGGACGCTATGGAATTGTACGCAATAATGTCTATAAAGTAAACCTGAGTAAAGTGGCAGGTCCCGGTAAACCGGATATACCTAAACCTGAAGGACCTGATGATGAAGAAGAAGGTTACATATCGGCTACTATTGAAGTGAACGAATGGGTTTCACGTACACAAGCCGGAGAAATTTAAAACGGACCCTTCAGAAAAATGCTAGTTAAACAATAATTGGAAGTGGAATTGGAGCGAAGCGTAAATCGACCATAATCAAGGTTGAAAATTGAAAATTAATTTTCCATTTTTATTTTGACCGATTTATGCTTCACCTCCATTCAACTTTTCACTATTCAAGACCCGACATCCTAAATCGATAATTTGGATACTGATTGTTCTAACAATGGTAGTTTAAAACCCTTTTTGAGACAACTCCGTACTTAATAAATCAACAACAAATAATTAACATGCAAATAAGGTGGCATAAAATATTATCTGTAGGAAGTATAATCTATTTTTCTTTCCTGATTTTTTTCTCATGTACCAATGAAATAGGAGTCGAGCTAGTAGAAAAAGAATCTACGGGAGAGGATGCCTACCTTTCTTTTGCCCTGGGTACAAACACTAAAGAACTCACTACTGAGTTGAGAAGTGGTTCCTATGATGGAGGCACATTTGCCGAAAATAAAGTTTCTTTTGTTTATCTGGTACTATATGATGAAACAGGAGTAGTGAAATACCAAATCCGGTTAGATGTTAATAATGGCGACGGATCAGCAAAGTTTACAGGTAATGATGTACATATTTCTAACGATATAACTTCTTGCCGGACAAAAGCACAAAAAATAAAAAATGATAATTATAAACTACTTATCCTGGCAAATCCACAACAAGACTTTATTAACCTGACCCAGGTAGGAAAACATAAAAATGAATTTGAAAACACCCAGAAATTGAATTTAAGTCAATTGATGTCAAGCGTAGGATCCGGTTCCGAAACGGAATACACTGATATATTTATGAGTAACGGTTTAAACTATATAAAGATAAATAAAGATACACATATTTTCCGCACACCAGAAGAAGCTGAGAATACAAGCAGGTCTTTACTTGTTAGTATAGACCGTATCGTAGCTAAAGTAACACTGGAAAAAAATAAAAATATAACGATCTACCCTGTAGGCAGCGGAGCCCGTTTTGAATCAATCAGATGGCAACTCGATAATGTAAACAAACAAACTTTCCTGATGAGAAAGGCTGCTCCGATGTTGAATAATGAATCGGAAAGTTCAATTCCCCCAGGTTATTCTCATTACATGTACCATCATAAACTTTATGCCACCGACCCAAACTGGGAAGATCTGAGTAATGAACGGATAAGAGAAAACGGCGGTACTGTTTTCCCTGACTTATCGGAACATTTCTACCAGGTTAGTAAAGAACATACAAATAAAGAATTTGCCGACCCTGCCTTGTCATTACCCGATCAGAAATTCCAGTATGTATTGGAAAATACAATGGATGCAGACGAACAATGGGAAGATGTTACTACCCGTGTTTTGATCAAAGCAAATTACATACCACCTAATTTCAATGCAAATACGGATTATTACTACTTTGATAACAAAGCGTATTCACTTAATGAACTGAATACAATGCGAAATAATAACAACTGGGATTCACAGGGGTTAAAGAACACTGTAGAACAAGCCATATCAGAAGGATTTTTTACCAATGTGACCAGTACTTATCTGGGTAAACCGGTTAATTCCAAATCAGCAGCAGACGGGTTATTGCGATACTATAGAGACGGGTTTAGCTATTATTACATTCTGGTCCGTCATTTCAATGATGAACAGGTTCCCGGACGAATGGGATATGGACGGTATGGAATTGTCCGCAATAATGTATACTATATTTCAATTACTTCTGTCAGTGGACCGGGTTCCCCTTCTATTCCCGAACCAAAAGGACCCAATGATAAAGAATATAAATACCTGTCGGCACGGATCAATGTACTACCCTGGACTACACGTAGCCAGAGTAATATAATAGTCCACCCTTATCAGGAATAATAAAGGATTGAATGAAGCAACGTTTTTGATTGACTCTTCGAATAAGATAAATAATGAAAAGAAAAAAATATATATATCTTTTGCTCCTGCTATTTATAAAAGGATCATTGTTCTTCTCTTGCACTGACGAGGGAACGGTTCACCCGGAACCAGGTCCTGAACCAGGTCCTGAGACTCCCACCGGAACAGAATATCTCTCTGTAGGGGTACAACTGAAAAATGCCATACAGACTCGTGCTGCCAGTTATGGAATTGAGGCTGAATGGAACCTCAGGAATATACGTTTTATTTTATATAGCGATGGCCTGACAGGATCAGCAACCCTGATACATGATTATAATATTACGTTTAACAGCAATTCCTGGAATATTACCCCCGTAAACGATGCGCCGGCCAATCTCAGGATAGAAGGCACACTGACAGAACCCCGGATAAGCAAAGATTTTGAAAAACTTATCAAACAGGACTACCGGCTGCTGGTCCTGGTGAATCATAATTCGGGAGCTGACCTTAACCTGAATGCAATCAGGTATAACAATCAATCGATTAACTCACTGATGAGCGGTACTAACCATTCGATAACGATCCTTTCAACACCTATTGACTTGTCTCTTGCCGGCGGAACAGGAAAAAACAAGCATGTGTTTGACTACGGTATCGGCCCGGGGCTAACAGGCCTGGCTATTAATTATCCGGTTTATCCTGCTAATTTCAATAATGCGGCATTTTTTATGAGCAATGCCGATGGACTGGTATATATAAACAAAGATACCGACCTACACGGATCGCTGGCTACGGCACAAGTTGAGTCCAACCGTACACTGCTGAATGTTGAACGGGCAGTTGCTAAGGTAGGTGTTTTCAAAGGTGATGAAAGTCAGATCCGTACGGATGGAAACGGAGTATACACATTAACAAACGGCAGCGGAAAGATAGCTTCCCTAACCTGGACATCCGATATTATTAATTACTATTGGTTTATTGTCAGGAAACAGGCCAATATTGCTCCCAGCCAGGGAGGTAATGGGCTCGAAAGCTCAACAAACAACCGGCAATACTATTATGCGGAAGATCCGAATTACAGCGGAATCAGCGAACTGAAGACCGGACAGAATCATACGGGAGAATCAGCTCCTTCCTTCCATTTCTTCAGGGTTGAAAACGAAGCAGATATCCGCAGGAACTGGATTGAAAATACTAATTCCTCAGACGAACAAAATAAATTCCAATATGAATATATTTCCGAAAATACAATGCGGGCGGATGAGCAATATGAAGATGTCGCTACACGTGTCTTGATCCGTACTAACTTTATTCCTTTAAAAACATTGGGTAATATTACACTTGCAGTCGGTGATAGTTATTATTACTATAACGGATATGCACTGACTCACAGTCAGATCTGTTATTATCTGGCTAACCCCGTTGAAATTGCTTTTTTACCAGTCGAATTACAGGGATTAAAGAATGCATTGTTTGATGAGGAGGTAATTACTGAATTCGGTTTTGGTGATGGTGAGATCATATCGCCTATTACGCGTAGCCTGGTTGATCCTGACAATCCACCTAAGGAACCAACTGTTTCCAAAACGAAAAAAGGCCTTACATATTACCTGCACGGTATCTCCTATTATTATATCATGATCCGTCATTTTTCGGATACGGAAAGTCCTGAAGAAGGAGGTTACGGACGTTATGGTGTAGTAAGAAATAATGTGTATAAAATCACTGTGGAAGATATTACCGGTCCCGGGTATATTGATATACCCAGGCACAAGAGTGGAAAGCTACGCTTCGGACTGGCTGATTTTATCCAACAGGAAGAAATAAATGCCATACAGGCAACAACGACTCATTCACAATGGACGAATTAAGAGAAACAACAAGAAAATCATTGTTAGGAATTCTACAATAAATCAAAAAAATGCTTCACAGCTGTTTAGAAAAAAGATATAAAATGATAAGGAGATTGGTAAAATATATACAATACAGCAGCCTGGGAATATTGTTTCTGCTTGTTTCCTGCCTGAAAGATGATTTGAGCGATTGCCCAGTACCCGGAAATTCGTCCTACATCCGTTTTGTTTATGACTATAACCTGGCTTATGAGGATTTATTTCACAAACAAGTATCCAACGTGGAGCTATACCTTTACGACCGGGATGGCATTTTTATCCGTAAACTTACAGACGAAGTTGCCAACGGTACATTTCCGAAAGATTACAAAATAGAAATACCTGAAGATATCAGGCAGGATGTATATTACTACATTGCGTGGGCTGGATTACACAACGATCATCACCAGGCAACGACCCCAATACCCGGCACATCTCATATGAAAGAGTTGACGGTAAAGCTGAAACCTCGTGACAATAGTACGGTCAATACAATTATCAATCCTTTATGGTATGGAACACTACTTCCCAATCAAATTAAAGAGGAAAATGCTTCACAGGATAATGTCCGGACGATTTCCATGATAAAGAATACCAATGCATTCCGGATTATCCTTCAGACTTTAAATAAAGAACCGATCGATGTCAACCAGTTTGACTTCCGTTTGGAATCGGTTAACGGTTCGTATACATACCAGAATGATGTGGCCTCAACAGAGACCTGGACTTACGAGCCTTTTTCAAAAAAGAATGATCCGGCAGCAGGAGCGGTTGCCGAACTACATACGATGCGTTTGCTGGATGACCGCGTAAACCGGCTGGTTATCCAACAAAAGTCAGCGAATGCACCCCTTATCAATATCAACCTGAATGACTACCTGAAAGAATTGAATCTGGAGTTGTATTCCCACTTATCCCTTCAGGAATATATGGACAGGGAAGATAGTTTTAAAATACTGATATTCATTGGGAACAATAATCCAACCAATCCCGGGGAAGACGAATATGTGGCAGCAAGCATTGATATCAACGGCTGGGAAACAAGGATACAACAGGTAGAGTATTAAATTTTAATTTAAAAGAATATGTACATGCAACATAATAAACTCAAATACATTTTGTGTGGGATACTATGCTTCGTAGCTTTCATCAATATTTTCGCCCAGGAACATACAACATCAGGTAAAGAATTCTGGTTGTCGTTCGGACGTTGGGGACACTATGCAGAACCCGGGTACCCGCGCCCGGATGATTATCCGATGCATAGATTTAATCCACAAATAAGAATTTCAACAATTAAAGCTACACGGGTGACTATCCGCTTTTCTGCTGATCAGAGCATCGAAACAATTGATTTACAGAATGGTGAAGCAAGAACTATCCGTCTAAATGATACGCAAAAAAAGTTAGCTTACTCCGTTGCGACCGGAACAACATGTAAATCAATCCGTATAACCTCTACAGAACCAATTTCGGTATATGCTATTAGCCAGGGGTATGGAAACGCAGATGCTACCAATGTACTACCTACAGTTTCTTTAGGAACACACTATTTACATATGTCATATAAACCTTTTGGAAATAGCGAAGGTAATTTTTCAGACGGATATACAATTGTTGCAACAGAGGCTAATACAACCATAAAAAAGGGTAACAGTACACTTGCTACCCTTCAACAAGGACAAGTATATTCGTATTATACAAATACAAGCGGAAGAGAGGATCTGACCGGTACCTATATTACATCAGACAAACCTATAGCTTATTTTGTGACAAACAGTGGGACACAGATTCCCGAAAACAAAGCTTCGATGGATGGCTTATATCAGCAAATGATGCCATTAGAGTCATGGGGAAATACCTTTTTGGTACCCGTTACCATACAGGGAAAAGAGAGGGTGCGTATCATCGCTTCCGAAGGAAGTACCAACCTCCTAATCCAGGGAAACTACAGTATCATAAGAGGAAGCCTGAGTAATATGGCTGCCGGAACTTTTACCGAACTTGAAATCACATCAGGATGTTTTATTTCATCCAATAAAGCAATTGGTGTGTGTTCTTATTTATTAGGAAGCACGTATATCGGAGATGACAACAGTGCATATGGAGACCCTGCTGTAGCCTGGATTCCTCCTTTACAACAGGCAGTTGATTCAATATCCATATCACCGATTATTCCTGGTGAAACCCTTCTGCAACACCATTATGCATTAATCATAACCTCAACTGCTAACAAAGCAGAAACAAAGATCAAAAGTGGAAACGGTACATACCAACCATTGACAGGTGAAACGTGGGTAGATATAGCCGGCTATTCATATTGTTCGAAATTGTTATACGATGCAAATAATCCTACCAGTGGAACATTAAATTACGGATTTACAAATCCCGACGGGGTAATCGTACTGGGATATGGTCTTGGTAATACAGGAATAATGAGTGGTGAATCCTATTATTATCTGGCAGGAGCCGCAACCCGAAGCTTAAACCCTTCTTTTTACGTAAATGATATACATCATGAAGATGTAAAGGGACGTGTCTTTTGTGGACCTAATGTAACTGTCAAAGCTGCGATTTATTCAAGAGCACTCAGTGGATTTTATGTTAAATGGTATCTTAACGGAACCGAAATCTATCCGGGAGAAAACCTGGAAACATGGACCCGAACCCTTCCGGCAGGGACAAACAGAATCCGGATGGAAGTAAAAAACTACCTTAATGAGGTAAATTCGCGGGAAACAGAATTTACCATTAACATTGTAGATATTATCAATCCGGTTAGTGATGAAATGACTCCCGGAGATACCAGACAATTAACGGGTACGGGTTTCCCGACTACATTACAAGGTGTATGGGAAAGCAGTAATCCCTCCGTAGCTACCGTTACGCAAACAGGACTGGTAAAAGCCATCAGTGAGGGAAATACCGTTATTATTTATACACATAATGGTTGTTCGGTGTCTTTACCGCTCGCTGTCGGAGCCAAAATAAATTTATGGATCGGGCAAGGTCTGGGGGATCCGCTCTTTACTTCAACCCAGGCAAACAGAAACCTTTGGAGTATACCTGCTAACTGGACTGCTAATCGTCTACCCACTACAGATGAGATTGTGGAATATCATCCGAATGCTATTGATCTATGGGTCGACAAGGAATATGTGGCCAAAGGAATCAAAAACCTGACGAATGCAAACCTGGTTGTATTGGCAAATAAAAAGCTTATCATAACTTCCAGTTATGAGATAGGTCCCACTTCTACGGCAAGGGTAATCGTCAAGGCATTCATACCTGCCTATTCAAGTGAAGCCGGGTTGAACGGTACATTTATTACCCCAACAGGATTGAATGCTGTCATATCCGGTTATTCAATGCAAGTGCCTATTCCCACTGAAGTTGAATTCTATAGTAAAGCCAAAACAGCAGCAGGAGTAACCAATTCCGGTCTGATGAACTGGCAATACTTCGGTATCCCGGTACGGAGCGTTACAGCCAATCAGGCATTAGCCGGAGCGGCAGTAAGACGTTATGATGAAACACAATTCAATTACTGGGTACCGGTAACCAACACAGAAACTTTACTTCCGGTTAAAGGGTATGAAATTTCCTGGTGGGAAACCGACCCTAATCAAGGATTGTTCAGTTTCAGGGGAGATTTGGAGAACAGGGATCAGAGTATTGTATTAACACGGACAACAGCAAATTCCGTTTTCAACGGACAACATGTAGTCAGTAATCCATATACCGCTGGTTTGAGTATCGCTAACGGACTGGATTTCGGAAATAACCTGGATAAGACCGTTTATTTGTTTCATACCGGTACTTCGGCTGACTGGGATGGATGGATCGCCGGAGGGGCAAGGACAAACCTGACTGGCGCCGGACAATACCTGGCTATTCCCCAGAACTTAGCCGGCACAATGGCTATATCTTCCTTACAGGGTTTTGTGGTAAAGATACAAAACGGGCTTACAGGTACAGATGCAGCACGTACATTAAAATTTAAATACAGTGGTGTAGGTACAAATGCCGTATTACGCTCATCAGAGATAACAGAAAATACGCATACGGAAGATGATTTAATTTATACCATAGCCGGTTTATCCAGCAAAGGCATACCTAAAGACTGCATGTGGATATTTACAAACCAACATGCCAGCCGTGGGTTTGATAACGGCTATGACGGGCATAAAATATTCGGAGCTTCCCGTCTGTCCCAACTTTATGCACAAGAAAAAGATAGCAATTACCAGATAAATACGGTAAATGATATAGATAGTACATGGCTGGCTTTCAAAGCCGAGGATAATATATCGGATTATACACTCACATTCTATCATACCAATATAAACCAGATATACCAAACTATTTATCTGGTTGATACTAAAGATGGAAACCGCAGGACGGACATTACAACCAGTGGCACAGAATATCATTTTACAGGTATGAACAGTGATATGGCAGAAAAACGTTTTCAAATCCTTTCAACACGTAATGATAAACCAACGGATAATATACAGATAGATCCCGGCTTCTTTAATACCTGGCAAGAAAGCAAGAGCCTGGTGTTAAGTAACAGGAAGAACAAAGAAGCACAAGTTACTATTTATAATATCCAGGGTGCTACAGTTTATAATATTCAGGTAGAAGCTAACCGTGAAATACGGATAAACAATAGATTACCTACTGGTATTTACTTTGTCCGTGCCAACTATACGGATCAGCATGTAGTAAAAAAAATAATAATAAAATAGCGATATATAGCACTTT
This sequence comes from Tannerella sp., assembly GCA_031285565.1. GTDB lineage: Bacteria > Bacteroidota > Bacteroidia > Bacteroidales > Tannerellaceae > Tannerella. The sequence goes on along the minus strand of JAITVY010000060.1, from coordinate 338 downwards.
TATAAAAAAATATAAGTGCAGGGTAAAATTGTCGTGAGACAATGTTTTCGTAAATTTTATTCAGGGATAATTCCCGGCTGTTCGTATTTAGCCGGGAGACTATCCCACTTTTTTCAACTGATAGTTCGTCTGGAAAAATAATATTCCGCTTAGATAATATCGTTCATAAAAACGACTACCCTTTCTTAAAAAAAATAATTATAATCTTCGTTATCAATGTTATTAATGCGAATCAGTATTTAAAAAATTAGATAAATGAATGCGATGGCGATTTTTCCCATCGTATGTACCAGAAGCCCAGGTGTAGATCTGACCTTCATCGCTCTTTGAATATTTGT